>JAZKFX010000059.1:0-7043 GCA_040386215.1 Pseudomonadota bacterium
CCTCTCTTTTATTTTAAAAAGATTATAGTGTTGCGTTGACCGGTTGAATCCACAGTCCATCTCGGACATTCATTTTTGATTGAGTGATTTGGATTAATCGCTGTGCTTGCCGTAAGCCCTCTGAATAAGAGGGAGATACCACTCGAGTCAAGTTTTTTGAGTTGGTATCGACGTCCCATAATCCGCTGTGATGCCAAAAAATATCGTTTTCCCAGTCGTGTCTATCGATTCCAGGATAGAGACAAATCCCGACACAGTTGACTCCCTTTCGGATGGCGAAGGCTATTTCCTCGGCCACCTGTCGAATCCAGATGCCGCGGCCACTGCCAACATGGCTGGTTTCCGCAATTAAAATAGGTCGTTGATAGCGCGCGTAGAGCTCTGCCAACATAGTGTGTAAGCGCTTGCGTCTGGAATCGCCGAGATGCCACCACAGCTTGGCGTGAGTTCCGCATTCCCATTGATTGTCGTGGTAATAATTAGCCCCAACCACATCCAGATAACGCGGGTGTCCACCGAGCTCAGGCTCGCACCGTCCAGTTAGCATGTCCCAAGCTTCATACTGTGCTGCAGTCCAATCTTTTGCCCATTGGGCCCAGCCAGGCTGGTCTGCTGGTGGTACAACATAAATGATGGGGTCGCAGTGCAAAAACAGGGCTTCAGGACTGACTTCCCTGATGGCATCGCAACCGGCAATGGTTGCGCGTATCAGCTGGCGCTTGGCTTCAGTTTGCGCGCGGGGGTCATGCATGTTTTTGCAATGGAATAAATGGACTGACAAGCCCCAGCTGGTAAAAGAAATTTCGTTGATGGGGGAATAAACTGGCGGTGATTGCGCATAAGGCGCTAAAAATTCTGCTGCCGCACGACAAAACTGAGCGAAGCGCGTTACAAATTCTGATGCAAAAACATCAACGTCGTCAGGCCAGCCGTAATGGCATAAAGTCCAACAAATTTGTATGCCTAATTCGTGTGCTGCGCGCGCGCGCGGTAATGCAATTGAAAAATCGAATTGACCATTTTTTTCTACCAAACGCCAGCCCAAAGATTCACGAACTGTTTTAATTCCGAACTCATGCAACAACAAATAATCTTCATTAGTATTCTTCAAGTGTCCTGTAGATGCATTCATCGACAGCGGCTGTTGTGCTCGAGTTACATGATCTGCACCTTCATAGCCTGTTTGCCAAAAAGTGCTAAATGGCGAAGTGGTCAACATAGATGGATAGACGCTGTTTATATTCGGCAATGAATTCACGTTACTTCTCCGCTCCGCTGTACGTTGCTCGCAATGAATTTAAATTTTTTTAACTTGGAACTAATTAGTTTTTGTTTAACAAATAACTGATGAGATACGTCAGTTAGTAAGGCACACTTATCATCAAAACAAAAAATATTCCTAATGAATATTTTACAATTACATATAATTTTTTATACCCTATGGAAATTATAATGAATTACGAAACCGGGTTATCTCTGTACGCTGACGAACTTTTTTTTCTATTTGAGTTGTTAAAATTATTTTCTGGAAAATTAATAAAAATATAGAATTAACTGACAGGAGCCTAAAATGGCTGACAGCAATTTTGCATATCCACGTCCACAATTGGTGAGAGAAAACTGGTTTTCATTGAATGGAAAATGGAAATTTGCGTTCGACAACGACAATCAATTTCAGAATTTATCTGACGAAATTAGTTGGACATCTGAAATTATTGTTCCTTATCCTCCTGAATCAAAAGCAAGCGGAATAGGTGATCGTGGCTATCATTACGCGTGCTGGTATCAACGCCAATTCCAACTAGTAGCAAACAATCAGCGAGTGATATTACATTTTGGTGCCGTAGATTATCGCGCGCGCGTTTGGGTGAATGGACATTTAGTGGTGGAGCATGAAGGTGGTCATACCCCTTTTTCTGCTGACATTACGCATGCGGTCGGTGCTGCTGAAAATCATGTAATAACAGTGCATGCGGAAGACGATCCACATGACCTGGCAAAACCCCGCGGTAAACAGGATTGGCAATTAGAACCGCATTCAATTTGGTATCCGCGCACTACCGGAATTTGGCAAACCGTTTGGCTTGAATGCGTTGCTTCCACTTACATCCAAAAAATTCGTTGGACACCAAATTTTGATGGCTTTGAAATTGGCTGTGATACAACTATTGGTGGTGATCTCAGGTGCGATCACACCATTCAAGTAAAAATTTTTCATCACGGAAAATTATTAGCGGATGATTATTACCGAGTGATTGGCAATGAGGCATCGAGAAAAATTAGTCTTTCAGATCCAGGGATCGATGACTCACGCAATGAATTGTTGTGGAGCCCCGAGCGTCCCACTTTACTTGATGCAGAAATTTATTTATGGCGCAATAACGAAATAATAGACAGGGTTTATTCCTACACTGCATTGCGCTCAGCCCATGTTAGCCGCGATCGATTTATGCTTAATGGGCGGCCCTATTTTTTGCGGCTGGTGCTTGATCAAGGTTATTGGCCGGATACATTATTAACCGCACCTTCCGATGAAGCCTTGCGCCGCGATGTCGAACTTGCCAAAGCAATGGGTTTCAACGGAGTTAGAAAACATCAAAAAATTGAAGACCCACGCTATCTTTATTGGGCCGATAAACTTGGTTTGTTGGTGTGGGAGGAAATGCCTTCTGCGTACCGTTTTACTTCAACATCGGTAAAACGTTTGGTACGTGAGTGGGCGGAAGTGATTGACCGTGACTACAGTCATCCTTGTATTATTGTGTGGGTACCCTTTAATGAATCCTGGGGTGTACCTAATTTAACTTCGACCCAGGCACATCGAAACGCAGTGGAAGCGCTCTATCATTTAACTCGCACCTTTGATCCAACGCGGCCTGTTATTGGCAATGATGGATGGGAGGCATCTGCGACAGATTTAATTGGTATTCATGATTACGATACAAATCCACAAACCCTGGGCGCACGTTATGGATCCTCCGGGCAACAGGACTTATTTGATCGGCGCAGGCCGGGAGGAAGAATACTGACTCTTGATGGTTATCCTCACCGCGGGCAGCCCATTGTCTTAACCGAATTTGGTGGCATCGCTTACGCAAAAAAAAGAAAAAAGCACGATCAGGAAATATGGGGGTATGCGCAAGCATTTTCGGATGAGGAATATTACACCTGCTATCGCGAACTGTTAGAAGTGGTAAATGATACTGCGATGTTCAGCGGCTTCTGCTACACGCAATTTGCCGATACCTTTCAGGAAGCAAACGGATTGTTGTTTGCGGATAGATCACCGAAATTACCGCTGAATAAAATTTCCGCTGCAACACGCAATCTAAAACATCAATCCTGAAAATTATTCTGTGTAGATTATATTGTTTACATCTATTTTCTTTTTAAGATAATCGCCAATCCCAGCAAACCTAGAATAATGCTTGGAGTGGAAAAATGTAGCGCCTGCCATGATTCATTTAGCCAATGATTAATGGCAGGATTGGCAACTACAACGGCTAAACCAAAAATAATAAGTGCTAGCCAATGAGTGCGAATAAACGGTTTATTACGTTTTTGTAATTGCTGTGCGGCTTTGTGCAACTCTGGCGCAAGCTGGCCAATGTTCTGCAACTGTTGCAAGCTGTTAAATACAAGTTGCGGTACTTGTGGAAATTTCTCCATCCATTCTGGTGCATAACGTTTGAGCTCGCCCCATAAGCTCTTGGGATGGAAGCGATTTTTTAGCCAGCGTTCTAAAAACGGGTGCGCGGTATTCCACAAGTCAAGGTCGGGATATAACTGCCGTCCCAAGCCTTCGATATTCAACAAGGTTTTTTGCAACAATACCAATTGTGGTTGTACATTCATTTCAAAGCGTTGTGCAGTGCGGAATAAATTTAATAACACATGGCCGAAAGAAATTTCTTTTAATGGCTTTTCAAAAATAGGTTCACACACGGTGCGAATGGCGGCTTCCAGCTCTTCTACGCGAATGTGTGCTGGTACCCAGCCACTTTGAATATGCAGCTCAGCAACTTGACGATAGTCGCGACGGAACATCGCCAGCAAGTTGCGCGCTAAATAATATTGGTCAGCGCGCGTGAGCGAACCTATTATTGCCATATCTATGGCAATGTATTGTGGTAATTCGGGGTGATCCCGAGAGACAAAAATATTGCCCGGGTGCATGTCGGCGTGGAAAAAATTATGTTCAAACACCTGGGTGAAGAAAATCTCTACGCCACGCTCAGCGAGTTTTTTCATATCGGTATTTTGTGCGGTGAGCGCATCAATATCGGTAACCGCAATGCCGTAAATTCGTTCCATCACCATGATGTTATTGCGCGTGTAATCCCAAAAAACTTCTGGTACATAGAGCAAATTGGAGTTGGAAAAATTGCGGCGCAATTGCGACGCATTGGCGGCTTCACGTTGTAAATCCAGCTCGTCGAAAATAGTGGTGCGATAATCCTGCACGATTTCGACTGGGCGCAAACGTCTACCCTCAACACTGAAGCGCTCTAACAGGCGAGCCATTGTTAACAATAAGGCCACGTCTTGTGCGATTATATTTTCAATTCCCGGTCGAATCGCTTTAATCACCACTTTGCGGCCATTTTTTAAGGTTGCGGCGTGAACCTGTGCTACTGAGGCAGAGGCCAGAGGTTCAGCGTCATAATCGTTAAAAATATTTTCTATAGAATCGCCCAGTGCAAGCTCAACCATATTGCGAAAATCTTCTTTAGCAAAAGGTGGAACCTGATCTTGCAAATAATTTAGTTCGGCAATGATATCGGCAGGGACAAGATCCGGGCGAGTTGAAAGCAACTGGCCAAATTTTACAAATATGGGCCCCAGCTCTTCGCACGCACGACGCAAGCGTTCGCCACGATTTAATGTGGAGGCGGGAAATAACAGGCAAGGTAATAAAAATATCTTAACCCGCAACGGCAAATGCTGTTTCGGTAATAAGGTGTCAAGACGATAGCGCAGAAAAACACGCAGAATTTTTACAAGACGAAAAATAATAATCACTATTGCATGCGCTCTTAAATTTGAAGGCCTTGCCTGATGCGCGTGCGGATCCGCGCGTTACAAGTGGCAAAGCTTCAGTTTATATTATGGCTGTAAATGTTTTTGCAGCATTTGATTAATGCGCGCTTCAATTCTATCCACGCCAAGCCGAACCTCATCTACCTGCTGATTAAAGTAAGCAACCTCAGCTTTGCTTGGTAAGGCTTGTAATTCTTCAGTTAAAAATTCGCTGGTAAGTCGGGTGACATTACTGACACGATCTTTTGCCCAGTGCATTTTATTGCGAATTAATTCGGCGCCCTGGTGACCAATAATATCGCCGAAGATTTGACTTAACATTTCCTCCCAGTCGATATCGAGATTTTTCAGAATATGTTGCAGGTCTGCTAAAAAAATTGAACTGCCAATGACTTGAACGCCACTGTCTTTGAGATTCACTCGGTCACTTTTTATTAATGACATTAATGCCGGAACTGTTCCTTGTACTTGCGTAGTAACGTCACCTTCGTAGTGACCCAGCAAGCAGATGCCATCGTCCGTGGGTACAACATAGATACACATTTCTGGCACAGCTAATTTTATTGATAGCACTTGCGGTGCAAGTTTGCCAAGCGCTATACGTGTAGCAGGGTCATAATTGAGCGCCGTGTTAATCACTTTTTCAGCGCTGGCAAATGCTGCCGTAATAAACATCGGATCCATTAATGTATCTCTTGTTGAATATTCAAATGTGCAAGTTCCCCTTTGCGCCGCACAAGGAGATTCTTGTTAAGTTTTTCTTAAGGTTTTATACCTTTGTGTAACGCCACAATGCCACCGGTCATATTATGAAATTCGGTGTTTACAAAGCCTGCGTCACTCATCATGCCTTTTAGGGTTTCTTGATCGGGATGCATGCGAATCGATTCCGCCAAATAGCGATAGCTGTCGGCATCATTGGTGACGAGTTTGCCAATCATTGGCAACAATTTAAACGAGTAGGTATCGTAGACTTTTTCGAGCACGCTGTGCTGCGGTTTGGAGAATTCCAACACTAGAAGACGGCCGCCAGGTTTTAGCACTCGCAGCATTGAACGCAGGGCTAAATCTTTATCGGTAACGTTGCGCAAGCCAAAGGCGATGGTGATGCAATCAAAGGTGTTGTCGGGAAAGGGCAGGTATTGCGCATCGGCTTGGGCAAATTGGATGTTGCCTGCTACGCCTCGGTCGATTAAGCGATCCCGGCCAACGTTGAGCATGGAGGAGTTAATATCGGCAAGAATTACCTGACCATCCTTGCCCACGAGCTTTGCAAATTGATAACTCAGATCACCAGTGCCACCCGCAATATCCAGCACTTTATGACCGGCACGTACCGCTGAGGCTTCAATGGTGAATCGTTTCCATAAGCGGTGCACACCGGCAGACATTAAATCGTTCATTAAGTCATATTTGGCTGCTACCGAGTGGAATACATCAGCCACACGCGCAGCTTTTTTTTCGACGGCAACTTGCTCGTAGCCAAAATGCGTTGTCTTTGGTTCGTTCATGGATGATCTTCCACCGGAATAAGTTGGCCGCCATTGTACAATGCTCTGCAACTACACCCAACACAAAAGGTAAAGAGTTGAACATTATTGCCGACATTCTTTAATCCAGTGGGTTATGGCTTAAAAGTCCGGTGAGCTACTGATCAAACCCTTTCTCCGATTTTGCCAGACACTTGGAGCTGGGTTGGTCCAACTGCCAAATCTGGGTTGTTGTATGTGGAATATCAGTTTTCAGCATTTTCTGTGGTTTCAGAAAGGTAGCAGAGCGCCACAGCCATTCGATGGGCCCGTAGTGAAAACGTTTAAGCCACCAATGGCTAAAAATAATTTGCAAGCCGAATATGCCGATGCTAATAAGCGCGTTAATAGCAGGTGTTGTTTTGGTAAAAAGGCCGAGGCCAAAACTAAAGAACAATAGCAGGCCAAATAATGTTTGCATGAGATAGGAAGTTAATGCCATTTTGCCAACGTTTGCTAAGGGTGATAGAAACC
>JAZKFX010000060.1:0-43115 GCA_040386215.1 Pseudomonadota bacterium
TGAAGGCAGCGTACAAAAAATTGGTGAAAATTTACGAATTGTTTATCGTATATTTAGACGTGAAGGCAATGTGCAAATTGCCGGAGGGAAATTGGATGGTGCTTATCAAGATATTTTTATTTTACAGGATAGATTGGTGGGGGAAATTGCAAAAAATTTGGCGTATGAATTTAAATTGCAAAATTTTCGGCCTGCACCATTGAAATTGACGGGGGATATTACAGCCTATGACTACTATTTGCGGGGACAGGAGTATCTGGGAAAACCAACCTCTCATGAAAATACTGATGAGGCTATACAGCGCTTTAATGCTGCATTACTACATGATCCCAGATTTGCGTTAGCAAACACAGGATTGTGCAATGCTTATTGGAAAAAATATGAACTGACAAGTTCAGCTAGTTGGCTGAGTGATGCCGAGCGCTATTGCTTGCTAGCGCTCGAGCAGGATGAACAATCAGCAATTACATATAAAGCTATTGGTGCAATTTATCGTGATACAAACAGATACCAAAAGGCAATTGAAGTATTAGAAAAAGGAATGTTAGTTGACAAATATGCAGTGACTACAGCGGTGGTATTGGCTAGTGTTTACGATTTGACGGGAGATAAAAAGAAAGCTGAAGAGTTATACATTGAAACGATCAATCTTGCACCAAAAAACTGGAAAGCATATGAAGGCTATGGATATTTTTTAACACGAAATGGCCGTTATGATGAAGCAATTAATAATTACAATAAGGTTTTAGAATTTGCAGCAGGGCATATTTTCTCATTGAATAACATAGGAATTAATTATTTCTATAAAAATGAATTTAAAAAAGCCGCGTTAGCATTTGAACAGGCTGCGCAAATAGAGCCCACTAGTTCTATTTTCGCCAATACGGGAGGCATGTATTATTCTTCAGGTGAATATCAAAAAGCGGTTGATATGTTTGAAAAGGCAATTCGACTTGAACCTGAAAATTATCAATGGATGGTGTGTATCGCCGATGCCTACAAATTTATTCCTGCAAAAAAACAATTGGCAGATGAATACTTTAAGCGCGCCATCAGATTGGCCAATGAAGAAATAAATATTAACCCCAATATTGCCAGAAGCTACCAATACTTGGCGAGAGCACGGGCATATTTCGGCGAGGTATCGAAAGCCAATGAAATGATGGCAGTTGCAGACACGTTAGATCCTGAGAGCACAGAAGCGCTCTATGCTCATCTGAGAATTGCAGTAACTGAATCTAATGATGAAAAAATTCGAAAATATGCTAAGAGTTTGCTTGAAACGGAATATTCCGTTAAATTGCTGCTTGCTGACCCGGATTTTTCTGTTTTAAAGGAAACAAGATTTAACGATTTAATGGCTCAGCAGAAATAGAAACTTTACCTTAACTAGGAGGATTGAATGCATTATATTAAATTAACGATCATAGTAACTGTTCTAGCAATATTGGGCGGTTGTGCATCTATTGATTGCAAACCTGACAAGCTTCGCACTGGTTACGCTTTACCCGGCACAAATACTGTAGTTATCGGTGTCTCTCTTGATAAAAATGGTATCCCTAAAGAAAGTTTTAAAGACATTGTGTTATACCCAGGGCAAACAGCACTTTTTGCTGGGCCGGATGAATTTGCCATCGTTTTTAAAAATAAGAAAACACCAAATGGTAGGGTGGAAAACAAATCCGCCGGTGGTACTGTAGCAATTAAAATTCCTGAAGGTATTTTGGAGCAAGCAGAATTTGTAGAGGAGTTTCGTAAAAACGACTCTTTAACATTTGACTATGCTATTCGTGTAAATGGCCGCGAACTTGATCCACCTATGATTATAAAAAGGGAGAACTAATAATTAATTGTTTCGAAAAGGACCAGTACATAAGGTCGTGCTGGTTTTTTAAATGGGCTATAAAGTTATGCTGAAATTTGTGCGCCATAATTTTATCGTCATTCGTCATTCGTCATTCGTCCTTAACTTCAGATCGACTGACAGATAATTACATCTGCATGATGTAGCCCGTCGAGAGTTTATGGTTAATTAGTGCCAGCGCTATCTTATGCATTGCGATTATGTTTTCTGACTTGGCAATTGCGCCACTCGCTGCTTTGTTGGGTGTTACTTTAATGGTTTGGCAGGCGTGGCATAGCGTGGCCGATAGCTGCCAACAACTGGTGCGTAGCTAGCATTCGTGGCAGGAAAATCAAGATCTACTAAGGCAAAATCCTCAAGCCAATCTAGCGCCACTCGATACTAGCGAGCCGCAAGTTTCCCGATCAACCTTGGCGGTAAATCAGGTCTCCTATAGCTATGCTCCCACTAAATCTATATTGCAAGGTGTGACTATGCAGCTGCAGAAGGGACAGCAGTATTTGCTCCAAGGTGAATCGGGCAGCGCAAATCGACTTTGTTGGCGCTGTTAGCCGGCCAGGCAAGTCCACAGCAGGGCTGGATACTCTGTAATGATCGCGATTTGCAAACTCTGGGGCATCAATACTGGCGAAAAAAAATCTGCTGGGTACCGCAATATCACGAGAATTATTTATTTAGCGCAACCCTGCTGTTTAATTTATTGTTTGGTCGCAATTGGCCGCCCAGCCAGCAAGATCTAGACGAAGCAATCACTGTATGTGACAAACTCGGCTTAACGCCGTTGCTTAACAAAATGCCAGCCGGTATTTTGCAATCAGTTGGCGAGATGGGTTGGCAATTATCCCAGGGGGAACGCAGCCGTGTTTATCTAGCGCGGGCGCTGCTACAAAAACCTGATTTCCTATTACTCGATGAAAGTCTGGGTGCGCTGGATTCCGCCACCAGCTTACGGATACTCACTAGTTTGCAAACAGAATCTGCGGCTACTTTGTTGTGTATGCATCCTTAAAATTTGTTGCCACTTAGTCAAAGTCGATTGAGTTGGTAGCTGTCTATAGTTGTAGCAGATGCAATGAGTGTAATAAAACCTACCGTATTTTTACCGAATAATTGATCAGCTATCATTGCTCATTTAACTGAGCTAACACTAAATCAGTATATCAGCCCATCCCGCAATTTCGTTGCAAGACCGCCCTTAGTCACAAATTGAAATCCTGCGCGCTAAACGTGAATATTTCACAAATCCCCTCGGCATTAATACACATCCATTTCTTTCTGAAATACGTAACCTAGTCACTGTAACAGGTGCACACAGGGACCGTGAGCAAGATAAATTATCTTGCCGGCCAAGGAAATGGTCGACACCAGTTCACGGTGTGCGAGGGGGATACAAGGAGTTGAGGCACAAAATAATTAGCCCGTTAACCCTCATAACTTGCTCTGGCAGACGCCATTTCTATGGTGTTCTGCCTGGTTATTCTTTTCGTCCGCATGACGGTAAAATTGCTAACCTTTGTATAAGGAAAATAAAATGGGAACCTGGTTTTTGATTTATTGCAAACCTAAACAAGACATTCGAGCTGAAGCGAATTTAATAAGGCGAGGTTTTGATGTTTTTAGGCCGACAATTAATGTGATAAAAGCCAAAATGGGATGTCAGAATTCCATCTCCAGCGAATCCTTATTTCCGCGATATGTATTTATCAATGTGGATCCTGAAGTTCAGTCAATCACTCCCGTTTTATCCACTGTAGGCGTGGCTAATTTCGTTAAGTTTGGCGATAGATACGCCACTGTTTCAGAGCGATTAATCGCTGAAGTAAAAGCCAATGCTGAGATGCAAGCAAGCATGGCTGGAAGTCGTGAAGCAATAAAAGAAGGCGATGAAATTTACGTAAATGATTGTGGGTTTGACCAAGTAAAAGCAATCTATTGCAATCCCTGCGGTAATATGAGAGCTTTAATTTTAATGAATATTATGGGTAAGGACGCCAGGTTGTCAGTGCCTGTGAAATCTATATCCAGGGTTGTTTCTCACCTTGACACTAAGTGTCTATCAGCATACTAAAATTAATCTTGTTAAACAGAAATAATTCAATTGCGCGCATTTATTATCTGGCTTCATTGTTAGCTGGTATTAAAGAAGGTGCAGCAATTGCAAGAGCGCAGTAGCTAAGCGCTAAAAGTTGGGAAAGCTATTGCATGTATTTATGTGTATGGAGCGCGGCGGTTTTATTTTGTGTTATCTTCTATTCCATCGATCCAACTCCGCAGTAATTTATAATCTTCATCAATTAAAATCATACTCGCGTTTTGACCTACTTCAATTGTGCCGTATGTCTCTGCAATCCCCATCATGGCTGCAGGGTAGATGCTTGCCATGCGAATCGCTTCGTCCAGCTTAATGCCAACCATTTCTACTGTATTTTTTATTGCTGCGAGCATATTTAAATCTGATCCGGCGAGAGTGCCATTCGCAGTGGCCAGGCGACCATTTTCGCTGCGGATTATCTCGCCATTTAGCATAAATGATTTATCGATAGCGCCTACGCTTGGCATTGCATCAGTAACTAGAATCATCTTGCCTTTTGTTTTTGCCGCATGCGCAATTTTTAGGGTGGCAGGGTGCACATGAAAACCATCCGCAATAATGCCGCACCAGGTGTTTTCATTTTCTAATGCTGCACCTACCATGCCGGGCTCACGGCTGGTGAGCGGTGTCATTGCGTTAAATAAATGTGTGAAGCTAGTCAGGCCTGCGTTAATTGCTATTTTAGTTTGTTCGTAGTTAGCAGCACTGTGACCAGCTGCAACAATAACGCCTGCGTTAACCAAGCGGGTAATGATTTCCGGTGTAGTTAATTCCGGTGCTATGGTTATTAAGGTTTTGCCCACTTTTAATGAACAAAGCAATCGCAATGCATCATCATCAATAATTTTAAATTTTTCTGCATTGTGAACTCCTTTGCGCTCGGGGTTTAAAAACGGACCTTCTAAATGAATACCCAAAACCCCTGGCACTTTTACAGCAATCGCGCTGGCAACAGCATCAATGGCTTTTTCCATTACGCTTATCTCATCGCTAATTAACGTGGGATAAAACCCCGTAGTACCATACTGGCGATGTGCTGCACCCATAGTTCGCAGTGTTGCCAAAGTTGGTGCATCATTAAATAATACACCACCACCACCGTTGACCTGGGTATCGATTAACCCGGGAATTAATCGATGTCCTTGTAAATCTATATGCAGGTCAATTTTTTCAGGTAAGCTATTTTCATGGCACAGCGCAATAATTTTCTCATGTTCAATAATAATTGCATGCTGGCTTAACCATTCTCTGCCCGTAAATATTTTGCTATTGCTTAGCGCGGTAACCATTAAAACGTCTCCGTGATATTGAAAAATTTCTTATGTGATAGCGATTGGCTCATGCCTGTTTTCCACTTCACAGATTACTTAAATCATCATTATTTGTTCTAATCGGGATATTTAGGTCGCAGCTAAATAGCTGGTAACACGCCTATTCTTTGGAAATACGCACTTCTGATTTGCGTTATTTTAAATCGTGCCATTGTGATCTTTGCAAGGTTAGAGGTAAAGCTATTCATAATGCCTTTAGTTCTCTATATCCTAGTGTTTGATATCCCTGGCTCAAAATGTAATTTCTTTTTAAAGTTGGGCAAATGTTGGTCATGGCGCGAGTCAGTTGGGCCAGATAATGCAATGGACTCGTCTTCGTGGCCAACAGAAAATTTTAAATCCAACAATTAACAATTGTCGTTATTCAATTTACAAGTTAGAAAAGCGATTTACTAGGCTACATTTACATGATAACGTCCGGTGTAATGAAACATTAAGGGGCGCTAAGGTGAAAATTATCCAACGACTTCCGCTGGCAATTATTTTAATATTTTGGACTTTCAATCTCGCACAAGCTCAGCCTTCGTTAGAAAAACTGTGGTTAACGGAAGGTTTAAAGGTGCCCGAATCTGTACTTTATTATCATGACGAAAAGTCTAGCTATCTATTAGTGTCGCAAATTGATGGCGATGCGGTGGGTGTTGATGGCAAAGGTGGCATTGCCAAAATGACTGAAAGCGGTGAACTGCTTGCGCCAGATTGGGTAACGGGTCTCAATGCGCCCAAAGGAATGGCGGTGTTTGAAGGTAAGCTGTATGTGGCAGACATTAATGAAATCGTTGTTATTAATATTAAAAAAGCCAAAGTCGAGAAAAAAATTCCGGTTGCCGGTTCATTATTTTTAAATGATGTTGCTATAGATAAGCAGGGTGTGGTGTTTGTATCTGACACTCGCACTAACAAAATTTACCGAATTCAAGGTGTAGCTGTTGATATATATCTTGATAAAGTTGACGGTGCTAATGGTTTGAAATTTGTGGGTAACAATTTAGCCGTAGGTGCAGGCACTCATTTATTATTGGTTGATAGTAATAAAACTCGTTTACCGCTAGCATCAGGATTTGGACAGCCTATTGACGGTATTGAAAGCCTTGGCCGCGATGGATTTATTGTTTCTTGCTGGGCGGGTTTGATCTACTACGTAGATATTAATGGCCATCTGGATTTACTACTGGACACTCAGCAAACAAAAATTAATGCTGCCGATATTGGTTATGATAAAGAAACCAAAACAGTGTATGTACCTAACTTTGCAAAAAATTCGGTAACCGCTTACCGCTTAAAAATAAAATAAACAGGCGATGGGATTTTTCTATCTGGAGTTTTTAAGCGAAATTACTTTTGGCATTTCGCTGGTATTTTAAAACGATTAATCCTCTTTTTTAACCAAAGTGTCTCGCTGTTCTGTAATCGGTGTTTGATACTGTTGTTTCCAGTCCTCATAATGCATTCCGTATACGCGCGTACGCGCATCTTCATAATCCAGCGCAATTCCTTGTTCATTGCCTGCGGCTACATACCATTTACTCAAACAATTGCGACAAAATCCCGCGAGATTCATTAATTCAATATTTTGAACGTCCGTGCGTGTGCTTAGATGGGCAATAAGACGTCGTAGTACCGCAGCTTCAAGAGCTGTTTGTGTCGTTTGGTTTAAATCGGTAATTTTCATAAAGCTGTCCACCGGTGAAGTGATTGGGTAATGCCTAAGCTATAGCTATCTACGATTGTGAATTTACTTTAAAGGTAGATGTAAAGTCCACTTATGAGGGATATCGAGTGCTTTCGCTGCTGTATATTAAATGATGCCGAGCTTATTTTCCTGAATTGATGAATTCGTTTTTTGCGCTTGAACCTCAAACGATACAACCTATACTCAAAGCGAATCATGGTTTTGTAATGCGTCCTAGAGGAAGTGTGCGTGAATATCATTCTTGGAATCATCGTTGTGTTCGGGTGCATCATTGCCGGCTTTACCTTGCACGGTGGGCAGATAATGGCGCTGTACCAGCCACTTGAGGTGCTCATTATTTGTGGTGCATCCTTGGGTGCGATGATTATCGGTAACCCTCTATCGATATCAATTGGTGTGTTTAAATCTGCCGGCGCACTTATGACGCCATCAAAATATAACAAATTGCGTTATTTAGAGTTATTAACCTTGTTGTACGATATTTTTAATAAAACACGTCGCGAAGGTTTAATGGCGATTGAAGGTGATATTGAAGAGCCTGAAGCCAGTCCCATCTTTTCTAATTACCCTTCGCTCCTGAAGGATCATCATGTTATTGAATTTATCTGCGATTATCTACGCATTATGGTCGCGGGCAATATGGCTCCTCATGAGTTGGAAGCGCTTATTGATCAAGAGTTGGAAGGTCATCATCAAGAAGCTGCGCTAGTTCCGGGAGCCATTACAGCAGCAGCAGATGGCTTGCCAGGTTTTGGAATTGTGGCGGCAGTTTTGGGCATTGTCATTACTATGGGTAAGTTAGGTGGCCCACCTGCTGAGCTAGGCCATTCAGTAGCGGCTGCACTGGTAGGTACATTATTAGGTATTTTGTTTGCTTATGGTTTTATTGGCCCGTTTGCATCTTACCTAAACCATAAAAATCGTGATGAGGCGCACTTTTATAACTGCATCAAAGCTTGTTTAGTCGCATCCATGAATGGTGTGCCGCCGCAAATTGCGGTGGAGTTTGGTCGTAAAGTTCTTTATCACAGTGTTCGACCTAGTTTTAAAGAGCTCGAAGAACAATATCGTGCTAAAAAATAAAGGACTTTGATAATGGAAAAGGGCGCGCAGCAACCGATCATTATTAAAAAGAAAAAAGGTCATGGCCATGGCCATCATGGCGGTGGGTGGAAGGTGGCGCTGGCGGATTTTATGACCGCTATGATGGCATTTTTTTTATTAATGTGGTTGTTGGGAAGTACTACCAAAGATGAGCAAAGAGCTATTTCAGGTTATTTTATGGATCCCACGAGCCAATACAATCTCGGCCTGGGTGGCGTAAATTCTGGATTGGTGGACATGGATCAACCGCTATTAGACACAAGCGACACTGATCCTTTGTCCGAAAAACAAAAGAATCATGATTACACTGAAGATAGTCGTCAGCCAGGTACTGCGACAGACATTAACGAAATAAAAATAAAAAAAGAATTAGAGCGTATTGAAAAGGAGCAGCTGGATGACTTGCAAGCGAAGATGGAAGCGCAGATTAAAGAGAACGAAATATTCCAGGAAATCAAAGATCAAATTTTGATTGATTTCACCGCACTCGGTTTACGTATTCAAATTGTCGACAAGGATCAGCGCCCCATGTTTGATTCAGGCAGTGTCCAGTTAAGATCCTATTCTGAAGCTGTGCTCAACGCATTGGGACCACTTTTAGACAAGGTCCAAAATAAAATCAGTATTACGGGACATACAGATTCGACGCCTTATGGTACAGGTGCGGCATACACCAACTGGGAACTCTCGGCAGATCGTGCTAACGCAGCAAGGCGAGCTTTATTGGCCGGAGGTTACCCCGAAAATAAAGTAGCGACCGTGCAAGGTATGGGGTCAGCGTCACCTTTTTTAATTGATAAAACGGATGATCCTATCAATCGCCGCATTGCCATTATTGTCTTAAAGAAAACGGTTGCAGATGCTCTTAGCAATGGCGGGAAAGGTATAAATAGCAAGGATTTTATTTTGTCTTCCGATGATGCCGCGCCGCAAATTATGACGCAAAAAGAAGTAGATGCTGCAACAGATGCGCAAGAATAATGTGGCTGTAAAGTTTTTATAACCTATTGCGACAAAACGTTTTTGATAGTTGCATATTCACTTATGTATAATTTCCCCACTTCATTCAGCGCAACATCTAAGCAACTGACTAGGCTATAATTGCCGTCTTTTTGCCAACTTATTAACAACGATTTTAAATTTTATGATTAATCTAAAAACTGAACTCGCCAAGCGTCGCACGTTTGCCATTATTTCCCACCCGGATGCCGGTAAAACTACAGTCACAGAAAAGTTGTTGCTTTGGGGGAATGCAATTCAAATCGCGGGCTCTGTAAAAGGCAAGCGTGGCCCTCACGCCAGATCTGATTGGATGACAATGGAGCAAGAGCGTGGGATTTCGGTAACTTCATCGGTTATGCAGTTTCCTTACAAAGGCCGTGTGGTTAATTTGTTGGATACCCCTGGGCACGAAGACTTTTCCGAGGATACCTATCGCACACTAACTGCGGTTGATTCGGTGTTAATGATGATCGATTGCGCCAAGGGTGTTGAAGATCGCACGATTAAATTAATGGAAGTTTGCCGTTTGCGTGATACGCCTATTCTAACCTTTATCAATAAAATGGATCGCGAAAGCCGAGGTGCTGTTGAGCTGCTGGATGAAATTGAAGAGGTGTTAAAAATTTCTGCGGCACCCATTAACTGGCCGTTGGGCAGCGGTAAAGAATTTGTGGGTGTATACAATTTTTATACCGACACTATTCATGTATATCAGCAGGGTATGGGACATACCATTCCAGATGATGTGCAAATTAAAGGTTTGCAAAGCGAAGAGGCCACCAAACTACTGGGGTCTTACGCTAGCGATGTGCGCGCTGAAATTGATTTCGTGCGTGGTGCAACAAATCAATTTGATTTGCAAGAATACCTGGCTGGCCGCATGACTCCGGTTTTCTTTGGTACGGCACTGGGCAATTTTGGTGTGCGTGAAATGTTGGATGGTTTCGTCGAGTGGGCACCAACACCGCAAGGTCGTGATGCACAGGTGCGTGTTGTTGAAGCCAATGAAGAAAAATTTAGTGGTTTCATTTTTAAAATTCAAGCAAATATGGACCCCAAGCATCGTGATCGCATAGCCTTTATGCGTGTGTGCTCCGGTGTGTATCAGCAAGGTATGAAAATGCGGCATGTCCGCTTGGGTAAGGATATCAAGATTGCAGATGCTGTAACTTTTATGGCGGGAGATCGCAGTACCGTTGATGAAGCCTTGGCGGGTGATATTATTGGTCTCCATAATCATGGCACCATCCAAATTGGTGATACTTTTACGGAAGGTGAAAATTTAAAGTTCACGGGTATCCCGCATTTTGCTCCGGAATTATTTCGTCGAATTCGCCTGAAAGATCCGCTCAAAATGAAACAGCTACAAAAAGGTTTGCAACAGCTTTCAGAAGAAGGATCAACGCAGGTGTTTTTCCCTCTTAACAATAACGATATCGTCGTCGGAGCAGTCGGTGTGCTGCAGTTTGAAGTAGTAGCCTATCGCTTGAAAGACGAATATAAAGTTGAAGCAATTTATGAGGCCGTCAATGTCACCACCGCACGCTGGTGTGACTGCAGCGACGCAAAAAAACTGGAAGAGTTTAGTCGAAAATGCAGCGATAACCTGGCGCTTGATGGCGGCGGCCATTTAACCTATTTGGCTCCTTCGCGGGTAAATTTGTCGCTTACTTTGGAGCGTCATCCAGATGTTGTTTTTAGATCGACTCGAGAGCATTAAATCTTAAACGTAGTTTACTCTTAATCATAAGATCGGCACGCATTGGAATTTATTGTCTACACTTAAGGCAACTTGCAACATTTTTAGTGTGATAGAGTTGAATATGATTGAGAGCCATTCGTGACTACAGATAATAATGATTTGGTCTGGGATTTAGACGCGTTTAATCAGCGGCAGCGAGCGATCGACTTTGTGTTGGGGTTTGAAAATAAGCTTTGTGTATTTTCAAATTCGGTTGAGCAACTCTACACCAACTACAATATATTTTTTCCGCGGGAAGAGGCTCGAAAATTGGTTATTCTTCCCAATCCTTATGCGCCTCATGATACGTTTAATGGAATTGATGATCCCGCAGTGACTGCGACGGGAATGACTATAATTCCCGGTATGTTTAAAGAGAAGCCCACTTTGTTTTTACGGATACCTTTTAAGCGCGGCCCTATCAAATATCGTACTATTCCGCTGCAAATGGGTTTAAAAGTCGTACAGCAACAATGCCCACCTGAAAATCCTTTTTTGCCGGTGTTAATGAAAGGTGACTTGCGCGAACTTGATGCATCGACGCCTTGTTTGCATTTACATCGTATTCATTTGGATCGCTTGCCCTCGCATTCAGGTTTGGAGCGCAATTACATTGAAAAAGTTATTCGTCAACGGCTTGATCAACTGGCGTAGCGGGTTGTTTCAGTTCAGTGGTAAGGCTAAATAAGTAGTTTATGTCAGGTATAAAAAAAGCCACACATGTGGCTTTTTTTATACCTGACAAAATGATAATTATTTCGGTAGGGTGAATGTCGTTGGAACAGTAAATTCAAATGTTGAACCGGTAATGGTGTCGGGTAGTGCAGGGAAGGGCGCTGATTTGGCAATTGCATCCTGTGCTGCATCATTAAGTAGGGCATGGGGTGATGCAGAAATTAATGATGTGCTTATGATGTCACCCTTACGACTAATGACTACAGCAATACGCATGCTTCCTTCTTGATTGCGTTCAAGTGCTCGTTTTGGATAACGAGTATTGGAACGAATTTTTCTTAAGAGATCTGAAACATAAAATTGGCGCGCTAACAATGTTTGCGCAGTTAATGCAGGTTTTTCTTCTTCTTCTTCGGCTTTTAAGGCTGCTAGTCTTGCTGCCTCTGCTTTAGCAGCTGCTTCTGCTTTAGCTATTTCGGCCTTGGATAATTGTTTAACTGTTTCTACAGAAGAGGTTTGTGCGGCAGTACTTTTCGCGGCTTCTTTTTCTTTTTCAGCAGCTAGTTCAGCAGGCGTTTTTACCTTACCCCATGCGGCAATTTCAGTTGCACGCTCTTTAGTAAACTTTATTTTATCAAAACGACTTTTTAACGCGGGGTTAACTTTGCCAGATTTTAAAACATCATCTTTAAAGTCTGATGAAAGTGGTACTTTGCCAACCCAGGTGCTTAACAGCATGGAAAAGAATTTTTCACTGGGAATATTGCCCAGCGCCACATCATTTACAAAAATATTAACACCTTTGGTTTGCGCATAACTGAATGTTATATGATCATTTTGCATGAGGCGGCCTTTAAACATACTGTCGAACTTCACCATAAAATCAGCTTGATCGGTCAGTTGTGCCTGGGTGTTATTGATGGCCATGCCTTCTATCCAGGTACGACTAAAGCGACGAGTCGTCATGCCTTCCGGTGACACGATCTTTAATTCCATTCGCAGTGATGGAGCGCTCGCTATGGCGGTAGCGTCGCTGCCGGGAACGCTAGAGTAAAGAGCGCCAATAAATTGTTCTTTGCCCAGCTCAGAATGAATAGCTAAGCCATTTAACGTAGGCTCCGCAGCTTTAGCGCACATGCAGATGGCCATAAGCACACAACTAAGGTAAAGAGATATTTGATGTTTTAAGTACATAACGTTGTTTCTCTCACTCTGTGTTGATAGGGTTTGATTTGACGTAGGATTCCTCCCTTATAATCCCAAGTATAATATATAAAATGATATTTACAGGCTAATATCGAGGTAAAGTTTGGAGGTTTTTATAAATACCCTTGCGCAGGGGTTGATCCATAAAAATATAATCATAAAAGTTGAAATCTAACTTGGTAGCGGCTAAGTTTTATTGTCAGAATGCAAAAACGCTTTTACAGTTAATTATATTTTTGGGGTCAACATGGAAATTAAACCGCTAACCATGCTTTCTCGGGATTATGTTGAGCAACTGTTATCCGGCATTCCTTTTTTTAAACTTGTGAAGCAACAAGATGCGTGGCAGTTTGAGTTGTTGTTACAAGCATCGCGGATGATCTCTTATCTACCTGGTGAGGTTGTGGTACGGCGTGGAGACCGTGATCAATGGTTATATTTTTTATTAAAGGGACGTTTAGCCGTGTATGTGGATGACCCATTAAAAGGTGAATTGGTTAATTATGTTACCCCAGGTGAAGTTTTTGGTGACTTGTCGCAACTAGTGAGTCAGCCGCGAACAGCTACCGTTTTAGCTGAACCGACTTTTCGTGAATCCATAGTATTGGCAACAGACTCAAACATTTTTGGTGATATTAATTCCACGCGTCCTATCTCCGTTCTCACCAAGTTAGCTTACTATCGCAACACTGTACATAATTTGCGGTGGAAGTTGGAAGTTTATCGGTCACTTCATCTTCAACATCCGTTGGCGAATAAGCACCGCCAAGTCAAATTGTATGGTGGTTTAAAAGATACTCTTGGTGAGTTACACGCGCTCTATGAACAGGCTCAGGCCTTAGCCTTGTTGTTGTTAGAGTGGAATCGTGAGTTTGGCGTTGTAGCCCATGATTCCGTACTCTCGCATCACCATGACACTGACAGTCAATAATAATAACCATTGATAAAATAATTTTCTGAGTGTGTAAGAGATACACCCGGCATCCCCGAACAATATCAATAAGCCTGCTACACTTCAAAAATAAATACCCATTTCTTTCGTTGAGCCATCGGTCTATTTGTCTATGAAATTTGAAGACATGAATCTTACGTATGGTTGTCCGTTGCAATTGCAATCTAGCAATAGTGGCGGTCAGCCAGAACGGTTTTCTTGCCGCTTAATAGGTTGCTTGCCTGGCCGCAGTATTTTGTTATCAGTTCCCAAAGTTGGTGGAAAGTTAATACGTTTTCGACCAGGCCAAAAAATTGTGACTCGTCTAATGGTAGATAATGGCATAGGTATTTTTGTTAGTGTTGTTGAAACCCAGACATCTGATCCTTACCCCATCTTGCATATTGCTTATCCGGAACATGTAAATTTTAAGGGCATTCGTGGTGCAACGCGTGTGGACATAAAGCAGCCTGCAGTAATTGTAAATCTCACAGCTCAACCTGATGAAGTGAGGCAAGGAGCTATCGTGAATATTAGTATTTCCGGGGCGAGGATAGAAGCAAGTGGGCAAATTGGTGAAATAGGGAATGCAATTAGGCTAGGTATGAAAATAAATGTAGCGGGAATAGTGCGAGATCTGAGCGTTGAGGCGATTATTCGTTCTCGTGTTGAGCCAGAATCTTCAAATACTAAACAGAGTGAAATGATTACCTACGGAATACAATTTACGGAGACAGATGAGGATAGGCTACTATTATTGTATGCCTATGTTTATTCCCAAATCGAGAATGAGGACATTACGAATTAAACGCTATGCATTGTCATACCAATTATAAATGGCAAGCAATCATAACAACGATAAGTGAAGTGGGGATAAGCGATCGGAAAATTGTTGTGACTTCAAAAAGCTGCATGCCTATAAATAAAGCGCATTATTCACAATAAATCAATCTGCAAAAATAAAGGGTGCCTATAGGCGCCCTTTATTTTTGAGGAGACGGAAATTAAACGCTGGTAGCGGCTGCAGCTGCAGGAGCTGCGGCCTTTTTAGCTGCTGGAGCTTTTTTAGCTGCTGCTTTTTTCACGGCTGGTTTTTTAGCAGTTGCTTTTTTAGCTGCTGGAGCTTTTTTAGCAGCTGCTTTTTTCACGGCTGGTTTTTTAGCTGCTGCTTTTTTAACGGCTGGCTTTTTAGCAGCAGCAGCTTTTTTGACTGCTGGTTTTTTAGCTGCTGGAGCTTTTTTGGTAGTAGCTTTTTTAGGGGTGGCTGATTTAGCCGGTTTAGCGGCTTTTTTAGCAGCTGCTTTAGCTTTAACGGCTGCTTTTTTATCGGCTATTTTCTTTTTAGCGGCGGCTTTTTTAGCAGCTGCACTAGCTTTTACTGCTTTCTTTTTAGCGGCTACTTTAGCTTTAGCTGCTGCTTTTTTAGCTGCTGCTTTAGCTTTTACGGCTGCTTTCTTAGCAGCTACTTTAGCTTTAGCGGAAGCTTTTTTATCAGCTGCTTTTAAACGTTTAGCAACAACTGCTTCTGCTTTAGCAACTGCTTTGTCATGAGCGCCTGCAAGTTTATTGGCAGCTTTAACAGCAGCAACATTTTTCTTGGCCTCGGCTAAAGCATTTTTTGCAGTAGTGGCCGTTTTTTTAGCGCTAGCTACACCAGCTTTAGCAGCAGCGGTTTGTTTTGCTGCAACTGGGCCTTTCTTTTTAGCAGAGGAAGATAATTTACTTTGAGCCGCTTTCAAAGCAGCATTTGCTTTGGAGGCATCTTTTGCCAAACCAGCAATTGCTTTTTGTGCGTCGGCAGCTTGAGCAGCGCGCGCTTTTGTTAAGTGAGTTTTTAATTGAGCGAGTTGTTGTTCTAATCCCGCGACTGAGTTAACTGAAGTTGCTTTGCGTGCTGCCATGGTGTGTTTCCTATTAGATGATTCGGATAGACGAAAAATGGTTAAAAAAATACTACATGTATACGTTAAAACTTTATTGGAAAAATTCAAGTTTTTTAATCGTTTTTTTGTAAAAAACTGCATTTATTTTTGCAAAAATGCCCAATTTAATCGTGTTGAGAGTTTTTTTGTCTCAAAACCGGATTTTTTGCTCCGCAATTTTGTTTTGAAAATAAAATTTGTGAGGTGTCTGAAACGGTGATTTTTTACAAATTTCTTTGCTTGAAAAACTTTATTAATGGCAATATCTAGTTTTTTTTAGTCGGTTCATCGAGTTAAATAAATTGTTTAATTGTGTTTTTGAGTTTGATTTTTTATTTTAATTTAGTAGTTTTCGAGGTTTTTGCGTTCTTTCGTACGCTAGATTTTCGTCCAAAATCCAATGTTAAATTTGTTTTTATTGCTGTTCTCTGTTTGCTGCAGGACTTTAAAATTTTATTAAAGTGATTTTTTTCTTACGAATCACCATCAATTTGTTTGTACATGCATACAGTATTTTCGTTATTAAGGTTTTTATTGATGGAATATTTAGCTGTGCAGAAAATTATTTATTGCAAAGCGGATTGTTTTTTTGAGAGCGTTGAAGTCAATGATGATCCTTTTTTACGCTTTCATCGATAACGCTTGACGTCTACATTGAGTTGGATGAAATAAATTTGGTCTGCAATTTTAGGGCTCCTCAATGAGCAATTTATGCAGTCTTGTTACCTGTGCTGACAAGATGGTTGCGTCAGATTTTATTATTTTTTGCGTTCTATGGATGCTTACCAAGCAGCGCTATCGTCAACACATCATTTTTTACGATTATTTGGAGCCGTTGAATCATGACCTTGGAGCCAGGCATTTTTAGATGTCAGCTAGAGAAATTATTGTGAGGCTATTGCTGAGCCTATTGTAAAAATTATTTGGTGCATATTTTGGAGAAATGATTGTAGGGATTTTGCAGGTGCTACCTTTTAACAGGTTAAAGTAAAAAAAAGCAGCGAATGATAGGGAGGGTCTAAAGGTTATAGGTAATTAATCCTGGTGACGATGATAATTTTCCCCTCATAATTGCCAATAAAAAAAATAATTGGTGCACGAAGAGCGACTTCTATACGACATATAGAGCTTAATGTTAAAGAGTGTGTTGGTTTACAAGGTTTAATGTTCTTGAATTGCAGTGTGGTTTTGATCGTCTATAGGTGTGTCTATAGGTGCGTTTATATAATTGGGTCGTGACATAGATGATTGTTTAGCATTGCTGCGCGCCGAATCAAAGATTTAGGGCTGCAATCACCTCTCGCAGGATTACTACAGATAAGTCGCAGGATTACTATGTATAAATAGTTGTTCGAGCCTGACATTAATACTAGTTAAGAGTTGGCCAGTTGTTTATGGTGGTTTGAGATTGATTTTCGGATTGTTAAATATTCGTGAAAAATAAGGTTTTCCAAAATCAAGGTATCCTCATTTAACCTGACGGCACTAAAGTAATTGTTGTTAAATTCCTTTAGCTGTGTTCTGAAGCCGACCCCAGGTAGCAAGCTCTGACACACCTATTATATACCGACATAACATTTGTAAATCCTGGTGAAAATATGCTGCTTCTGTAGATTGGATTTTTTTGCTTAATTAGTTGGTGTTCGTAGTGCTGAGTTGGGACCACGCTGTAAGTAATCAGGGACATTTAAAGCGTGAATGACATTAAATTATCAATGGGCACAGAGAATAGGGAAGTGGGGGTCATATTTGGTGAGCGAAGAAGGCGTAGGTTTAGGGCTAAATGAGTTGCTCACGTCCTTGTGATATTTACGTTAGGTATTGTCGAAGCTGTCGTAGCTGTGACGCACATGAACAGGTTTTTGATAATGCTTGGCTCGGTCTGAACTAAAATGGTCGTGTAGGGTGTCTTTCATTAGTTTAGGGAATTCGGTTTGTTCTATTCGTATTAAATGCCTGTGATCGCCCGCCTCCATATAAATAGCATCATTGTTGATAAGCTCTTCATCCCAAATCACATCAATGCCATAAGCTTTGCCTAAAGGTGGCACCGCGCCTGCATCGCAATCTTTAAAAAACTGTGTAAGCTCATCCTCCTCAACGAGATGCATATGGCGATCGAAAATTTGGTTAAGCGTATGACGCAAAATTTTATGGCTTGAGGGTAAAACACAGAGAGTATAATGAAAGTCTTCGTCACGTAGTAAAACGCCTTTAGCAAGGCAATGAGTATCAATGCATGCGACTTTTGCAGTGTTGAAAGAACCCTCGGCGTAAGCATGAGGATGCAATGAAAATTGAATATGATTGGAATTTAAAAATTTTTCTATAGTGATCGCAACGCCCATAATGCAGTACTCCATAATGGTGAATATGAAACAGCGTGTTGAAATTTCATTATCTATTGCAGTATAAGAACAATTTTTCGGAGCGTAGGAAAATTTTCGCCGGTAAATTTCCAAAATTAGATGATTTAGGTCTATATGAAATGGAGGGTGAGGGTGTAATTTCAAGTAGGAATGCAATCTAAAAAACAAAAAGGCCTCGTACGAGACCTTTTGTTGATTACAAAGAATTAAGCGGCTGTATTGGCAAGGTGCTGGCGTACGGAGGCTAATTTGACACAAGTAACGAATACTTTCATTGCTTCGACAACTTCAGGCACTGTAGGCACCGAAGGTGCGATACGGATATTGCGATCTTCCGGATCTTTACCGTAGGGATAGGTAGCGCCTGCTGGTGTTAATTTCACGCCAGCTGCTGCGGCCAAACGAACAGTTTCTTTTGCGCAATTTTCTCGAGTGTCAAACGACACAAAGTAGCCGCCTACTGGCTTCTCCCATGCACCTAGATTTGTCCCCTCAAATGCGCCTGACAAGGCTTTTAGCACAGCTTCGAAACGCGGGTTAAGTAGTTCGGCGTGTTTCTTCATGTGCGCCATTAATGCGGTGCGATCAGGCAAAAAACGTGTATGGCGAATTTGATTTACTTTATCTGGGCCAATGGTGCAAGCGCCTAAGGCTTTTTTAAAGCCTGCCAAATTGCTAGTGCTTGCGGCAAGAAAGGCTACCCCGGCACCCGCCTGAGTAATTTTAGAGGTTGATGCAAACTGAATAACGGAATCTTCAGTAGCGTTGCGGCGACACGCGTCCGAAATGCTGGCCAATGACGGAGGATGAGCGACTAAATCATGAACGGAGTAAGCGTTATCCCAAAATACGCGGAAATTGCTGCTAGCAATCAAGCCAAGTTTGGCAATACGTTCTACAGTTTCATCGCTGTAAACGACACCGGTTGGGTTTGAATATTTGGGAACACACCACATACCTTTGATGGTTTTGTCGGCTTTGATAAGTGCTTCCACCGCATCCATATCGGGGCCAGTTGATGTCATAGGTACGGTGACCATCTTGATGCCGAGTTGTTCGCAAATTGTGAAATGGCGGTCATAACCTGGCACTGGACAAATGAATTTCACTTCACTTTCATTTTTCCACGCACTGGTGGCATCTTTCAAACCAAATAAATGTGCAGTTAATGCAGTTTGAAACATTAAGGTTAGGCTACTACTGCCGCCCACTAAAACATTCGCTGCATCCACACCCATAATAGTTGCGCCCAATTGTTTAGCTTCGGGCAAACCATCAAGGCCACCGTAGTTGCGCGTGTCAGTGCCGTCGGCAGCAATGTAATTTCCGTTAAGAATGCCATCGAGCGCATCAGATAAATCGAGTTGATCAGCAGATGGTTTTCCGCGTGTTAAATCAAGGTTAAGTTTTTTGCCAAGAATAGATTGATAGTCGGCAGAGAGTTGGCTTTCCCATTGGCGTAATTGTTCTGGGGTTGCTTGATCCAGTTGCAAGATAATTTACCTCAATAGTTGGTGAGCAAAAAATGAATTAATAGTTCGCAGAATTTTCAGGGCGCATTATAACCATGAGGCGATGATGAATTATAGCTAAGGCCGCATAAATGATTAAGTGTTGTTCAATTTTAGGAGATGCATTCGCGAAATGAATCACTCTTCCAGTAGATAATTCACTAGCGGATAGCCTTTTTTAAACGGCTCCCGGTCTCGCCGTGCGAATGTCGATTTTTTTAAGCGATACCATTATGCAGAACAGTTTCTGTATTATCTGGAAAAGAGTAGATTTCATTGGCTCATTAAGTTGAGTTAGTTATTAATCAAGGTACTCAAATACCTTAACGACTTTTTGCACATTTCGAGTGTGGCTGGCCAAATCAGCAATGTGATCTGCTTCTGCGCGAGTCACTATTCCCATCAAATAGACGGTTTTCATTTCGGTGATCGTGTGTATGCGTCCACTTTCGGCTTTATTATCGGCAAGGAGCTGCGCTTTTATCTTAGCGGTAATCCAGGAATCAACACTTCGGTCAGCAAAATTTGTAGCTTCACGTATGGCTAATTCGTTGTGAACTTCACGCACAGGACTAAGCTTATAAACCACGTCTGCAACAATATTGCTTAACTCCTCAGTCGGCACTTGCCCGGTAAGTAGAACCAAGCCGTTAAAGCTGTCGATGTTAATGTGCGCATGCTCAAGTTGTGGATGAGCTTTTTTAATGTTGACCCGGGCAATGGTTTCAATTTCCTGGTCGTTAAGTTTGGCTCCCATAGTCCGTTCGTTGGCTTTCATTTCGATAGGTTTGCTGGTGGTGACATTAATGACTTCAGCGCAACTTGATATAAATAGGCTTATGCCAAGAAATAATCCTACGGATAAATGTTTGGGCATGGTTGAGAGTCTCCAATAAAACGTCTGAATAGTTTGGTTTGCGGCTTAAGTCGAACTGCCAAAAAGTTGTTGGTCAATTAAATCACAAAGACAAAAAAGTGTGAGCAAGTGTACTTCATGAATGCGTTGTTTGGCAGATACCGGCACGCGAAGTTCAATGTCTTGTGTATCTAATAATACCCTCGCATCGCCTCCATCACGACCGGTCAGAGCAATTACGCGCATATTGCGATCATGCGCGGCACTAATTGCTTGCAATAAATTGCTGGCGTTACCGGTCGTTGTTATCACCAATAAAATATCGCCAGCTTGCCCTAATGTGCGTATTTGTTTGGCAAAAGTGTCATTGGTATTATCGCCGAAGCTTACTACATCGGTGCCTAAATTTAATGCGGGAAGGCTGGGGCGTTCTTGTTCGATACCGTTGATCAAACTCGCCGTAAAAGTTTGTGCATGGGCGGCGGAAATACCATTGCCGCAGGTAAGTATTTTTTTTTCGTCGAGCAATGCTTCTACTATTATTTGGCTTGCCTGGGCAATCAGCGGCGCAAGCTTTTCTCCCGCATGCATAGTAGCTTCGATGCTTTCATGGAATAGGGTAATGACTCGTTGGTCCATAATATTTATCTTTTTTGTGATGATTTAAAAAGCGGAAAAAGCATTTTTAATCCATTCCGGTGGGCTGAAATTATCGTTGAAAGCGATAACGTCAAAACGGCAATTGGCGGTTTCAGTGAGCTTCATTTCTTGTAAATAGTACTGGGCTGCTTTAATGATTTTCCGTTGTTTGCGAATCGTAATACTTTCGGCAGCGCTTGCAAATTGACTGTGGTTCCGCAAGCGCACTTCAATAAAAATAAGTTCATTGCTATGCATCATTATCAGATCAATTTCACCTAGTTTACAGCGATAATTTTTTGCTTGCGTGACTAAGCCTTGCTGTTGCAAAAATTTTTCGGCACGTATTTCGGCCTGAGCGCCTGCACTTGAAGTATCCATGATTTTACCGGACATTTTCATCGACAGCCGCGATGTCGTGCTCTAAATACATTGATTTAATTGTCTTGAGAAAGATCATTTTCATTAACTATAGTAGGTATGGGTTCTGCCAATCCGTTGCTAAATCGTGCCCAGATTTGTTCGCGCTCAATGCGCCCATCAGCTAATAGATGCAATGATCCGGTGGCCCCATAGATGCGCATCTGTGGGGCCAACTTAAGTTGTGATAAGCGGGGGTATAAATGAAATGCATCGGCCCCAAGCGCATGTAAGCGACTGTAAACAGCTGAAGATTTGGTGTTTTGTGCAATTGCAATTTTTTCAGGATTATTCTCATCAAATACCCAGGGCAAGGTATTAAATATCACATCATTTAAGTCTTCATTATTGGCTGCATCAACATTGCCAGAGTAAATATTGCTGGTTGCGTAGGTAGGAATGTTATTGACAAAATAATAGGCAAATGTCGGCTTTATTTGCCGACCCTGGCTAGGTGTAACCGCCATGAAAATCATATCAATATCGGCGCGACGGCGCGGTGTAAATTCAAATTTAGTGGCAAGCTGTTGCTTCAATAAATTCATGCGCGTTTGACTCTCATTAATGAGTAAGGAGCTGCGCACAGCTTCTGAAAATTGATCCTGTGTTACGAACAAGCTTTCGCCAATAATAGTACCGCCAAGCTTTACCCATTCTTCATTAAACGCTTGTGCGATGCGCTCGCTCCATTCTTGTTTAGTCGCCACAACAAGCGCATGCCTAAGTCCATCCTGAATACCTTTGCGGGCAGCTTGACGGGCTTCGTCTTCAACGGCTAAACCAAATTGATACAAGCCGGGAGTAGCTTCTGCCGGTTGGTTCGCTGGCTGCGTGTCAGTCGATAAATAATTAAGCGTTAGCAAGGGCACGGGTAATTCTTTGAATTGACTAAACTGATTGACATCTTCTTTGTCGAGCGGACCAATGATCAGCTCCGCACCCTCTGCAACGGCTTGTTGATAGGCTGTGGTTGCACCGCCACTGGTGTCGTATTGGCGTACTTGCGGTGCTTGATGGGTATCATTAAAAGATTGGTAGTAGGCCGCAAAAAAACCGTCGCTAACCGCTTCGCCCGCCTCTGCAAGCCGGCCTTGCAACGGAAGCAGAAGCGCTATTTTTTGTGGCTGTTGTTTCACTAGTTTCTGTAACAGGCTTAGTTCTTTGGGTAAGTTGCCATTGGCGGGATGGTTAGGCCATTTGCTTAGCCATTTAGTAAGCTGGGCTTGCTGGGTTTCTACGCTGAGAGTGTTATTTTTGCTGATGGCCGCCAGGCTATACCAGCCTTGGGTTATACCGCCAGCACCTTGGCCGGCATTTGTTTCCAGATCGGCGAGCGATATATTCATCAGCGTGCGCCATAGTGATTCCTGATTAAGGCTATTGGCTTTGTTGTTTGTCAATAATGCAGAAAGGCTGATGCGTTCACTGACAGCTTCTTCTAACTGATTCGTGCGCTCAAATGCCTGCGCGCGCACTTCACGAAGGTTCGCTTCCTGTTGTGGTTCCAGCGCGTTTAGGTGTCGTTCGAGGCGAGGGTTGGTTAGAATGCTCCGCGCGGCCTCGGGTTTGTCCTTGGCGAGTTCGAGCAATCCAGTAATCCGGCTGTAAGTAATAAATACAGGATCTGGTAGTTTCGCAGGGGACATCTTATTAACAAGTGTATAGGCTTTATCCAGCTCACCTTGTTCAAGATAAATTTCTGCTGCTTGTAACAGTAAATTTTCGCGCTCAGGCGAGTTTTGTTGTTGTGCTTTTTCAAGTAAATTTCTGAGATTCGATGCTTTAACATCGGCTTGTGAATCAGCTTGTGTTGTAGTCTTGGGTTTGGGACTGCCCGGTTTAATAGTCGGGCTATAGCTACAGCTCGCTAGAAAAACAACTAGTAACGTTATCAATGCAAAATATGTTGGCCGGTTTAGCATGACTTACGGTTCCTAATAATATTAATGAGAAGCTTATGAAAAATTCCTCCCCCCACATTGATATAAAAGGTGGGGCAGAAACAGGTACGCTTTATGTTGTCGCCACGCCAATCGGTAATTTTGCGGACATGGTACCTCGGGCGATAGAAACACTACAAACTGTTGCCGTGATTGCTGCCGAAGATACCCGTCACAGTTCGCGTTTGTTCGCTCATTTTGACATAAAAACACCTGCTATCGCTTATCACGATCACAGTGATGAGCTGCGTACCGCACAATTGATTAAACGTTTGCACTCGGGCGAAAGTGTAGCGTTAATTTCAGATGCAGGTACACCGCTGGTTTCTGATCCAGGTTATCGTTTGGTACGTATGGCACGCGAGCAAAATATTCAAGTGGTTCCTATCCCGGGTGCGTGCGCCATGATTGCCGCATTAAGCGCAGCAGGGTTGCCATCGGATCGATTTGCCTTTGAGGGTTTTCTACCTGCCAAGCAAGTTGCGCGCTGCGCATTTTTGCACACAATTGCTAACGATAGCCGCACTCTTATTTTTTACGAGGCACCGCATCGAATTGTTGAAACATTGCAGGATATGGTCAGTATTTTCGGTGGCGAGCGCGAAGTAGTCATGGCACGCGAGCTGACTAAAACCTTCGAAACTATTAAAGGCGATAAAGTTGCCGCACTGCTTGAATGGGTAGCTGCAGATAGCAATCAGCAGCGTGGCGAAATTGTTCTGTTAGTGCAAGGTGTCAGTAAAATCGAAATGGCAGAAATGACATCTGAACATGAGCGAGTGATGAAAATTTTATTGGAAGATTTACCTATCAAGCAGGCAGCCGCAATGGGCGCAAAAATTACCGGGCTGAAAAAGAATTTTTTGTATCAATGGGCATTGGCTGGTAATGAAAATTAATGCTGTAGTAATGTCTTTAGGAATTAAGGTCAGACCTTCAGCTTTTGAAGGTCTGACCATCGGCTTCTTACGTGCAGTCTCTTAATAACTAGTGTCGTTTAGTCATAAGCAATAAACTGCCCTGTCTTAAGGATAATACACTTTACATTGACCCGGTCCGCTCACTAACGCAGGAGCTACGCATTCTTTCACACAGTTTTTTGAAATAGATGATGTGATTTGGCCAGTGGTAGGGTCGATAACAGGAGCGCCACCATAGCCCGTTAATTCCCATTCGGGAAATTTACAGCCGTAGGGTGTGCGACAAGCTCCATCGGAAAAATCGTAACCTTTTTCACAAATTTCTATTGCAGGTTTAATGGGCAAATAGAATTGTTGTGCAACAAATTCAACACCAATACCCGCAAAGCCTTTATAACTAAGGTTTCTACCTGCTGCAAAAAGCGGCTCTCCATTAGCAAGTAATAATTGCGCCTCTTCAATTAAATCCGGGCTGGCCCCTGTTTTCTCCAAATTGATATTAGAAAGGCTAGTGGTCCGATTATTACCATTTAATACATTTTGGTCGTAACTGAAACAAGGCGAAGTAATACACACAATGCCATTGTTCTCAATACTAAAAAAGCGTTCTGTTGTATTCGTTTGCGTCGCTGATTTGTAAGCTGCTTTTGCGATAAAAACACCTAGCTTGCCAAAATTATTAAACTCTTCTGATGATAGGTTGCCGAGTAGTAATAAAGCCGTGCGATTATTAAAACTTTGCTGGTCTTCTAATGTGCCTGCGCCGTAGGTTATGGAGGCTACATAGCATTCGGGTTGACGTGTTCCATCTGCGCAAGAAGTTAATTTTTTATTGACGGCTTTTACAAAATAACCTCCGCACAACGGCGACACACATTTGCGATAATCAGGTCGTGCCGTGAAATATTCCTCGCCATGTGCTGCATTTATTTTTGCCACCAGAAAGTATTCAATAAGAGGGCCATCAAATGCGCGCGAGTCGACTGTGCCGGTCACTTTTAAAAAATTGCCGTCAAATGTAAACCTTGCTTCGCGATTAGTGCCGCCGCTGTCTTCATTCGGGTCTTGCGGCAGTTCAAAGCCGACATCGGGGGAAGTATCTACGGAAGAGGACGTAAAAAATAATTGGCTGCCGTTGCCTGGTAAAAAGCCAACAAAAGATCCAGTTAAACGCGCACTGGTTGTCGCACAGGGGTTGCTGATGCAGCGTGCTGGTGTTACAGCTACCTTGCCTTCCATAACAATAAAGGGGTAAGAGCTCCGCGTTTGTGCTGCGGTAAACGCTGAGATAAAACAACTCAGTAAAATAGCTATAAAGCTAAAATTTTTAAAAGCTTTCATTATTTTTTTCCTCGTAAATGTGCTTAAGAGTTCATTGCTGTAAAAAGTATTAAGAATTTCTAAAACAATGTTGAGCCGAATTGGAGTTAAGCAGACAACTTCAAGTGTCGGTGAAGACAAGCTAGCATTTGGTTTTGGCTGAAATTGTAATTAAATGTACTTAATTTAGTGGAGGGAAATAATTGTGTTTGTGGGCGCCACAATGATAATTATGGTGACATTTAAGCTGGTTTTTTATCTGATGCGATTGGTTTTTCTTTTAGGGGTGTTGTTTGTAGAAAGGCTAACGAACGATGCGAGAAAATAATTTAATGCTGTATTAATAAATAAAAAAGCCGCACCAGCTAACTGGTGCGGCTTTTTATTATTTCATATTACGATTTATTAAAACTTAACAGTACCTTGTAATGAAACACTTCTGGGTTCTTCGTAGAATGCGTAAAAACCAGTGCCTGAACCTCTGGTGAGCAAAGTTGAAAGCGGCAAACCATTGGCATAAGTTATGATGGTTTCATCGGTAAGGTTTTTACCTAATAAAGCCAATTCCCACATGTTGTCTACGCCACTCAATGCAATGCGGGCATTTAGTTTGACATAAGAATCCTGTTTCATTTTTGATTCAAGGTCTGGAGTAGTAAAATATTCATCACTGTAGATAAGATCAAGCGTACTAGTGACTTTCATTCCATTCGAAAAACCAATGCCGTAATCCCAGCCAACATTGCCTTGAACTTCAGGAACAAATTCGCGAGTCTTGCCCGTGTGGTCGCAAAAGCCATCTGCTCTGGGTGTTTGATAGAAAGAGCAAGGACCATTATCAAATTTAGTAAACTCGAAATCTATATAAGATGCACCGCCACGCATCAGTAGCTTATCAGTAATTGCCCAGCGGCTATCAATTTCAAGGCCCTGTACTACGGCTTCACCGGCATTGGTCACAATAAAGCTAAATCCACCATCAAACTGACTGGTTTGCATATCTGAAAACTCTGAACGGAATGCGGCAATGTTTAGCTCTAAAGTGCCGTCAGCAAATAAAAATTTGCCGCCAACTTCGTAATTTTTAGCTTTTTCATCTTTAAACGGCCAAGTCCCTTCAATACCTGGGATTGCGCCACCGGCGGCATCGGGCGCGGCATTTGACCGCACATCAAAACCGCCGGATTTGAAACCGGTGGTGAAGCTCGCGTAAAGACGATCAGTGTTGTTCAGATCGTGCTGAACCGTTATCTGTGGAGTAAAGCTGGATTCATCGTAGTCCCCGTAAACAGTATGCGGATCTACTTTGAAAGTAGCCCAAAGCCTGTTGTAAGGATCAGTTGCCGTGCCTTCTGGAAGCACCACACCTGATGGCGTTACGTGATATTGGTGGCGACTGGCATCTTTGCTTTCCTGCGTGTAGCGCGCGCCCAATACAACACGATTGCTATCGTTTATGTTCCAGGTGGCCTGCCCGAAAGCTGCATATAGGGTTGACTCTTGAATGACGTCACGCTGGGTGGCACTGCCAAGTAATGCCGGAGAAACGGCTTTGCTAATCACAATACTATTGGTTGGGACATTGACGCTATCGTGGAAGTCAAGATTACTGCTTTGATAAAATATCCCGGTTAGCCAACTAATCGTTTGCTTTTCAGGCGACGCCAAGCGAAATTCCTGACTGGTTTGCTTATAGTCTTCATTGGATACGATATTGAATATTGGCGAGCCAGTAAAATCACAATCGCACAGCTCTTCATAGGTATAGGCATTGTAGCCAGTGACCGAGGTCAGCGTCAGATCACCGAAATCATAGTCCGCCGTGAGAGTCGCATTGCGGGTATCGTTGTAGCTATAGTCGCCATTAGATTCACGTTTACCATCTTCGGTTGTATCAACGGTGTAACCACCAAGGGTAAATGCTTGCAGAACTGACAGATAGGGGTTGGGATTAACGTCACTTTTACTGAGAGGCCTAATCGCTTCGATATTACGGCCCGTACTATCAAACGAACCATCTTCCAATTTTAAAACGATATCCCAAGCTTCCGTTGGTTTCCACTCAAGTGTGCCGCGCACAACACGATCTTTATCGGCGGATTCATCGCGATTAAGCGTGGTGTTTTCGATAATGCCATCATAGGTTCTGTTCATGATTGCCATGCGGCCAGAAACTGTTTCACTAATCGGGCCAGACAACACTAAGCGCACATCTCTTTCACCATATTCTGGTTCGTAAAGTGCCGTTAAGCTGCCTTCCAGTTCATCGCCTGGTTTAGCCGTAATAATACTGATAGCACCGGCAGTGCTGTTTTTTCCAAACAAAATACTCTGCGGGCCACGCAATACTTCAATACGCTCGATATCCAAAAAAGGTGCGCGAGCTAATTGCGCGCGGCCATAGTGAATGCCGTCAATAAACATTGCAGTCGATTGTTCAAAGCCCTGGTTTACACCAGAACTAATGCCGCGAATGGCGATATTGGTACCAATTCCGGTCTGCGTCATGTTAAAGCTGGGAACGTAATCAGCCAGGCCTTGAGCGCTGGTGATTCCCGTTTTTTCGAGTTTATCTCCGCTCACAGTGCTAATGGAAATAGGAACATCTTCCAGTTTTTGCACTCTTTTTTGCGCGGTAACGACAATTTCTTCCAGGGCGGGGGTATCAGCGGCAAGGGTCGGTAAACTTATGTAACTTGCGATGGCGATAGACAGTAAATTGAGTTTTAACATTTTCACGAGGTAGCTCCCTAAGTGTGGTTTTACGCATAGTATATGAATGTTGTTGAATAGTAATAGCTGAATTAACGGTAAAAGCCAGGAAAATGATATAGAAAATTAATTTTTATAACTTAATTCACAGCAAATTTTGCCTCTAAGCTAAAGTTTTTTTACCGATGCTTTCGTTGCCGCTTGTGCTTTTTCTATCATGACGTTAGTGTGCGCGCGGAGTTGGCCAGACAGTCGCTCCAGTGTTAACTACTTAGCTCCCCTGAACCTCTTCGAGTTTCTGAGTGTTAAATGGTGCGCTGGGGAGGAAAGTCCGGGCTCCATAGGGCAGAGCGCCAGGTAACGCCTGGGAGGTGTGAACTTACGGAAAGTGCAACAGAAAGTAAACCGCCTAAGTGTCCTGGCCGTTAAAAGCGAGGGCAACGGTAAGGGTGAAACGGTGCGGTAAGAGCGCACCGCGCGACTGGCAACAGTTCGTGGCATGGTAAACCCCGCTCGGAGCAAGACCAAATAGGAACCCATTGGTGCGGCCCGCATCGGGTTCGGGTAGGTTGCTTGAGGTATGCGGTGACGTATATCCCAGATGAATGACTGTCCACGACAGAACCCGGCTTACGGCTGACTCCACTTTTTTTGTACGACCTGAGTAAGGGAAATTTTTCTCTTACTCAGGTTTGTTACAAGTTCTGCTACAAAATAATTTAATGGTTTCGATAATTTTCGCTTGATGTATCTCTTGTTTTAGGAAAAGCTTCTCTTAAAGCGCTGTGTAAATCCATTGCATAGTTTGAAAGCGCAAGCTTGCACAAATTAGATTTACATAGTCCTGAATAAATTTTTACTTAGCTCCAATTATTTAATCATCAATTATTGTAATAAAGGATCATTGTTGAGTCCCGTCTATATAAGCCAAGGCTTTACGATCTACCCTCACCGCCAAATTATCGAGCGCGGTGGCGAAACTATTCAGGTCCGACCAAAAACTTTTGCCCTACTATTATTGCTGTTGGAAAAACCCCGCGAGGTTCTCAGCAAACGTTATTTGCTCGACACGATTTGGGACGATGTGATGGTTGATGAACAAGTACTGGTTCAGTCAATTCGCGAATTGCGTAAACTTTTCGATAGCACAGAAATTATTCAAACCTATCCTAGAAAAGGCTACGCCTGGGCAGCGAGTGTTCAGCAGCAGCTCCTTGATGAGCAAAAACCTCCACAACCTTTTTTGATTCCGCTTTGGCGACGGACTTTTGCTTTACCTTTGGTTTTTGTTGCTCTCGGTGTTCTGGCCGTTGTGTTTTATAGCTTCTTAAGTCACACCCGTTATGCTGAAGCGCAGACCGAAGTGGTAATTGTGTTGCCTGTAAAAAATCAAATCTCCGGCACCGACCACAATTGGGTTTCGCTAGGTGCTATGGATCAGCTAATTAAGTCATTAGTGTCTGATAAAAAAGTTCAAGTCATGGATACCCATTACGTACTTAATCTTATGCAGCATATAAAGCTTCCACATGTTTACGAAACTGAGCAGGTCGCGCGAATTTTTAGCGCGTCTGGCGCAACTCTTATTGTTGAATCGCAGCTGTCCGGGTCTGTAGAAGATTATCGTTTGGACTATAAAATACATTATAAAAATCATATCGAGCGCGGTGCATTATTTGAAACCAACTTAACCGATTTATTACGCAAGCTAGCTGAGGCCATTGCTGCTCCCAGTGGGCAGCCCTTAGCTATCGCCGATGTAAATTCAACTACCACTTTTGGCAATGAGTTGATGGCTCGTGCGTTAGAGAAGTTTGATGCTGGAGAGCTAGAGCTTGCCCAAAGTTTATTGCTAAGTTTGAAGCAGCTTGAGCCTGATAATATTATGGCCCGACGGTTGTTGGCGGATGGTTTGATTCGGCAAGGAAAGCTCGACCTGGCAACGGCGGAACTTACCTCAGCGATAAACATAACGAATACTCGGGAATCGGCTCGGCTACATTTTTTGTTAGCTCAGGTCAGGGTACAGCAAGGTATAACTGCGGAGGCGCTTAATATTTTGGCGCTAGCGCACCAACTTGCCGAGCTTAATAGCGATATACTTTATCAAGGCTATATTGCCCAGCTGCGCGGTAACATTCAGCAGCAGTTAGGTTCGTTTGAAGCCGCTGAAGCTTCTTATAAAGATGCTATAAAATATCACGGTATTATTCGTTGCCCCGTGGGGGTGAGCCTGACGCGCCTGCACCTGGTGAATTTATTTTCAGCACAAGGGAAAATGGACGTTGCCCGTGATGAGTACGCCAAAGCAAAACACCTGATAGAAACGCATCAGCTCGATTATCTGTTGCCAGAACTGAACAAAGTTAAAGTCTCGCTTGCTGCCGGTTAATCTGCTGCACCACAAATTTCATAAGATTTCATAAAATTTAATTGGGTTCTGCCCGCGAATTCGTAGACATTAAGGCCAGTCTTTTTTCATCAAGGTCCAACAATGTCGAAATTTTTTAATAGCAGAGCGTTTATATCCCTCAGTATTTTTTTGTCTTTCTCCGTATTACTGGTCACATCTATTCTGATGTTTATCGATCGGCATACTCTGCTAGTTGCCATGCTGCATACGCTTATTGGAATGACCTTGCTGCTGGTGGCGTTTTGGCATATGAAAAACAACCTCAGTTCGCTGCTGCAATATTTTAAATGGCGAGTTCGTGCGCGCAACCTTGAGCCTAAAATCAACATGGCAATGCCGCTGGCTCTGCTCGCTACTATGCTGATAGTGGCTTTATCGATGATAAAGTTCTCGCCGTTTTTGGCGTTGTATGAATGGGGAAGTGCGCTTCGGGCCGGTGATAAGGCAGAGGAAGGAATTCAGTTCACTTACGTTCGAGTCGACAACACGCCAGTAAATGCACAGGGTGCTCGCCTTACCATTGATCTGCGCAAAGGGGCTTATTTCACGTGGCCGCAGTACGCCATTTGGCTGGAAACACTCGATGGCGAGTTTATTCAGCCACTTTACGTTACACAAAAGTTAGCAAAGAATGAATTTTCGAACAAAGTAACCAAGCGCGACCCTAGCCAGATATTTACATCTAACCCATTTGCTTCCGATAAAGCGGACGAGTTTTTTACCTATGACCTGGAGCCGCAAACGAATGATCAACGTATGCGCCCGGAATCACTGCCAGTCTTTTTGCATAAATTAGGTATTCAAACCACAGCAGGGGTTTTTGTGCCCACAGGCGAGGACAGCACCATTGATGCTTATGGCGGCGCGACCATGCTGGACCACTTTTTATTGTCTTCACAAACTGTAAAGCCGTTACCAGATAGCTATAAAGTACGTTTTGAAATTAATGAATCTTTTGATTTCAACGCATTTTATTCCAGTGACCGTTATCCGGATGATCCCATTTACTCGGGCAATGGTTACAGTGCTCAACCTTCATTAGTCTACGAGGCAATTGTCGACACGACATTGAGTCAACGTTATTTTCCTATGGCAATTGTTGGGCGTGGGCACCATTCCGGTAGGGATGGCGAGCTTTATAAAGATCTCGAAAACTTAACTACTGCGCTGGAAATGGTGGATAGGATTATCGTAGAAATTCACTAATGACATTCACTAACCGCTGAGCTAACCAATCGTTAACATTATTTGAGGTGATTTTATGACTTTAAAAACTTTTTGGATGCTTGCATTAACGAGCACCATTACTGCAGGTTGCGCCACTAACAAACCTGTCGCTATCGAACGCAAACATTATGGTGATTGGGAAAAGACTATTGGTTATACGCAGGCGGTACGTGTTGGCAACACCTTGTACCTGGCTGGTTTCGGCGGTCAAGGTGAAACGCAAATTGAGCAGATGAATGACATCTATAAAACCATCGAAAAAATACTGACCGACTACAACGCCACCACTCGCAATATTGTTAAAGAAGTCATTTACACCACCAATATGGACGAGCTTAAGGCCGCAACAGATATACGGAAAAAGTATTATCAAAACCTGGAGTACCCTGCCTCAACCTGGGTGCAAGTCGAAGGTTTATACGATCCTCGACACAAAATAGAGATAGATGTAACCGTGGAGCTTTCCACGCAAGATTAATCAGTACCACTTATTTGCGATACTAATATTTTCTAAATGCGCCAGGGATCAGGCATTTATTGCTTTGTAGTAAGCCTTCCCAGATTTAACTTCATTCCCATTTTTATTCTTATCCCGTTTTATGGTCCCATGTTGTGGCGAGCATTTCATGGGACGTACTTTTTTATTATTTGTATGTAATCATCTGCTTCAGGTGTACGAATACACCCTTGCTTAAAGAGCTTTTACCTAACAATAACAATAACGAAAACTTGCTGTGACTCAATTTTTCTTGAGGCTCGGTGTTAATTAATAATTTATGACTCATCCTTCTCAATCTGAAATTTTCATTTGTGGCGATTTTTCTGTTGTCAGGCTTGCTCTGTTGCCTGGTAACAATGCCCGCCATAAATGACCGCATTATTCAAGGTTAGGGGGCTGGCCGGAGATAAGCTATGTTTGGCAAATACAAAATCCGTTTTTATCAGCTACTTAACCTGTTGTTAATACTGGGTAGTAGCAATCTTTATGCACAGGTTGATCAAGCACTAAATAAAGTGATGAGCGCAAGTACTACATTGCAGTCCCCTAATCTTGCCGTTGATGGCAATGCGGCTACGCGTTGGGAATCGGCCCATGGTCTTGATCCTTCGTGGTTAAAAGTCGACTTGGGAACTCAAGTTGCGCTTGGCAGTGTCGTTATTGTTTGGGAGGCAGCAAACGCTGCTAATTATCAGGTGCAGGGTTCCAACGATAATAATAATTGGGCTTCTTTGGCCACGCGAACTGGCGGCACCTTCGGCAATCGTACTGATACTGTTTCAGTATCTGGCTCGTATCGTTACGTCCGCATCTACGGAACCGCGCGCAGCACTGGTAATAACTGGGGATATTCTATTTTCTCGCTGCAGATATACGCAGCAGCTGCTAGCACTAGTTCCGTTGTTAGCACAGGTAGCGGCCACACAATATTAACCAGCAACAGCGTTAAATTTTATGCGAATAACGCATCCTGGGCTGATGTGCATTTCACTGTTAATGGTGGTGGACAACAAAATATTCGTCTGGCCCACAATGCCGACAACACCAACACCTATACTCTGGGTGCTATCCCGGTTGGTGCAACGGTGAGATATAACTTCACGCTGGGGCCGGTAACAGGGGGAGCATTCGATACCGCTTGGATACAATTTAATTGTTGTATAGCTAATACATCAAGCACCCCGGTAACCAGCAAGTCAGCAAGTGTCCTTTCTATTAGTAGTAAACCGGCAAGTAGCCGGCCTGTAAGCAGCACAATCTCCAGTAGTAGGCCAACCAGTATTTCAGCTAGCAGCACGCCGGCAAATAGTAGTCCGGCAAGCAGTCTCGTCAGCAACATAGTCCCATTGTTTAACAGCACTACGGTGTTGGAGCCTGTTATTCAATTTGATCGCGGCGATGCTTTGGTCACACGAATTTCGGATCGCGGTCGTGACCGTCACGCTAAAGAAAGCCAGTTCCAGGCTTATGATCATTTCCTAAGTTTTTATTGGGAGCACCGTACAGCGACTATCGAAATTGTCGATTATGTAGCCAAAGGTGGAAGTGTTGTCAGAATGAATGTGACAACACAATTTCGTTTAAATAACACTGAAGCAGAAAACCGCTGGTTTTATCGCGGTGTAGGGACGGTTGCTGAGTTCTTTGATAATGGCACCATGAATGTGGTTGACGATTTGCATTATTACAAAGAGCGAAGCTTCAATGCCCGCGAGGGACGCAATATTCAAATCGGTGATAAATTAGAATTCGAGATGAGCCAGTTCCTTGACCATACCGTGCCCCACGGACGTTCCGCCTATTACGGCACAACCTATCTCTACATAGTGGGAGAAGGCCTTGTCCCCTGGGACGTAACGGGAGCTTTTGGTTCGCTTGGCGGCACCAAAGATTCGGTGAAAATATCTGAGAAGGCCTGGTTAGGCGGTAAAACAACTTTGCCGTACGACCATTCCAACGAGCCAGATAACCATTTCATTCAAATGGCAACCAATCTTGGTTCCATCAACGGACAGGCTTTCGTATTGGGTCGCCGGGTACATCACGCTTCCTTCGTAGATGGCTCGCACGATGAAAATGTTATTGATAACGGTACCTTCGCCGACACTGTTGGCAAGGCTGGTCCGCATTTTGTTAATGATCGATGCGTTGCCTGTCATGTGCGTAATGGCCGCGCGGCACCTGCGCCCATCGGTCAGCCGCTAGAAAAATGGGTATTCAAAGTAGCCGATGCGAACGGTAATTCACATCCGGCACTGGGCCGTGTCTTGCAGCCTAAAGTACTAGGTGGTGCGACCAGCGAAGGTCAACCGTCGATTCAATCCTGGACTGAGGTCAATGGTCTGCGTAAACCTAACTATCAATTTACCGGCGTTACACCGTCGAGTTTCTCCGCCAGGGTTGCGCCACAACTGGTTGGTATGGGTTTGCTTGAAGCTATTCCGGAATCGACTGTGTTAGCGAAAGAAGATCCGAACGATGCTAATGGCGATGGAATTTCTGGCAGGGCAAACCGAATTGCCGATCCCGCAACCGGTCAAACCCGCCTTGGTCGCTTTGGCTACAAAGCTGCCGTAACCAGTCTTAAGCATCAGGTTGCTGCCGCATTCAACACCGACATGGGGGTGATGACCGCGCTAATGCCAAACCCCGATTGCGGTTCAAGTCAAAGCGATTGTGGCGCCAGCGGCTCAGAATTGTCGGATGTACATTTCAATAACATTGTGAAATACCTATCAACTTTGGGTGTTCGCCCCCAGCGTAACCTCAGCGATACAGCAGTGCAGCGCGGTGAAACGCAATTTTCCAATCTCGGTTGCATCGCTTGTCATACCGCCACTGCGACCACTAGCCAATATCATCCATTGGGGGAATTGAGAAGCCAAATTATTCATCCCTACACAGATCTTCTCTTGCACGATATGGGTAGCGATATGGCAGATAATTTAGGTGAAGGTCAGGCGACAGGCGCGGAATGGCGGACTGCTCCGCTCTGGGGTTTAGGTTTATCAGCCTGCGTAACGGGCGGTGTCACTCAAGCTGCACAGGGCGCGCAAGTTTGTACCCCGGTTCACAGCTACCTTCATGACGGACGCGCAAGAACTATAGAAGAAGCGATTTTGTGGCACGGTGGGGAAGGGCAAGCTTCCAGAGCGAACTACCAGGCATTGCAAGCTTCACAAAAGTCAGATGTTTTGAAGTTTTTAGAATCCTTATAATTCAAATTTATTTATTTTTGGTGTAATCCTTCGGGAGTCATGAAAGTGACTCCCTTTTTTATTGTTGATGAATCTATAACAAAATTGACATCACCGATGTGGCTAATATAAAACAACTTCTCGCGAATTGACTTCATACTAATAACGGAAAAATAAAACATGAAAATTTAATAACTCTTGGCGTCATCTTATTGTTCGGTTTATTGGCTACACCCTCCTATGCTGACGGAGAGGAGAGTCAACCTGCCCGTCGCTACCTCAACAATGTTTTTGACAAACATCAGCGCACCGCAAATATTATTTACACCGAACATTTTCAACGATACAGCCGATCCGGAATTGTGTCCGGAATGTGTTCCACTTGCTAAACGTTTTATGTTTGGAACTATGTGCGCGAAGTTATTAAAGCTCCATAACCGGAGTTCTGCTGAGTACTAGCATTACCGATATTTAAATGTGAGCTACAAGGCTTTTATAAGATTAGCAAAGATGGGCATTGCATCAATGATATTAATGCTTAGCCCACTCTCGCGCTGCGTTTCCAAATGCAGATATATAGCCAAAATTATTTGATATACCTTTTCGGGATCTGCATTATTTAGATCAATTCCTTTGTCCTGGCATGCTTTAAATAAAGCGTTATATATTTGAAATTGCAGCATGTGATTTATGGGCTGCTGATCGCTAACAAATACTTCTTCTTTTTTATCAAAAGGGTTTTTGCCGCCCGCATACAGCCAGCCAATAACACTTGATTTATCGGTTTTATTTATCGTTTGGTTAAGCAAGTCCGAGACAATATTTTCAAGGGTTGCAAAGCTTTGGGGAGGGATGTCCAGACGAATCCAATTTCTAACTGTATTAGGCGCTACCTGCCAACGCTTACTACCCCAGGTAAGTCTCGTTTCGATAGGCGCACCAGCCTTATCGAATAGTATATTTAATCTTTGGCTAAACCCAGGCACACCTTTTTTGTCAGGTGTTTGAATCAGTTCTTGACTTGTTTTTGTCATATTTACCATTCAGGTTGTTATAAATTATTAAAATGTACCTTGGTTATTGTGGCGAAAGACAATTCACCGCCCCGTCAAGATTTGTGTGAAGAGAAAGGTGCTTGTGCCTGTATTAATAGCAATGCTTTCGCTTGCAATATTATTGCAACAGCAGTGAAGTTTCAATAACAACACCTTATTGTCGTAGTAAAACTCCCCTAATCTGAGCGCAAATAATTATTCACTTGCGTTATTATTGCAAGATTTATCAATTCAAAATAGAATGCTGCGAACATCAAAACAAGCCTTGGCAATTGTGCATTTGTGCGACCAGGACCTTGGTCATAGTGCAAAACTTTTAGGCCACCCTTTGCTTCAATGCATCGCGTAGTCGTCATTGCTTATCCTGTTCAGATTTAAAAAGTCGTCACAAATTTTTGGTTTGATAAAGGAATCGTATTTTTTCGAACGATATCAAGTTGAGCACATTGGCGCTCAAATTTAAAAGGGACGAATGACAATGATTAGCTGGCGTAACTTTTCAATAACGACAAAAATAACAATCTTTATTGTTGTAATCACTTCTTTTCTTGTTTCAGGCTTTGTCTTTATCTACCTGAAGCAGTTAAAAAATATTGATAGCTATAATAGAGCAACGGTTTCTGCAGTGGAAAACGTAATCATGCTGTCAGTGATTAATTATCTTTACACAGAGGAAGAAGAAAATCTAATTCAAGTCATTAAAAATACAATAGACGAAGGCTTGATATTCGGAATTGTCATTCTTAGTGAGAAGAGTGACATTATATTTAAATATCCTTCGAACTTTAATGTAATGTCTGGATCAGTCAACCTGCCCTTAAGGGATAGGAACGCCATCAGGCCAGAAACATGCAAAATATATTTTAATGAAACACAAAGAAATGAAGCTAAAGAATATTTTACCAGCTCAATGATTATTTTTATTGGGTTGGTGATACTCGCGATTATACTCTCGGTTATTTTCTTGAATCGGCATTTGGTCCAACCCATTTTAGCGCTTTCAGCGCAGGCATTAAAAATCGCCGGTGGGAACTATCATGTCGGTCCAATTAAAAATGTGTCCGATGAAATTGGGATTCTCAATAAATCCCTTATCGAAATTGCAAGCTCGTTTAAGGAAAAAGTGACACAGCAGGAGCGACATTTAAATGAGATCGTAAAAGCTAACGGTGAATTAGTTCTAGATAGAAATGAAAGAACAAACTATCTCGATGCCCTGATCAATAATTCAACGCCGCACATTACCGAAGCGCTGGTTGCGCTACAGTCCATTACCGACCGGCCGATTCAGCATGGAATGCTAAATAAATCACTGCTAATTGTCCTTACGCAATTTGAGCATACGCGTTTGATTCTCGATGAGACTAATGCGTCATTGCAATGTTTTTTCGAAAAAGTGACGCTTGGAGATTACTCGCGTTTGCTGAATGAGTATGCAAATTTCTTCAGCGTCAATAAAAGATCGTCTTTTGAATACTGCTTAATGCACGACCCCGCGTTGAACGTAGAAAAAACGATTGTATTAGTCGATATAAAGTTAATCATTAAGTTGCTGTCCCTGCTTTTTGAAGTTATGGAGTCTAACTTTATTAGTGGCGCTCCGAGAAAAACGACAATTCGCTTAATGGTTGATACCATTAAAGAGGGAATCGCCAAGATAGAAGTTGTAATCAAGTCTGATCACTGTGCCTTGACCGATGAAGACTGCAATCTTATCAACACCTACTTTCAGCATGCCACTGTTAGCGGCATTGAAACTGAAGAGTTTCCGCCAACCACAAGATTTAATAAAAAGACCATTAAATATCTACGCTATTTAACGTCTTCTGTTAAGGCGCAATATTATATTTGCAACATGTCCGGGAAATTCGAATCGCATGTCGACTGTGGATTGTTGACCTGTGAGCAAGATGAAAGCATTGGCAGTAGATTGGCGCGATTCAAAAGTGGCCTAACCGATAACACTATAACTATGGTAGGAACAACGAAAGTCATCCGTGCTATCAATTATTACAAGCAAGCTGTTGAAATAATCGACTATGAGAAATTTATGTCACAGCCTGGCGCCAATCAAGAATCACATTATGTCATTGATATGATTTCAAATAGATTCGATGGTAAACGAGCGGCCGACCACTTACGCAGCATTGGATTGATAAAAAAGAATTTTGTTTTACTCATTGAACAAAAGCATAACAATGATGAGTTTAAGGATTATTGCTACGAAGTAGGCGCAGACATTATTATCATTGATTACCTCAGCCAGGAAAATATAGCTAAGATCCTGGGTGAAAAACAGCGAGCTAAAACGAGTCTTGGTATAAGCGAAATTATCGGCGCATTGGCAGTGGATGGGGTGAAATAGAGCGTTAAGAAAAATTAGCCACAGTATTGAAACTCTCCTTTCAAGTGTACTAGTTGCTGTATTCAGATTTATAGCGAGCTGACTGATAGGTTAAAATTTTTATCGACTTAAGATCATAATGAAGTGGTCTTGCATGATTTATAATTCGCGGGTTGAATAACCAATATTTAGGGAGAGAGCTTTGCTACTCACTATTTCCAGTTTGCTGCTCATATTTTTTGCCTTTATTGCGGTATGGTCGTCATCCCAAATAAAAGGACAGCCACTTTGGTTGTGGTTCCTGTGTTTAGGTATGTGCGTTGGATTATATGCGCAGGTTTTACTTCCAATAAGTATTCTATGGGTTGGCTTAGCGCTACTGCTTTTTTGGGGGCTAAATAAATTGCCGCATATCCGCCCGTGGATTTTTTGGCCACTGGCCGTGTATTTACTAATTATGGGAATGCGATTGTTACCTGGATTCCCGAAAGTTGTTTTGATCGAAGCACTTCCACTTGGCATGTCAAGTCACCCCGTGGGTCTTGAGAGCAGTTTGGCTAAACCTATTGCTGGTTTATTAGCATTTGCGCTGATTGCGCAGCGATGTAATGGCTATCATGAGCTTTGGAAAAATTTCATTCGATTTGAAAACTGGTTAATATCAGCGGGAGTGGTAATAGCATTGGCTGTTCTTTTAGGTGTTCCTTTTGATGTCAAATGGGTTTGGTGGACACCATTCTTTATTTTGAGCAATATGATACTGAGTGTGATTCCGGAAGAGGCATTTTTTCGTGGATTTTTGCAGCAGCCATTACAGAATAAATTTGGCAAGGTAATCTGGATTGTACCCGTGGTGGGGGTTCTTTTTGCTGCTGTACATTCTGCACCTTCTCATATTGCCGCGTGGAAGTTCTATGCGCTTTTTGCATTTGCGGGTAGTGCCTATGCCTGGAGTTTTCAACGTACTGGTAAAACGGAAACCGCTATTTTTGCGCATACGGCGGTCAATGCATTGCACTTCCTGTTTCTAACTTATCCTGTTTACTTCTCCCAATAAATGCAGTAAAAATATTGAATCGCAAAATGAATGTTGCTTGCGGATATTCAGTCTGCGATCCCGACAAGGTAAGTTCAGTTGTTCACTTTGGTCGCTAAGCCAAACCATATTACTGACTCCAATGTTGAACATGTCGCGTCATCAATTGCAAAGCAGCAGTTTAATAAAGTCTTATGAAGTTTGCCCTAAAAAATCGTTGCGCGCGGCATGCCTTGCATATATTATGCAATCAAACGCACTTTTTATGCTGCACAATAATTTCAAAGGTGTGTTATTAATTTAATTTTTAGATGACGATGTTTTTAAAATTGCCGAGTTAGGTCGGTGATCAATATTACACAGGAGAATCATATGAAAAAGGAAAGCAACCCCGTATTAAATTTGAATTTTTTAAATAACTACTCGTTGGAAGACGATATTTATTTGCGCATAGAAAAACTGCAAGCGTTGTGTTCCACTCAAACTATGCTGGATTCGAATGGCGTTATCCCGGACACGGACGTACGTTTTCATTACGGCATGGTCATTGAAGAGCAAGTGGCTGAGTTGCGTCGTCTGCTTGATGCATTATTTAAATAAATACCTTATTTCCCAGTCCTTTCACACGTCTGTGGATTCGTAATTTATCTGACGTCTGGTTCAATGCAAAATGAAGCGATCCATTAAAACCTTTGATGGGCATAAAATTAACTACGTTTACCGGCAAGGTATAAACGCTAAGCCCGACCAGATGGTGTTAATGCTTCATGGGATATTTTCAAACCACACTGAAAATGGTCGTTATGATCGACTTGCAAATGCTTTAAACAACGCAGGATTTAACACCCTTAATTTCGATTTTAGAGGTCATGGGGAAAGTAACTTTTCGACGCAGGAATTTAGCATTAGTGGAGCTATAAACGACCTGCAGGCTGTTATAAAAACACTTCAGGAAGATGGATACAAATATGTTCAGTTAATAGCGTCGAGTTTTTCAGCGTGCATCGCAATTTTAGCGAATGCGATTGCGCAGAAGAACACTATAGTCTCCATCGCATTTCTAAATCCTGTGGTCGATTTGTACAATACCGTGTTGCTTGCAAAATCGGAAAATAACAACCCCTATTTCAACCCAGCAATTATCAATAATATTTTTTTAAATGGATCTGCAATTTTGGAAAATGGTTTTGTTGTCTCCAGTCAATTTTTCCATGAATTAAGTTTTATAAAGCCTTATGACTTTATTCAGCACTTGCGAATCCCAACTATTGTATTTCACGGTACGGCTGACGAAAAAGTCGACTTCAAAATATCAACAACCCATTTCATCAAAGCAACTAACTGCAAAATTGTTCTTATTGACGAAGCAACCCACGCTTTTAAAGATCCCGATAAGGAAAAAATTGTGTTCGATGGTTTGGTTGAATGGGTGTTAGAGAATAGCGTCAACTTTTAATTTGCGGTTCGCGGAGTTGATCCGCTGAGGTAGCAACTATCATATCGCCCTGGTTTCCCTAAGTTACTTAGGTTTTTTTGTCATTGGGCTTATTTGTCCTGCTTCTGGTATTTCATCTCCATATGCAATCCAAAGCCGATATTCAGGCCATGCTTTGCCTATGGCTTCAATTTCTTCATGCCTGATTTTTGCTTTTTCGTTTATTACGTTTTCGAACCGCTTTTTTTCAATCCCTGTTTTTTCGCATAGCTCAACGTAGCTAATGCCTTCCAGCGTTTTCAATAACTTTACTCTATCTATTACGTTCATTTTCATTAAATACTTTAATTTGTATTATTTACTTAAATCACTAATAATTAGTGCGCGCAGTAAGTTACGTGGTTTATTGTGGCTCACCAAGGTTTAAAAGCCAAGCTGCTCTGAGCCAAAACCATAAGGGGAAATATTATGGATATTCCGCAAGTATATTTAGCGGCATCTGATTCTACACAATGGAGTTTTGGATATTTGCCATGGGGTCTTTTTACTGCCTCACTCGAATCCATTTTCTTAACCTTATGGTCCCGCGCTGCAAGAGCTCATGCGTCTTCGTTTCTTTTCAAAAAGTTGTTAGTGCAAGCCTTGTGTAAATCTCCTCAAGCTGAATTTAAAAAATTCAAAACTTTTTTACAGCAAGTTGGTGATGTTAAGGCGGCTGCATAATGCTCGATCAAAACACGCCTATTAACTTATCTGTATTGCCTCCTGTCAGCTCTCAAGAGCAATTCGCGCAATTCCTTGGCGTTACCAAAGATACCGTTCGCGGTTGGGTCGAAACTGATGCTATTCCGCACGTAAAAATTGGCCGTCAGCGTTTTATCAATATTGTTCGCTTCGTCAAAGATTTGGAATCTGGCAAAACTGTTTTTTCTCGTGGAGATTTTAACCATGACTAACAAGCATTACTTATCGGGAATCTTATTGTTTCTTGTTTGCAGTTTTTGCATCGAGTATCTGGGGCTTTTTTTACAAGTGTGATTATTTTTTTAAAATTGCCGAGATGGCTCGGTGATCAATACTAACCAGGAGAACCCTATGAAAAAGGAAAGCAATCCCGTATTAAATTTGAGTTTTATTAATGATTATTCATTGGAAGATGATATCTATTTACGCATCGACAAGCTGCAAGCTTTGTGTGCTACACAAACCATGCTGGATTCGAACGGCGCCAGTCCGGACACCCATATACGTTTTCATTACGGAATGGTCATTGAAGAGCAGGTAGCTGAGTTACGTCGTCTGCTCGATACACTATTTAATTGAACGCGTCAGGTTTAGGTATTTTTGAGATAGAGAAATCGTCTGGGTGCAAAATTGTTCTTATCGACGGCGCATCCCAGGCTTTCAAAAGTCTCGTCCGGGATATATTGAGTTTGATGGTTTGGGTGGGTGGGCAGTGGGAGCGTAGCGTCCATTTTTATTCCGCTATTCGGAATTGATTCGCAGGGATATTTCAATCTGGGACGCTGGATCGGGCAGGGCGCTTCCCATACTTTATAACTGACCATAAAAAAAGCCTACCGGATTTCTCCCGTAGGCCTTCTTAAATATGGTAGCTAGAGGCGGACTTGAACCGCCGACCCCAGCATTATGAGTGCTGT
>JAZKFX010000061.1:0-68100 GCA_040386215.1 Pseudomonadota bacterium
GCTTTTCAATCCGCCCAGACTAAATTTTCAAAACTTATCGCTTGCGCGCTTAATATACGCAACAAATCACTTTTAGGGATGCGCAACTGTAAATCACACACGCCGTCATCGCGATAATGCTCTTCGCCAATTGCTTGTTGTTGGTAGAGCGCTGCGCGTAATTTACCTTGCTGCGGGCTCAGCAATAAATGCCCGAATACCATTTCCTCACCCAGTATTTCGGAGATGGCCGCTTCCAATAAATCTTTACCGTCACCGGTTTGTGCAGACAACCATACAGCAATAGGCTTACCAAACTCATCGCGGTCGATTCTTGGCGCCACCCCGATCAAATCAATTTTGTTATACACCTTGAGCTGCGGCAATTCCGCCGCACCAATTTCTTTGAGCACTAGCTCCACTTGCTCAATGTTATGCAATCGAGCTTCGGCCGGTGCGTCAATCACATGCAATAATAGAGTCGAATTACTTGCTTCCTCTAAAGTCGCGCGAAATGCTTCAACTAATTTATGGGGTAAATGGCTGATAAAACCCACGGTATCGGCAAGCACTACACCGCCAATATCAGCCAACTCAATGCGACGCATAGTCGGATCAAGTGTGGCAAAAAGTTGGTTTTCAACGTAAACATCTGCGCCGGTAATACGATTGAACAGCGTGGATTTCCCAGCGTTGGTATAACCGACCAATGACACCGTGGGGATTGCCGCGCGCAACCGCGAACGCCTGCCTTGTTCACGTTGTGAGCGCACTTTTTCAAGACGCTGCTCAATTAAGGTGATGCGGCCACGCAATAACCGACGGTCAGTTTCAAGCTGGGTTTCACCTGGGCCGCGTAAACCTATGCCGCCTTTTTGGCGTTCTAAATGCGTCCAACCCCGCACCAGGCGCGTGGACATATGACGCAATTGCGCAAGCTCAACCTGCAACTTGCCTTCATGGGTCCGCGCACGCTGCGCAAAAATATCGAGAATCAAACCAGTGCGATCAAGCACACGGCATTGCAGTTCTTTTTCGAGATTACGCTCCTGGCTCGGAGTTAGCGTGTGATTAAAAATGACCAGCTGGGCCTCATTTTCAGCCACAACTTGCTGCAACTCCTCCAACTTACCCGTGCCAATAAAGAATTTTGCTTTAGGGGAAACACTTTTGCCGGTAATGAAAGCAACAGGATCGCCTCCAGCAGAAAGTACTAGCTCTTCAAACTCACGCGGGTCTTCCGGCTCTTGGCCGTGAGATAAGTTCAAGTGAACTAGCACCGCTAGCTCACCTGAGGGGGGGCGATCAAAAAACAATTAGCGACCTCGAGGGATTGTCACAGAAATACGAGGAACTTCACCAAAAATAATTATTCGGCTTGCTCGTCATCTTCCTCACCTTCAAACACACCAGCTTCGTTCAGCAACGGAACACGCACAGCACGAGAAGGTACAACAGTGGAAATAGCATGCTTATACACCATTTGGCTAACGGTGTTTTTCAACAGCACAACGAATTGATCAAATGATTCAACCTGACCTTGTAACTTAATACCATTCACCAGGTATATGGATACAGGGACACGTTCTTTTCTTAGAACGTTCAGGTAAGGGTCTTGTAAGCTATGCCCTTTTGACATGTTTATTCTCCTAGGGATTATTAATTATGGACTACACGAAAATTACACACCGTATCTTACAAATACAAAACAAAATAGGATGAGTAAAAGTATGAAACCAATTTTGGGTTTTCACGTAGGCATTATATGGCTGCTGCCTCTATAAAATTCAAGGCGCAGTGCACAATTTCTTCTTTAGATAGTGATTTTCCATCATCCTGCTCAGTATAGAGCCAATTAAATGGAGTGTTAGGATAATTTTGCCAACCCTTAAGCCATGTAAGTTGTCGTTTGGCAAGTTGGCGCGTGGCAATTATACCTCGCTCAATCATTTCATCGTGCGTTAAATTTCCCGCGAGATAATCCCACACCTGGCGATAACCCACAGCACGAATGGCAGGCAAGTCTACGTGCAAATCAGCACGTGAATACAAGGCCTGAACTTCATCTAACAATCCTGAATTTACCATCTTGTGGAATCGCAACTCTATCCGCTTGTGCAGCAGCGATCGATCACGCGGCGCAATCGCAATTTGCAACACCCGAAATCGCGTACAAAAAAGTGGCGGCTTATGCAGATTTTGTTCGCGACGCAATTGACTCATGGTTTTACCACTGACCCTAAAAACCTCTAATGCACGACTCAACCGCTGTGAGTGATTAGGATGAATTTCTGCCGCAATTTCTGGATCGACAGCTAGCAATTGTTGATGAACATAAGGCCAACCAAAGTTAATCGCATCAAGTTCGATTTGTGCACGCACGGCAACATCTGCTTCAGGCATGTCTGCTAAACCATCAAGCAAGGCTTTGAAATACAACATGGTACCGCCAACCAATAACGGGATTTTACCCTGCGCGTGTATCGCAGCAATTTCCCGTTCAGCATCAATGCAAAAATCTGCGGCGGAATAGGGTTCCGCAGGATCACGAATATCAATTAACTTATGAGGTGCGGCAATCAACTCTTCGGCAGTAGGTTTGGCAGTACCAATATTCATACCGCGATACACAAGAGCGGAATCCACACTGATTATTTCTACTGCCAGGTGTTGGCGCAATGCAATTGCCAAGTCAGTTTTACCGGACGCTGTGGGGCCCATTAAAAATATAACGGGCAGGCGCTCAAGATGCATAACAACCTCTGGTTAACAATAAATATCAGCAACGGGTGCTGCACAACCTCTTTGACAATCTCCAAACTCGCACAGCATCGCGAGCTAAAATCAAAACCATGCTTATGATGTTTCATGGCTTCTCTCAAGGAGCAGGCGCGGCACTATACAACGAACAGAATTTCGAAAATAGTCAGCGCCATAGCCTATCCATGGACTTAAGAATAATCTCAACTAGAGTTAATAAATCGACACTTGGTAATTCACTTTTTAGTACCGCCAATATTTCATTTTTTAGTAAGCGCTAAGCCATTTAGATTGGATTTGAAGGTTCAATATATTCTGCATGTTTTTTAGAGCTAGCATCATCACTTGAGTTAAAAATGAACAAATACCTTTTATTCACACTCGCCATTTTTTGGACATTGCTTTCCCTGGGGACCCAGGCCGAATTCATCATTTCTCATCGCGGTGAGGAAGGCTTTCCTAACAAATATTTTGAATATTACACTGCACTAATTACCCTTGCGTTAGAAAAAACTCGACCTGACTACGGTGATTATCGGATGCAACAACTTGGCATACTCGATACTGAACGTACTTTGTATGCGCTGGCAGCCAATCAATATCCGAATTTAATTATGGAGCGAAGCTATGACGAAGCAAGTACCAAATCAAGCAAGCTCACCTACATTAACTTTCCCGTGGATGGTGGCATTGTAGGTTATCGCGTGTGCTTTATTAATCCAGCAGTTAAAGAAAAAATTAGCAAAGTACAAACGCTGGCTGAATTGCGTCACTACACTATTATTCAGGGAATTGGTTGGGCAGACACCTCAATATTGCGCCATAACGGCTTCAAGGTTTTGGAGATCGAAAATTACGCAAGCATGTTTAAAATGACTACAGCTGGACGCGCAGATCTATTTTGTCGCGGCGCCAATGAAATCATGCCGGAATACGAAGTGTTCAAAGATATACTTAAACTCTATTATGATGAAAGTTTTATTTTGTATTATCCCTTACCCCGTTTTTTTTACCTTAATAGTAAAAGTAAGCTTGCGAAAAAGCGCATAGAGGCAGGGTTAAAATTAGCTTACCAAGATGGCTCTTTTAAAAAGCTTTGGCGTCAATACTATCAACCCAGCATTAATTTTGCCAAATTAGATCAACGGAAATTGTTTCGCTTGGAAAACCCGCTCTTAAAAAAACTTCCTCAGGATTATGTGCAGTATTTTTTTGATCCCACTGAACCAAATTTACCAGCTGGTAAAAATGAGTCCGATGCTACCCAACCCGTCCCAGTAGTCAGATAGCTCGCCTGAAATTCTTGTCAGTACTTACCCGGATCTATGCTATAAAAAAATAAACCTACTGTCCGCGCATAAACATTTTGTCCAATTCATCCAATGATTGCAGCAACCAGGTCGGCCGACCATGATTACACTGACCACTGCGTTCAGTGGCTTCCATGTCTCGCAACAATGCGTTCATTTCTGGAATGGTAAGCTTGCGATTAGCGCGCACGGAAGCATGACAGGCCATAGTGCTAAGAATTTCGTTAATATGATGTTGTATCCTTTCGCTACTGCCATGCTCAATCAAATCGGCTAAAACATCCCGCACTAATTGCTCAACTTTACCGCGATTTAAGACCACGGGCACTTGACGAATTAATAATGTTTCCGGTCCCGCACGCTGCAATTCAAACCCAAGATTTTTAAATGTTTCCTGATGCTGCTCCGCACAGTCAGCTTCTTTCTGACTGATGGCAATACTTTCCGGCACTAACAAAGGTTGAGTTTGAATGCCGCCATTGGCAAAGGATTCTTTCATGCGTTCGTAAGTAATGCGCTCATGGGCGGCATGCATATCCACCAAAATTAAACCTTGGGCATTTTCGGCAAGAATATAAATGCCTTTAAGTTGAGCAATGGCATATCCAAGCGGGGGAATATTTTCATCGCCGCTATTGGGCATTGATGCATTTGGTGTTGATGCAGAAACCTGCATTAATTCACCGTAGGTTTTTAACTGCTCACTCACATGGCGAGCATCGGAGCGGGGATAATTATTTTGAAATTGTTGATTAACCGAATAGGATTGTGAACTGCTAAAAGTATTGCTGGCAGGTGACGCGCGCAGGCTTAAATTTTCTTGTCCGCCAAACTCACCCACCGCAAGACCTTGCACAGGAGTCGTAGCTGTTAAAAAACTCTCATTGTCGTTGAGATTTTTTTCTAGCGAATCTTCGGGTCGAACTTTTGCTAACGCATGATGCAAGCTTGAATAAATAAAATCATGCACACTACGATTATCGCGAAAACGTACCTCATGTTTAGTGGGATGGACATTAACATCCACACTGGAAGGATCTACTTCTAAATATAAAACAAATGCCGGATGGCGACCGTGATGTAAAACATCTTGAAACGCCTGGCGGACCGCATGACTGACTATTTTATCGCGAATGGACCGGCCATTGACGTAGAAATGCTGCAAGTCCGCCTGACTACGCGAAAATGCAGGCAGTGCCACCCAGCCCCACAACCGCAAAGAACTGCGCTCTATATCAATAAATATCGCATTTTCCATAAATGCGGGGCCGCACACTTGCGCAACACGTCTTTCCTGTTCTAATTGTGAATCACCGGCGCGCCATGCATAAATTGCGCGGCCATTGTGACGCACATTAAAAGCCACATCAAAACGCGATAAGGCCAAACGTTTTATGACATCTTCAAGATGTGTGTATTCGGTTTTCTCCGTGCGTAAAAATTTTCGGCGGGCGGGAGTATTGAAAAATAAATCGCGTACTTCAACCGTAGTTCCGCGCGGATGGGGCGCCGGAGATACTTCAGCATCCATATCACGACCTTCAACCACCACTTGCCAGCCGGCGCTTTCTTCATTAGTGCTGCTCAGCAAAGTTAAACGCGCAACAGAACTGATACTAGCCAATGCTTCACCGCGAAAGCCTAAGGTTGCTACGGCTTCGAGGTCATCAAGTTCATAAATTTTGCTCGTGGCGTGGCGACTCAGCGCTAACGGCAAATCATCTTTCTCAATGCCGCCGCCGTTGTCGCGCACTCGCATTAGCTTTATGCCGCCATCTTCAAGATCAATATCCAAACGCGTTGCACCGGCATCCAAACTGTTTTCCAACAATTCTTTAATAACGGACGAGGGTCGCTCGACAACTTCACCCGCCGCTATTTGATTAGCAAGACGAGGGCTGAGCAATTTAATTCTTTTTAAAGAAACAATTTCCATAATATTTTTTACAATTTACGAAGTAGTTTTAATGATTAATAACCGGGGTTATTAAAGCCCGAGGTGGTGCGGCATTATTAAATTAAGATTCCGGGATTTTAATAGTCTGACCAACTTTTACTGCAGGGGAATTCAAGCCATTATATTTTAATAGTTGTTCGACATTCACATTGTAGCGCGAGGCAATATGAGTCAAGGTATCGCCAGGCACAACTCTATGCTGGCGTTCCATAGCTTCCGCTTTATCGCCAAACTGAAGCGCTGCCAAATAAGTACCGGCAGGCGGGTTTTGCAAAAAATACTGATGCACGCCTTTAAATACTGCTTGGGCCATTTGTGCACGATAGGCCGGCAAAGCTAATTTGCGAGCTTCTTCCTTATTAGAAATAAAACCGGTTTCCACTAAAATCGAAGGCACATCCGGCGATTTCAAGACCATAAAACCTGCTTGCTCTACATGGCGCGCGTGCAAGGGTGCAATGTCTGCAATGGAGTCAAGCACGCTATCTCCCACTTGCAAGCTTGAGTTTACCGTGGCGGTCATCGACAAATCGACCAGTACTCCGGCAAGCACTGCATCTTTATCATCTAAACTTACACCTCCTACGCCACCAAATAAATCTGATTCATTTTCCCGCTGCGCGAGAAATCTTGCGGCTTCACTCGTAGCACCTCTACGCGACAAGGCAAATACCGAAGCCCCTTTTGCCGCAGGATTCGTAAATGCATCAGCATGAATAGAAACAAATAAATCTGCTTTCATATCGCGGGCAATTTTGCGGCGTTTTTGCAGTGGAATAAAAAAATCGCTGGAACGTGTAAGCTGCGCACTGAACCCCGGCTTAGATTTAATAATACTGACCAATTCTTTCGCAATCGCGAGCGTAACATCTTTTTCGCGCAGTCCTTTTGGACCAAGCGCACCAGAATCTTCACCGCCGTGACCAGCGTCTACTGCAATTAAAATTTCGCGCTTGCCACCGAGATCTACATTAATTTTGGATTCAATCGCTCGTGTTTCAATTGCTTTTGCTTCTATGGTTTTTATTTCATTAAATTTCGTTTTATTTTTCTCTTCTTTACTCAATTCATTTGCATTAATTTTAGTTTCAATTTTCGTGGGGTCATTCACCTTTGGCTCAGCCGCAATGACTTTAATTAAATCTTCTATATTTGCCGGCTCTTCCAATTCCTTCTCAGGAGAATCCACCAATTCTGTTGTTAATTTTGTTGCTGTAGTGGTCGCACTAACGAGCGATACAGTTTCTGACACATCATACAAATCAATAACCAGGCGATCATCGGCACCATCGTGTTTTTTTAGAAAAAAGCTTTTAGGTGTTACAGATTTATTTAACATCAACTCTAAATGCAGATCTTTTTGATTCACTACAGAAGCACGAATAATATCGACGGGTGTTCCAGTGAGTACTATTGCCGCGAGTGAAGCTTCAAGTTTAGTATCGAGGGCGGTGCGCGGAATATTGAGTAAAATGCGTGACGGATTCTCGGCAAGCGCTAAATTATGTTGCACCGGAGCATTCAAATCCAACACCAATCGCGTATATTGCGCACCGCGCCAAACACGCACATTTTTTACCGCGACTATCGACTTATCTTCAGCGCCTGGCGCGCTGGTGGCCGCTGGTACAATAGCCACGGAAAGCAATGCAACAACCCACAAACGAATACACAATAAAAACATAGAATTTGAAAATCTCGCGATGAATAAATAAGAATGCATTTTCGCTGTCATTGGGCACAAATAAAACCCATAGCAAACTAACCAATAATAATGTTTGCACTTTACCGCAGAGCCCGCAGCGGAACCAGTAAAATTGCCAACCCAATCACTCTTTAGAAACACAGTTTTAGGTAAAACGAAGAACTCTAATAAGAATGCAAATACATTAACTTGGCCTAAACTCTAAAAATAACCTTTCTCTGCAGGACTACCATGAAGTTAACACAACGCTTTATTACCCATGGTCCACTACTCATTATTGGTGTCGGCCTTTTTGCAATTTTCACCCCCAGCGTCAAAGCGATGGATTATGGCATTAACGACGCCCGTGGCTTGGCTATGGGGGGAACCGTTATTGCTGTAGGCAACACTAGTCAAGCAGCTTATTACAATCCAGCGCTGCTTGCTTTTCATGAAGGCGATGAAGATAAAAACCGTGATGGCCGCATCTACTTTCCAACCATAGTCGCACGAGCAGCCGATACCGTAGATGCCGCCATTTCCGCCACCGACGACAATTTAGACACTGCACTCAGCGAAGCCATCAATGCTTTCAATGCGCAAAGAGATGCTATTAGCGCGGGCCAAGTCGCCGATAGCTCTCGCGATATACGCTCGGTACTGGGTGATATAGCCAACAAAAATTTAAACCTCGACGCATTTGTTGGTTTATCCGTTAGCGAACCCGGTGACCACGAAGGCGGTGCATTTTATTTAGGCGTGAGGGCTATTGCGGGCGGTACCGCAAATGTAACTCCAGAAGATTTCGCGCTGCTCGATGAGTATATCGGCATGATGGACGAAATTGCCGCTGGTGCAAACGCTGCCGATGTGGTGGCCGCACATCCAAACCTGATCGACGCCAATGGCCAACTCACCGATCCGACGGTGTTGTTAAATTCATCTGCCGATGTAAGCGCCCTGGCGATTAGCGAATGGGGCTTAGCGCTCGCGAAAGAATTTACGTTTTGGGGACAAGCTATCTCTTTTGGAGTCACCCCCAAAATGATGCGCGTTGACGCCTACCGCGATAATGCTAATTTCAATAACGGCGCAGGCACGGACATCGACCAATTTTCCGAAACTAAAAGCACGCACATGGCATTTAACGCTGACTTTGGAATTGCAGCTATATTTCGCGAAAATTATCGCCTTAGCTTTGCCATAAAAGACACCTTCGCAAAGGACTTCTCTACCAAACAAGCCGCCGACCCTATAACTGGGCTTGCCGGTCCGGATTTAATAGTAAAGCTCCACCCGCGTTCGCGCATGGGCTTGGGCTATGTCAATAAAACCTTTAGCATTGGCATTGATTACGATTTACAGCAGTCCACTCCCATGGCGACTGAAGCTCCCAATCAAGATATAAGCCTGGGTGCTGAATATCAGGTGCTTAAGAATTTTGCTTTACGCTTGGGCTACAAACGAGACCTAACTGATTACCACGGAGACGTGGCATCTGGTGGTATCGGCTATCAATGGCGCCGCTTTGTTGCAGAAATTGCTTATTCACAGGGTAACGACATCAAAGGCGGTGCTTTGCAGCTGGGATGGACCTTTTAACTGTGGATTTTTAGTAACAGCGTCACAGAATACAAATCCATATTTGAAAATGATTGATGTGCCAGATGTTCTTTGCCACCCTAAGGAATTGCAACTATGCTGCAATTTTAGGCAATCTGTACATAATTAAATAACTAAGTGTTGCCGTATCAAAAAGCTAGCGAGAAAAAAATGGAAAAAACAAAACTTATCAGTACCAAATCGTCAGAGCCCCTGGTTTCTATCCAGGCTCTTAGCGCGTGCCGCATACTAGTGATTAATGGCAAAGGCGGAGCAGGGAAAACGACAATTAGTACTAATCTCGCCGCTTTATTAGCACAGCGCGGTGAAGGCACTGCTTTACTTGATGCAGACCCACAAGGATCATCGAATTTTTGGGTAAAACGCCGTGAGCCAGAATTAGCGCCTATCTTCGGTTTAAAGCTGGACCCACACAGCCGTACTACCAGCAGCTATCAAATGCGCGCCCCCAAATCCACGCGCTGGTTAGTTACCGATGCACCACCGGGTTTAAGTGGGCCGGCATTGGATGACCTGGTAAGAGATCATGACTTAATATTGATTCCAGTGATGGCTTCGGATATCGACATTCGCACCAGTGCACGTTTTATTGGTGAGCTACTATTAACGCAAAATATGCGCCGTCATCGTCGACCTATCGCCGTTATAGCCAATCGCGCCAAACAGCAAACCAACGCTTGGGGACGCCTGGAAAAATTCCTGCTCAGCCTCAATATTCCTTACCCTACTACCTTGCGTGACTCGCAAAATTACGTGCGAGCTTATAGCGAAGGGCGCGGTATTGTGGAATACCCACAACAAAGCCACTCACGTGACCGCAATGATTGGGACTCATTAAGTCGCTGGATTGATGCACAAAATATTAGCAATGCATGGTGGAAGGACAAGTTAACCTTGGCGACACCCCCGGAAAAAGGATCAGAGCTAGCCTAAACCATTTCTACATTGGTATGGCATTTCCTATTCTTATCGCATGTTCAGCGGCGACCATACTTCATTTAAATAAGGCTGTTCAATGTGGCCCTCCTCGTTGACCTCAGTATTTTTATCCGCCCCCTCTTCCTCACCTGGAATAAAGCCTTCAGCATATTTCTCCAACGGAGCAAATCCTTTAGATAACGCTGACTGCTCATCAACATTTCGTTCCCGCAAAACATCCATTGTTTGCTGTGCTTGCTGACTTACAAACTGGTCTTCATCTTTTAATAAAACGGCCACATCCGAAATATTATTTTTGTTCCCCAACTGAGCCAACAGCGTCAATGCATCAAACTTCACATGAGCATCAGGGTCGGTAAGGCTACTTAACGCATAAGGTACAACACTGATACTGCCAAGAGTAAGCATTTCGCGCAGCGTTTTAGCACGCTCATAGGCACTTTCATTTTGTAAGTTGACGGAAATGAGTTCAATATAATTTTTTACAAATGATTCATCACCACGAGCAGCAAGAATCATGGCAGATTTTTTTTTCAATTCACCATCGCTCGTTTCAAATATGTATTTCAAATCTCGATCTAACAAATAATTTTTTGCGTTAGCCATTCCCATGATTCCATGAGTCAATAATTGGACTGCCGCAGGATCTGTTTTAAGGCGCAGAATCAGAGCGCGTAAAATTTCTGTAGCTTCTGCGGGCGCAATGTTAATTAATAGTTGTAACGCCTGAAGCTTCTTCGCTGGATCTCCCGAATGTACTGCATCCCTTGCCCATGCTAATCGTTCTGCAGAGTCCACAACAAGCTTTGTTTCTGCGTGTTCTCGCTTAGTCCCCACCACTGACTCAAACAATGCTGAAGCCCTCTTCGGTTGTTTAATGGCAGAGGGTAATTCATGAACGCTATTTGCAAATACCTGGCTTTGCGTGAATTCAGGTGCGGCACTTTTCATGTTTACAGAAAACCAATAGACGAGTACAGATATGAATATAAATGCAAAAAAAACTATTGATAATTTATATGTTTTCAAGAAATCGTCCTCAAAAAAATTGATTAATTTTGTGGCAAATTTAATATCATAAAAAGCCCGAGATTTAACCCGGGCTCCATTTTTTCCACTGAGAGATTCAAATTATTTTTGATAACTTTATCTCGATAAACCTTTACGTTAATAGGTTTGTAAAATTTTCAACCGCCAACCCTGACTCCACAGCTCATCGTATTTAGCACGATAGTCATCATAGCTCCAACCATAGACTTGAATTTCGCTACTGGTGCTTGGTCGCCAAACTGCGGTGTAACGCACTTGACCTGCGACAAGGTATGGCTGCAAAAAAGTTAAGCGCCAACCAAGCGGCCAAAGCTCGTCGTACTTAGCGCGGTAATCTGCATATGTCCAACCATACACTTGAACTTCATTGCTGGTACTCGGACGCCATACTGCGGTGTAATACACCACGCCGTTAACCACGTAAGGCTGGATCATTTTCAAGCGCCAACCTTGCGGCCACAACTCATCGTACTTGGCTCGGAAATCCGCGTAACTCCAACCATAAACCTGGACTTCGGACTCTGTGCTGGGGCGCCATACAGCGGTGTAACGCACGACTCCATTCAAAACATAAGGCTGGAGAATTTTCAAACGCCAACCTTGGGGCCACAACTCGTCGTACTTGGCTCGGTAGTCCGCATAGGTCCAGCCATACACCTGGATTTCACCTTGAGTACTGGGACGCCAGACAGCGTTATAGCGAACTACGCCGTTCACGACGAAAGGTTGTAAGCTGAACAACCGCCACCCTGATGTCCAAAGTTGATCGTATTTATTGCGGTAATCTTGATAAGTCCAGGCATAAACCTGAATTTCATTCGACGTGCTTTTTCCCCATACTGCGGTGTAATTTCCAGGAACACCTGACGCTCTTTTCCCCGTAAATTGCTTAATAGCACAGTCAGGACCATTCGGCTGGCTGACTGCGTTAAATCGCAATGCACAATTTTTAAGTTGTGTTGCAGCGCTAATATGCGTTGCATTGGTGCCCGTTTGTCCAGGGAGCATCCACAAAGGAGAGTCTATTGAATTGGCATTTTTGCTAGATTGGGCAGGAGAGCCGGTAGCGAGAGAAACAAAATCACGCCCGGTTCCGCCGGTGCCTTTATTGCTAACCCCTATACGATGACAGCCGAGGCACATATTGCCACTCACCTCGACGGTGTAGGCTTTCCAACTCGCGAAATCGTCTCCTACAAAATAGTAAGGTTGCACACTATTAAAGTTAGTATCCAATGCTCCAGGCAATCTATTATCTTTACCCACCGGATCATCCTTTTTGATTTGCGATAAATAAGGGTTGCGGATAATAGGACCATTGTCGTGGCAAGACACGCAGGTAAAATTACTATTCGCAATCTCTCCTGGAGTCATCCAAAACGCGGGAGCTCCCACTCCGTTTTTCGGCGCCTTAACATTGCCGTTGTGATTGCCATTTAACGCACCTTGATAAAAACAGGTCGCACCGTTATTTTTGTTGTGTTGAATAACTGCAATATCGCCATATTGCCCCGCGCCTAAACCTTGTTTGCGGCAATGCGCCACCGCAAAGGCACTTGGAGTATTCGCTAACACTTGAAATCGACTACCTTTATCGCATTTGCCGTTTAACACATTGGGACGATCACAGGTACCGTTAGGGTAAGTTGCAGTGGATGGTGTTAAATGTTCAGTTGGGACTAAAGTACCCTCGTCGCAAACAAAATCTTTCACTGTTAATCCGATGGCTTGATCACACTTTAATGCATAGCTCTCAAGTGTTTCGGCGTTGGAATACATACTGAGTAGAAAAAATGTAGAAAAGAGAAATAATAATTTAAAAATTTTCATGGTATATCCTTTTTTATAAGCATGAATAATCAAGCCATATCAATACACCTCATTTAACCTACTACCGCATTGCTGCAGGCTAATTTTTCTCAACGGCTTAGCGTAGGGGGAAAGTTTATTTCGTCAAAAAAGGGATTTAAAATAAACTTTCCGAGAATACAGCTTATTTTTAACCATGCAACCAACGGGTGTCGGCAAAATCTGCAAAAAAAATATGCTTATGCGCCAAAATAAATTTTCATTTTTTTATTATTATTTTTGTTCATAGCACAATGAAATGTTTATAGCGAAAGCAATATTTTTATACTTACCTTCAAAATTCGATGCAGATTAAAAGAAGAGATGAACTATTTTAATAAAATAAAAAAAACTGAAATATAAATCATAAAGGTAAAAATAGGATGCCAAGAAGAATTACGCATGCCCCATTTAGAAACATTTAGGGTGATTTCCTGCTCTGAGAAAATCGCTGAACTCGCAAAAAATGCTCCACTTAAGCTCCTTTATGTGCACGCAACTGCCATTATTGCACCGACTTAACACACTTCTGATGCCAAAATGCTAATTGTCATGAGCTCCAGATCACTTGATCTTTAGCATTACCGGATTCCTTAGCGGTAAATGCTCCCAATTAATACTATTTTCTCGCTCCTCGACAACAAATTGACTCTCTATACAATGGCTGGCATAGCACTTGCAAAACCAGCGCTAACTCGGAGTTAGATTAGCTTATGGTTTCCACGATTATCACCAAAACAATTGCCAGTGTTTGCCCTTATTGCGGTGTCGGTTGCGGCATGCTGTTAGAAACTGACGGCACCAGGATTGTAAAAGTCAGCGGCGACAAAAATCACCCAGCCAATTTTGGCCGCCTCTGTACCAAAGGCCAAACCAGTGCGCAAGCACTAGCTAACTCGGGGCGAATGGAAGCTGCCTTCGTACGCAACGAGCGCGCCGCGCAATCCGTGCAGACCGCTATGGATGTTGCAATTACCACCACAGCCCAACGCTTAAAAGCAATTTTGACGCAACACGGTCCTGAAGCGCTGTCGTTTTATGTATCCGGGCAAATGTCCATCGAATCCCAATATCTGGTTAATAAGCTCGCCAAAGGGTTTGTCCGCACTAACAATATTGAATCCAACTCGCGTCTATGTATGGCGAGCGCTGGAGCAGGTTATAAACTTTCGCTCGGGTCAGATGCACCGCCAGGCTCTTACACTGACTTTGATCACACGGATCTATTTCTGGTGATAGGGGCGAATATGGCCGACTGCCATCCCATCCTTTATTTACGCATGATGGATCGCGTTAAGGCGGGCGCAAAAGTAATAGTGGTTGACCCGCGCCGCACCCTTACGGCCGAAAAATCCGACTTATTTATGCAGATCAAGCCCGGCACTGACCTGGCATTACTGAACGGCTTGCTCTACTTACTCTTGGAGAATGGCCATACTGATCCGACTTTCATTGCCCAATTCACCCAAGGCTGGGCAGCAATGCCAGAATTTTTGGCCGATTACACACCAGAAAAAGTCGCTGAATTAACCGGTATTTCAGAAGCGAACATCCGCGCTAGCGCACGCATGATTGGCGAAGCTCGCGAATTTATGACTTGTTGGACCATGGGATTAAACCAAAGTACGCACGGCACCTGGAACACCAATGCCATTTGCAATTTGCACCTCGCCACGGGCAAAATTTGCCGCACTGGTAGCGGACCTTTCTCGCTCACCGGTCAGCCCAACGCTATGGGCGGCCGCGAAATGGGCTATATGGGTGTGGGTTTACCTGGCCAACGCAGTTTACTTGCTGAAGCAGACCGCGTATTTATTGAAAATATGTGGGGTGTTGCGCCGGGCAGTATTAGCACCCAAGTGGGCAAAGGCACGGTGGACATGTTTGAACGCATGGCAGCGGGTGAGATTAAAGCTTGCTGGGTGATTTGCACCAATCCCGTCGCCAGCGTACCCAATCGCAAAGTAGTAATCGAGGCGTTGCAAACAGCCGAACTGGTTATCGCTCAGGATGCCTTCCTGGACACAGAAACTAATCGCTATGCCGACATTCTCCTTCCCGGCGCACTCTGGGCCGAAGCCGAAGGCGTGATGATTAACTCAGAACGCAATCTAACGCTAATGCAAGCAGCAGTGAGCCCACCCGGTGAAGCCCTGCCCGACTGGCAAATTATCGCGCGGGTCGCTTGCGAAATGGGATATGCAGATAGTTTTAGCTATAACTCTGCTGAAGAAATATTTGAGGAAATCAAATGTAGCTATAACCCCAAAACTGGCTATGATTTGCGGGGGATTAGCTATGAGCGATTGCGCGACTCCTCGATTCAATGGCCTTGTGCCAATGAAGAAAGTAGCAGCCGCAACCCGATTCGTTACCTCAATAACGGTGTTAACCAAACCCTGAAAACCGATGCGGATGGCAACAAACCCCAACTGTTATTTGCCACCGAATCCGGCAAAGCGACATTTTTTCCACGCCCTCATGTCAATGCTAAAGAAATGCCGGATGGCGATTATCCCTTTGCGCTAAACACGGGTCGCTTGCAACACCAGTGGCATACGCTCACTAAAACCGGCAAAATCACCACACTCAATAAGCTTAACCCAAGCCCATTTGTGGAAATTCATCCCGAAGATGCACTTGAATTAGGTATCAAAAATAATGACAAGGTAGAAGTGCGCTCGCGTCGTGGATACGCTATTTTGCCTGCGCAGCTCAGCGATAGAGTTGCTCGGGGAAATTGTTTTGCACCCTTTCACTGGAATGACATTTATGGCGAAAATCTCACCATAAACGCGGTCACCAGCGATGCGGTGGATGCTATTTCGCAACAGCCTGAGCTTAAGGTATGTGCCGTAACCCTCAAACTAGTCGAAGTTTTTATAAGCGATGCAGGCAAAATCCCACAAGCAACAACAGCCATGATTTTTGCCGCACCGAATGAAGAAGCCAGCATGTCGATGATCAGTAATTTTGCCGATAGCCTCGGCCTGAGCAGCACCACTAAACCCGCACTTTCAATAGCTGAAAGCCGTTATCTAAGTGGCTTTATCAGCGGTTTACAAGCCACCGCTAAACACCTTAACGCCGTGCCCGCATTGCCCGCAGACGCGCCTATTGACAGCAACAATCTGATCTACATTAACGGCTTGCTCGCGGGCATGTTCAGCCGCGTATTACCGCTGAATGTAGCTTCCGCAGCTACCGACACACCCGCCAACAACAAAGCTCATATCAGTTTGCTCTGGGCATCGCAAACCGGTAACGCAGAGACCCTGGCAGAAAATGTCGCTGCAAAACTTCGCGATTCAGGTTGGGCCGTAAACCTGCAAGCAATGAATGATTACAGCGTGGAAAAACTGGCACAGGATAAACACGCCATTTTTATAACCAGCACCTTTGGCGATGGCGATGCACCAGACAGCGGCGGCGACTTCTGGCATCAACTCAGCAGCCAGTCTGCCCCGAGTCTCGCCAATGTAGACTTCGCATTGCTCGCGTTGGGCGATTCCAATTACGACCAATTCTGTGGCCATGGCAAAAAACTTTTCACTCGCCTGCAAGAGCTGGGTGGTAATCCACTCATAGAACGCGTCGATTGCGATACTGATTTTGAAGCCCCTGCGAGCCTATGGCTTGCACAATTAATAGAGACCTTAAAAGCCCGTGCCTCCCTCACTAACGAGCCGGCAGCGGTCAATTCAGTAATCGCATCCAGCACGTTAAAATCGACCAGCTACAGCAAAACCAATCCCTACCATTCACGCTTGGTTATCAACAAACGTCTCAATGCTGGCGGCACTAAAGACACGCGGCAATTTGGCTTTGATCTGGGCGATTCTGGTATTCAATACGAAGCTGGCGATGCACTGGGTGTTTGGCCACAAAACTGTACTGATCTCGTTACCGAATTAGAAATGGCCCTTAATTTAAATCAGGAAGCGCCCGTTGTTGTGGATACCCACTCGCTGCCATTGCGCGAAGCCTTACAACATAAATTTGAAATTTGTCGCCCAAGTACAGAAGCATTGCAATTTATTGCCAGTCGCTCCAATAGCAAAGAATTACAGAAATTATTGCAGGCGGATAAAAAAGAAGAATTGCAAAACTGGCTGTATGGGCGCCAACTGATCGATATCATTTACGAATATCCCATTCGCTGTAGTAGCGATGAATTACTCAGCGTATTAAAACGTATGCAACCGCGCCTGTATTCAATTGCTTCCAGCGCAAAAGAATTTGCAAACGAGGTGCACCTCACCGTTGCCGCCGTGCGTTACGAACGATTTTTTAATGGTAAAAGAATTCGCAAAGGAGTTAGTTCAACTTTCCTTGCCGATCGTGCGAGCGGTGTCGACATTCCTATTTATATTCAAACCAACAAATATTTCCGCGTGCCTCAGGATGGCAAGTTACCCGTCATAATGATCGGCCCTGGCACTGGTGTCGCACCCTTTCGTGGGTTTTTGCAAGAGCGTCGCGCGCGCGGCGACACGGGGAAAAACTGGCTGTTCTTTGGCGAACAACACGCTGCCACTGACTTTTATTATCGTGACGAACTACACGAATTCCAACAACAAGGTGTGCTCAATGAGTTAAGCCTCGCTTTCTCGCGCGACCAGCAAGAGAAAATTTATGTGCAAGATCGTATGCGCGAACAGGGTGAAAAAATTTGGCAATGGATAGATGCAGAGGGCGCCCATTTCTATGTCTGCGGCGATGCCAGCAAAATGGCCAAGGATGTCGATAACTGCCTGCGCGATATTGTGCAGCAATATGGAAAGTTTGATGATGCAGAGACTGCAAACTATATGCGTAAATTGAATATGGATAAACGTTACGTTCGGGATATTTATTAAAGTACTGCCCATGTAAAAAATCCAAGCTTACTCCTAAGCTTGGAATCCAGGTTCGCTTCTATATGCCCCTCACTGAAGGTATAGCAAAGGTTAGTTAACGCACAGAGCTACAGTGGGTTAATCGCTATCGTTGATCGCATTAGCAAATATTTGATGAGTAGTTTTATTGGAGCTAAAGGCTGTATTCTATCTGCGGCTTTTTAATACCATCTGTGAATTCTGCGATTGCAAAATTCAACCATCCAGCTAACACGCACTTTACACAACATATCGGGAGCGCATTCATGGCCAAGACACCAGATGAAACCGAGCAAGCAATTTTCGCTCGCGAATTTGAACGAAGAATTGATGAACTTATCGAGTGGGCCGTGATTAGCTCCCCGAAGCATACATCAAGTTTATTTACTCATGATTTTGCCAAAGAGCGCGAAAATATGTGCGCGATTGCGCGCGGTGGCGGCGATGCATTACATCGTGAACTTGAACCTTCTGAGGGTGGTCCGCAATATGTAAATGATAATCCTGCGCCGTGGCCTTAGTGGCACATTTCCCCATAAGATTTAATTGAATCGGTTACAGATAAATTCAGCCTACGCTTACTCGAAACTTGATAACACCAGTCGCTACAACGCCCGCTTTGGCACTTGAATATAATATAGCTAACTTATTATATTCGAGTACAATAAAATCTCGAACGTCAGTCCAATTACTTTCTGAAAATAACTCAGCACCCAGCAAGACTTCATTTTTAATATTGTAACCCAAATAAAATTCGATGCGTGAATGGCTCCAATTATCGAAATTTTATGTTAATAAATATTAGCGTTATTTTTTCCAAGCTTTTTTAATGAAATACATTTTTCATTGCGCTGAAAAATTACTGAAAAATATTTCTAAAAAATAAAATAAATTTTTGGAATTTTTTATAAACATTGTCGTCAACAGTTTAAATGACGAGGAGACACTTATTATGAAAAATCACCAATACAAAGATCCGCAAGAAGAAACACCATTGGAGGATGAACCAGGGGAAGATGAATCAGGAGATGAAGAAAGCTCGCTAAACGAGCTGGATTTTTCAGACGAACCACCACCACCTACTTTTGGTGATTTGGAAAATGACCCAGACATTGAAAGCGATGATGTTTTTACTCAGGCCAGGAACGCAGGATTAACTGAAGCTGCACTGCCAGGACAGGGTCCGACGGCTGATGATCTAACACCCGAAACCTTAATTCATGAAGACGGTGCAATTTCTCCACACGAACAAGGCGGAGACCAAGCGAATGATCAGCACCTCACTATTATTGACGAAGGCGATATGGACGAAGATAGTGAATCAGGAGATGAAGAGGATGTTGATAATCCTACGCAGCTTGGCTCGGCAGAGGAAAATGAACTGGATGATGAAGATTTAGCACTCGTTCAAGAAACAGAAGCCTACGATGACGAGCTAAATGATGATTTGGATGGAAATGAAGATGACGATTCTGCGGAAGATGAGGACAACGATCTCGCCGGCAAATAATTATATTATCTCAATCTAACTGGCAGTTGATAACAACCGTCAGTTAGGTTTGCAAAGGGACAACTACTGATAATTAACCGCATAAAAAAGTGAACGGCGGTGAATTATCCGGAAAACTTTTCAGCATTATTTCAGCATTAAATAGTCAATAAAAAACGGCGAGGGAGATATCACTCGCCGTTTTTATTGACTAAGTTCCATAGTGGCTAATTAATTAAAACTTCCAATTTGCTTGCACTCCCACAACATGTACGTTTGCATCAAAAGTTCCATTAACGCGACGACCCGATTGCGGATCATTGTTATCAATAGTCGCGGTCTGAACATTGATATAAGCGAGACCTGCATCCACAGAAAGATCGGGAGAAAATTCGTAATTAAAACCTGCGCTAAACCAGACACGATCCTCGTCAGGAATACGCGCGCTTACAAATTCAGGTTTCGTTTGCGGTGCCTCATCAAATGCAACTCCGAAGCGCCAAAGCCAGGGGCAGTCAGCCGGCTCATAAGTAAACCCGACCGCATAACGCAGGGTATTTTCGTAGCGCAGCTCCAACTCATTAATCGAAAGATTGCTGTCGTTATTTCTCACGCGAATAGTTTGAATATTATTCCACTTTGTCCAGGCAACGTCGGCGTGAACTTGCCATTCATCCATTATGCGGTGGGAGCCACTTAGCGTAAGCGTATCCGGCAAATGAACACGGGCCGAAGCATCGCCAGCAAGCCTACTCAATGATGCCGCACAAACAGTGCCAGTGGTGGGTGCAGGTGGTGCTCCAGTAGGAAAACCAGCTCCAGCACTGCAGATTGGATTCAACGAAAAACTGGCATCGCCATCTAAATTAAATTTGCCGCCCTGACGCCAGACCAAACCAAAACTGGTTTGGTCATTAGGCGTAAAGTGCACGCTGGCATCTGCAACTATATCATCGTCGTCCCCCTCGACTTTAGCAGTGCTATCCGTGGCTGGCTGTGGATTAATGCCGAAAGTAGAATCTACCTGGCTCTTCAGCGTCACTTCTGCACGCTGCAAATCCATTCCCAAACCTAAGGACCATTGCTCATTGAACTCATAAGCAACTACAGCATTTAAGTTCACCACAGCTAACTCGCTGTGAGTCGCAAGATAGCGGCCTATCCAGTCTTCACCGAAATTACTTTCCAGACCGTAAGGGGCGCTCACGCCGAGCCCTACTGCTATTCGTTGCGAAATAGGCATAGTGAAATATAGGTTGGGAACATGGCCAATTTCATCAGTCTCATCCTCGACGCCGTTAGTCGTAGAATTTCTGTTGCTAAAATCTGCGTTAGTAAAAATCCCATTAACACCGAGCGTCGCGCTAGCGCGATCCAATTTGCTAATTCCAGCAGGATTAAAAAACACGCTACTCGCATCCCTAACGTCTGAACCGGTTCCCGCAAAAGCTTTACCGAGATGCGCAGGACTTTGCTCAAGAATCTGGAAAGAAGACGCCTGCGCCAACCCCGATGGTAAAATAGGTAGCATAGTGGCAACAACAATATTTAAAGGATATTTTCTTGGGATCATAAAAACCTCCATTAATAAAATATACGTTTGTTTGTTATTTTTAGTATATTTATTGATGGAATTTACGTATGTGTGACAACACACTGGAAAGTAGAATATTCGCACTTTCTCAATGTTAAAAATAAAAAAACCTAATAAAATTACGCCAACAATAATAATTGTTGGCGTAATTGAATATATTGCTACACGGATTTTTTCAGAAATTCATGGAGTGCAATATGCGAAACGTCAAATCGATGAATAATACTTTTAAATTTAAAATAATTTTTCTAAGCCAACTTGAAGGCAAGATGCTGTTTAATGCCAACCCATTCATGCTTCACTACGCTGTAGAGCACAGAATCTCTCACTCGCCCGTTTGGCATAACCATGTGGTTTCGCAAAATACCTTCCTCCTTCGCCCCTAAACGCATTATTGCATTGCGTGACGACTGATTCAGATAATCAGTAATTAACTCAACTCGATTTAAATTTAACGTTTCAAAAGCGTGACCTAACATTAAATATTTCGCTTCGGTATTTACCGATGTTTTTTGCCAGGACGCCCCGAGAAATGTGTAGCCAATTTCAACTCGCTTATTGGGAAGATTGGCTTTCATAAACCGGGTCGAGCCAACAACCTCACCTGTGCCTTTGTCTATTATTGCAAATGGCAAGCCATCACCAGACTCGAAACTCTCTTGTGCATAATTAAAAAAGGAATCAATATTATCAGGATGAGGAACTAAAGTTACGTACAGGTTCCAAAGCTCTCCATCAAAAATTGCGCGGCAAAGCCCTTCTTTATGTTTTAAGGATAGCGGTTCCAATCTTACAAACTTACCTTCCAGTGTCACTTCTTGAAATTTCATAATATTTAGCGTTCTCAATTAAAATGATTCAACGATCTTTTTGGCGTTTATTTTTTTCCAGAATTGCAGCCACAATAAATGCATATGAGATTAATCTAATAATATAATATTCTGGCGCGACTTCTCTTAAATCGAAAAACAGTGAAAGCAACACACGGTTGACCCCTTCGATAAAAAAAGCGATTGCAAAGAATAAAAAAAATCGATCTTGCGTTGTTTTCCAAAATCGCAAAAAAAACAAAACTATGACAAAACATAACGCAGCAATCGCGCCGATCAACAATTCATTCATATCTATTCTCTATTCGTCAAATATTAATCCATATAACAAAAAAACCAGAGCCAGGAGCGCCACCACTAAGCGCAAGCTAAGCAAATCTATTTCAGGGAACATGACCTTATCGGCAACAAGCAATAAATTATTCAGCGTAGCACCTACGAAACACATCCCAGCCCAGAACAATAGACGATAACGGCTCCGGGCATAACTGCGCAGTAGTAATACCGCACAAAGCAGAGAGGTCGCAGCACACAAGGCATAAATGACAGTGGCCATTATTTCTCCTTATCAAACTTGAATGCATCGGCAAACTGCTGAACACGTCGACCCACGCTCGCCTTCGAGTGAATCATATTGGTAACCTCGATTAAATTGCATGAGTAGTAATGTGCTAGCTGATCAATCAACTCGCGTATTTCGTTTGATGCAGGAGCATAGATAAATTTTCCCGGTTGGTCAGGTGCTACCTCACAAATCCCGGCCACACATAAATCACTTAGCATTTTAATTGCTAATTCTGGATTCAAATACAGTCGCCTGGTTATCTCGCTCGCATCCCACGCCTGAGCTGGCGCTTGATGCAACAATAACATTGCCTCAAGATGTGGAATTGAAGCAATTGCATGGATAAATCGGCGAAGGTCATTAGATAATGAGATTTGATTCATATTAACGCGTGATCTAGTAAGCGATTGGACCGGTAGTACCAGCAACGACACAATTATAGTTTAAGTTTGAAAGTTGGCAGTATCATAGCGCCACCCTTTTTCAAATACGACTTTTAATTCCTCACGAAACAAAAAGTTACCATTACCTATGTGTGGCTGCAAACAAACGGTTCCACTAAATACCGTCAGTATTCCAATAAATTTATCAACTATTTTTTAAAACTATGATGACGAAAACCATAGCCCTTAAAAAACACTCCTATGAAAGTAATTGATTGCCTGATTATTGGTGCCGGCCCTGCGGGCTTAACCGCCGCGATATACCTCGCGCGATTCTATCGCAGCGTTGTTATTGCCGATGGCGGGTCAAGTAGAGCATCACTAATTCCTGTAAGCCATAACTACCCGGGTTTCCCTAATGGGGTTTCCGGCATTCACTTACTTATGCAATTGCGCGAACAAGCATTAGATTATGGGGTAACAATAATTTCGCAGGAAATTACGCTGTTGGAAAAAAATAATAATGGCTTTGTAACCACGATTAATCAGGAACCATTATTCGCAAAAAAAGTGTTACTTGCTACTGGAGTGGAAGACAAACATCCACCAATTCCAAATTTTTCTGACTACGTACTGGCAGGAAAATTTCGCCTGTGCCCCATATGCGATGGCTATGATGTGCTTGATCAAAATATTGCGCTAGTTTCTACACCTCACTGTAGCCTGGATCATGCTATTTTTTTAAGGACATACTCAAAAAGCCTAACCTTATTTTGCCAACCCTCCACACCTGGTTTGTCAGACGATGCAAAAGTAAACTTAGCGGCAGCCGGCGTCATTGTTACTGACGAAAGTATTGACACTATTGGCGTAACGGAAACACACCAATCTGTTATTAGAGACCTAAAGGGTAACGAATTTTTGTTTGATACGATTTACTTCATGGCTGGGGAAATCAAACGAAATCATTTGGCGGTTGAACTGGGGGCAGCCTTTGCAGCCAATGAGCTTTTAATTGTAAATGAACACCAATGCACTTCTGTTGCCGGACTCTATGCTGCCGGTGACCTAGTGAGCTTATTGCATCAGGTCAGCGTGGCGACTGGACAAGCCGCCATTGCGGCAACCAATATTCATAACACATTGGATAGAAATTATAGATAAGCGAATAATGCTTTAAACGATTACATTGTTAGCAAAGAAATCGATAATTGAAATGCTGGCGCGCACAAATACAGGACTGGAAAAGCATTGCCAGGCAAGGAAAAAGAGATGGAAAATTAGATTAATATTAATGAATGCAAGCTGACGTAATTTACAAAGCAAATAATTAAACAGTTTTTTGATCGAACAACAACTACATTATTTATCGCTGTACGATCAAAATAATACTCTTCGCTATTTTTCGCTATTAGTTTGTTAATATTGTGCTTTGACTTCGCTGGCGTTAACTTCCCTAAATAGCGAGTTGAATATCACCATTAAATGACGAAGATTTATGCACATCCTTTACTTGATTAAAGCGAATGCTACTACCAAAAGAAGCGTCCAATTTTCCTTTATTAGCGTTTAATAAGGGTGCACTTACATTACCGCCAAATGATGCAGATGCTTCCAGATTATTTACCCGACCCACTTCATGGATGCTGATCATTGCACCGAAATCTGCTGCACAGGTCAGCTGGTTACTATTCACCTTAGCTAATTTAATTTCGCTGCCATAGACTGACTTTAGAATTACCATGGGCGCCTTTAAACTACTCGCAGTTAATTTGCCGCCCTTTTGCACGATAATGTCGATTAGTTTTGCAGCCTCATAATCACTCACCGTTGTATCTATCTGACCAATGAGATGAATTTTATTTGTCGCGTTAGTTGAAATAAAAATATCAATTATTCCAGTCGCCACATCTTTTGCTGACAAAGGAACTATATCTATGGAAAGCTTACCATTTACGTTTTGTATTTTTATCTTTGGCATTAAATTTTTTGGTGCGGTTATACGTAGCTCTTCTTTATCTTGCTGCACTAGATGCAGTTTTATGCCGCGAACATCTCCGTCATTAAATTTATCTCGTATCGCATCAATACTTATTTCATAGATATCCGCTAAGGGAGTATTTTGAGATAGGGTTTGACTGGCATTCACACTTCCAATAAAGCAACTTAATATCAGAATTAGTCCAAGTGATTTCATAGCTGAAGTTTCCTTATGTTGAAAATCGTTGAGAATCGTTGAGAAGAACCGAGAAGAGTTGATTAGATGTTACAAATCCTTATTTTAGATTCAATACTTTGTAAAAATCTTAGTGTCGATAAGTTTACGAATATTCCAGTTCCTAACCATCGATCACTTCTCAGATATAGGACAATTTATATATCTTCATTATTGTGACCATTTTTATTTCAATTTTTCATGCAGAAAAAAACACCGCCAAAAGCGGTGTCGGTGCGACATGAGGAAACCTTATGAAAAATTATGAACGCTTAAGCGAGAATATATACAAAAAGTAGCTTTATTACATATCGTCATTTACTGAGCTTTTTCCTCTGCGGTGAAGGATAACTGCAACAGCTGTCGCTATAGCTACGCCAACAGCTACTTTAGTCACTACAGCCTTCCGATTATGTTGCCACTGCGCTTTTACACCACTCTCAGCAAACACATTAGGCACTTGTCCTTTTGCAATATCCATCACAAGACCTTCTACTACATTTACTCGATCCGCCAACAATAACGATAACCAATGACCCATTCTTCCTTCACTGAATTTAAACGCAAACCGGCGAAGGATTCCGCTTAAGCCTGCTGGTGGCGCCGAAGTTCCGAATACTGATGTTAAGTTGGGTCGCTCAATTGAATGAAGTACCTCTGTATTAATAACTTGCTGAGAAGGTCTCTCCCAATCATTACTTTTAGAATCCTCATTGAGACGCTGCCGCATCGGATAAGTCGGATCATTTTTCGGATTTATATCCACGCCCCAGCCTTTGATATGAGCCATAGACTCTTTCTGCGGCCTATTTTGCAGATGAGATTCATTTTTGCCTTGCGATGATTTATCAGTGATATTTTCCATGATTAACGCCCCCTTTATTCGATTGATGATCGGTTAATGCGTGACTAACAGACGAGGTGATCAATACTGGCTTAATGCATTCATCTAACTTATCTGAAAAAATTCGATACGCATCTGCCACATCCTCCAGCGGAATCCGATGGGTGATAAGCGCTTTAGGATTAAGAATGCCGTTTTGAACATGTTCAATCAGTTTCGGCAAGAGACGTTTTACCGATGCCTGGTTCGCGCGGACAGTCAGGCCTTTATTGAGCACATTACCAATAGGTACAAAATTCCCGGTAGGGCCGTAAACACCCACAATAGAAATAACACCCCCTTTTTTAGCCGAATTAATAGCCCAATTAAGTGCTGTTGGAGAACCTGCCTGCAGTAAAAGTTTTCTGCCAGTAAGAGAATGCATAGCGCTACCGGTAGCTTCGGCGCCCACAGCATCAATACAAACATCTGCTCCTAAACCATCGGTTAATTTTTTGATAAAAACCACAGGGTCCGGCATTGACCTGAAATTATAAGCTTCACATTGTGCGTAATTTTTAGCGAATTCGAGGCGGTAATCCAATTCATCAATAATGATGACGCGAGCTGCACCAAACAACCATGAACAGCGGGCGGCCATAATGCCAATAGGACCAGCACCAAAAACCACCACAGTGTCTCCCGGTTGGATGCCGCCCATTTCCGCCGCCTGATAACCCGTGGGAACAACATCGGTGAGCAACACGGCATCATCCAGATCCATCCCCGGTGGTATAAGCGTTGGCCCGACATCCGCATAGGGCACGCGCACATATTCTGCCTGGCCGCCGTCATAACCACCGGCCGTATGCGAGTAACCAAAAATACCGCCCACTGCCGTAGCTTGGGAATTCGATTCATGGCAATTGCCGAACAAACCCTGTTTGCAGAACACACATTTACCGCAGGCGATGTTAAACGGCACCAAGACATGGTCGCCTGCCTTTAACTTATGTACCTCAGAACCAACTTCAGTAACCACCCCAGTAAATTCGTGACCAAAGGTCGTACCTACTCTGGTATCTGGCACATTTCCGTTATACAAATGAAGATCAGATCCGCAAATGCATGAGCGTGTGACTTTCACAATCGCATCTTGCGGATGAAGTATTTCTGGCATGGGTTTGTTGTGATCAGCGCGAACCCTTCCGGGTCCTCTATAATTCATGGCAAGCATAAATGCATCTCCTGTTTCGGTTGAATAGCGACAACTTACAGCGAAATTATTATTTAAAATAAAACAATTTTTTTGCACCGTAAGTACGGCAGACCACCGAGTGAAAATTGAATTTATCAATAAATAGATAAGCGTCAATATTTATTAACCGAAAGCAAAAGCGTGACAGAAATATACATTAGTGATTAAGGCTACTGCAGTATTGGCTAACAAAATCGCTATGTTCAGGCAATTGCTCTACCACTTTTTTTATAGCGGCATTCATACTGGTTAAAAATTGCTTTAAATCCTTTTCACTCATGGTGTTTGGCAAATGGTGGTGTTGCTTAGGCATTATGCGCTGTCCAAACATCACTTGTGTCCAGGAATCCACGCGAAACAATTCACCATCTGCTTGATAGGCATGTGCGCTACTCATAAATAAATCCAGCCTTGTTTTTAACGTCTCGGGTATCTCCATGGTTCGACAATAATTCCAAAAGGGCGAATCGTTACGCTCGGTTGCGTGATAATGTAAAACGATAAAGTCGCGCAACTGCTCCGCCTCAATCTGGCTTAAGCGATTGAACTCATTCGTAAGCGCATCGTTAATACCAGAAAAAGGGAACAGATGCATAAGGCGAGTAACGCCCATCATAATTAAATGAATACTGGTGGATTCCAGCGGTTCAATAAATCCATTCGCCAAACCCAGAGCAACACAATTTTTATTCCAGCTCTTTAGTCTTCGACCAGTTTTAAATTTAATGAAGCGCGGTTCGATCAGCGTTTTACCTTCAATATTTTTCATCAAAACACTGCGCGCATCTTCGTCGCTAATAAAACGACTGCAAAAAACTAATCCATTGCCAACACGATGCTGCAAAGGAATTTTCCATTGCCAGCCAGATTCATGAGCGATGGCGCGGGTATAAGGTACAGCCGGTGAGATAGTTTCAGTTTGTACTGCGATCGCGCTATCACAGGGCAACCAATGGGACCAATCTTCATAACCTGTGTGAAGAGTTTGTTCGATGAGAAGCCCTCTAAAACCCGAGCAATCAATAAATAAGTCGCCTTTAATAATTTGCCCGTCTGCAAGTTGAACGCTCTGTATAAAACCATTGTTCTGATGTTGATGTACTTGGGTAACTTTTCCTTCAATTCTTTTTACTCCATTCGTCTCACTAAGTTTGCGAAAATATTTAGCGTAACGCGTAGCGTCCAGATGATAAGCAAAGTTGATATCGGATGTGGGCGAAGTTGCAAAACGTTGTTGTCTTGCAGCTTGTAATTCAAAACAATAGGAACCGAAATCTTCAGCGATGCCAAGCTCACGTGCGCGCAGCCAAAAATGATGGAATTCACAAAGCCAGGTTTCTTTGCCAGTTTTACCAAACGAGTGAATATAGTTATCGCCAGGTTTGCCCCAGTTTTCAAACTCAATACCGAGTTTAAATGTGGCCTCAGTCGCACGCATAAATTCTTGTTCGTCGACGCCCATTAACTTATGGAAAGTGCGCATGGGAGGAATAGTCGCTTCGCCAACGCCCACTGTCCCTATTTCGTCGGATTCAATAAGACTTATATGTAAGAGCGCACCCAGTTTACGAGAAAGTGCTACAGCCGCTATCCACCCTGCGGTTCCACCACCAACAATGACTATTTTTTTAACGCTATTATTCAAAGGTGTTCCCTCTTGCACGGCGCAACAATTTATAATTTAATTTGTCCAGGAAAAAATTACGGATTATTTGCAGGGAATATTGTGAACTCTCGCTCAGCCACATTGCAACAAGCTATATTACTTTGCGCGTCGAAAAAAAATAAATGGATGGATAAAAAAGGTATATTTTCGTCAGTGACGTCAAGGGTAGAATTTATTTGCGGAATATATTTTTAATCTTAAACCCATACTGACTACTACCTGCAGTTTGATACGCCTCTCCCTGATGCTCCACCATCGCAAAGCTGCAAATTAATATCTACATATAATGCGCGCTCAAGTTTACACTTTCACAATCACGTAATTAAATTTTACGTCAATGCCGAGCAATTGATGGAACTTGTATAAGTGTAGGCAGTTTAGTGCGCGCAGCCTGAGGTGGGAAATTTATGGGGAAGTACTTGCTGGAGCCTAACAGTTGAAAGTATTTTAATAAGGGCGATAAAAAAGGAGCATCTACAAGATGCTCCAAAGCCTTGAGAATCTAAAAATGAACATGACAAAAAATAAATTTAACTGCACTAGCTTATCCATGATTTTCAATGAAGCGCATTTAATGCTGAGCTGAAACTATTTCAGCAACATTATTTACGCCCAGACGCCATTGAAAATGATGTTTAATTTTATCCTCCCTAACCCTCCCTAGTAGCATGATAATAGCTTGGTAAATGTCCCGGGATATTCCCTAACTCCTGTATTGTAGACTACATGCGCTTTAGTTTATTGTCAATATGACTATAACAAAAAAGTAACATTTAGAAATGTATCTCGCTGTAGATTAGACACATGATTTTTGACCACGAGAACTGGCACGAATTTACGACAGCAAACGCAAAATAGATTTACAATCAATTTCCACAAATCGCGAATAACCTATGCTAATCCTCCATAATTTATCCAAGACTTACGCTGCAGTAGCAACCCGATGCGTATTAAACAATGTGTCGTTGAGCCTTGCTCCAGGTGATTGCGTGGCTATCATGGGCGACTCCGGTGTCGGCAAATCAACTTTGCTCAATATCATTGCAGGGTTGGATACGCCGGATGCAGGCGATATTTCCATCGAAAATCATTCACTCACCAAAATGGACGAACAAGCGCGCACCCTGTTTCGCCGAGCACGAATTGGTTTTGTGTTTCAGGCGTTTCACTTGTTGCCGCATATGACCGTGGCTGGCAATGTTGGGCTGCCGCTAGCATTGAATGGCGTAGCGGAGGATTTGTCCCAACAACGGGTTAGTAGTTTGCTGGCTGCCGTCGGCTTGGCGGATCGCGCGCATAGTTTTCCACGCGAATTATCGGGTGGCGAGATGCAACGTGTGGCCGTGGCACGTGCACTGGTGCATAGTCCCGCACTTGTGCTTGCCGACGAACCCACCGGCAATTTGGATGAAGAGAGTGCATTACAAGTATTAAGTTTGCTGTGCGAGCAAGTCAAACAATCCAATGCGATCCTGATTCTGGTTACCCACTCGCTTACCGCAGCCCACGCGATGGACAAAATACTACAACTAACATCGCGCGGCTTGACTAGCCTATGAGTGTCGCCGGCCCTCTAAGCACCTTTGGCAATTGGCGCGTCTTCCAGGCAATAGTATGGCAACCTTTGCGCGCACAAGCTGGCCGCACCTTCCTTGCCATTATTGCGATAACTCTGGGTGTGGCGCTGGGCTATTCGATTCACTTAATGAATCGGGCCGCGACCACAGAAATGACGCACGCAACCCGCAGCCTGTTTGGCCAGGCAGACTGGGTCATACAAAGTACATCACAGGGTTTCGATGAATCACTTTTCCCAGCCATTGCGCGCATTCCCGGGATAGCCGTTGCAAGCCCGGTAGTGGAAGTTCGCGTACGAGTTCTGGGTCATACTCATTCCTTACTGATACTGGGCATGGACCCCATGCGCGCCGGGCAACTTCAACCCGCCCTGCCGCAAAGCAGTTCGCAAAATACCGAAGCGGAAAACGAACAAGGAGGCCGCAGCAGCTTGTCCTTTTTCAATTCAAAAAATGTACTGCTAAATGATTCAGCAGCAAAGACGCTAGGGTTAAAAGTCGGCGACACATTGACCGTCCAGCTGGGCATTCAGCCGGTGGCTTTCGCAGTGGCCGGGATATTGCCTGGCGATGTTTATGGGCAAGACGTTGGCTTGCTGGACATAGCAGCAGCGCAGTGGCGCCTTGAAAAATTAGGGAAGCTCACGCGCATTGATATTCGTTTGGCTCCCGGAGCAGATACAGCTGCAGTTAGCAAAGCCATCAGGCGATTACTCCCTGTCGATGTCAAACTCACCACCCCCACAGACGAAGCCCAACAATCTTTACAACTATCACGCGCCTTCCGCGTCAATATTACTGCGTTGGCTTTGGTCGCTTTATTTACCGGCGCATTTCTCGTTTACTCCACGCAATCATTAGCCATTATTCGGCGTCGGCGTGAATTTGCCTTGCTGCATGCATTGGGTGTCACAGCCAGAGAGCAAAGGGGATCAGTGATTTTAACCGGCGGGCTGCTTGGCGCTATAGGCGCAATGGCAGGTGTGGCACTAGGGATCGTTTTAGCGCGAGTCGGTTTGCAAACCATGCCCGACAGCACCGCAACGCAAGTGCAAGTTATTCCATGGGAACTCTGCGGATTTGCACTACTGGGAATGGCAGTAGCCATCGCCGGGTCGATCGCACCAGCCATGGCGGCTGCCCGTATTCCCACATCCCAAGCGTTGAAAGCAGGCAATGTCGAGCAAGCCAACAATCGCGGGCATGCGTACTACGCCTTATTGCTTTGGGCACTCGCGATACCCTTGTTATTTTCTCCACCCTTGTTCAATTTACCCTTATTGGGATACACCGCCATTGCCTTTATCTTGTTTGGCTCTGTGCTCTTAATTCCGGCATTCACGCGCTTTTCGCTGTCATTGCTACCAAACCGATCCTCAGTCACCTATCAAACTGCCGTCGCACAATTACGCGGTGTCGCACATACCGCGACTACTAGCGTTGCCACCATGCTGGTAAGCGTGAGTCTGATGGTAGCCATGAGTATCATGGGCGCCTCTTTACGCGGGTCAGTGGCTGAATTACTTGAGCGCACTTATCCGGCGGATATCTATGTTCAAACGGATGCGCAACTTGCATCTTATTTAAATACAAACACTGTAAAGGCTATCGAGTCTATTCCGGACATTGAGCGCACTGCCCCTGGCAGATCGATTTCGCTTTTATTAGACAATAATCCCCTGCCCGTTATGTTACTGGCGCGGCCGACAGATCTCGATAACCCCGGCGCCACACTTGAGCTGGAGAAAGAAGGTGAAGGCCTTATCCCCGGTGGCGCCGTACCGATCTGGATTTCTGTTTCCCTGGCTAATCGCGAACAATTGACCCTCCAAAGCGAATTACATTTCCATTTAGCCGGACAGGATATAGTCGGCTCAGTGCGTGGCATTTATCGTGCGTACTTGCCAGTCCCCAGCTTCCAAATGGATTATCAACAATACGCACAATTAACCCGCGACGACCAAGTCAACTCGCTGGGAATTTGGCTTAAACCAAACACCTCCGCAGAAACAGTCATCAGCCTGGTGCGCGAGCGAATTGGCAAAGGCTCCGAAATAGATATCACCCTGCCCGGTGAAAGCCGGGAAAAAATATTAAAGGGGTTCGACTCCGCATTTGGCATTGTCTATTTGTTGCTGGCGGTGTCGGTGTTAATTGGTCTATTCGGTATAGGCGTTAATGCCAGCGCACAAGTCCTCGCCCGCCGCGCGGAGTTTGGCATGTTGCGCCATTTGGGTTTCACCCGTGGACAAATTGGCCGGGTGCTCAGTATTGAAGGTTTATGCCTGGGCACCCTGGGTGTTTTATCCGGGCTGTTGGTAGGCTGCGTCATCAGCGCGGTGATGATTCTTGTTGTCACGCCGCAATCCTTCCACTGGACTATGGATTTACATATACCCTGGACGATATTAATTTCGCTCGCACTTCTGGTTCCCGCAGCTTCCGCGCTCACCGCGCTCTGGAGCGGCCGCAGTGCGATGAATGACGATGTCGTCCGTGCAGTAAAGGAGGATTGGTAATGAAACTATATCGTGCGTTTTTCATGGCAATTGCATTCGCCTGCTTCGCTAATGTTGCCCTCGGCACTCCTCCGGAGAGCTCTTCTCCACAAGCAGCAACACCATTCAAAATAACACCCGGATATCAAATTGAATTTCCGCGCGACGGTGGCAGCCATCCGGAATTCACGACTGAGTGGTGGTATCTAACGGGTTGGCTAAAAGATGCCAACGGAAATCGCCGTGGCTTCCAGGTCACCTTTTTTCGCTCACGCAACGCGTCTGCAGATAGCAATCCTTCCGCTTTTTCGCCGCGGCAGATTCTTTTCGCCCACGCAGCATTGAGCGATCCTGCAGAAAAACGTTTGCTGCGTGGTGAACGCACTGCACGCGCGGGCTTTGGTTTAGCAGAAGCAGAACAAGGTGCAATGAATGTATTCATCAACGATTGGTCACTGCGTGCCGATGGACCCAATATGGTTGTGCAAATCGCAGCGGAAGATTTCACACTTTCACTTAATATCCAGTCAACACAAGCGGTGTTGTTGCAAGGCGACCAAGGTTATAGCCGCAAAGGCTCAGACCCGTCCTCGGCAAGTTATTACTACAGCATGCCGCAACTGGAAGTGAGTGGCTCCATCGCCATTCGCGGTACAAAAACCGCAGTGACTGGCCTAGCCTGGTTCGATCATGAGTGGTCCAATGCCTATTACGACAAGCAAAGCGTTGGCTGGGACTGGATCGGTATCAATATGGAAAACGGTGATGCACTCATGGCATTTCGCATGCGCGATGCGCAAAACAAACAACGTTGGGCAGGCGCAACGTCTCGGCGCTCCGATAAGACACGAACTTTTTCAACAGAAGAAATTATCTGGACGCCCATTCGCCGATGGCGCTCACCGCGCACCGGCGTTACTTATCCTATTGCGTGGCGGGTGAAAATTGGCCCGCAAGAAATTGTTATACGACCGTTGATGGACGATCAAGAAAATGATGCGCGTGGTAGCGTAGGTTTACTCTATTGGGAGGGCGCAGTTGAAGCACTGGATGATGCGGGCAAGCTACTGGGCCGGGGATATTTGGAACTGACGGGCTATGGTGAACCGGTAAAGTTTTGAAGAGGTCATCAAACATTCCTGAAAAAAGATATTCAAATATTGAGATTTGAGTGAGATTCGTAAAAACATTAAAAAGCTAATTGCGCTTTAGAACAACAACTAAAACTGCCGGGACACCAAGCCGCTAAGCTCAAGTTTAAGCAAAGGAGAAACAATGAATATTCGCAGTTGTGAGTCGAGAGATGTAGAAAAAATTTGCGGCATTTATAACTACTACATCAACAATACAGTCATTACCTTTGAAGAAACCCCTCTGACAATGTCAGAAATGGCAAACCGGATACAAACTTATACAAAGCTTTATCCATGGTTAGTCTGTGAGGTTGAAGGCAAGATCGTTGGTTACGCCTACGCATCAAAATGGAAAGAGCGCAGCGCTTATAAAAACACCGCAGAAATTACCGTCTATTTAGAAAATGGCTTATCACGAAAAGGCTACGGAAAAGCGCTTTATTCTGCATTACTAGAATTATTACAACAAGCAAACTGCCATGTAGTGCTAGGATGCATAGCAATACCGAACGAAGCTAGTGAAAGACTTCATGAATATTTTGGCTTTAAAAAAGTTGCACATTTTTCAGAAGTCGGGCGGAAGTTTGAGCAATGGGTTGACGTTGGGTATTGGCAGAAGATAAACCGTTAGCAGGACATAGGAAATAGGAAATAGCATGTTATCGTTTGATGAGAAAAGTTTGGAAAAAAGAGTCGTCGTCTGGGTGGCGCTATCCGAATTATTCCTTGATACCGATGTTACGCTAAGTTATGACTATATTGCGCGCACATGTGCGGAGTCAACGTACACACTGGCAGAGTTAAAAGAAATTTTGGAAAGCGAAGTTGCACCTGCATGCACCACAAATTTATTAAGTGTAGCTGGTGAGTGGGCAAGTTTTGACGAAGAATGGTTGACGAGTAGTATTCTAAAGAGCATTCGAGCTAAAGATAAATTATCGGCAGACCTCTTAAAGTCATTCAAGAATTTTGGCTTTAAATCCTATATACAAGATCATTGGAAAAGACTAGAAGTAATCATTCTCGAGAAGAGAACAAAAGTCTAAAAATCGCTTAAGCTGCCAAAACATACTCAACAAACATTAACTAAAAATTGCTTGAGCATCTGAGGGATGAGCTCTGCGCTGGGAGGCCACGAGGACATCGCATGAAACTTAAAAAAACATGTTACTTTACTAACAAGCTGGCCATGCCGAAGTTGTGAAAATATCGCTGTTATGCATTTATAAAATCATTGATATGCTTCGCACAATTTTCCGGGTTTGACTGTAGTAAAAAATGCGTGCCTTTAACATGGCAAACCAAAACATCGCCAAATAGTGAAACAAATTCGCTAATGTGACTTTCGGAAACTAAATAATCATTCTCAGCATATAGATAAAGCACCGGGATATTTGATTTAATTTTCACCGCTTTTTCGTTCAGGCTTTCTAACGCAGAAAGCCTGTCTTTAAATACGGATTCTGTGACATCGGATATCGCTTTATAAAACAGCTCTAAAGGGAATACTGAACCAACAAGAAATTTACGAATGAAAAACGCAGAGAAAGGCATTTTTAACAGCTTCTTCAACGATAATTTCTTAGCAAACGATACAAGTGGTCTAGATGGGCAAGAAAGAAAAGTTGCGACAACAATGATTCCTTTTAAATGCTGTATGTTTTCAGATGCAAGCCGAGCTGCAATAGGCCCAGAAAAAGACTCGGCCAACAGGTAAAACTCTTCGCTTGGAAGATTTTCTTTCACATAGGCATATATCGATTCGTAAGTCTGATCTGTTACGCAATTAAACGAAATTATTTCTTGTTGAACAGAAAGTAGAGGAAGCAACGGCATAAACAGCACACCCGTTCCATCCATCCCCGGCAATAGGATAATTTTCATTATTAGATACCTCTCAACAATTTATTCGCATTGCAGGCATTTATAATACCCCACTTTGAATCTACGAAGTACTTTGAAAGGCCTGATACCAATTCATCCAGCACATTAGCACCAGCAGTGCTAACTGTCGTTGCCGGAAAGCCATGGCATGAGAGCTATGCCATATCAACAACAAATCGGCATTGTTTTTATTGGTGATTAATGACCATTAATGTTTCGCTATAATTGATTTGACGCCATTTATTTATATAAAAATAATAATAAAACAATTATGTCGTCTTAATATTTTCAATCTCAATAGCTTAAAAAGCATTTCATGTTTTATGAGATGGATTATTTACTTTTAGCGAAAATAACAGACGACATCCGCAAAAAACGCGGTTACTATTCGTAAAGCTTTTGATTTAACGCTGACATTATTTTCGTAATCAAGGTCAATAAGACGAAAAAAGCGATGATGGATATTTTTTAAGGATGTTACAACTTGGCAGCCTAGATTATGTCGCCGCTACGCACTCTAAAAATAATTCAAACGACGCAACACTTCGGCATATATGAAACAGCGTGAGAACAGCGGGCAGAATAGTGCCTTCCGAACACAGCCACTGGCTTTTAGAAATATTTATTTATTTAAAGGAATAGCCTATGCAGTTCGTTCATCAATATTTCATTGCACGACATTATATTGTTGCAGCTTTTGCTCTGCTGTTAGCTGGCTGTGACAGCAGCGGAAATACTCCCTTGGTCGGGTCAGCATCGCCATTGCCAGGTGCCGCAACTAGCCCAAGCTATGAACTGGTCACTGAAACCCGACCAGAAGATGTTGATAGATATTTTGCACTAGTGAAGGCGGCCTATGATGCTTGTGTAGTGGTCGCACAAAGCCGGCATTTGCCTATCGAGCCTTTTGTTTCAGTGCCAGATAATTTTGTGCTTGAACGGCATACCTACATTAGTGATGGCAAATCCTTCTATAAAAAAATTGCACGCTCCAATATAAATTCTGAGTTGATGCAACCTGAGACTCAGTGTAAGGCACGCATCGAATCCAGTGCCGACACACAAATAATTTACGGTGGTTTCACTTATGACGTTGCGACGGGTGGGGAGGGAAAGCAAACTCTGGCGGCCCCGCGTAAATTTGACCCCGAGCTCTATCACTGGCGAAAGGACATTAGCAATTACAATATCAAAAAAGTATTTAACGGTATCACACTTGCCTGCCTTACCGATGCAGACCTGGCCGCGCAGTTGGGTGAAGGTCAAGAGATGTGCATCTTTATCGCTGCAAACGGAAATCATCCCTCCACCGCTCAACGCAAACCCATATTCGGCCACACGCGAATATTGCTAGCCGATGGTTCTGCAGGCGCAATATTAACTGAGCCAGTGTCCGCAAAAATAGGCGGAGCAATCGATCCTGCGAAATTTGCTATTCCAAAATATTAATTTCATATCACTCAAAAAACCAATCGGCGAGCAAAAAATTTGTATTAACGCTTCAGCATTTTAGCAAGCGCAAATGTAAAATTTAGTACTTGCAAAAAAAATCTTTGAAAGCTCATCTACATTTCTTAAACCGGGTTAGCTTTCACTGCAAGATTAGCTTTCACTGCAAGGTTACTTTTCAAAAAAGTCATCTTTCAATAAAAATTAGCTCAACATAAAACCCAAGTTTATAGGGACTAAATCATTCCCATATTAACTTGATAAACAGCGATAACTGCCATAGACACTACGGCCACAGCTACCACTAAATCTATCAGGTAAATAAAATATCTTTCAGGTTTAGTAGGGGTAACACCACTGATGATAGTAAGCATAAAGTCACCTGTAAAAGTTATAATCTGAAAATAAATTGTGCAATTAATGGTTTCTCTGCACCGCCATGAAGCTTAACAACCTTGTATTACATTCTTACTACACAAATATTGCCCTTTCATGTAATTAGTTACAAAAAGCATGCCATCCAGCAAAGAGGCAGCATAATAAAAAAGCTGGAGCCGCAAATTACAAAACCATTCATTAGTTTTGTGGCGCTTAAACCATAAAACTAAAACACCTATTTAAATAATAATCGGACAAAAAAACAGGAACATTCAGGCAAAAAATACAGCGACCACTTAAATTTGTAACCTGCTCTTATTTATCAAATACAGCTCTAAACCCCCGCTAACTCTCGCTGGTGGCTATAGACAGCAATTGCTGCCTATAGCCACCAGAAATAAAATTTTGTAATAACCTTAGAAAAATAAAATATTTTGTAGGTCGTAAAGCCCGCTATAGACTCCCTCCAACTTGTTATAACAAGTCCTGACACGCGCAACTATTAAGTATTATTTAAAACGTTGAGTACCTAATGAACACACATCAAAAGCTTGTGCCATTTTCTCCAGTGCCACTCTACAGCCAATTAAAAGAGTTGCTGCGCGCGCGTATTTTAGATGGCAGTTATGCATCCCACAGTCAGATGCCATCAGAAAGTGAATTGGGGAAAATATACAAAGTCAGTCGCATCACTGTGCGCCAGGCACTGAATGATCTGCAAAAAGAAGAATTGATTTTTAAGATTCACGGTAAAGGTACTTTTGTTGCAAAGCCGAAGGCCTTTCAAAATGTCAGCACTTTGCAAGGCTTAGCAGAAGCTATGTCGCAGCAGGGTTATGACGTTATTAATCAATTGTTAAGTTTTAAATTTATTGCTGCAGATTCGTTAGTCGCACAACGTTTACAAATTGCCGAAGGTGCGCAGGTTGCCGAAATTAAACGCGTGCGATTGATTAATCGTGAGCCGGTTTCACTGGAAATTACTTATCTACCAAAAAGTTTGGGCGAGCAACTTGAAAAAGCGGATTTAGTTACGCGCGATATTTTTCTTATCATCGAAAACGATTGCGGTATTGCGCTGGGTCACGCGGATTTAGCCATAGATGCCGTACTCGCAGAAACAGATCTCACCCACGCACTACACGTTGAAGAAGGTTCGCCGATTATGCGCATTGAACGTTTGACCCATGCTGCCGATGGCACGCCTCTGGATTTTGAATATCTCTATTACCGTGGCGATGCATTCCAATACCGTTTGCGTATTGATCGGCAAAGCACTAGCAATCAGCGCTCGCAGGAGTCATCACAATGAACACTGCTGCATTTGATTTTGATTCTGTCAAAACTCTGGAACAGGAATACGACATTGTTGTAGTTGGCGGCGGCACGGCTGGTCCTATGGCTGCGATTAAAGCGAAAGAACGTAATCCTCATTTGCGTATTTTATTAATCGACAAAGCTAACGTAAAACGCTCCGGTGCTATCAGTATGGGAATGGATGGTTTAAACAATGCTGTTATTCCTGGCCACGCAACACCTGAGCAATACACCAAAGAGATTACGATTGCCAATGATGGTGTTGTCAATCAGGCAACGGTTTACGCTTATGCGCAACATAGTTTTGCCACCATCGAGCAGCTTGATCGCTGGGGCGTGAAATTTGAAAAAGATGAGACGGGTGATTACGCCGTAAAAAAAGTGCATCACATGGGCTCCTATGTTTTGCCTATGCCCGAAGGGCACAACATTAAAAAAGTTCTCTATCGCCAATTAAAGCGCGCAAAAATTTCTATTACCAATCGCCTCGTAAGTACGCGTTTACTCACCGATGTAGAAGGTGCCGTGTGCGGTGTTATGGGGTTTGATTGCCGCACTGCGGATTTTCATATAGTGCGCGCAAAAGCAGTAATTCTTTGCTGCGGTGCTGCGGGTCGACTGGGCTTACCGGCATCCGGTTATTTGATGGGAACCTATGAAAACCCCACTAATGCCGGTGATGGTTATTCAATGGCATATCACGCGGGCGCCGAGCTGGCCAATCTTGAATGCTTTCAAATTAATCCGTTAATAAAAGATTACAACGGCCCCGCCTGTGCTTATGTCACTGGTCCATTAGGTGGTTACACCGCCAATAATAAAGGTGAACGTTTTATCGAATGCGATTACTGGAGCGGGCAAATGATGTGGGAGTTTTATCAGGAACTCCAAGGCGGCAACGGTCCAGTGTTTTTAAAACTGACGCATTTAGCAGAGGAAACGATTCAAACTATTGAAACCATTTTGCACAGCAATGAGCGCCCAAGCCGTGGGCAATTTCATGCGAATCGCGGCACTGATTATCGCGAGCAAATGGTGGAGATGCATATTTCCGAAATTGGTTTTTGTTCCGGCCACAGTGCTTCCGGTGTGTGGGTGAATGAAAAAGCGGAAACATCGGTAAAAGGTTTGTATGCAGCGGGCGATATGGCGGCGGTGCCGCACAATTATATGCTGGGTGCATTTACTTACGGTTGGTTTGCTGGAACTAATGCGGCAGATTATGTGGCAGAGCGCGAATTTTCTGCAGTGGACAGCGCGCAGATCGAAACTGAGAAAGCGCGAGTTTATGCTCCGCTATTACGCGAAGAAGGTCTGCCGCCGAATCAAGTTGAATATAAGTTGCGTCGCTTTGTGAATGATTATTTGCAACCGCCGAAAGTGACTAAAAAAATGGAAATTGGTTTGCAGCGTTTTGCGGCTATTGCGACAGATATAGAACAAATCAAAGCGAATAATGCCCACGAATTAATGCGTGCAATGGAAGTTAGCATGATTCGCGATTGCGCCGAAATGGCGGCACGCGCGTCGTTGTTTCGCAAAGAAAGTCGTTGGGGTTTATATCATTATCGCGTGGATTATCCGCAACGTAACGATGCTGAATGGCTTTGCCATTGCCATCTCAAGAAAGATAAAGACGGAAACATGATCAGCGTGAAATACGAAATAGAACCTTATTTGATTTCGCTCAATGAACAGGAACAAAACGCTTACAACCGCTTGCGATTGAAAGTGGCAAATGCTTAACAGCATGCAACTTAATATAGAAGCACTCGAACAGAAGCACTTAAACAGTTTTAAACGTTTGCACAACAAACAGGAGACTCTATGTCCCAGCAAGCACAGGATATTTTTTTTCGCAGCAATGCACCGGTCACCGTGGATGAGGATAAATGTATCGCGCATAAAGGCTGCACCGTTTGCGTGGAGGTTTGCCCTATGGACTTATTGGCAATCAATCCGGTCACGCAAAAGGCTTATATGCAATTTGATGAATGCTGGTATTGCATGCCCTGTGAAGCTGATTGCCCGACAGGTGCAGTGAAAGTAGATATTCCTTATTTATTACGTTAATTTTTAAGGAATTCGTACTAAAGAATATTGTTTGATTCAAAACACGCCGTGAATATGTCCCTATAGGCTCTAATCGGCATCCCTTCGCGATCCGGTCGCTTCGGGAAACTTCCTACTTCCATGTAGGTCGTCCATGCCTCATAAGGTTTTGAATCAAACAATATTCTTTATTCAGCTCCGTTAGCACACCATTTAACAATTTTTTTAAAAGCATTTTTCGCTACCCAAAACTGGATGCACAAAAAAGAAAAACCTCTCGTTGCCCACCTTCACCAAAGGCGTTGACGACAAAAAATTACTGTAGATTAAGAGAGGAAGACCATGAGCTTTAAAAAGTTATTCACCAGTCTCGCGCTAGTCACTGCGAGTTTCGCCACCATCAATAGCTATGCAGAAATGGTTCGCGTTGCACTCGGCACCCAAGACACCACCATTAATTGCGCTACCGGCGGTTTATTAATTCGCGAATTAAAACTGCTCGAAAAATATTTACCGAAAGACGGTAAATACAAAGATGTTACTTACGATATCCAATGGAAAAACTTTACCAGCGGTGCGCCACTGACCAATGAAATGGTTGCAGGCAAATTGGACTTTGGCGCTATGGCTGATTTCCCCGGCGCGTTTAACGGCGTTGCCCATGAAACAGCGGGTAAACACAGCATATTCCTCAGTGTGCTATCCGGCAGCATCAAAGGCAGTGGTAATGGCATAGTGGTTCCCGCTGCATCCCCGGTGCAATCCATCAGTGAATTAAAAGGTAAAACTATTTCTGTACCTTTTGCATCGACTGCACACGGAATGTTGTTGCGCGCAGTGAAAGCGCAAGGCTGGGATTTGGAAAAAGACGTTCATATTATTGCGCAAGCTCCGGAAATTGCTGGCTCAGCACTCAAGAGTAATCGCATAGAAGCGCACGCGGATTTTGTTCCTTTTGCTGAGCTATTTCCAAATCGCGGTTTCGCACGCAAAATTTACGATGGCTCGCAAGCTAATGCACCGACTTTTCACGGCACCTTGGTGGATTCTGCTTACGCAGAAAAATATCCGGAAATCGTTGTTGCTTATTTACGTGCAGCACTTGAAGCCGATAGTTTGATTGCCGCTGAGCCGGAAAAATACAGCGAATTAATTGAGAAAGTGACGGGCATTGACGCCGAAGTGAATTATTTATTTCATGGCCCACTCGGTTTGCAAACGCGCGACCTGAGTTGGAAACAGGAATATCGCCAAGCACTTGCCACCGCGATTGACACGCTCAAGTTTCTGAAAAAAACCGATCAGGGTTTGAATACCGATAAATTTGTTAACGAAAAATATATTCGCGAAGCTTTCAAACAATCCAATTTGAATTATAAAAATGCCCTGGCTAATTACGCACCTCTACCACTTAATGCGAAAGATGCTATCTCGGGAAAACCTATTACCGACTTCAAACATCTCGCACAAATATGGGTGCGCGGCGAACCACTGGTACGTCACTACGCTTCCTTTAAAGACGCCTTAAAAGTGGTAAAAGAATTGGAAGCAGCAGGCACTGATATCCGCGCTATTTTCACCCAGGCCTCCGACAGCGGAATTAAATTGCTCGCCAACCAAGCCTGGTTTGTTGAAAACGCACAGGGTCAAATCGATGCTTTTTTATTGAAAGAGCAAGCTGAAGCCTTTGCCAAAACCACATCTGGCAAGGTGCATAATTTCGGCGCAATTCGCCTTTAAGGAGTAGCTTCATGGCACAGCTAAAAGTACCCAACACAATTTCACCCGCACAGTGGCAAAGCCTGGTATTGCAGTTGGCTTCGATTAGCGCGTGCTTGATATTCTGGCAAATCGCTAGCACCCAAAAGTGGGATCTTGGGCTGGTCACTTTTAACAATGTGCCAACACCGGCGGCGGTGATTGATGCAGCGTGGAAATTAATTTCTTCCAATGCACTTTGGCCGCACCTCAGCAGCAGCTTGACTCGCGTTTTCAGCGGTTATCTCGCAGCAGCATTGGTCGGGATTGGTTTAGGTTTAGCGATTGGCCGCTCAAATCGCGCAGAAAATGTATTGATGCCGCCGCTGGAATTACTGCGCCCTATTCCAGCCGTTGCGTGGATTCCGTTAGCGATTTTGATGTTCCCATCATCCGAAGCATCGATGATTTTTATCACCTTTACCGGTGCGCTTTTTCCTATTTTGCTCAACACAGTTCACGGTGTGGAAGCGGTAGACCCACGCTTGATTGCTTCGGCTCGCAGCTTGGGCGCATCGCCCAGTGCGATTCTGCGCGAGGTGATTCTTCCCGGCGCGACACCCAGCATTATTACCGGGTTATCCATTGGCATGGGCACCTCATGGTTTTGTTTAGTGACGGCAGAAATGATCTCCGGGCAATGGGGAATTGGCTATTACACCTGGGCATCCTATGTAATTCAAAACTACGCCGACATAGTCGTGGGCATGCTGCTTATTGGCCTCTTAGGCATGGGCAGCAGTTGGCTAATCAAACGCTTCGGCAATCTATTAACACCCTGGTATCGCTTGCAAGGAAAAACCCGATGAATCTTTATGAAGCGCCTGACGCCCCAGCGGCTAATACTGCAGCATCTACTTCCACAGCATCCGTTGCCACCGTGTCTGATTTCGTAACGGACGGCTCCGACTCAGCCGGTTCCACCGCGGCCGGTTCCACCGCGGCCGGTTCCACCGCGGCCGGTTCCACCGCGGCTACCGCACGCTTTGGAAAAATTACTGCAGAACAAATTTCTATCCACCTCGGCCAAGGCAAAGCCGCTTTTGAAGCCGTGCAAGCAGTGGATTTTGCGATTGCACCCGGCGAATTTGTTTGCATTTTGGGGCCGTCGGGCTGCGGTAAATCCACGCTCCTCGGCGCACTTGCTGGCCACATAACGCCCAGTAGCGGCCAATTAAAACTCGACGATCAAACCATCAATGGACCATCGCCGGAACGCGGTATGGTGTTTCAACATCACACGCTTTTCCCGTGGCGGAGCACATTGGATAACGTCGCTTTTGGTTTGAAAATGCGTGGCATGGGTAAACAAGAACGCATGGCTCAGGCGACTGAAATGCTAAAGCTCGTTGGGCTTGAAGACTCGGCCGAACGCTGGCCAAGCCAGCTTTCGGGCGGGATGCAACAACGCGTAGAAATCGCGCGCGTACTGATTAACAAACCCCGCCTGCTATTGATGGATGAACCCTTCGGCGCGCTGGATGCACAGACTCGCATGAAAATGCAGGAGCTGTTACTCAGCATCTGGAGTCGCATTCGCACTACCGTAGTTTTTGTTACCCATGATATCGATGAAGCCCTATTCCTTGCCGATCGCATTCTAGTGATGAGCCCGCGCCCGGGTCGGATCATTGAAGACTTACCAGTAAACTTTCCTCGACCAAGACGCACAGAGCTAGTTACCACTGCCGCATTTATGCAGCTCAAACGTCATTGCCTGGAATTACTGAATCATGAAGAAGGTCGTCAACTGCCGAGACTATCGCCACTGGGATTAGCAGAAGACGCGCAACCACGTTTGCGCTGTGAAATTAGCTAGTAATGCTTCCTGTAAACGATGCATCGACAACCATGATTTTAAAAACAATGCGTTAAAAAAATGCAAAAAAAACTGATCTACACACAAAAACTTGAACACCTGCTCTAACAAATTGCGAGACGAACATGACCCAGAATGTTACTGAAAACCCGGACATAATTGCACTTCAGCCGCGCCTGAACGACAGCGATGCCGCCGTGCGACGCATTGCACTGATTGACCTCGCCGACCTTGAAGAACCGGAAGCCCTGCCTTGGTTAACCAACAGTTTGCTAGAGGATGACAATGACCAAGTGCGCGCAGAAGCAGCCCGCTTACTGGCCGCATGGGAGGAACCCAATGTGATAGCAGCACTTTGCCACGCCTTAACGGACGAAAATCAAAACGTCCGCGCGGCAGCAGCGGAAAGCCTTACCCAACTCAAAATACCTGCATCAGGTTTGGGGATTTTGCCTTGGGTGTCCCACGCCGATACCAGCGTAGGCCGCAGCGCATTACGCGCACTCCGTGAATTACGTTTGCCAGAAAGTGCGGAGCCTGCACTGCATGCGTTGAACCATACCGATGCCGGAGTACGCCGCGAAGCAGTGGGCGTATTGGCTTGGCTTAAACATAAACCCGCGCTGGCTGAATTGGCCAAACTTGCCAGCGGTGATGATGACGTTGATGTCCGTCGTGCGGCAACAGGGGCATTAGGTTTTGCCGCCGACCCGCAATTACTGCCAGCGCTTTATCGCGCGTTACAAGACCGCCAATGGCAAGTACGTGAAGAAGCTGCCGCAACGCTCGGCAAATTAGGTTTTAATGACGCAGGCAATGAATTGATTTTGGCATTGGGAGATGACTATTGGCAGGTGCGCCTGCAAGCCGCGCGTGCACTCGGAAAATTGCGATTCAATCCCGCTAATGCCGCACTGATCACATTGCTCAGCCACAGCATTAGCAACTTACGCAAAGAAGCAGCACTCGCACTTGGCGAACTCGGCGATCACCACGCATTACTTGCATTACGCAATGCCGAACATGATGCAGACCCCGAAGTGCGCAAAGCCGTACGCATCGCATTGGTACAACTGAGTGGACGCATAACGTGATAATTCCTCCAATAAAATTGCATAACGCTCGCCAACAACAGCAACTGATTATTCATTGGCAAAGCGGCGAAGAACACAGGCTTAATTATCATCAGCTGCGCGCCGCTTGCCGCTGCGCAACTTGCCGCGCGAACAAAACCAGTGGAAATATTTCATTGATTGTTGCTGACTTGCAATTGAAAAAAATAAATAACCTGGGCCAAGGTTTACAATTTATTTTTAGTGATGGGCATGAGCGCGGAATTTATCCGTGGCAATATTTATTTGATCTGGGTGCGCAGGCTGCCGTCTAAATTTTTTTGGAACGTGTCGCGCAGTTAGGAGCAGCGTTTAATGGTTTTCTATGTTTTATTCTTAAAAGATTTTCAATAAAATCACCCTGACCACACCAAAACCTAATTCAAAGTGAGTATTAACCCCCTCCCTTTTCAAGGGAGGGCTGGGGAGGGTCATCTTTCTCGCTGCCAAGCTCCAACTTGAATGAGTAGCACCAATAAATTCTTAAAATAAATAATTAATACAAAATATTTAACATCGTTACGAGTAATGACCTTAAGTCGTGCATCTTATTTTAAATTTTCGTTATACCTAAAATTAAGTTAAATGCGTAGCCACCTGATATTTACTTTTTAAAGTGACATTGCCCTACTCATAGTCATCTACCGGGTGCGCATGATTACCGCTGTACTGCATCGCCTCGACAAACACTTCTTTCCATTTTTGACCGCACGAGCATTGATAATATGCATCCTCATACCAACTGCTTCTTTCTCCTGTGAGTGTAAAATGAAAACCAATCTGTTCCAAATCGTGGATACTTCTAGGGTAGCCCTTTCGCCGGAGTGAAGCTCTAATTCCTTCAAATCTACATTTACATTTTGTTGACGGAAGGATCGCACGATCGAAATTGTAGTCCCACAGTTCATGCCACTCCCATTCTTCTGACACATAACGATCCAAGCAAACTAATTCAGATCCTGTAGTCAGCTTGAATTCGTTAATATCATTTTTATCTCGCGGAGTTAATTGTCTCAAGAACACCTCTGGTTTTAATGTAAGCGCCACGAGGTGGCATGCTTAAGCGTTGCGCGATTTTAATCCCTACTATTCAAGCTCAACATTAACACCAGGAATAAAGCTATACATATCTTCCGGAATTTCCCACCTTGGCTCTTTAGTCAAAATCGATTCAATTTCCCCTGCAGGGTCAAATTCTATTTCGTACTCACTAAAGTTATTCAGCCTATACTTTTCCATGACTTTCCTAATCACACGAAAACCATCAAGGTTGTATGAATCACAAGTATTAAAATCATCCAAATCACATTTTAAATAATAATCAGGACCGGCCCGCCAAAAAAGAAAATTCGCAGTCGATTTTGTGCAAAGTTTGCTTTCGAGTATCCATTCAAGCACTAGAGAACCGTCATCCCAATTATAGATATAGGCTAAATAATGAAGCTCAGCAGGATGGCATAAGTTTTCAAATAAAGACTTGTCCGGAATAAAATCACCTGGCTTATTTAATGACCATTCGAGAAAGTGAGTCTCAATAAATGTTTGACGTAATTTTGATATTGTATAAGTGGTCATAAAATTTCTCGTTCCAGCTTGGGGATACGTAGCTCCCCTCAAAAATAAAAAAAATAACACAAATATTTAATACTGTACGCAGAATTTTTTCTCACGTAGAAACTCTAGTTCACGTGCGTATATTTTTAATTAGTATATGCATCCCAAAGCTGGAGCTTTGGAACGAGGGCCTTAAACCACACCAACTATATAGCCCGGACAATTTAATTTCTAGCAAAAGGTACGCGCCTTTCCACGATTGCTCGTTGACAGTCAAAACCCCTTCCCCTAGCCTGTCGCTACAGCGGCAAAATCCGCTGTCGGGTTCTCAACCCCGTTTTCCAAGTCGGCACAAAACGCTTGCGTTTTGCGTCCTCGTACACCTTTGCCTTTTTGTTATGGCGACTGAGCGGGGCCACCTTCGGGTGGGCCGGGTTGATTTGGGCCGGTGTTGAGAACCCCGTTCAGTCCGCCTCCATGAATCTCAACTCGCGGTGGTGGAATTTACAATCCCAATCGTTGAGGTTCTACTATGGATAACTTTTCCTCTCCTGACGCGCCAGCGTCAAATAAAATCAGCAACATTGATCCCACGATTATTACGCTCAGCCAATCGCAATACACACTTTATCAATCAGACATCATTGAAATCCACGCGCCTGACGGCGAGCATTTAGAAAGTCTCGGTCAAAAAATCCGTGACGATCAAGCGAAAGAAAGCGCCTACCAATTGCAAAGTCAAATTTGTTTGCTGGAATGTTTGTTTTTGAATATCACCGACAGTATTGAATTGCCGGTAAAGGCTTCTTCGGGATTGGTAGATGTGTTTTATCGAATGCAGGAATTATGTAGTAAACATATCGAATGAAAAATAAGGCGGCCATTGGCCGCTTTATTTTATGGGGAAAAATTGAGTTAGTAGCGCTGCGTGAACTTCTGTTAAATGTTCTGACTAGCTCATAGTCACTAAAGACCTTGCCGCTTTACTTCTTCAAAACTAAAACCATGCGTCGATAAGGGTGAACCCACATATATTACAACCTCCCTTGCACCGGCCCCTAAACACAACTCACGAAACGCTCTAATTTCAATCTCAGTTAAACCGCCTTCAAGCTTTTCCATTGGCTGCAGCACAATCCTTGGCGAAGGAGAAAACAGTTTTTTACCACAAGCGATATGAACAGCATGCTGCATTATTTTCTCTGCTTTTTGAAAATTAGCAATAAGCTGCCTTGGATGTAAAAATGGATTCTCGACTTCTACGCCGACAACTCCAATTAAAGCCTGAGCTTCAACACCAATGGCCTTAACAACAAATTTATCATTATTGCTTTTTTCAATAGCAATAAATGGATGTTGATGAAACTCTAAGCCAGAATGAACATCAATTACTCTTAGACTGCTCGAAGACAATTGAATATAAAGAATGTTATTAAAATATTTTTCGAAAAAATTCTTTAGCATTTTATAAGCTCTTCGTTATTTTCAGTTTCATAGCCTTTCTCTGTTAGCTTTCAGACACCACGCTGGGACGAATCCATTAAATCTGCTTTTACAAGATACATTCTTGCCCATTGTATTTGGTTCCTAACGCGAGATAACACCAGGATTAAACGAGCTGCAACGCTTTGTTAAGAGTTAGAAAACCCTCTAGCTAAACCCGTTATATACCAGAATAAGAATAGGCCTATAAAACCTATTACTATAGCAACCACCAGAAATATGGCTCCTAACTTACTCTTCGGTTTTTGAGTTTCATCTTTACTCAGCTTATCTTCTTTTCTAATCATCGGCTCATCTCTCTTTTTTAGGGAAGTAACTTTATCTACTTCCATCGAAGGATAAAGAACATAATCACATATAGAATTTGCTTGGTAGCTTCGAGGTTCGCTTAACTGGGGATACATTTTAAAAAGCTCTGCATTTCCGCATACTTCGCAGGTCGTTATTTTGGCGTTATCGAGGCTACCCGCAAATGTGAATTGGCCAAAAACAAGAGCTACAAAAAAATACTTTTCCCATAAAATACATAAAATTTTCTGTTCAAAAACTGCTCCAGTAGCGTGTATGGATCGAACCTACATGGTCAAATCAATTTCGCTTACCCATTTTAATCCATTTTTTCAGAGGAAAATCTTCACCACAATTTTCGCATGCGGGCATTTTTCTCTCACCTTTTATTTAAAATTTCCGACCGTATATTTAAAAAATTCTATATTAAATAGAATCATATGATTTATTAACTACAAATCTTACCTCAGCAAAAAAATGAAATCAGAAATGCATTATTTACAGAATTGAAGATGCAAACACCTAATCAATCACTCCTTCAACACCATATCAATACACATCACCGCCGCAACAATAAGAATTCGATTGGTATCAGATGCAGCGCTATCAATAGATAACATATAAGTATCAGCCGAAGTAAAAAACTCCTTCCCAAGTCCTGTCCACTGTTTGGATACGCTGGCCAATTCCGTATCGCCGCGCATAAAGCGAAAATCCCAACCTGTCCACTTTCCTTTCAAGGTGCAAATGACATTGTCTTGCGTATCGAGAATGTCGAATTTGCCACCGATTGAAAAAAGTTTTTGCTTGAAGCGGCCTACAAGCTTACCCTTTTCATCAAACACCTCCACTCTGGAAAGAAACAGCGAAATACCGCGTTTCACGGAAAGAACCTGGCCGCCCTCGGGAGTGCAAACTTCAACATTAAACGGCGTCATTTGCTTGTAGTCGGTGAAGCGGAAAAGCTTGGTGAATATGCCAAGATTCGGTTCACGGCATTCCAGGACTTTTTGCCCGGTAGCAGGATTAAAGATATCGTAGTTGCTAGAGGCCTTAAACAGACCGACGTGTTCCTTAACCAGAAATTGATTGTGTTGCAGTGATGTATGCATGCATTCACCTATCATAAAAGTAAAAAAACGGCGCAATGCGCCGTAATTTGTCTGAATGGATTATTAAGCAAAGTTTTTAAACTGGGCTCTCTCACGCACTAGATAATAAAACATTGCCGCAGATATAAATAAAGCTGGAATAGTGCCCTGCGAACCTGCGCCAGGTGAATATATCCAACCATTTGCTAAATAGGATAAGGTTAAACCTGCAAACTGCAAAACAAGATAGATGAGAAATGCAGCAACGCTAAAACGATCCATATTCTTTAACTTGTAAATTGTGTAAAGACCAAACAAACCTGTTAAACCACTTAACAACCAACTCATACTACTGATATTTGCTACATTAAATGGAGCCACTGAGATCAAATTTAACCAGACGGCAGACCATGCAATTGCCGTGATAGCTATTGATATCGCTGTATAAATACAAAATAAATTTACAATTTTGTTGTCTCTGCTCATAACCTTCTCCCAAAATTAAATTCCAAAAAAACCAACGAAAACCAGCTTGGGCATAGTGTATGGATAATCAAAACCATAAAACGGTAATTTCTTATAAAATTAACCGCAATACTCAAACGCGGATAGTGCCTGCGTTAGCGTACCGGCACTAGTTTGCGATCGCTGATTTTGTTTAAGAGCAGGAACATTGTATTAAGTATTATCTTTGATTGTGGTTGCGGTACCGTTCGCCTTAACACTGGCTATACCGCTTTCACGAGCTGGCTCAGCGGCATACATCTGACTTGATCCGATCACCTGACTATTTGCGGCTTTTAAATTAAAAAAGGGTTTTCCGTTAGATGAGGTTTTTCGCTCATAGCGGTCGTCATTAGAGCAATTTGTTTGCACAGAAGCTATGCCATTTTCAGCTGAGCTTTTCGCTTTATAAAGTTCACTCGTGAGAATGGTTTCGGCATTACCTGCTTTGAGTACAAAACGGAATTGTCCGTCACTGCTTTTACTGAGTTCAAACCAACCAGCCATATTAATACTCCCCGTTGTTTATAAATTTTGCGCGATATGCGCGGTAATAGACCATTGCCACATCTAACAGCGTATTTAACATTGAAATTTCGAATGCGTGGTTTAGGCGCAGTGCATGAAGTAAAGACCATGAATGCCCTGGGCGCTAGTCGCTACTACTGAAGATTACACTTGGCGTATTGAAAAATTTATTGGGAATAAGGTGGGAGTTTTTAATTTAAATCCTGAAATTTTTAGCTGCGAAATAATCAATAACATCCCTGTTATTTAATTATAAATTTATTTTTTCTTTAGCACTGCCACTGCGCCGCCCGAAGGAGCTAACACCAGTGTTAGCGTATCGGTACTATTATGCGCTGCGCTGGTTTTGTTGAGTGTTGATATTGATTCGCCATCTTGCCAAATCTGTGCGTTGTAACTGCCTTTACTTAAAAAACTGAGAGGAATTGTCAGCGTGCGCCCTGCTTCATTGGTCATTGCGCCCAGGTACCAATCCTTACCTTTGCGGCGCGCTGAGACAATGTATTCGCCTATGTCGCCTTGCAGAATTCGCGTTTCATCCCAAGTGACGGGCACGTCTTTAATAAATTCCAAACCATCTTGCCATTCGCTTTGCGGCTTCGGCCAGGGGCCTTCTGTTTTTGCATAAGAGATAGGTGAATCAGCCAGCATTTGGAAGGGACTATCGTATACAACATACATTGCCACAGCTTGGCCACGGGTCGTTTTTACATAGGGCAAAGTGTTGCGGCGCAGCGCAGGAAATTCAGCTGATGTTGTATGTATGAAACCGCCTGGGGTGTAATCAATCGGGCCGAGTATCATGCGGGTAAAGGGTATGGTGACGTTGTGCGTAGCGGTTACGCGCGCACTCCACTTATTGTATTCCGCACCCATAATACCTTCCTGTGTTAAATAGTGGGGATAGGTTCTCACCAAACCATTGGGCGGATAAGCACCATGGAGGTCCACCATAATGTGATGTTTGGCAGTGGCGGTTAACAGCTTATGATAATAATCCACCATTTCCTGATCGGACCTGTCCATAAAATCAACTTTAATACCTTTGATTCCCCACTGCTCAAAAGCAGCAAGCGCTTCTGCCATTTGCCAATCCAATTGCTGCCATTGCACCCATACCCAAACGCCTACATTTTTACTCTTGGCGTAGCTGATGATTGCGGGCATATCCATCGCGGCTATGGGTTTTAACAAATTCGAACCTGGGGTGTTGGTCAAGGCTGAGCCTTCATGCCAGCCTGCATCTATCAAAATATATTCGAGCCCGAGGGTCGCGGAAAAATCGATATAGGCTTTGTAGGTATCGGTGTTCATACCGGGTTTTACACTGGAATTGGCGAGCGTTACTTGATTGTCATTCCACCAATCCCATGCGGTTTTTCCGGGCTTGATCCAGCTCGTATCTTTGATTTGCGTCGGCTCACCCAGGGATGCAATCAATGATGACTCGGTTAGCTTGCCGGGCGTATCGCCAATCATGATTACTCGCCAGGGTGTTTTAAATCCTGTCGCCGGCACCTTGGCTTTTACGGCTACTCTTTCCAGGCCATCAGGGCGACTGTCGAAACGCGGGACTAAGCGAACCTCCACACCATTGCCACCATCGCCACGGCCGCCAAAATAGGAGCCGGAATAATCGCGCACGTCCGCTTCAGCCAAAGCAAAGGTTGTTTGGCCCACACCGGTCTTGCACACCAGCGGATTATCGTAAAGCTGGTGGTCGCGAATACGGGACGCTTTAATCGGATCAAACTCGCCCTCGTGGCTATTGGCAACTTTACCGAGGTTAAGGCCAAAGCAGCTGTAATCCGCCGGAAAAGCAAAACGCGTTAATTCATAGGGAATAGTAAATTCGGTTAAGCCGGGTTGCTTGGGTAGCACATAGCGAATGGCTACGCCCTCATCGTAAACTCTTAACAGCACATTTAAATTGAGTTTGCGATCGTCTTTCGCGGTGAATTTAAGGGTGTAAGTATTATAACGATCAACAACGGTTTTAGTTTTACCTGCAACCAAATTGAAACTGCTATTAACGCTGGCATTTTCCTTGCCAACAAATTGCATTTCGTTTTTACCGAGCGGCAGGTCATTGATAACCAAACCAAGAGTTGATTCGCTGATCACTTGCTTGCCATCCAAACTGACGATGTAACTCAAACCATTGCCATTATTACTGAGGTCCACTTGAACCCGTGAGTTGGGAGATTTCAACGTGTAGGTATCAGCGTAGGTGGTAGATGCCAACAGCAAGGAAGCTGCGGCTAATAATTGATATTTATTCATTATATTTTCTGCGTTAGTGGCCCTGAGGATTAACCCAAAAAACCTGACATAAGCTTTTTGGCGTGAGTGTCGAGTACTGCTAATTAAAATATACCAAAAACGTTTTTTAACCACATTTTTTCTGTCTACAACTATAACTTCCTTTATTTCGTTTTCAATAAACTTATCCAGCAAAGCATCTGAACCTTTTCTTAACTTAAAATCCATTTTTTCAGAACACAACGGGACGATTACCAGAATCTCAATTTTTTTGTCGCATTTATTTCCAGTGTTAAAAATTCAGGTGGAACCAGGGAAGGGCATTAATAAAATTATACCGTCCAATTTCGTATATTCGGCAAAAAATGGAACGGCTTTAGCGTTGTCGGTAAAACATGGTGATTATCGATATGAACCATATCGGAGACTAGCTAATGCAGAACGTTGTTAATGTCACCCTGGTACTTTTCAATATGATCTGATATTTTTCCGATGCACCCTTCGCCCTGCGCGGAAAAACTAAAAAGTTGCAATTTAACGCTATCCGATTGAGTGAAGCCAAACCACTCTGCAAAGTTTTTTAAATTACTCGTATTGAAATATATGCATTGGTTTTAATTGATTGAACATGCCAGGCTTTTCTTTTGATGCTTCACAACTTATATAGGCGATAATGTTTTCTTTACATGCAATATAGACGAGGCCACCATCGATGTTAATATTAATATTTGTTATTTCTCTAATTAAAATATCGTTACTTATTTTAAAAGTATACTGACCATTCGCGATATCAATTACCGTATATTTTAAAGGATCAATTCGATCTATAAACTTCCCATTTAAAGTCACCGTATACCTCTGTCGATTTTCTACACCTAAAAAACTTGCCGGCTCAAAAAAGGCGATAATCCTGGTTTTGCCATTTTCGATAGGGATCTCAATACCTGTTGTTGGCGGCGCATCAATGATTGCTTGATACTCCTCCTTCTTGCTCTCTAATTCTGATGTTTTTTCAAAAAATGGATGCAATGCTACTATATTTTCTTTACCGAATTTACTTTCCCCCCTTCTTTCTGTAAGGCAAAACACAGTATAGTCGCCGCCAGCCTCTGGCTCAATATTCATCCAATTTTCATTCTGCACCGAGGTGTTACATCTAAAATTGATTTTATATTTCCCGGGAAAAATATTTATATTTGATAGTGATGTTGCCGGCCAACCGGGGCGCTTATAGATAACTTTTTTATTTTTATCATATATTTTTTCTATACTTGTCCAAATTACTTTAGAATTATAAGGCTTGGACTTTTTTACTGTTCTTATAATAGCAATATTGCTATCAACTGCGCCTGATCCAATTATATTTGATTTTGGTATATTACTTGTGCACCCCGTAAACAGTATAGAAATTAGCAATATTTTTAGTCTTTTCATATTACTCTTACTCTCTTAAATTTTTAATTTACTCAAGCAAAGCGGTTAGGCGTACCCGAATTTTTAATTGTACAAATGATGGGAAAAACATCGATTTCGGTTTTTAAGTTGCGGTTTTTTAGAATATTTTGTTGCGCAGCAACCACAAAACTGCGACTTGAAAATTGTTGGGGACGCCTAGTTGGGGACGCCTAGTCGGGGACGCCTGGTTGGGGACGCCTGGTTCGGGACACCTTGCTCTGCACACTTAATCCAGCACCGCAATTGCGATGCTGGATTAACTTACACCTCTTTTACATCTAGCGACTCATACCAAATACCATATTTATCTCCCTGCCAAACGAGACAATAAAATAAATAGGCAGTTGAAAGCATACATAAACCACCAACCAGCGCAGCCTCATTTAAAATACCCAGAGCACAAAATATAAAGCCACTCGCATGGGCCAAAACCTCTACCCGCTTAGCGGCATCTCTAGTGGGGCGAAAGTTTAGAAAGTTAAAGAAAAACCAACATTTAAGCCAAAATGGCAAGTTGTGCCAGTTGGCTGCATTTTTGTCTATCATAAATATCTCCTGATTTAAGGTTGAAACATCAACTTCAAACACTGACGCAAGACATTTAAGAGACTCAACACTCGCTTTATGGCCGCTCTCTATTCTCTGAATGGTTCTAACATTTAAACCAGACATTAAAGCCAACTGCTCTTGCGATAGATGGCGGCTGATACGTAACTGTTTAAGAATCATTTAAATACTCCAACGTAAGTGAACCATGAGTATCCATAGATTCCTGCAGTGTCGGTTAGGAATTTCGCCCGACAGTTGCCCGACAGAGCTATTTTTTGGGCGCGTATTTTCAGCACACACGCTTTATGCGGGAACGTAAAATCAATTACTATCCGCGAAATCTTGAAATACCTGATTTTTCCGGTATGTAACAGAATTCGATATCGGGAATATCAATCGCGACATCATCAATCAATATCTTTCCAAGATGCAAAACAAAGTCGTCGCCTTTATGGATAATTTTGTCAAATGTCAAAATGGCTCCCATGCAATGGCTGATGTCACTGCCATCCCGAATTTTTCCGCCACAGTGCCAATGTGATTTCATAAATGGGTTTTCCGTAAGTCCTGGATGGGGATAAAATTTTCTTTTCTCAGATTCTATGTAGGCATTTTTCTCATTAAATTTTATTGAGTGGCCTTTCCCGTCACTTCGAAAGTAGGCATTCAACTCAATAAGGGTCGCTGTTCTTTCCAGATAAAGATGCCGAGTATACAGATGTATACCCACACCATTTATCACCGCATCGTAACCGCCCAAAGATACTTGCCAAGGAGAACTCTCATGAAGATTGCAAGGCTCGGCGTAACCTCCGCGTGTATTCACTACACAGCCAGCAAGCGTTAACAGCAAAATAGAGAATGCAGAAAGCAGATAATTTTTCATATTTGGATATACTCTAATGCCGAGCCAGGCGACTACGCGTATCGAGCAGTCTTTTGCTACTGCACGACTAATTTATTTTGGTAGAAAATCAAGCGAATATACATACTCCGTCGTTTTCACATTTTCTTTTTCGAAATGAAAGTCTCTAAATTTTTGAAGAAATAATTTTTCTAATGATGGATCACTTAGTGTTGATTTAAGGCGAAAAATCACTGCCATCTTCTGGATTGGATTTGGATATTGATTGCTGGTCTTGCAAACGTTGTAACTGGATAAGTTTTTCTTCCACTTCCCGTACCGCTGCTTCACTCAGCCCAGCATCACGCATTGCTTGCAGCTGTTGCGAGATAGCTTGCTCTTCAGGATTCACAGCTTCGACATAATCGTTGTTAAGTTCCGTTTCCTGACCCGTAACGTATTCGTTGCCAAGCTCGGGATTTATCGTTTCTTCGGGAGAAACTGTTTCCGCTGGTAAGCGATCATCACTTGGTAATCGCGCTTCGCCCGTTGTTTCATTCGCGGTTTCATTCAAGGATTGAACCTGGGCGCTCGGTAAGGATTCTTGGCTATCGAGAGTGTGTGCAGGGTTAGGTTTAGCTGCAGTCGGGGGAGAATAAAACACTTCCGGTGCAGCAGATTTTCCATTTTCCGTTAGCGGTGAAACTGCATCACTTTTTTCAGATTCGGATAAAGGGACATCGGTATTGCTCGATGACAGCCACCACATAGCCAGCATGCTTACAATGGCAACCGCAATAAAAAACGCTTTATCTCGCAATTAATTTCTCCAGCCATCTAACAAATGGCAAACTTTTAATAGATGACGACTGTTAAAAAACTTGATTGCCAATGATGTTACCTGTGTGGGCTTTATGAGTAAACCCATGAAGCTCGCTTACAACCAGCCAGACTTTTTAAACCGATAATAAAGATAAGCACAACTCACTCCAATTAAACCTAACGCGAGTAAATAACCGTAGCGCCATTTTAGTTCGGGAATGTGTTCGAAGTTCATGCCCCAAATGCCCGCGAAGGCGGTCGCCACCGCAAAGATAGCGGCCCAGGCAGCAAGTTGTTTGTTCACTTCGGTTTGATCAATCGTCAGCATCGATAAGCTAACTTGAATTGCTGTTGCAACTGAATCGCGGATTGAGTCGATTGCGCTATTGATGCGATAAAGGTGATCGTAAACATCGCGGAAATATTCCTGAGTTTTGCTGCAGATCGCAGGCACTCGCCCACCATAAAGTTTTCCAACCGCTTCCATTAACGGATTCACGGCGTGTTTAAGAATCGTAAGTTTTCGTTTGAGCTGATACAAACTTTCAATATTGGTACGCTCTACCCCTTTGGTAAATATCTGTTCTTCAATAACATCCAACTCATTTTCCAACAGGCTCACTACTTGAAAATAGCGGTCAACCACTGCATCTATCAAAGCGTAGAAAACAAACGCCGAACCCTGTTTGAGCAGATAGGGTTCGTGTTCGCAACGTTCACGTACGCCACTAAATCCATGTTTACTGCGACTGCGCACGGACAACACATAATTTTTTGCAACAAAAATATCCAGTTCGCCCAAGACCAGCTCGCCATTCACGACGTCTATCATATGGAGCACTGCAAACAGTGACTCGCCATACTCTTCAATCTTCGGCCGCTGGTGGCCGTGGCTTGCATCTTCTACGGCTAATTCGTGCAGATTAAATTCCTCTTTCATCTGCGCAAGTTCTACTGCATTCGCATCGTTCAAGGCTACCCATACAAAGTGATCTGGCAGTTCGATATAGTCACTAATATCTTCGACAGGAATATCGCGAAGTTTTTTTCCGTCCAAATAGGCAGTGCAATTAATTAGCATGTCTAAACCTCTTAAATAATTATTGGATAGCAATCAAATCAAGATCAGACTACTTATCTTCTTGCCTCACCGTTCCAATTTTGTGTGAGGGCATTGCACTCGCTGCAAACATTATTTCCAGGATAGGGTAAGCGTTATATTGGCAGGCGGCTTTTCGGGCAAGGCCGAGCGCTTTACATACACCGATGGTGTTGCGGCATCTTCAAGGTCAGAACCGTACACATGAGTTCCCTTGGTAGATTTTACCAAGGTTAACTCGACAATTTTTGTATTCATATATTTTGTCCAAGTGACATTTAGGCTCTTAACCACATTGATATTCGCGCAGGAGTATACAAAAATCTACTGCAGAATTAAGCAATAATATTTATAAATTTCGTATTGGGTGCAGGATGAGCGCTTATTTCAAACGTTTTCATAAATGCCCGGTTATAATTTTAATAATCTAATGTCACTCAGAAAATTCTACTTATGAAAGCTGATATGAAATTAGCAGGTTTGCTTGGTGTATTCACGCTGCTGATTATTTTTTTTCAACTGAGCTTTATTGAACCGCGCCGCAGTGCATTGCAATGGTTGTTACAGGCCAGCTTGCTTTGGTATTGGGTATGTCGAGCAACCTGGCAACGCCGCGAGCTTAATCGCATGCATGCCGGTGCCGCTTTATTAACACATTTGGGGCTGGCCAATCGCCTTACCTTATTGCGTGGCTTTTTAATTGCACTGACCGGTGGATTTTTATTTCAACCGCAAGCTGAAGGTTTTAGCAGCTGGGCACCGGGTTTAGTTTATGGCGCTGCGGCAATTCTGGATCGGCTCGATGGTTTTGTCGCACGCAAAACCAAGCAAACTACACTGTTGGGTGCTGAGTTGGATACCGCATTTGATGCGTTGGGATTGTTACTCGCACCCATGCTAGCGGTAGCCTTCGGCAAAGTTCACTGGAGCTATTTATTGTTGAGTGTGGCGTTTTATATTTTCCAATGGCGACTGCAGTGGCGTCGCAACCGCGGTCTTGCGGTTTACCCACTGATGCCAAGTCAGCTGCGTCGCACGATGGCGGGATTTCAAATGGGTTTTATTGCGCTGATATTGTTGCCAATATTTCAGGCACCGCAAACCCAGCTGTGGGGCTTCGCATTTATGCTTCCGGCGCTGCTCGGTTTCGTGGTGGATTGGTTGGTGGTGAGTGGACGCATTCATTCAAACGCAATGAAAACGAAACATTTTTTTGCTGGACTAGCGGATATTAGCGCAGGTATTTTTCAGCCGGCACTGCGTATCTTGCTTGCGGCAGGTTTGTTTTACATGATTCAACCCATGAGCCTATCGCTCAACTCCACCCACGCCGACATTTTATTCGCCGCGAGCCTGGCACTCGGCACAAGTTTCGTATTATTGGGCTGGGTCGGGCGTATTGGTGCTTTCATTATTTTATTGATGTTGGGTATGCAATCCATCGCGCTTGATGGATTGCATATTGCAGTCATGTGCTGCGCTATAACCTTGCTGCTGCTCGGCACTGGCCGATTTAGCCTTTGGCAATGGGACGACGCCTGGGTTAACCGGCAGGACGGTGCCTAATAATTCTGTTAAAAATCTTTGTGGAATGCAGCCCAGCAACTAGCGTTTTCCCATAACTTTACGGTGAGTGAGCCGCTGCCGATAGGGCGAATGCGCACGCTGATTTGTTCGTTAATAATTCTGCTGAAGTGTTCAATGCTGGGATTTAAACCGGCAAATTCGGGTTTTTCATTGAGCAAACTATCGCGAAAATAACTGACTGTCGCATCCAAAGCAGCTTCAATATCGACTATGTCCACCAGATAACCGTGCTGGTCCAGCTGACTGCCTTGAATGCTGATTTCCGCAACATAGCGATGTGCGTGAGGAAAATTTTCTGCGCCCCAATCACCCCCAATAAGAAAATGATTGGCAATAAAATCTCGGGTTACCGCTACTGTGTACATGAGTATTCCTGATAGTTAATGTTTAATTCGACTTCGAGCTTAAGGATAAGTGAAAACTGCTTGTAGTATTTCGCCGGGGTTTTGATCCAGGTCGCGGTAAAGACCAGCGGCATCGCTGAGTGCTACAGAATGACTAATTAGCTGTTCGGGTTTTAATTTACGAATGAGTTCCCAGGTGAGTTCAAAGCGGCGCGCTTTATCCCAACGGCCTGTTAATTCGGGAGCTATATTACTGACCTGGCTGGTGATAATTTTGAGCTGATTGCGGTGGGCGTCGCCACCGAGGGCGATAGCCGTCGATTTATTTCCATACCAGCTGCCAATCACAATTCTGCTGGTAAAGCCGCTTAATTCGATCGCCAGGTTTAAGGCGTCAGGTGTGCCGCTGACTTCATAAATCAGGTCAGCTCCGGTAGTTTTGGTAGACGCTAACTGCTGTTTAACATTGTGAATTTCATCCGCAGCAAAGGGGTTAATTGCCTGTGCGACACCAAGTTCCAGCGCGCACTCGCGCCGCTTGGCAATACCCTCAATGACGGTGAGTTGGGCTAGTGGATATTGCGCTAAAACACTTGCGAGCAACAGGCCCACAATCCCCTGCCCCAACACCACAACCTGTTCGCCAAGGCCGGGTTTGCCATCCTGAATAAGATTGACGGCAGTTTCCATATTGGCCAGAAACACGGCGGCATTTGCACCTATATCCTCCGGCACGGGAATAAGGTTTGCGGGCGTGGCGATAAAATGGCTGGCATGGGGCTGAAACGCAAATACGCGCTTACCCAGCCAGCTGGCATCGACGTCCGCCGTTATTTGCGTCACGCGGCCAACGCTGGCATAGCCGTACTGCAAGGGATAGGTCGGTTGCTGCTGCAGGGATTCCAGATTTGCATCCAGTGCCATATGGGCGGGAATCTGGCCACGATATACCAGCAATTCGGTACCTGCACTCACCGCAGACAGCTCGGTTTGGACAAGGACTTCGCCGGGTTTAAGCGGTGCTAAGACTTGGGTGCGAACCGCAACCTGGTACGCATCAGCAAACCATAACTGTTGGGCCAGGTGCTGGCTCATTTAACGATCTCTCCATACTGCAAGTTACCCCAGACGATGACATCTTTACCGAGAGATGCGCTGTGCAACGGGGCGATTTCCGGCAATTGTTGCCTATCGCTCACGCCTAAATCACCGACCGCTTTATAGCCACCAAGCAACCGCGGCACTATGGTGACTACCACCGCATCGGCTAACTGCATTTTTAAAAAAGCGGTGATGACGCTTGCACCGCCTTCGACCATCAACGAACCAATGCCTCTTTCGCGGAGCAAGCGCAAGGCTCGCTGCAGGCAAACCTTACCTTCGACATTGCTTTCCAGCGCTGTAATTTTAATGCCATCCTTTGCATTTTCCTTTTCATCACAATCGGCAAGAGCTTCACCTTCATGGGTAGTGAGCACCCAGCAACGCTTGTCAGACAACTGCCGCAAGCGGGCATTGGCGGGAATGCGCAATTTGCTATCCAGCACTATGGGCTGGGGATCGCGGCCAGTCCAGTGCCGCACATTGAGCTGCGGGTCGTCACTAATTACTGTGCCTACACCCACCAAAATGCCATCGTGAATGCTGCGCAGCTGATGCGTTAGTTGCAGCGATTCAGAGCAGCTAAGCCCAAGCGGCTCACCGCAGCTGATAGCAATACTGCCATCCAGACTTTGCGCATAACACAAGGTGACAAACGGCCTATGCAGCAATTGGAATTTTTGTTTGCTGGCGGCCAGCCATTCCGCAATTTGCTGATTAGGGTTCATAAGCCTCGCATTGCGGTCATTGGGGGTAACGAATGGCTTTGGCATAGGTAGAAAGCTTAAGTTCAGCCGCTCATGGGGATGGAAATTGCGCCGATCTTAAGGCGCAAAAAACTAATAGGCAAGGTTCATTTGGGTTTAGTGTTTGATATTGCAGAATGCTGCAGCATCTGTTGCGATGAGTACATGCAAATGCTTGTTTTTAAAACCCAATTGCTGAAATTTAGACACTCAAACCAGTAGCAAAAAAGCCATAGGCGCGGGACAATCCAGCGCCGCTAATGGCAAGTGAAAAACATGACTATTGCTGCCAAAAATTTAACCAAGGCCACGATGATTTCCCCATCTCTCAGCACGCCAGCCACAACACATTCTTATTGGAGAACAAGGTGAATCTCCCGATTTACTTTGCCATTCCGGGCGATATCAACCGGCTTACCGGTGGCTACGGTTACGACCGACGTTTAATGTCGGAACTGACAAAGCTGGGTTTTACCCTGCAGCATTTGCAGCTGGCAAACTCATTTCCAGAACCCGACAGCCAAGCGCTGTACGATGCTGAAGCACAACTTGCAAGATTGCCTGAAGGCGCGCTGGTGCTGATTGACGGTCTTGCCTTTGGCGCAATGGCGACAATTGCCGAACGCCATTGCCAACGACTCAAAATAATTGCGCTCTGCCATCACCCACTGGCACTGGAAACCGGCCTTGCTGCAGAGCGGGTTCCAGCGCTACACAGGGAAGAACAACATGCACTGGCGTTCGCCGCAGCGGTGATAGTAACCAGCCGCAACACCGCCAGGATTTTAGAACAAACATATGCGGTGCCAACCAGCAAAATAACTGTCGCGCTGCCGGGCACAGATAAACAACAATTTGCCCCCTGCATCGGTGCCCCACCAATCTTGCTAAGCGTCGCTACGCTGACTCCACGCAAAGCTCATGACACGCTTATTGATGCGCTCGCACAAATTGCACACTTGCCGTGGCAAGCGCGGTTTGTTGGAAGCGACGATTTTGATACTGAATGGGCAACTTATTTACGCAATAAAGTCGCAGCCCTTTCACTCGTAACTCGCATTGAGTTTGTGGGTAATCTTGCCGACCTTGGCGGCGAATATTCGCAGGCGGATGTGTTTGTACTGCCGTCATTGTTTGAGGGTTACGGTATGGCATTCGCTGAGGCGCTGTCATTTGGTTTGCCGGTGATAGCGGCACGCGCAGGTGCGGTGCCTGATCTGGTGCCGGAAAGCGCGGGGATTCTGGTTCCGCCTGCCAATGCTGCTGGCCTCGCGGATGCCTTAACCCAGCTACTAACCGACCCAACCCGGCGCCAGCGCTTGCAACTCGGCGCGCAGCAAGCCGCACATTCCTTACCGACATGGGCAGACACTGCAGCAATCGTCGGCCATTTAATTCAACAAGTGCGCTAATTAGAGTGAGAAAAGAATGAGTGGTTTTTCGATATCGTGGCTGGATTTACGTGAGCCCGCCGATGTGAAAGCACGTGCAAAACCATTGGCCGTTGAAGCGCTAAACTGGCTCGAAAGTAAAGGCAGTGGTTGCGATAGCATTTTGCTGGATCTGGGCTCAGGCACCGGCTCCAGCCTACGCGCACTAAGCGCATTGGGTGCGCGAAATATAGTCTGGCGACTGGTGGACAACGATGGCGACCTTTTAAACGAAGCCCTTAAACGCCACGCCAAAAATGCATTGATCGAAGCTTACCAAGCCGACCTCACCCTTGTAGATGAACTTCCTTTTGGCGGTGCACGATTGATAACGGCATCGGCGTTATTCGATTTGGCATCGCGTGAATTCGTAGATAGCTTAGTGGAACGCCTCTCCCGGCAAAGAACCGCGATCTACGCTGCACTTAACTACGACGGCACCACTGAATGGACGCCGCCACATCCACTGGATACTGCGGTGCTTAACGCCTTCAATCAAGACCAGCGTCGCGACAAAGGTTTCGGTAACGCTTTAGGACCTGATGCGTCGAATTATCTTAAGCAAGTATTGGAAGTTGAGGGCTACACCGTTGCCATGGCCACTAGCCCCTGGCAACTGGATGCAAAAGACCATGCATTAGTGGGTGAATTAATCCAAGGTATCGCCAGCGCCGTTCGCCATGAATACGGATTGAACCCCAAAGAATTAGCAGAGTGGCAAGCATTTCGCCTCGCCCATGCTAACCAGGGAAGCTGTCGCGTGGGGCATATGGATTTACTTGCGCTGCCACCGACTAGATAAATTATTTCGTATTGAATAAATATTCCTGAACATCTCGTTGCAAATTTTAAAAACGCAACCACCTATAGGACTCACAGACTTTTACAAACACAGTTTTACATATCGTTTTCACGAACAGTCATTACACAAATAGTCCTTACACAAATAGCCCTTACACAAATAGCCCTAAACAAATAGCCCCAAGTATCGCCAGATAACATTCACCTAACTCTTATCGCTTGGATAAGATTATTTTTTACTTTTAAGGAGCACTTATGTCCGCTTATAAAATACGTTCAGGCGCAGGTATTTCCGGCTTGCAATTAGTTGATATTCCCACCCGAGCGCTAATGCCGCACGAGGTAAGAGTGAGTGTTCATGCGGTATCGCTCAACTACCGCGACTTGATGGTGGCAGATAACACTTATCCGGTTAGCACAGACCAACCCTTGGTACCGGGTTCCGATGCGGCTGGCGAAGTAACCGAAGTCGGTGCTAGCGTTACTCGTTTTAAAGTGGGAGACCGCGTCTTAACCGTTTTTTTTCCAAACTGGATTGATGGCGCGCCGGGCAGCGAAAAAACGGCTGGTGCCCTGGGTGCTGGCGATGATGGCGTTTTAGCTGAGGAACTGATTGCTCACGAACAAGCGCTGGTGAAGATACCCGCGCAGCTAGACTACATAGCGGCTTCCACTATTACCTGCGCCGGCCTGACAGCGTGGAATACATTATTTTGCGCGGCCGCGTTAAAACCTGGCGCAACGGTCTTATTGCTAGGTACCGGTGGAGTGTCCATTTGGGCGCTGCAACTGGCAAAAGCAGCCGGTCTTCGCAGCATCATTACTTCCTCAAGCGATGAAAAATTGGCGCGTGCCCGCGAGCTAGGTGCTTTCGCCACGATAAATTACCGCACCACGCCCGACTGGCAGGATGAAGTTCTGCGCCTGACCGAGGGTCGCGGCGTCGATCTTGTACTGGAGGTGGGCGGCACAGATACACTTGCCCGCTCGGTTAATTCCACCCGCATTGGTGGCAGTGTCGCCATTATCGGTGGGGTCAGTGGATTCGGCGGTGAATTCCAACCCTTCGCACTGATCGGTAGTTCGCGCAAACTCCTGGGAATTTTCGTTGGCAATCGTGCGCAACTTGAAGAGCTCGTCCAGTTTGTAGAGTTCGCAGGTATCAGCCCCATTGTCGATAAAATATTTCCATTCGACCAAGCGCAGGCTGCATACCAGCATTTGAAGTCAGGCAAACATTTTGGCAAAGTCGTTATTAAAGTCAGGGGTTAAAATTTATTACTAAATCAGGAATGGATTAAAAAAGTTAAAAGCGATTAATTACGATGAAAAAAAGCGGGCACAGTTGTCCGCTTTTTTTGTCAGGATTATTTACGCAATTAGCATTCACAATTTCGCTCAATACAATCACTGCGCACCAGAAAAAGTTTCCAGCAAACGCGTGCGCACCTCATCCATTCGCCATACCGGTGCATTCCCAGCAGGCAACATTCCTTCAGTCCATTGCCAGCTCGCCACGTCTTCAAGCACTTTTGGATCGCGCGCGATCAAGTGAACTATGACATCGCGATTGGCGGTAGCGCCCGTCACCAGCGGTGCAGGTTGATGATCTCCAAAAGCGAGGATCACTAAATTATCGTCACCATAAGTAGTGGCGTAAGACACCAAATTTGCCAGCGCATATTCAATGGATTTACGGAACTGCGTGCGGATGCGCTGATTATCTTGCCAGACTATTTCAGGGCTATCACCGCTGGCGGCCTGAGCATTGAAAATGGTTCCATCGCCCACCGCATTCCAATCCACCAGCGCGGGAATTGGTGTCCAGGGAGCGTGCGATGAAATCAAAGCCATTTCCGTCATCACCGGTGCGTGGCCGGGTTTGCGTTCCAGCGCTTGAAAGGCAGCAAGCGTGTATTGATCCGGCATGGTCACCCAATTAAATGGCAGGCCTTTATAGCCCAAATCATTTGCCGCATAAATGTGGCTGTAACCAAAATAATTTCCCTCCGGCCAGGCCATGGTTATCGCAGGCATAACCGCTAGCGTCCGCCAGCCAGCGTCTTTGAACAGACGATTGAGGCTCGGGCGCTGGCTCATAATCAAACTGTCGTAACGCACCTGACTGTCGATCCATAACCCGGACATAGCCGTGCCGTGAGCCAGCCAGCTCAGGCCACCTAACGTTGAAGACGTAAGATAAGCGCTGCGCGTGCCTATACCATGGGCTGCGAATTCCCCACTCGCTTGTTGCAACAGCGGGCGAATATGCTCGGCAAATTCCGGTTTATCCAACACTATGCGGCCATAGGATTCGATAAAAACCACTAGCACATCTTTGCCCTTAAGCTTGCTAAACACATTCGCAGCAGGCGTTTTATCGAGCACCGGATCAATCGCAATTTCCTGATGAAATTGTTCAAGTTCTGCGTAGCTGCGGTACATAGCACTAACATGTTCGGCAAGCTGGTCGTAAGAAATTTTAGATGCTCCTTGCCGACCAGTGACCACGATAAAAAACCAGACAACAAGCCCTGCCAGCAAAATCCCAAGCGACGTTTTGGGTGCTAAATGCAATTGTTGTTGTGCCCGCTTCAGTAACCAAAACACAAAGGCAACAATCGCCAACACTAAACCGCCAAGCAAAACCGCAACGAGCAATGCCAGCAAATGGCCTAGCGCGCCATTCAAAAGATTCATCCCGTTGACGAAAAAAAATGCATCTAACACGGGGTTAAAAGGACGAGCGAAAATTTGGAACACTGCCATATCGGCAAACTTTAGCAAAATGCCAAGCGTGAAGATTACGGCCGCAACAATTCGAAATACCTTACCCGCTCGACCCGGAAGTAATAACCCGAGCCCGAGCAACAATGCCTCCAACGGAAGCGCAACGAAATCGGCCCAATCAAAAGCGCTGAGTTGGTTAGGTAACAGCAATGCCAATGTTATGACGAGAATGCAAAATAAATTGATTGGCTGCTGCAGGTTGCGGGTTGAAAGATTTTTCATTCGCGTGGCAATCAATGAAGTGAGCGGGGATTATAACTGGGCTCGGCATGGTGTAAAGCGACCCTCTCCCTGGCCAGGCGACCCATCCTCCCCCTTGGCAGGGCGAGGAGCTTGAATCGCGCGAGCTCCTAACTCCCTCCCCTGAAAAGGGGAGGGCTGGGGTGGGGTCGCTTTCTCCCTCAGCGTTGCCTAAACAAACACTCGCGGTAAACCGGAAAAACATTACAACGCCGGCTTAATAAAATATTTCCGTTCGATCTTATAAAATCGGTATTTTTCGACTCGCCCCAACAAACTTTTTTCAGCCGTGTGAGACAACACCGCGCCAATTTTTTCCATTGCTTTTTGCGAACGAATATTTCTAAGATCGACATGAAACCATACAGTTTCAACTTTTTGGAAAGCGTGTTTTAACATCAGGTTTTTCAATTCTGAATTAGTCGCACCGCCCCAATGAGAACAAATCAAAAATGTGTAACCTATGGCGACCTCTGACAAACCCTCATCGTATTCGTAATACCTTGAGCTACCAATCACCTTCCCTGTTGCTAGTTCGCGAACCACCAACGTGCTATTTGATTGAATGGCTGATTCAAACCATTGGCAAAAATCTTCATACTTATAGCGATTGGGACTGGGATGATTTGCCCAGATTAATGGGTCAGAAGCTGCATTGTAAAGCGGCTCGAAATCGCTTTCTGTTAGTGGCAGCAGGCTAATAGTATTTCCGTGTAGCGAAGTCTGTAAAAAAAC
>JAZKFX010000061.1:68110-79994 GCA_040386215.1 Pseudomonadota bacterium
GGGTCGGGGTGGGGTCGCTTTTCTTCATACCTTCGCACATCACAACTGCAACGGCTTCAAAATATCCATCACCGCATCAATATTCGCTTTTAACAAATACCCACTCACCCCTAAAAAAATTGCCAGAATAAGCCCGGCCCACACAAACTCCATGCGCTTGTAAATGTAGGTGTAATACTTATCCACCAGATCCCACGCCATAAAAAATAACCCAATCCAAAACATATTTGGGATATTGTAAAACAGCGAAATAATCAAAATAGAAATTCCACTCGCGAGCGAAACCAACTCTCTAATAATGGCCGTTGTTTTACTGGAGTGACTAACGACAAATGAAAGGTATCCTAAACCGACAAAATAAGTCAGTGGTATAAGCGAAGTCATGCCTACGCGAAACACACGCATTATGTCTTTTGCAGAAGCCAGGGCCGGAATATAGTCGGTGTAAAATAAAAGCCAGGTAAATAATGTGAGTACAAATGTAAAGCGGGTAAGACTTAATATATAGCTTTCGCTGCACTCACTAAAACCAATACCTATTGTGCGGGGTGAAAAAACAATAATGAAACCAATGCTGGTAACGAATGCGGCAACGGCCATAAAACCTACCAGTTCGTTAGCAAAGTAAACCGCAATACCACCCCACAACATCGTTAAAATTACACTGGTGATTTTACTAAAACGCTCACGTAGCGATTCCTTGACTCGGGTAAAAACACTCAATGAAACCAGCGTGCCCAATAAAAAACTAACCAACAGCACCACATATTCATGGCCAAAAAAGTAAAGGGCTAAGGCCAGGATCAGGTACGCAAAAAACTCCCATGACCATTCAATAAACGCTAACAGCTTACGAGCAAGGTAGCGAATTATGTGGTTATTGCGGAAAAAATAGATAAGCGCATGCAAGTAACGCATAAAAGGACGGGATATTTTTTTAACGAGAGGGCCCAGCAAAACCAACACTAAAATGGCAGACAGAACGTATAAAGTCGAACCGAGCCAATCAAATCGCTCTATCGATGTAATTTGCGCTAATTAATTTTCTTCCAGCTTAATGTCATGTTCTTTTTCAGCTAACACAATGAGTGCTTGTGATCGCCGCGCAAAAGTATCTGGTGATATCTCCCCAGCCTGCTGCATTCCTTGTAGCAACGCATATTGCGCACGGATTTCCGAGACATCTTTGGGAACATACTCCTCCGCGCGCGCGATTGCGCACAGACAGAGTAAAAAACAAAAATAAACAAAACGCACCTTCATATTCCTTCACTCACTCATAAATATTGTTGACTCTGGGAAACTATATTGAAGCTAGGAATTATAGCTACACTCAAGCGCCAAAAGCCAACAAAAACCTTCATGAGTTTCCAGAAATAGTATAGACATTCCCGATTATGCATTCCAAGCTGGAACTTGGGAAAGGGATAAACTTTATATGGCAGGCGTTGATCTGGAAGAAAAATCATTATTCATAAATTTCTTTTCGTTTATTCCAAATACTAACAACCAAAGACAAATTCCAAACTCACCTATGCTGCTTGGCATACTCACGTACCAGGGTATTTCAGTAAGAGAAAACAAAAATCTTGCCAAAAATTCAACAAGGTAACCGAAGCAGCCTATCATTAGAAAAATTCCTAATATTTTAGGCAAAAAATGCGACTTAAAAACCAAATACCCTAACGGAAATAACCACGCACCCCAAAATATATTAGACACCATGTTGCCGTTGTTAAACGATGCCAACAAATACATTACCTGTGCATGCAGTTGCTCTTGGGGTATTTTATTTAAATACTCAACCCCACTTAATAACAAGAGTACGTTAATTTTATTGAGTATATTGACAAAGGTGATGGGAATGCTGATGAGTGCAAATACAACCATTAGCGTAGCAGCGGTTTTCCCAACCGACTTTAAAAGCTCATACAAAAATAAGGGCAGCATGATAAATGCAATAAAACAAATAATTTGGCTTAAGATGCCAAGCCGAAAGAGAAACTCGGAGGATTTAATATTGGCCACGGTAATGTCTGGGCTACTCCAGACAATTATCGCCGAAGGTACATACACAAGGCCAAACACACCGGTTAAGATCAGTATCAAATATGTAAACCCGGAAACTCTGGCGAGCGTTTTTTTTGACATCATGTAAATCACTCCTTAGAAAAATGTAGATGTTGGATGACATCAGGCATTAGATGAAAATCCCTGTGAAATAGATTCAACCGCTAACTATTTTCTATCGATTTTATACCACCATCAGACCCGGCTTTGAACCACGCGCATCAAATAAAAATAAAGCGGCCTATTGGCCGCTTTACGTCTGATGGAAAAAAATGGTAATAAATACCAGCAGCGATGCATGAATATGAAATTATTTCGCTACACCACATTGTCCCTCAGCCCATTAAAACGAGTAGGTTGCACCAATGGTTACTACAGATGAACTCACTTGTTCCAACTCAGAATATTTATTATATTCAGCCCGCAAACTTACGCGCTCATTGCACGCATAGCTTGCACCAACACCGAAAAATAATTTTGTTTTAGATTCAGATGTCGTTTCGTTGTCTTCAGGATAATCAAAATATTGAGTTTTTGCATCATAGGTCAGATCGGCAATGCCAACACGGCCATAAAGATTGACCAGGTCGCCGGCGGCATACTTCGCTATCAAACTTACCTGAATTGCTTCGCCATCAATGGAATTTCTTTCATAGTCATCTTTAAACATTGTAAAGCTACCAAAATCACGATATGCCACCTCGAAAGAAAATACTCTATCAACTGCATATCCAGCGCCAACGGAGAAGGTAGTGTCTGTTGTGCCGACATATAAATTGCCAAAATCATATGAAAGATTGCTTTGACCAAAATCGCCAATAATATAAAGGCCTTCAGCAGAAGCCGGAACGGCCATAAAAAGCCACAAACCAAACAAATAAATCTTTTTCATAAAAACTCCATAATGAATAGTAATGCCTAGCGTAGTAAGCGCGCGCATATTAACAGCTTATAGCCAGGCTCGCACAAACGATTAGTAAACTACTCATCAATAAAATTCATCAATGTCGGGGTTGCCATTTCGCCATGAAGGTATGAATAGGTTTTTACAACTTTACCTGCAGCTTTGGCCAAGCTTCGAGCCATTGCTTTTTTTCAATGCGCTTTAAAAAGACGGACTTTTCACGCTTTGTATTATGAGTAATAAAACCATTAAATATGTAATTTTTATCAAAGGGTGATACGACTACTATTTTGCCATTCGCCTCTAGCCTGGCGCCAAGTGCAGTTTCAATCTCTGGCCAGTGTGCCATAGCACCAATGCTATTTTCATAGGGAGGATCAAGGTTTCGCTTGTGCATTAAAGCCTGGTTTTTTAACTGCCAATTAACATTTGGAAATGAAGAACACAATGCAGCCAGTAAGATATCTTCATTTATTAATGATTTGGAAAAATAAATAATGTCTACATCATTCAGTGCTGTCGGTGGAAAGCCATGCATATAATCCCAAACTAAATTTCTTACAAAGCCAGCCGCAATATAACAATCAGGCAACTGCAAGGACGCAACAACAGCCAATATATCCAACCTATGCTTATCCGCACGAATCAATTCAATTATATTATTCATAGGCCCAATACTAAGTTTCACGCTCAAACACCCCAAACTCCCAATAACGAGAGCCCACTTTCTTTTTCACTTGCCAACCCTTGCGAACCAGGGATTTAGCAATGTAACGATTCAACATGCCATGGCCCACGAATAACACACTAGATTTTTCTTTGGCAGTAGCTTCCAGCAATAAGGCTGCTTCCCCTGCCCTTAATTTAGCTTCTTTAAAAGATTCACTATTTTTGGCGTAACCGAAAAACCAAAGAATACGAAATATTAACGCCCAGTAAGCTGGCTTGATTTTAATGTGCGTGAGATGCCCCCAAGGCATTTCCATTTCACGAAGCTTGTGTTCAATACAATGAACCTTTTCAACTCCAAGAATATTCGCTGAATTGACTGAGCGCGGCAAATGGCTACATAAAACGGTATTGCAGGTTTTAACGATGTCGATAGTTTGTTTTGTTGGCTTAAGATTTTCACAAAGCTCTGCGGAATTGTAGGCATCAATCCAATTTTTAAAATTTAAAGATGACACGGCTTTTTGCGGCGAAAGCGAAGGCTTGCCATGCCTCATTAAAACGATGCGCATTTATCCATTCCTGTTACCATGGCTTAGTAGATTTTATCGCGCTTTTGTAATAGCTTGAAGCACAGAAACCAAATGCTCATTATTATGTTCAAGCGAGTAAAAAATATTATTCACTAAACATTTGTCCCCTTCAGCTTTCACTTCCACCCTTTCCTTCCACTCCAGAATGCCAGGCTTAGTAGCATAGTAAGGCATAAGATGCTGCGCATACTGAAGCACCACATAAATCTCCGCATTATTCTTTCCTGGTACTGCATGGGAAATATGGAAATTTGTATAGCCTTCCGTTACACCTGAAAATAAATGACCTTCAAACAATGGCGGCTCTTTACCTTGCGAGCGGATAAATTCTTTTTTTTCTGCCGAAGCAGCAGCAGACAATAACCCATGCAGTGGAGCGGTTATAAACGGCTTTAGCTGTTCGCCCGCGGGTACTGAAAAAAAATTGTGTTGCTCTATGGTTGCATAAAAATCATGGGCAGCGGTCCTGCTCTCAAGTTCAGTGCATACTTTTGAGAAACACAGATTGCTAATGATAAAAAGAATAAATAAAACCGACATTCTCATAGGTGTAAATTCCTTGTGCGCGCAAGGCGAAGTTTACCATCATGGCTTAAACACATAGGCAATTTAATCTTGCACAGAGTGTTTCTGAATAAAATTTACCGTATCGGAAAATGCCGGCTTTTTTTGCCTGAATAATATTGAGTAGGCACCAAGAATTCCGGCATGATCTATATCTTTATAGATATGCACTTCTACCTCGCCCCCCGCCTGCTGAATTCGCGCAGCCATACCTTCAATATTCACCGCTTTAACGCGTGTATCATCTGCCCCGTACAGCAAAAGCGATGGCGGCTGGCTGCCATCCACAAAGTGAACCGGCTGTGATTCCACTACTTGCATAGGTGGGCCAAATAAAATCGGCATATAATCTTCATCAAACGGCAAAAAATTATAGGGGCCAGCCAAACCCACAAAGCCTTTTATATTTTTATAGGTATCCGGTAATAAATGTTGCGGGTTCACGGCAAGCATCGCCGCCATATGTGCCCCTGATGAATGCCCCATTAAAAAAATGCGTTGTGAATCGCCACCATAACGCTCTATATTTTTATGCACCCACTCTACTGCACTCCCCGCGTCCGCCATGATATCGGGGAAGTTAACATGGGGGTACAAACGATAATCTGCCACCACTGCAAGCATTTTATTTGAACTAAATGCTTCAGCGACGAATGCGTATTTTTCCTTTTTCATAGTTGCACATGCACCCCAGCAACCCCCATAAAAAAACACTACCACCGGTAGAAGCTCATCGCTTTTTGTCTGCGGTTGATAGACATCCAACTGCTGCTCCGGGGCAGCGCCATAGGCGATTGACTGGTGGAGTTGAAATCCTTGAAATGCTGCTATTCGATTTACAATAAAAAGCTGAAATGCCGTTGAAAATATTGCAGCGAATACTATTGTCAAAAGTACTACGCCCGCTACCAGTGCCACCTTTATGTTTAAACTCATATTCATTCATCGCGCAATTAAAAAACATTAACATCAAGTTGTTATTTTTTTACCGTGGCAAGCGCAGCGCCGAAGAAAATAAACGTAGCGCCTGCGGTCTTATTAACGGCACGACCACCCCGTTCGGAAGTGAGCCAGCGCTTTGCGTGTTTTGCAAAGAATGCATACATGCAATGAATCACCACCACTAATAGGCTATAGGTCAGCACTAGCGATGCAAACTGAAACGCGTAATTTTTCGCTGGGTCCATAAATTGCGGCAAAACAGAAAGAAAGAAAAATATCGCCTTGGGGTTTGTAAGCTGCAATGCTATTCCTTCAATAAAGCGCCTTGAAAAGCTTGCCTCATGGGTGGGTTTCTCGACAAAATTAAACGGGGGCGCTCGCCACAGGCGGACACCCAAATAAATTAAATATCCGGCCCCGATAAATTTAATAACGGTAAATGCAACTGCAGATGCTGCCAACAATACACCGAGACTCGTTGCGGAAATTGCAGCAACAACGAAAGCACCTACAGCAATACCGAGAATGCCTCCGAATGTGCCGCGCATGCCATAGCGTAGAGTGTTTGTCAGTGTCATAACGACGCCGGGCCCGGGACTCAGCACTGTGACGGTTGCCATAAGTAAAAAGAGAAAATAATGCATTAACAATTACTCCGCGATGGACCACTGCTCAAAAATTTCGTTATCACTATTTTTAATAATGCCGGAAAATTTAAAATTGGATTTTTTGACAACTCGTAGCGATGCCAGATTGTCCGATGCAATATTAGCCATGACGGTTATTCCTTTGGCTCGCTGAACTAAAGCCAACACCGCCTTGGTTGCAAAACCATGACGCTGAAAAATGGGAGACACGTTGTAGCCAATTTCTACGATATTATTTTGCGGTGCGTCTTTGAACCCGCAGGTACCGACAATAATTTTGGTAGATTCGGATGTAATGAAGAATGGCATTACCCACTTCGCGGCTTTTCCTTCTTCAATTTGTAATTTAGAGCGTTGGAACACATGTATAGGTGCTACTGCTCCAGCAGCAATTTTAAAGCCTTGAGTAAAGAATAAGTCGCTCAACAGAATATTGCCTAACTCTTCTTTTGACAGCTGACGCAAGGTGATGGTCATAGAGCTTCCATTCTTTCATTCGATTACGGGTGTGCGAGTATCTAGCTCAAAGCGCATTCGTAAAAAAGTGTTAAGCGCAATAATCCCAACTTTATTTCGATAAACGCTTCACTAATTTTAGTAACAAGATGTTCATGGCGCTAGTAAAAGGTTAAGTGGTTTTATAGGATGGAGCCAAACATACACGAATCAGGATATTAGCAAATTTTTTACTAAAACCTATAAATAAAAAGCAGCAAAAACTGCCGATAAAAGCCACGCATCTAGCGCTTATTTATCGGCAAAGGGGGGTTAACACGGGTTTTAAAGAAATTTAACCATTGCTTCCCTGGCTAATTGGCTGACGATGTAGCTGTTAAATGAAACCAGGGAATCATTGAGATCCCCCGGCTAAATAATAAGATGTATCTAATTACGGATTGCTATCAATGGTACAAATCCGTGTAGCAACCGCCGGCTTTTACAAACTGCATCTCCAAGGCTTCTACATAATTAACGGCCTCAATGGCTCTATCTTCAGATAGCTCGCCCACAAGAAAAGCCTCGATAGCCTGCTCTTGAGCCTCGCGCGCGCAATCAACCTGGTAGTGAAGATTGACAATGGATGAGTTGTTTACATGTTTAGAATTTTGATGTGCTTTCATTATTATTCACTCCAAAAGATTAATTTAACTTAATTGAGCATATTGTGTACGGCAACCGGCATACCGGTACGATCATCCTGGAACCAACGTGTTTTTAGTACTCCTCCGTTGTTAAAATAGTCATTAATCTAATCAGTTACAGTTTGAAGTGTAGATGCTTAAATATGCTTTGCTAATGTTTTTATAACATTTAGTAAATTTTATTGACAGCGTGTGTGTTAACTACACACATCAGTTTAACGTTTAAAAATTGAACAAAAAAAGTAACCTTATAACCCAGCTAAATACCCTCGATCTAAACATAATCACCAAGGTTAGGCAGCACACAGACGGCGCTTACTGACGGCATAAAAGACTGACGAAGAAAAAGTCCCAACCGCAATTGCACGAATCGATACTGCATAGGCAGGCCGGGGCGCGCATCACACATAAAAAATGCAACGCAAAGATGGTGTGGATTAAAATTTTTGCAATATTTTTTTAAGCGTTAAAAAACCTGTTGATTCATCCAGATTTTTAGTGTTCTATAGGCGTGCAGTTTTTATTCAATCGGAGGTATTACTAACTGTAAATTCAAACTTAACAAATCTAAATAAGCGCTACCCCTGAGTGCGGAAACACCCAGAGGCAGCTGACCACAATCGATAACTGAGATATCAATCATGGCTAAACGTACTATAACGCCAGAGCTTTGCTCGGCCCAAGAAAAATCTTTTCCCACTCGCAAACTGAAAGTCCGCAGGGCCTTTTACGATTATCTATTAAGCAGTAGCCCCAGCACTTACAAAGCGCCACCTCCCGTTCCCTGGATTGAGCTCAAAGGTTATTGGCTAAATAAAGCAGGCTTTCCTATCGGCACTTTTTTTCATGTTGAGGTGAGTGAGGGTTGCTTGGTGCTTAAGGCTATTCAAGCCGCTCCTAAGTTAAAGTAACACCTGATTCAAATTAGCTTTACATTTAATGCTTCTCTTAAGATTCAATCGCGATATGTTAAGCCAAGCCCATCGCGACCTGGCTTAACATATTTTTGCGCAAGGCATTTTTAAAAGAATTATCTGGCAATGAGATTGTAATAGCGGTTCCAGGCAATTATTTCGCACGCCCTGCACCGTATATTTACGATTTTATTTTTTAGTGAAGGTAACGGCTTGATTGTTATAGAGAAATAGATGTGGCATTAATGAAAAATCTGTAAATATACTGTGCGCACATCAAAATAGTGGGAAATATAACGTGTGGGATATATAGTCTGCACTGTTTAATAAACTGTTACACAAGGCAAATATGGAATATTTTCCCGTAAAAATTACATTGAATTATAAGAGCTGCTATCTAATTTGGTGTTCCGACTCAGTGGACAAGGTGCTTTCAATAAATGGCAAGACTCCGAAGTTTGATGGTTTTGAAAATCTATTGAAATTTAGTAGTCTTAACGAAATTGAATTGACCAATGAAGTAGCTCATTACAACTTAGATAAAATCAAGTTATGGTGTAATAGTCCTACAACACAAATTGAGGCTAAGTCATTTTTAAATGCTTGGAATTTGTTTGGCGATTTAGCAGCCGCCTATCCAGAAAGCCGTTTAAAATATGAATCATTAACACAAAAATGTATTAGGCAGTACAATAAGCTATTCTACGGCAGCAACCTGCCTTGCATAAAAACTACGTCTAGAAAATTTTGTCCTGAATGGTCGCCGCGTGAGCTGGTAAATATTCGCACCGTTTTTCTTTACGGTTTTGAAATTTGCAGAAGTAAGCTCCGTAATAATTATGTGTAACAATGCTATCAAATTCACTACGGTGCTTCGCACCTTCGTCGGACGCCGCGAGCGGCGCCGTTTATAGCAACGTTATGAGAATCAGAAATTGAAATCATCTTATATTTGCATAATTTTATTAGCTGCTTCCATTTCTGCAGCGGCAGTCCAAGAAAAGGATACAGCAATATCTGCTGACATAAACTGTGACGGTAAGACTGATGTTGCAAAGCTTGAATATATAAATAAAGAAGTAAAAATCACCTTAACTGAAGGTGACTCTGGAAAATCAAGCTATCTTATATTTGGCCTGGAACATAAAGAAGGTCAGGAATCATTTTGCGGGAAAAATATTGAGCTTTCAAAGTTTGAAACAATCCCAAATAATTCACCTGAATTCATTCAAGGTCTTGGCGCTGTTCCTGAAGGTCATGAAAGTAAGAAAGGTTGTTTTGAAATAAGTCTTAGTGACGGTATGTGTGATTCTATACATGTTTATTGGAATCACAAAACGAATAAGTTAAGTTACTGGCGTCTCTAAAGCAACAGCTCATAACAAGTTGTTGCAGCACCGCTTCGGCACTTCGTGCCTGCGCTGGACAGCTTTTAAGTCGCAGTTTTATGGTTTTGCTGCGCAAAAGGCTTCCATAAAACCACAACTTAAAAACTGCCGCTGAACTCGGCGTTATGGCTAGAGAGAGTTCACGATGATTGAAGAACTTCTATATGTTGAGCTTAAAAGCGGTCATGCTGATTCTGGCCCTGCTTGGATTGGAATGCCGAATTATTCGAAATCGAAATCTACTATTTATTTTAATGGTATGGCTTTTAAACGTATCAAAGGCGGCGGCATTTCTGGAAACTATAATGAAGTTCATTCTGGCAATGAATATTGGATCTCGGGAGTAAAAAAGAATAATGAAGATCGTCATTGGTCAGGTAAGGGATCAATTGAAATTGATAAGTCGGTAGTAGAAATCTATTTAGAGCTTCTCGGGTTGTCAGTGCTCCCTAAAAATTTAAAGGTGGTCACGTTAAAACCAGCAGCTCCAACTGTTGAATTGCACGAGCTAGAAAATAAGTCGCTGCATGAATAATTTTTTCGTAATAGTAATAGAGAACAACGAGTTGCAAAAAAAGCCATAACAAGGCTATTAAATTCACTACGGTGCTTCGCACCTTCGTCGGACGCCGCAAGCGGCGCCGCTTATAGCAACGTTATAAGTAAATCAAAACGAGACTAATGCTTATATGAACAAAAATGATTTAGAAGAGCTCGTTGATATCAGGATAAAGGAGGCCAAAGCACTCCTCGATGCTGAAAGTTACCAGGGAGCGTACTACCTTGCTGGATATTCGCTTGAGTGCGCAATAAAGGTATGCATTGCGAAGCAGGTACAGCAATATGATTTCCCAAATTTAGAGTTAGCTAAAAATAGTTATAGCCATAAACTTACAGATTTACTGGGTGTGGCAGGTTTAAAGCAAAAGTTGACGGAAAGAGAGCAGCAAGACGGGAATTTCCAGCTTAACTGGGCTGTCGCAAAAGATTGGAACGAAAAGGCCAGATACGAAAGTAGAGTCGAAAAAAGAAAAGCAGAAGATCTTTACGAAGCAATTACACACAATCAATCAGGTATTTTGGCATGGCTAAAGACATTTTGGTAACAGAGATTCTTTCAGACTCTATGATGAAAGCCGGTGCCAAGCTAGTAGAAAGACTTGATGCCGAGCAGGCTGAAGTAAAAAGCGCGTTTTGGCTTTATTTTTCAGAAGATAAAACTTGGAAACTAATTATCGCCTCTCCTTTGGTCGATTCACTGGGGCCACGTGAGTACTACAAAAAAGTAGTTGGTGCGAACAGTGCTGCATCTGAAGAAGAGGAAGTAATATCTTTAAATAACATCGGTGTTACAAATACAGTCAGTCAAATTGTTCAACTGTTGAAGTTTGCTATCGGCACAGGTGGCGGAATTTCCGGAATCAGATTTTCAAGAAATACAATTAATGGGCATTTCATTGAAGACTCATACATTTATAGATCAAACTTATAACAAGGTGCTGCTACGGAAATTTTACTCGCTGGCGCTCCTAAATTTCCGCAGAGCACGGCGTTAGTGTAAATCATGGAACAAGCACTTAATTTAATTAGAAGCATTTCAGAAAGCGAGCTAGAGTTTATTTCAAAGGCTGATTACGGGCAGGAATTTCTACGCCATAAAGAAGCTTTGAAAAAATTAATATTTGAGCAAAATGGCATTGTTAACGCTGACCAATATTGGTTTCCATATGAAGTTATTGAGCTTTCACGCTGGTCATGCAAAGAAGGTCACGAACGTGAATTTGCAATTTCCAATGTAATCATTGCACTTTCAATCTTGGGTGACGCTGACGGTAGTAATTCGGTTGAATATATGTTTGAACAGCTATCAAATGAGTATGAAAGTCTATCATCAGAGTTAAAGGAAATTGTTACAGGTATTTTATTTCTCGCAAACGAACATCAAGAGCAAAAGCAACACTAACAAGTCGTATATGGACTCCTCCTGCAAGTGGTGTTAAAACTTTTTTTGCATCTGTAATTGGAAAGGTTGCATTCGTATATTCGGCCTT
>JAZKFX010000062.1:0-18061 GCA_040386215.1 Pseudomonadota bacterium
CTGTGGCGCGCATTAAGCAAATTAATATCGTCGGCAATAAAGCGTTTAGCGATGCAGAGCTGGTGGATCTTTTTGAGCTTAAGACAACGGGCATGTGGTCATGGATTAGTGGTAACGATAAATATTCCAAGGAAAAAATGAAAGGCGATTTAGAGCGCATTGAGTCCTATTACATGGATCGTGGTTACCTTGCGTTTAAAATTGATTCATCACAAATATCTCTTAGTCAGGACAAAGCCAAAATTTTTATTACAGTAAATGTCACTGAAGGCGAAATATACAAAGTTAATGATGTGCAATTGGCCGGCGATCCAGCGATTGATGAAGCTATTTTGCGGTCGATGATTTTAGTTAGAAAAAATCAAATATTCTCGCAAATATTAATGACAACTTCTGCGGAATATCTTAAGCAACGTTTGGGTAATGAAGGTTACACCTTTGCCAAAGTAGAAGGTATGCCAGAGCGTAACGACACCGATAAAACCGTAAAAATAACGTTTTTTATTGAGCCAGGTAAGCGCGCTTACGTTAATCGAATTAATTTCCGCGGCAATACAAAAACTGTTGATGAGGTATTGCGTCGTGAAATGCGGCAAATGGAAGGTGGTTCTGCGTCCACTGCGCAAATAGAAAGCTCAAAAGTGCGTTTGGAACGTTTAGGATTTTTTAAAGAAGTTAAAGTAGATACAAAAGAGGTTCCCGGTTCGCCCGATAAAGTTGATGTTGAATATACCGTTGAAGAACAGCCATCTGGTAGTATGAGTTTGTCTATTGGTTACGCAGAGTATTCCGGAGTATTGTTTCAGGCTGGTATTCAGCAGTCTAATTGGTTCGGCACAGGTAAGGCGGTAGGATTTAACTTCAGTAAAAACAAATATCAAACCAGCTATGGTTTAAATTACATGGACCCCTATTTTACTCCCGATGGAGTAAGCCGCGGTTTCGGTCTCTATTATCAATCCAGTGATTATGGTTCCTTAGGGCTATCGCCATATAGCACCAATACTTATGGTGCTAAAGTGAGCTTTGGCTATCCTATTTCAGAAATTGAACGTATTGGTTTTGATATTGGTTTGCGTAATTTAGAAGTGACCTCCACGCGCTATTCATCGCAAGAAATTATCCGCACCCCTTTATTCAATAACGGATATATTTGTGAAATTGTCAATAATTACCCGGTTTGTGTGAATAGCTTTGTCACTCCCACCGATATTAATGAGTCCATTAAACGATTAGCGGATGGTAATGATTTTGTTTATGGGACTTATCAAAAGCAGATAACTGAAGAGCAAATGGGCCCAGCTGGGTTTCTCGATCTTTACGGTGATACCTTTAATGATGCAATAATCAATATGTATTGGTCGAAATCGACACTCAATCGCGGTGTACTACCGGATCGGGGTGCATCGCAACGCTTGTCCGGTGAAGTTACTTTACCTGGCGGTGACCTGGAATATTATAAATTAGATTATTCAGCACAATTATTTAAGCCATTAACACAACGTTTAACCTTGCGTGTTCACGGCAGAATTGGCTTTGCAGACGCCTATGGTGTGAGCGATAAGCTGCCCTTTTTTGAAAATTTTAGAGGCGGCGGCTTCGGCTCTGTGAGAGGGTTTGAGCCACATTCATTAGGGCCAAGAGCCACGGTTCAGGATAATCTTATTAGATACCAATACTCGGCATGGGATGACGTCAATGGTGATGGTGTGGCGCAGGGTTCAGAAATAGGCGGACTAGTAGCGGTATTATGTGAAGATGATACCTCCGCAGATTGTAGAAATGGCGCTGGTAAATTGAAAACCAGGCCGGGGGTTTTGGGACAGGATTATGGTCGGCGTCGCGGTGCATTTGGTGGTAACGCTATTATTGAAGGCGGTGCAGAAATTTTGTTCCCATTGCCATTTATTAAAGATCAACGCTCGCTGCAAACCAGTTTGTTTTTGGATGTGGGTAATGTATTTGATACAAATTGTGGTTCACAACAACGCAATTGTTTCGATGTGAGTGCAAATGAATTAAAAGCATCATTTGGTTTGGGTCTAACCTGGCTTTCAAGCTTCGGACCTATGACATTCAGCATGGCGCAAAAGCTGGGTAATGAAGAGCCCAGTGTGATTGATGGCAAAGATGTTTATTATGATGACTTCAAGTTTTTCCAATTTTCCCTGGGTCAAACATTTTAATGTCAGTTAACGCTTTTTGAAAAAAACCTAAATACTGGATAATGGCAATACAAGATTTTTACAAACCGCTGTTTAATATTCATAAGAGGAAATGATCGTGATCGTAACTAAAAAGATAGTGGCAGCAGCAGCTTTATGCATGATGTCAGTTGTTAGTTTTGCTGAAGGCAAAGTTGCTGTACTAAACCCTACAGGTGCAGTAATGGCAACGACAGCTGCAAAAGCAAAATTTGATAAGATGGAAAAAAATGCAGACTTTGCAGCTACCAAAGCAAAACTTGATGGTATCGTTGCTGATGTAAAAGCGTTGCAAGCATCCTATCAAAAAGATGGTTTGACCTGGCCTGCAGAAAAGAAAGAAGAAAATGAAAAAAGATTACAAAGCTTAAATCAAGATTATCAATTCAGTGCAAAAAAATTGCAGACAGCGCAACAGGAGCTGGCACAGCAATTAATGCAAGAAATGGCTGCTAAAGTGGAAGCTGCGGTTAAACAAGTTATCGAGTCTGAAAAGCTTGGCTTGGTTCTTAATAGTCAAGCGGCGATTCACGCTTCGCCTGAATATGACATTACTGCAAAAGTCACTGAGTTGTTGAACAAAGCCAAGTAAATAGTGTGTTAACTCAAACATGGTTTACCTTAGCCGATATAGCTCAGCGCATTGGCGCTGAGCTGGTTGGTGATCCCCAGCATAAAATTAGTGCGCTTGCTACTTTGCAATCTGCTACTGCAACAGATATTAGTTTTATTGCGAATCCTGCCTATAAAAAATATCTTGCTGCTACGCGCGCGGGCGCAGTTATTGTTCATCCCGATTTTGCGAATGATGTGAGTGGAAATAAACTTATAGTAGTTAATCCCTACCTGAGCTACGCCAATTTAACTAAATTATTTGATGAGTCTCTAGTTTCCGGTTCAGGTATTCACGTGTCCGCAGTAATCGGTGTTGGTTGTGCATTAGGGAAAAACGTTTCTATCAATGCCAATGCGGTTATTGCTGAAGGCGTCACCTTGGGTGATAACGTTAGTATCGGTGCTGGCTCCTATGTGGGTAAGGACAGCTGCCTTGGTGCCGGTACTAAACTCTACGCCAATGTCACTATCTATCATGGCATTTCTATCGGATGCGATTGTATATTTCACAGCGGTTGCGTTATCGGCGCTGATGGCTTTGGATATGCACCTACAGAAAAGGGATGGGTGAAAATTCATCAGCTTGGTGGTGTTATTATCGGCAATCGAGTTGAAGTCGGAGCTAACACCACGATTGATCGCGGTGCCCTTGATAATACGTTTCTTGATGATGGTGTTATTGTCGATAATTTAGTTCAAATTGGTCATAATGTGCAGCTTGGTAAAAATACTGCTATTGCTGCTCATACTGCAATTGCTGGCAGTACTATTATCGGTGCGAATTGTACGATTGCCGGTGCTGTAGCTATTGCTGGTCACCTTACTTTAGCGGATAAAGTGCATATAACGGGTATGAGTATGGTATCCAGTTCCATTGCTGAGGCTGGTTCTTATTCGTCTGGTGTGCCTTTGGCGCCTACTAAAGATTGGCGAAAAAATGCCGCGCGGTTTCGCCAACTAAACGCTTTAGCTGAACGTTTAATTAAACTGGAACGTCTTCCAAAAGACGAATAATCCTGTGTTGTCTGACCAAGTTGTGGATGGACAATTCAATTCTTTTTTCCCAACATATAAATAGAATCCTAGGGCCTTTGACTATGATGGACGTCAACGAAATACGTGAATATTTACCGCATCGCTATCCTTTTTTATTGGTCGATAGAGTTGTGGAGTTAGTCGAAGGTGAATTTATTATTGCCTACAAAAATATCACCGTAAATGAAGAGATATTTAATGGCCACTTTCCGCAAAATCCGGTGTTCCCCGGAGTTATGATCATTGAAGCCATGGCGCAAGCATCGGGAATTCTCGGTTTTAAAACAATGAATAAAAAACCTCAAGATGGCTCGATTTATTTATTTGCGGGTGTAGATGATGTACGCTTTAAGCGTCAGGTCGTCCCGGGTGATCGCCTGCAGCTTGAATCGCGGGTTCTTGCAGAAAAGCGCGGCATCTGGAAATTCGAATGTAAAGCGAGTGTGGATGGTTCTTTGGTGGCATCGGCAACCATACTTTGCGCCGATCGTAAAGTTTAATATTGGGCGAGGCGATAACTCTCCCAACTTAATAAAACTTAACGACCCAGTGAAACTTAGCGAGACGTTATTTTGATTAATTCCCAAGCAATAATTCACCCCGATGCAAAATTGGCGGATGATGTGGAGGTTGGCCCCTGGACCATTATCGGTGCCGATGTAGAAATTGGTGCGGGTAGTGTGATTGCTTCGCACGTCGTTATTAAAGGGCCAACGGTCATTGGCAAACATAATCGTATCTTACAATTTTCATCCATAGGTGAAGATACTCCCGATTTAAAGTACAAAGGAGAGCCCACGCGTTTAGTCATTGGTGATAATAATGTTATTCGCGAAGGAGTAACTATTCATCGTGGAACGGTACAGGATCGCAATGAAACGACTATCGGCAATCACAATTTATTAATGGCCTATGTGCATATTGGCCATGATAGTGTGATTGGTAATCATTGCATTTTAGTGAATAACTCTGCGCTTGCGGGTCATGTTCATATTGGCGATTGGGCAATACTGAGCGGATACACCCTGGTACATCAATTTTGTAAAATTGGTGAGCATAGTTTCACCGGAATGGGCACTGCGGTCGGCAAAGATATTCCTGCCTATATCATGGTGAATGGCAGCCCTGCAGAAGCTAAAAGTATTAATGCTGAAGGTTTGCGTCGCCGCGGTTTTAGTAAGGAAGATATTGCAACTATCACTAAGGCCTACAAATTAATTTATCGTCGCGGCCTTACTATTGACGAAGCTATTGTTGAGCTGGAAGCATTGCTGCCTGAATGCGCACCTTTGTTGCCTTTACTTGAATCAATAAAAAATTCCACGCGTGGCATAGTTCGTTAAACATAGCTCGTTAAACATAGTTTGTTAAGCATGGTTCGTTAGGCATGGTTCTCTGGTTATGGCTCGTTACAAATTTCCAATTAAAAATTTTGTAACAGCTCTATAAAATCACTAGTTATCCTAAAAACAAACAAATAAAAATTAATTTAAATTGAGTGGGAGGCTTGATGTCTGATCGCATGCACACTGAGCGCCTTAAAATAGGTATTGTTGTTGGTGAAGCCTCTGGTGATATTCTTGGTGCTGCATTAATAACAGAGTTACGTTTGCATTTCCCCGATGCTGAGTTTTCCGGCATCGGAGGCCCGCGCATGTTGGCATTGGGATTCCATTCTTATTTTCCGCAAGATCGTTTGGCTGTCATGGGATTGATTGAGCCTCTTAAGCGTTTGCCAGAACTATTACGTATTCGAAAATTTTTGCGTGAACATTTTATAGCAACTCCGCCTGCGGTTTTTATCGGCATTGATTCTCCTGATTTTACGATCTCGCTTGAAGGTTCGTTGAAAGAGCACGGCATAAAAACGGTTCATTACGTAAGCCCCTCGGTGTGGGCATGGCGACAAAATCGTGTATTTAAAATTGCTCGCTCGGTGGACTTAATGCTCACCCTTCTGCCATTTGAAGCAGCTTTTTATGAAAAGCATAATGTTCCTGTGGAGTTTGTTGGCCATCATCTTGCCGACGAAATTCCCATAGACGTTGATAAATATCAGGCGCGACGCGAATTGGGTATTCCTGAACATGCGCGTGTCGTAGCGCTCTTGCCCGGCAGCCGTAGCAGTGAAGTTGAGCAGATGGGCTCGTTGTTTATGCACACTGCAGTATTTTGTCTGGAACAAGATCCAGGTTTATTATTTTATATTCCCGCTGCAAATTCTGATCGTTATCGTCAGCTTCATTTACAGCTCAATGAATATGTTGATTTTCAGGTGCAACTTATTAATGGTCATTCACATCAAGTGATGGCGGCCGCAGATGTTGTATTGCTGGCCTCAGGCACTGTCACTTTAGAAGCTATGCTGTTGAAAAAGCCGATGGTGGTAGCTTATAAAATGGCACCACTTACGTTTAGAATTTTATCCTGGCTAGTCAAAACCCCCTTTATTTCATTGCCAAATTTATTAGCAAATAAAGCACTGGTCCCTGAATTGTTACAAAAAGATGCGACACCGGAAAAGCTTAGTACTGCGATAATGCAGTATTTTGAAAATCCTGAAGAGACACAAGAACTCTGCAACACTTTTGCTGATATGCATGGCATATTAAAACGTAATGCCAGTCAGCGCGCTGCTGCTGCTATTGCTAAATTGATCAATTCTAAATGATCGTCTTCTACTGATTATATTTTAATGAAAATAATCCTTGAACCATTTGTTAGCAGTTACCGCGGAATTTTATTGGCCGGCTGTGATGAAGTAGGGCGTGGTCCGCTCGCGTGGGATGTGGTTGCCGCTGCGGTTATTCTTGATTCTAAAAATCCTATTTTGGGTTTGGATGATTCCAAAAAACTTACCGAAAAAAAACGTGACTTATTATTTGACGAAATAAAATTGAAAGCAAAAAGCTGGTGTGTGGCGCGTGCATCGGTTGCTGAAATTGACAGCATTAATATTTTGCAGGCAAGTTTGTTGGCAATGAAGCGTGCCGTGCAAGGTTTGCATATTCAACCAGAGCACGTATTGGTTGACGGTAATAAATTACCAAAATGGAATTACACTGCAGAAGCCGTGGTGCAAGGCGATAGCCGTGTGGCAGCCATAAGTGCCGCTTCTATTTTAGCTAAAGTAGTGCGCGATCGCGAAATGTTTGTATTGGATAAACAATATCCCGGCTATGGTTTTGCTGAACATAAAGGTTATCCGACGAAAATGCATATGGCTGCCCTGGATAAATTAGGGATTACACCTATTCATCGCACAACGTTTGCTCCCGTAAGAGTTAAAATCGACCAAATGAAATTGTTTTAATGAAAACTAAAAATCACAATTTTTTCAATACTGTTATTCCCTGTAAATCTGGATCCACGCCTGCGCGAGGATAACGAGATCCCCATTAATTTAAATCTGCTGAATAATTATCATCATGCCGGCTAATTTTGTACATCTTCGTTTGCATACTGAATTTTCGCTAGTCGATAGTTTGGTGCGCATCAAAAAACTCGTTAAGCGCGTGGCTGATTTAAATATGCCTGCCTGCGGTATTAGCGATCAGTGTAATTTTTATGGTCTGATAAAATTTTACAAAGCGGCACAAGGTGCGGGGATTAAACCTATTATTGGCTGCGATTTCTGGATGGCCAGTAGTGATAGCGAAGGTAAGTCAACGCTGCTCACGTTGTTTGCAATGAATAATAGTGGCTATAAAAATATTATCGAATTAATTTCGCGCGCATGGCGCCAGGGCCAACAGCAAGGCGTTGCTTATGTGCAGCGCGAATGGATAAGCGAATTTAGTGAGGGTGTGATTGCATTGTCGGGAGGGAAGTTTGGCGATATCGGCATGTCCTTACTCGCAGGCCGCAATTCGCAAGCGCAGGAATTATTACAAAGCTGGATGCGAGATTTTCCCAATCGTTTTTATTTAGAGCTACAACGCACTGGTCGTGAAAATGATGAAAATTATTTGCATGCAGCGGTGGCATTGGCCGGTGAATGCCAATGCCCAGTTGTTGCGACAAATGATGTGCGTTTTTTGAAGCAAGATGAATATGAGGTTCATGAAGCGCGTGTTTGCGTCAGCGAAGGTCGTGCGCTGGATGATCCACGTCGTGAGCGGCGTTACAGTGACCAACAATTTTTACGTTCTGCAGAGGAGATGACGGAGTTATTTAGCGATATCCCTGAAGCCTTGTCAAACTCGCTCGAAATTGCCAAACGCTGCACTGTGAATATTCAATTAGGAAAATACTTTCTACCAGAATATCCGGTGCCGGCGGGTTTAACTGAGGCCGAATTTTTTAGAAAAATTTCCCACGATGGTTTAGAAAAACGTTTAGCGCGAATTCTTGATGCATCCGCAACAGATTACGCAGCGCGACGCAAAGTGTATGACGACCGTTTAACCTTTGAGTTGGATATTATTATCCAGATGGGTTTTCCCGGTTACTTCCTGATAGTTATGGATTTTATTCAGTGGGCCAAAGACCACGGCATTCCCGTCGGCCCCGGTCGCGGCTCTGGTGCAGGTTCGCTGGTTGCTTACGTGTTGCTGATTACCGATCTCGATCCCTTGCAATACGATTTGCTGTTTGAACGTTTTCTAAATCCGGAACGGGTTTCCATGCCGGATTTCGATATCGATTTTTGCATGGATGGTCGCGACCGCGTTATTTCTTATGTTGCCGAAACCTATGGCCGCGATGCGGTAAGCCAGATTATTACCTTCGGAACTATGGCTGCGAAAGCAGTTGTGCGCGATGTGGCGCGAGTGCTCGGAAAATCTTATGGGTTGGCTGATAAGCTTTCAAAAATGATACCCATGACACCGGGAATGACGCTCGAGGTTGCGCTTGAGCAAGAAACTATTCTCAAAGAGTTTTTAGCGAACGATGGTGATGGCCAGGAAATTTGGGAGATGGCCATTCAACTTGAAGGCCTTACTCGTAACGTTGGTAAACATGCTGGAGGAGTAGTCATTGCGCCGACCAAGCTGACAGATTTTTCGCCGCTGTTTAGCGATGAAAGTGGCGGCGGTTTAGTGACCCAGTTTGATAAAAATGATGTGGAAGAAGCGGGGTTGGTGAAGTTTGACTTTCTCGGTTTGCGGACGCTCACGATTATTGATTGGGCGCGTATTATGATCGATAAGCAGCGCATCAAATTTGGTGATGCGCCGCTCGACATCTCTGCTATTCCACTTGACGACGCGAAAACATTTGCGCTGCTCAAACGCGCTGAAACCACAGCTGTGTTTCAGCTTGAATCGCGCGGAATGAAAGATCTGATTAAGCGCTTACAGCCAGACAATTTGGAAGACCTCATCGCCCTGGTAGCCTTGTTTCGCCCAGGTCCGCTGGAATCCGGCATGGTGGATGACTTCATCAATCGTAAACATGGACGTGCGCAAGTTGCTTACCCAGATGCAAAATTTCAGCATATGAGCTTGAAGCCAGTACTGGAACCGACCTACGGCGTCATCGTTTATCAAGAACAGGTCATGCAAATTGCTCAGGTGCTTTCCGGCTATACGCTGGGCGGTGCAGATATGCTGCGTCGTGCTATGGGTAAGAAAAAGCCCGAAGAGATGGCCAAGCAGCGCGAAGTTTTTGCTGAAGGTGCTAAGAGCCAAGGCGTGGATCCAGAACTCGCGACTAAAATTTTTGATTTGGTGGAAAAATTTGCCGGTTACGGTTTTAACAAATCCCACTCTGCTGCTTATGCTTTGGTGTCCTATCAAACGGCCTGGCTAAAAGCTCATTATCCTGCGCATTTTATGGCGGCAACCATGTCTTCAGACATGGACAAAACCGACAAGGTGGTGACCTTCATAGAAGAATGTCGTCACATGAAACTTATGCCTTTGCCGCCGGATGTAAATTCTGGTGAATTTCATTTCACCGTAGATGACGCGGGTAATATTATTTATGGTTTGGGTGCCATTAAAGGTTTGGGCGAGGGTCCTGTCGAAAGTATTATTGCAGCCCGTAACCAAAAACCGTTTAAAGATTTATTTGATTTTTGTGCACGTGTTGACCCGCGCAAACTCAATAAGCGCGCACTCGAGGCGCTGATTCGTTCCGGTGCTGCTGATAATTTGTGTGATGCTGGCAGTGCTCAATCTATTGATCATCGCCGTGCAGTTATGTTTGCTGCTATGAGTGAAGCCGTTAAAACGGCGGAGCAACAGGCTGCAAATAATAGTGCTGGAATGATGGATTTGTTTGGCGACGTAATTGCGGCGAGCAATGCTGATACGGATGTTTACAGTGATTTTCGCCGCGTGCGAACCTGGACAATCAAAGAGCGGCTGCAGGCGGAAAAAGAAACTCTTGGTTTGTATTTAACAGGTCATCCCATCGATGAATACGAAAGTGAGCTGAGTCATTTGGTCAGTTCGCGCATCGCAGATATCAAGCCTGATAAAGCGCCGCAAAATATTGCAGGCCTAGTGATTGCGCAGCGGGTAATGAGAACGAAACGCGGCGACAATATGGCATTTGTCACGCTCGATGATCGTACAGGACGAATTGAAGTTGCTGTATTTGCGGATACTTATAATCAATGCCGTGATTTGCTATTGAAAGATGGGCTGCTAGTGCTTACTGGTCAGGTGAGCTATGACGATTACAGCGGTATGCTAAAAATGCGCGCTGATAATATTCGCCTGCTTGCCGATGTGCGACAAGAGAAAGCACGTGAGCTTTGTCTTGAATTAGAGTCGGGTGCCTTGCCTGCAAATTTTATTCGCCAGCTAAACGATACATTAGAACCCTATCGCAGTACGCCTGCCAAAGAAGCTCGCTGCCCGTTAATTATTGATTACCGCCGCAGCGATGCAAAAGCACAGTTGAGGTTGGGGGCGGCCTGGAATGTGCGGCCTGAAGATGAGTTATTACAATCTTTGCGCGATAAATATGGTGCAAGCAAAGTTCGGCTGGTTTATTAACCTTACAGGTTCAATTTTCGTGCTAAGAAATTAATTTTTTATTATTTCTTAGCACGTCACTATTATTAAACTCGCTCGCAGTATCTTAATTAACTCTGCAATATTCCTACGTTTAAGGTTCCTATTCAGGAGCCTTTTTTTCGCTTGCATCTTAGCTTGAGTGGCTTGGTCGGGCGTGAAGAGTTAGTTATCGCACAGAAGACCGAATCTTGTCGGCCCATTATTAGCTATTATCTTGCAAAGCGATTTTGTACGAATAGCAATTTGCCAAACATAAGTCCAGCATTGCCCTAAATTTTTATGTAGCTAAATTTGTGAGCTATTCATATGATAATTCAAATGATTCGCCGCCATAAAATATTATCGATTATGGGTATTATTTTTTTAATTTTAATATTGGTGATAACCTTTATCGTCCTATTCGCCGAACCCATCATAAAATCTTTTGCTGAAAATAAAGGAAGTCAAACTCTGGATCGCCAGTTAGTGATTGAAGGCGATTTTCAAATTGATTGGCACTGGTCATATACGCAAGTTCACGCAGAAAAAATTCGCCTTAGCAATGCTCCCGGATATCCTGACGCCAATATGATGAGTATGGATGCTCTGGATTTCACATTCAAACCATTAAAGCTTTTAATCGGAAAGTTGGAGTTTGGTGATATCACTATAAATAAACCCTTCCTGGTTCTCGATAAAAAATCTGCCACTGAGAACAATTGGAGTTTCCCGGTGTTTTCGCAGGCAAATGCTGTCAGTGAGACTGCTCTTGCCGAAGATCGTCATGATTTTCCAGTTATGCAAAATCTTGTGTTAAAAGATGGAAATATAATTTATCGCGATGCAGTCAAAGGTTTAAATCTTGATCTTAAATTAGATTCTGTTAGCGGCCAGGGTGGCGATGAAGATGCTACAAATAAATCTGCAAAGAAATTTAAAATTACTGGTACAGGTACTATCCAAAATCAAAAATTTGAAATTGAGGCCTCCGGCGGATCTCTCGATATGTTGCGTGATTCCACCAAAGAATATCCGCTCGATGTGAAAATAGTGATGGGTGCGACCACTGTTATAGTCGGTGGCACATTTAAAGATCCGGTAAAGCTAACGGGAATCAATGCGACCTTAAAGATTGTTGGCCACAATATGGCTGATATATTTTATCTTACTGCAATTCCGTTACCGCCAACGCCACCCTATACACTTGAAGGCCGACTAACCAAAGCAAACGGCGTTTGGGGTTATAAAGATTTTAAAGGTAAAGTGGGCGGCAGTGATCTCTCCGGGAATTTATCTTACGATACCAGTAAAGAGCGTGGATTTTTAAAAGCTGATTTAATTTCCAATCTGTTGGATAGCCGTGATCTGGGTGGTTTTATCGGACTTTCTCCAGCGGGTGAGAATGCAGCGCCCGAACAAAAAAAAGAGGCGGCCGAAATAAAAGCTAGTCCAAAACTAATTCCTGATGTGCCTTTAAAACTCGAGCGTTTGCGTGCGACTGATCTGGATGTCACTTTAAAAGCAGAAAAGATTGATGCACCAAACCTGCCTTTTAAGGGGATGGATGTCCGTTTTGATCTGCAAAATGGTTTGTTAAAGCTCAACCCATTAAATGTTGTGCTTGCAGATGGTACGGTTGATGGTTCTATTGAAATTAATGCACAAAAAGATATCCCCCCCATGAAAATGAATTTAAATTTTCGCAGGCTAAGTTTAGGCCAGTTTTTTGTTAACACCCGATTTGAAAAAACTACTGAAGGATTTTTTGGTGGTAAAGTGAATCTTGGCGGCGTAGGCGCATCCCTGGCTGATGTGCTTGCAACGAGTAATGGAGAAATAACTCTTATTATATCGGGAGGCAGGATTAGCCGACTGCTCGTTGAAGCATCGGACCTTGATCTTGCAGAGGCACTACCATTGTTTTTAAATAAAGATAGGTCAACTAAAATTCGGTGTGGAGTTACGGATTTCGATGTTAAGGATGGGATATTAAAATCCAAAGCTGTAGTGCTTGATACTAATGATTCACTTCTAGTTGGCAATGTGGATATTGATATGAAGCGCGAAACTATTAATGCAAAATTAGACGCAAAGCCGAAGGATTCAAGCATATTTGCTATGCAAATTCCTATCACCATATCCGGGAAGCTTAAAACTCCGGCTATTGGCCTCGACAATAAAAAAGCCGGTAGAAAAGGCGCTGCGGCCGTTGTACTTGGCAGTTTACTTACACCATTGGCAGCGCTTATTCCTTTTATTGAAAAAGGCGATGCGCAAAATGCTGATTGTCGAGTCTTGCTTGCCAACGCGAAAAAATAATTATTTGGAGCAAAAAACTGGAACACACGACTGATAAATATATTGTTAAAGCTGTTAGTCCTAAAGTTTTAGGATTCATGTAACGCTTCTATTAGTTCTGTTTTACTCATCGTAGATCGTCCGGCTATATTTTTTTCGCGTGCCTTTTTTAGCAAACTTGCTTTGGTTTCAAGTTTTTCTGATTCCGCGCGCGGAAGTCCATGTTTTGTTACGACGGTGCGTTTTGCTGAATTTTTCCGAGCGGTTTTCTTTGCTTCTGGTGATTTTTTTTCACCAGATCCGCCAGCTTTTTCTCCGCCGCCAGATTGTTTGTTAACAGTTGCCCAGGCGCGCTTTTCCGCCTCTTGCTCAGGCACTCCTTTACTTTTGTAGCTCTCTTCAATGTGAGCTGCTTTTCTTTTTTGATTGCCTGAATATTTGTCTTTATCGCCGCGCATAAGAGTTGTTCCTCCAAAATTGAGCGCACATATGCGCAATAAAAAAGGTAGCAAAATAAAATTTAAAATATTGTTCGATATCAGACAAAAAGTTAAATTTTTGCTGAATTAGCCAGTTGTTTTTGATTTGCGTGGCCTCATGCTTTAAAAGGCTGAAAAATTCAGACCTAAAGTGAAGGTAGGCATGAGCCAGCTTGACGAAAATATGGAGGGTATCGCAATCGAAAAAGGTCAATTGCGTTTAAATTTTCTTTTTATTGTGGCGGTGGCGTTATTTACTTTGGAGCGCTGTTGTAATTTTAATTGTGATAAATGAATAATTGAAAAATATTTTAGATGGCGAGCATATGTTAAGCAAAATAAACTCCACCTAAAATCACTTCTTCCCGTGCGCCAGTCACTGCACGAAGATTTCCATTTTGGCGGTTCATTGTTTGTTTCGCTAACCAGGCAAAAGCAATTGCTTCAACCCATTCCGGTGCAATACCGAGGGCTGCCGTACTGGCGATTTTACTTTTGGGTAATTGTAATTTCAGTTCATTCATTAGCCGCAAGTTATAAGCGCCACCACCGCAAACAAAAACCTCGGTAGAGCTTTGAGTTAATGTATTAATACAATCTGCAATTGAAGTGGCGGTGAGTAGTAATAGTGTTGCTTGTATGTCGTTTGCTTTAGGCGTTATTTTCAGCCTTGCTATTTCAGCTTCCAGCCAATGGGAATTAAAAGTTTCTCGGCCAGTGCTCTTTGGTGGCGGCTGTCTAAAAAAAGAATGTTGCAGGAGTTGTTGTAATAATTCTTGATGTGCCTGACCCGAGGCGGCCCAATCGCCGTTAGTGTCGTAAGCTTTATTTTGGTTTTGTAGCATCCATGCATCCATTAATACATTGCCTGGGCCAGTATCAAAACCGATCGCATCCCCAGTGGTTGGTAACCACGTGATATTGGCCATGCCGCCAATGTTTATTATTACTCTGTCCATATCAGCTTTATAAAATAAAGCTCGATGAAATGCTGGAACTAGAGGTGCACCATGCCCGCCGGCGGCCATATCGCGACGGCGAAAATCAGCAACGGTGGTTATACCTGTCCGTTGCGCAATGATATTTGGATCGCCAATTTGTATCGTAAAAGGATGTTGAACGCTACCTGGTGGCCGATGGCGTATAGTTTGACCGTGGCTTCCAATTGCCATAATACTTTTGCATGGTAAATTATTGTTTTTGATTAATTCGTTAATGCTGGTAGCGAAAAGCTCTCCCAACTCTTGATCTAGTTCGCCTAGTCTGTCGATTTCATTATGGCTTGGGGTTGCTAGAGCGTGGATTTTTAAGCGAAGGTTCTGGGAAAGGGGCGTGGAGTAACTAGCAATTAATGCAAGTTTATCTCCACTAAAATCAACAATTACAGCATCAACAGCATCCGCGCTAGTGCCAGACATGAGCCCAACATAATAATTAGCTAGGCTCATTAGTTTGACTTGGTGCTGCCTTCTGTCATTGCTAAACGGTTTTGTTGATCAAGATTGTCAAGTTGGGAAACAAGTTCCTGAGTCGTGGCCAGGAATAGGTTCTTTTCACTTGCATCAATTCCGATTGCTTTTGGTAATGCAACTGTCACAGGGTTGCGTACAGCACCATTAACGTGAAATTCATAGTGCAAGTGAGGGCCAGTGGCTAAACCGGTTTGCCCTACATAACCAATTACCTGACCCTGAGCTACGCGAGAACCAGTTCTAATTCCTTTAGCGAAGTTGCTCATATGTCCGTAAAGTGTTTCGTAGCCTTGGCCATGTTGAACAATCACGCAATTGCCATAACCACCTTTGCGACCCGCTAAAATAACCTTACCATCACCGGTTGAGCGTATGGGCGTGCCGGTTGATGCCGCATAATCAGTGCCTTTGTGTGCACGAATTGAGTTAAGTACCGGGTGTAAGCGATTTAAATTGAATCCTGAGCTAATGCGAGCAAATTCAATCGGCATACGCAAGAAAGCTTTATTCATAGCTTTGCCATCAGGCGTGAAATAACGTGTTAAACCATCTTTGTTTGTGTAGCGTACGGCACTAAATGTTTTTCCATCATTGGTAAAGCTTGCAGCCAATATCGCGCCAGTGCCAATTTTTTTATTGTCTAAATATTGTTCTTCATACATAACTTTGAAGCTGTCGCCTTTTTGAATATCCAGGGCGAAGTCAATATCAAAGCCAAAGATATTAGCTAATTCCATCGTTAAGTTGTTGGGAAGTCCTGCTTGCTTGCCCGCCATAAAAAGGGAGCTATTAATCATGCCTTCGCGAAAGCTACGTCTAACTTCAGGTTTTAAATTTATTGCCTGGCTAACGAAACCAACAGTGCCACGAGTGAATTTCAAGGAATCTAAAATATTTTTAAAATAAGTGAGCTCTTGTAGTTTGCCTTGCTTATCTACAAGGATTGCCATTTTTTGGCCTGGTGCAATATTACGCAAGTCCTTCGCATCTTTATTGCCATCAAACAATTCATAGAGGTCGCGATCATTCAGGCCTGCACTTGCAAAAATGCTTGAAAGGTTATCGCCGGATTTAACGGTTAATTCTTGCCAGGCTGGTTCGGTTGATACTTGCTCGACAACGGGTGCAAGAAGAGTGCTTGTCTCTGGAAGAGCAAAATTTTGTGGAGGTGAGCCGTTGTTAATGGCAGGAGAAATTGGCGTTATGGGGATGGCTATTGTTAAAGTCTCATCAATAAAAGTAACTTCTCTATTAGGCGTTAATACCAGCATAAATAACAGACTAGATGATAAAACTCCGGCGGCTATTAAGTGACCGCGTGGAATTTGTCCTAACACAGCGCTTCGTGCTTTAGTGTAATTATTGATTATGGGGTTCATTTAATAGGTCAACCCGACTTTGCATGTTAGTGACTGGATTTATATTTATAGCAGAAAATATTTTTAAAAACATCTTTAAAATTCTTTTTTCTTGGACTCGCGCACGGAGCTGTATTGTTTTTGCTTCAATATCCGGTATTGTTGTCGGCTTTTTGGCATGTGGTGGATTTCTCGATTCTGGTTGGTAAATATGACGGTAATTGACACAAATTTTTTACAAGAGCTGCAAGATCGTGGATTAATTGCGCAAGTAACTGGCGGCGATACTTTCGTTGAGCATCTCAATTCTGTGAGTCGCACTCTTTATTGTGGCTTCGATCCAACTGCGGACAGTCTTCATATAGGTAGTCTTGTTCCGCTATTGATGCTTAAACGTTTTCAATTGGCTGGACACAAGCCTATTGCATTGGTGGGTGGCGCCACTGGTTTAATAGGAGACCCCAGTTTTAAATCGCAAGAGCGCAAACTTAATACGCCAGATATAGTTGCGAATTGGGTAGATAAGTTAAAGGCACAAGTTTCACGTTTTATTGATTTTGATTGCGGTCCAAGTTCAGCTGAGGTAGTGAATAATCTTGATTGGGTTGGCGATATGGATATCTTGAGTTTCCTGCGTGACGTTGGAAAGCATTTCTCAATTAACAATATGATTAATAAGGAATCGGTCAAGCAACGAATCGAGCGAGAAGGTGAGGGAATATCCTTTACTGAGTTCACATATATGCTTTTGCAATCTTATGATTTTGCGGAGTTGTATCAGCGCCATCACTGCACGTTGCAAATAGGCGGTAGCGATCAATGGGGCAACATCACTGGCGGAATAGATTTAACTCGCCGTATGCATGGCGGCCATGTTTTCGGTTTGACTATGCCGCTGGTGACGAAATCGGATGGTACAAAATTTGGTAAAACTGAGTCTGGCACCATTTGGCTTGATCCCGCAAAAACTTCGCCCTATGCCTTTTATCAGTTTTGGTTGAATACGGCTGATGCGGATGTTTATAAGTTCCTCTGTTACTTTACCTTTTTAAGTGTTGCTCAAATTGCTCAAATAAAAGCTGAAGATGTTCTGCGTGAAGGTAAGCCAGAAGCGCAGCAAATTTTGGCGGAACAAATGACACGCTTGGTACATGGCGATTTAGGATTGTCGGCGGCACAGCGGATTACGGAGGCGCTTTTCAGTGGCGAGCTTGCTGGTCTCAGCGAAGCTGACTTTAAACAGCTGCAGCAAGATGGTCTGCCGTCGTCTATATTGACTCGTGCGGATATTGGCGAGACGCCTTTAACGCAGATACTTGCTGATGTTGAAATGGCTGCATCTGGCAAACAGGTGAAGGATGCGTTGGTTCGGAATGCCGTTTTCATTAATGGTGTAGCGAAATGTATTGACGACAATATGCAATCGGCTATTTCTTTCTCAGTTGAAAAAGCGTTTTTCGAACGTTTTTATTTAGTTAAGTTGGGTAAGAAAAAGTACCATCTATTCGATGTTGTTTGATATGTATTCATTTTGATCGGGCGGCGTCCTGATTCACATTTAAAATAAAAATCTGTTAAAAAAAGCTTGCAAAGGGTGTGGTGTAAACCTATAGTTCGCGCCCTCGCCGAGCAGGCAGATTTGATCTTCGG
>JAZKFX010000063.1:0-37964 GCA_040386215.1 Pseudomonadota bacterium
GCTGGATAGGGTTGTTGGTAGTGCCAGTTTCTGTTTGCATAGACGTCTCCGCTTGAGGATCTTTATCCGTGGTAATAATTATTATCCGTGTGATTTTGTATGTTCTAGTTGCTAAAACCCATAAATCGTTAACACAAGATGTAGTGGTGGGTCATTCAATATTCGTCATATTCAAAATATTTTAGTAAGCCTGTTATAAGTTGTTCACACCTATTATTGAGTGCCCACTAAGATTTTTTGAAGTCGAAAATTTGCGGCGATTTACCTGATTAAAATATGGAAGCAATAGGAAGCTAGTTAAATTGCAGCATAGTAAATCTGTCATAAAAACCCTATATATAGGGGCAAACTGCGAATGAGCTACAAGATAATGCGATTCAGGTATTATTGCAAGCTGGAAAACGTTGTCGAGAGCTGTGGATAAGGTGTGGGTAGATGTTGCAAAAAAGGTGTGACGCCGCCTAGGCACTGGGTTTATGGAGATTGTTGTGGGTAGGTTTGCTTAGCACTAAAGTTTAGATTTTTTTCTTATAGAGATGCCCATTGGTTATGACTACATATAGTGTTTATCGGACATAAGGAAAACTTCATTTTCATTTTCATAAAGTATTGAGTAACAAGTATCCAGAAACCGGACACCGGAAACCTAAGCATTGGTTTCATAGATGATTCTCGTCTTTCTGCCTGCTATATTGCGCCACCTATTCAAGTTGAGGCCTTTTGCATAATTGCTAGCTTAAGAACTCATGATAAAAAATTAGAGAAGATCAATGTTAAGCGAATTAATCGCTATTTTGGCTCCGATTATGATTTGCATCGGGGTGGGGTATCTATGGGGCAAAAGCGGAGCTGAATTTCCTACGGAGTTTATTTCACGCATCGTCATGAATATTGGTACTCCCTGCTTAATCATTGGTGTAATGGCCAAGGTGGAAGTGGAGGTGGGGACTATGGGCAGTGTGGCCTTGGCAACCACTATCATCATGACCAGTATGGGCCTCATTGGATGGTTGTGGTTGCGTGCTTTAAAGCTGCCAGTAGGAACCTATTTACCGCCGCTGATTTTTCCTAACAATGGCAATATGGGTTTGCCTTTATGTTTATTTGCCTTCGGACAAGCGGGTTTAGCGCTCGCCCTGGGTTCGTTTATGGTGATGTTGATTGGGACTTTTACTGTCGGACTTTTATTGGTGAGTAATGACGAGGATGACTGGTTAGAGCGATTACAGTCAATGGCGAAACAACCCGTTATCTACGCTATGTTGATTGCCATTATTTTGTTGGTGACTCACACAAAGTTGCCGCGCTGGATAGGAAATGCAGTGGATCTATTGGGCGGTATTGCTATCCCTTTAATGACGATAGCGCTTGGCGTTTCCCTGGCCACCTTAAAAATTCAATTTTTACAACGCGGCATCGCCTTTAGTATTGCGCGGATTTTTGGTGGGCTGTTGATCGGTTATATTGTGTGTATTTTACTGGGTTTGACCGGTGTATCCCGCAGTGTGGTATTGCTGCAATCGGCAATGCCCGTTGCGGTATTTAATTATTTGCTTGCTCTGCGCTATAACCGTCAGCCCGAAGAGATTGCGGCAATGGTACTAATCTCAACAATAATCGCTTTTATTGGGTTGCCATTTTTGTTGGTAGCGATTTTGTGAGTTATTGCAGGAATTGTTCAGGGCGAGTTTAGCCTGAAAGGTGATATTAATAGAGTAGTCTTGCGCTGTTTTTACTAGTCATTTTTTGTTATCTCTCCGCTAACATTTGGATTGCGCGCAAAAAATAAGTAAGATTGCGATCTCTTTTGTGTAGGAAGTGGAATAACACACTTTATTGCGCAGTGTCCTTATCACTATTAAGTAGGAATGTACAAAAAAGCATGTCAAATGTTACCGAAATTGTACTTACGTTTAGCTGCAAGGACTCCAAGGGCATAGTCGCCGCGGTCGCAACATTATTTGCCACTCTGGGATTCAACATTAAAGAATCTTCCCAGTTTGAAGATGTTGAACGCCGCCGTTTTTTTATGCGCACCGTATTTGAGTGCCCTCCTGGCTACAATTTGCAACAAATCCGTTCTATTTTTAAATCTCAGGGCGATCAATATCAAATGGATTGGAATATATTTGATAGCCAGTGTAAGCCGCGCGTATTAATTGCCGTATCGCAATGGGGGCATTGTTTAAATGCACTGCTTAACAGTTGGAAAAATGGAACCCTACCGATTGAAATTGTGGGTGTGGTTTCTAACCATACTGTGATGCAAAATCTAACCGAATGGTATGAACTTCCTTTTTATTATTTGCCTATAACACCGGCCACCAAAATAGAACAAGAAGAACAACTGTGGCAACTGATGCAAAATTTAGAATCTGATTTTTTAGTCCTTGCACGCTACATGCAAATTCTTTCCGACGATTTATGTCAAAAATTAAATGGTCGTGCGATCAATATTCATCATTCTTTTTTGCCTGGCTTTAAGGGCGCGAAACCTTATCATCAAGCTTTTGATCGCGGTGTAAAATTAATTGGTGCTACAGCACATTTTGTGACGGCAGAGTTGGATGAAGGTCCAATTATTGAGCAAGCGGTAGAGCGGGTATCGCATATTAATTCACCGGAAGATATGGCTGAAATTGGCCGCGATACTGAAACAGTAGTTCTTAATCGCGCGGTGCGTTGGCACGCTGAACATCGCGTTTTATTAAACGGTAGTAAAACGGTAGTCTTTTCAAAATAATGGCAATTTTATTATTCAAGCTTAATAACGTACCCGATGACGAGGCTTCAGATGTTCGTGAATTATTGGAGCAGCATGAAATTTATTTCTACGAAACTTATGCGGGTCGCTGGCGTTTAGGGGTTGATGCTATTTGGCTAACAGATGCTACTCATGAAGAGCGAGCGCGAGAATTACTCCGCGCCTATCAGCTTGAGCGCACTCTTAATCAACAAAAAAATTATGCGGAGTTAGTTGAGCAAGGGAAAGCGCCCAGCTTCTGGCAAGGCTTACGCGCGTCGCCAGTTCGCTTTGTCGGTTTAATTGTTGCTGTTATTTTTGTCTTGAGCTTAACATTAATGCCATTTATCCTTTTCAAAGCTTAATGTTTTCAGCGCTTAGCTATTTTTCAAAGCTCAAATCAGGGTAATTTTATCTTTCTCGATTAAAATTTTTCGTTCTTTGTAAAGTTTACTCAATGCATTTTTGTAATTGCCTTTGCTAACTTTGTATTGGTAAAAAATTTCTTCTGGTTCGCTTTTGTCAGTCAATGTTGAAATGCCATTATTTTCCCGTAAGTGTGTAAGAATTACTTCAGTTAATTCATCGCGGATTACGCTATTGTTAACGACGGGTTGCAAACTCACGCCAATTTTTTTGTCTGTGCGAATTTCTTTAATATAACCATTAAGTTTTTCACCGTACAATAAGGTGCGCGGCGTATCGTCGCGAAACACCAAGCCTAAGTGAGTGTGATTAATAACAGCTTTAAAACCCATATCGCTGCGACCGCAAATTAATAAATCAACAGCTTGCTGTAATTTGAATCCACTGGCACGTTCTTCCAAATGCAAGCTAAGGCGCGATGAAGCAGTAATGCGGCTACTATGCTCGTCCAAAAAAACATTGACGACATAACTGCGGCCCGCTTCCATAGGTTTGTGTTGTTCGTTGAAAGGTACAAGTAAATCTTTAGGTAAGCCCCAATCTAAAAATGCACCTACAGCATTAACTTCTTTGACCTCCAAGAAAGCGCATTGGCCAACCATAACCTTAGGTATGAGTGTGGTTGCAATAATGCAATCCTCTGAGTCGAGATAAACAAAAACATCGAGGATATCGCCAAGCTTTACGCCGGCGGGAACGTAGCGACGCGGTAATAATATGTTGCCAAATTTATCGCCATCGAGAAAAATACCGAAGTCCACTTGTTTGAGGACTTGCATCTGGTTCATTTGACCGATTTTTAACATGATTTGCCTGCTGTAAAATGTAATGTCGCTAGTGTAAAGCTTGTTCCGAACCTGCGCACTGGATTATTTATCCTTAACTTTGTTGGAAGCTGTATGAATTTGTTTGCGTTTGATTATGCGGGACATGATTTTGTGTTGAAGGTAGATGCTGAACAACAACTCGTCTATTTGCTTGTTAACGGTATTGATGTCTCGGTTAAACCCTTGGATCTAGTCAGTATCCACGAATTTGAGCATCCCATTTTAGGTCCTTTAGCGGTTGATGTCGCTTTTGATTTTGTTGATAGCAAAGCCACTTATCAATTAATACAGCGTGGTGTTGTAGTGGCACAGGGTCTCGCTAATATGGATGAAGAAGCTTCAGCGGAGCTTGCTGGAAGCAAGGTGTTTTTGACTGCGATGGAGCCTGCAGCTGAAATGCGAGCCAAACCATCAGCTAAAAGTGGAATGGTATTGCTCGGTATTGGACTCAAACTATTAAAAACCGCAAAAGTGCTAAAGGTCGCATTAGCGGCGAGTACGGTGGCTGTTTATAGTGTGATGTTTACATTTGAATTTGCGCTCGCCTTGGTTGGTGTGCTGGTATTTCATGAATATGGTCACCTACGGGCAATGAAAAAATTCGGCATACCAACTAAGGGGATGTATCTGATTCCTTTTTTTGGCGGCATTGCGTTGGGTGATAAGCCGCGCACGCAGTGGGAGGATGTCTACATCTCTATGATGGGCCCCGTTTTCGGTTTGTTGATGACGGCAGTTTTCTATGTCATTTATCTTATTACCGACAGTCATTTTTGTGGCCTGGTAACCTCCACCAGCGCGTTGTTAAACTTGTTTAATCTTTTTCCGGTATACCCTTTAGACGGTGGGCGGGTTGTGAAAGCCCTGGTTTTTTCGCGTCGTAACTATTTTGCATTAGCGGTATTGTTGGCGATTTCTGCACTTTGTCTTGTACTTACCTGGAAAAGCGGTTTGATTTTTCTATCTTTTTTTATTGTGCTGGGTGTTGTCGATGTCATCGCCAGTTGGAATGTGCCCTTGGCTGATGACATTACTCCTTTAAAAACCTATGGTATTTGGTTCTGCTTAGCCTGGTATCTAATTGTTGCTTTAGCATTTTTAGCAATGATTTTACTGATAGCAGGAGCTGGCGTACCGGGGTCTGAGATTGCTCTCAAAATACTAAACTCTTAAAAATTGGCCTTTAGAGCATCATCTGAATATTTTTTTGTCTTTTTGTAGACATAATGCGCTAATTTGTGTTTATATGGATAAAACATGCGTTGGGAGATAGCCATGAGTACGCAAGTGTTAAATTTACCCGCTAATGCTGCTCAAGCTGCAGTGGGCACTGTTTTAAATATTCTCGATAAATGGTCCTGTTCAGAGAAAGAAAAAATGGCTCTTTTGGGAATAGGGCGGTCCACTCTGCATAAGTACCAGGCGGCACCTGCCAGTGCACGCTTGAGCGCGGATTTGCTGGAACGCATCAGCTATCTGTTAAATATTCACGCGGTATTGCGCATATTATTTGAAAACCCCGAAAACGTTTATGGCTTTGTGCGGCTACCTAACAATAATCCGTTTTTTAGTGGCAAAGCCCCTATAGAAATTTTGAGCACAGGTTTAATGAGTGCACTTTACGAAGTTCATCGTCATTTGGATGCGCTGCGCGATGGGCAATTTACGTGAGTGAACTAATTGATTTTGATGAAATTCCTATCGCGCATTTTCACAATCAAATTGCTTATCGGTTAATACCTAGCAAATACCCGCCGCGATCATTGTTTGATGATGTTGCTTCGCATGAAGAATTCGAGGTGCTTTTTCTTATTCAAGAATTAACTAATCCGCGTTTGCGCAATGAGTTAGGCAGCTTGAATCGCGTGCCGGTGAATGAGCGTCCTTATGGCATTCGTGGCTGTAATTATGCTCTGGGGCCCTTCGTACATCTTAGTCCACTAGGCTCGCGTTTTTCGCGCGGCGACTATGGGATTTATTATGCTGCTGAGGATATTCAAACGGCAATTATTGAAACTCGCTTTCATCAACAATTATATTTTTCTGCGATTGTTGGGTTGAAATATGATCGTTTGCAAATGCGCTGCTTGAAAACACAATTCAGCGCTAGCTTGCGTGATATTCGCGGTGAAAAGTTTATTCATAGGGATTGGTATAACGAAGATAATTATGCGGCTGCACAAGACTTGGGTAACGCATTAAAAATAAAAGCCGAAATGGGCCTGGTGTATCAGTCTGTGCGCAATCCACCGATAACTTGTTACGCATTGTTTACGCCAAAAATTATCGCCGATATTTTTCAATCTGAGCATTTCGATTATATTTGGGATGGCGAAAAAATAACGGTCGCATTAGAAACTACCAAAATGATTTAATTTTTTACCGCATATCTTTTGTATAACAATTCAAATCTAGTTGTATTGAAAATTATTTGGTATGTAGGTTCTAAAATCCGCTATAAAATACTTCAACTATCTAATTGCAATAATGCGCGCCACCATGTCGATTGGCGCGACAGTTTTTTTGTTATTTAAATCTCAATTCGCAAGTTCCTTTCAACAGAATAACTTTATCGTTAGACTGCGCTTGCCGTCTCGGTCATGTTTAAATTTTCATACTGAAAATAAATAAAAGATAACACTGAGGAACATTTATGAAAAATAAGCAGAAGAAATTCCATTTCCCCAAAAAAATTATTAGCTTGGTCATTGGTGGGCTTTATTTATCGCTGTCTGCGCAAACAACAGTTGCGCAGATTGGTAGTTCAAGCCTGCATGGTGTTGTTGCCTTGCAAGAGCAGCCGCAAGCAGGTTTGGAAGTTGTTGCTAAAAATATTGATAACGGTTTTACCTTTCGTGCGGTAACGCAAGCAGATGGAACTTACACTTTTAATGGATTGCGCCCCGGAAATTACCAAATTTATTTACAAGAAAAAAGTGGCAAAAATCCAGAACCCATACAATTAAAAGTCGGTCAGTCACTTAATTTAGATTTCCAACTTGATAAAGCTACTAATGAAAATAATGTGGAAGAAGTTGTAGTAGTAGGGTCACAGCTTGAAGCTACCAGTGTTGGCGGTGAGATCGGCACTACTGTGTCCCTTGAGCAAATGAATAAACTCCCGCAAAACACGCGTAACTTTTTAGCCTTTGCGGATCTGGCGCCCGGCGTACAATTTACGCAGGGAACTGATGGCACTACCAGGATTAAAGGCGGTGCACAAAGCGCTAATGCTATCAATGTGTTTATTGACGGCGTTGGACAAAAAAATTATGTGTTAGGCGGAGGTATCACCGGTCAAGATTCGAGTCGTGGTAATCCGTTTCCACAATCAGCTATAGGTCAATATAAAATAATTACGCAAAACTACTCCGCCGAATACGATCAATTAAGTAGCGCAGCCATTGTTGCTGTTACCGCGTCAGGTACTAACGAATTTCACGGTAATGTTTTTTATGATTATACCGATGATGGTATGCGTGAGATGCGTCCATCCGAAATTGCATCAAACACTAAAGTACCTAGTAAGCAAGGCCAATATGGCATTAGCGTTGGCGGCCCTATCATTCAGGATAAGATGCATTTTTTCTTTGCCTATGAGGCAAAAAATACTTCAGATCCAAAAGATGTTGTTGCTGGTGGCAACGTTAAAAAAGAAGATTTTCCGGCACAATTTCAATCCCAGCTAGGAGGTATTTCTGCTGACTTTGAAGAAGATTTGTATTTTGGGAAATTAGATTATTTAATTTCTGACGAACAAAAAATTGAGCTAACTGCAAAGGTTCGTAAAGAAGTTGAATTAACAAGTGTTGGTAATGGCCCTAACACTTTGTCTTTTGGTACCGACAAAAAAAATGATGAAACTCGCATTGATTTAAGCCACAACTGGCGTACTGACAGTTGGATTAATGATGTTCATTTAAGTCATGAAGATGCAGCTTTCAATCCGCGTCCGCATACAATGGGTAATGGAATAAGACTAACAAAAGGCGACAATGTTGCCGTTTTAAATACTGGCGGTGGTCCGGATTTTCAGAATAAAGGTCAGAAGGGTTGGGCTATACAAAATGATTTTTCTTACCTTGCCATTTCCAATCATATAATTAAAACCGGGTTAAAATTTAAATCTGTGGAGCTTCATGCAAAAGAGCAGCAGCCCTACAATGCTCAATATTATTACAATATTGAAAATCCAGCGGATAAGTCACTCTATTTATGGGATACAACACCATACAAAGTTAGCTGGGGCGCGCCCTTATCAGGAATTGGTGACGGTTCCGTAACAGCAGATGCCAAACAATTTGGTATTTATATTCAGGATGATTGGACTGCAAATGATCGTTTAACAGTAAATGTCGGGGTGCGTTGGGATTATGAAGAATCCGATTCTTTTCTTGAATATAAAACGCCTGAGGATGTTCTTGCAGGCCTCGCGACATCAACTAATATTCAGAACTCCGATGTGAATATTAATGAATACGTTAGTACTGGAAATAACCGCAAAGCATTCAAAGATGCCTGGCAACCGCGCTTAGGTTTTACTTATGATTTGGGTGATGACAACGATGCTGTACTGTTCGGTGGAGTAGGCCGAGCCTATGACCGTAACTTATTTGATCATCTCCAGCTTGAAGTAACCAAAGCAACCTTTCCAACTTACGATAAAAGATTTATCGATTCGGGTGGTTGTGCTGCACTCTCTCCAACATGCCTGACATGGGATGAGCAATATTTAACACCTGAAGGGCTTGCTCAATTGCCGGGAGAGGACAGGAGTGCTGGTCGTGAAGTTTTCATGGTTAATAATAATTTAAAAACCCCGTATTCAGATCAATTTAGCTTTGGTGTGCGCGGCAGCTTGTATGAAGAATGGAAAGCAGAAGTTAGTTTTTCACACATTGAAAGTAAAGATGGGTTTGCCTGGCTGCTTGCAAACCGTCGTGATGACGGAAATTTTTTCGTGCCGGGAACCACTTGGGAAGCTCCGTGGGGGCTGGGTATTACCGGATTTGGCAATACAATTATTGGCACAAACGGAATTGAAACAAAAGCTGATTCGCTATACATAAAATTAGATAAGCCAAAAGAAGATACGATTTGGGGTGCGACCATTGCTTATACTTATACTCAAGCAAAAACTAATCGTAAAGCAGGCGAAGTGTTTTCATACGACTATCCGAATATTGCTGCATATGGCATGCACGATGCGAATGATGTACCTGAGCATCGCTTGGTAATCTCAAGTATGTTGGATTTACCCTATGGAATTGATTTTGCTGCGAAATTGAATTTGCAAAGTGTCGAAACTTTTTATGGGCTTGATTGCCGTGCAGGAGGCAAGCATTGTGTAATTCGCACCTTTAAGCCTGATTCTGGAGGCTTCCTTGGTTACAAACAATTGGATGTGTCGCTGAGCAAGACCTTCGCTACGGGTACTTGGGTAAATGGAAGTGATTTAACTTTACGTTTCGATATTCTTAATTTAACCAACGCTATAAATCACGATGGATATCAAGATTGGTTCGGTGGGGCAGGTGAGCAACTGAATCCTAATTTGGGGATGCCAACTGATGTCTTAGCTGGTCCACCACTAACGATGAAGCTTGGAGTGAGTTGGAGCTGGTAATTTTTAAATACTATAAGATAAAAAGGCGGTGTATTTCTACATCGCCTTTTTTTATTTTACATTTTAATTTACTTCTGCTCCCTCGCAATTGCGCGATAGCCAATATCATTCCGGTAAAACATTCCATTCCAACGAATTTTTTCAGCGAGCTTGTACGCGCGTTGTTGCGCTTCAAGAACTGTGTTGCCTAACGCAGTTGCACAAAGTACGCGACCACCATTAGTCACTGTATTACTATTTTTTAAAACTGTACCTGCGTGAAAAACTTTTTCTCCTGCGATCTCATTGGCTGGCAAGCCAGCAATCACATCCCCCTTATCATAAGTATCAGGATAGCCACCTGCAGCTAATACGACACCAATAGCTGCGCGTGAGTCCCATTCCGCACTGACTTTATCTAAATTGCCTTTGAGGGCTGCCAGGCAAAGCTCTACCAGATCTGATTTCAAGCGCAACATAATTGGTTGGGTTTCGGGGTCACCAAAGCGGCAATTGTATTCAATAACTTTTGGCACGCCATCGGCATCAATCATCAATCCTGCGTATAAGAAGCCGACGTAAATGTTGCCTTCCGCAGCCATGCCATCCACTGTCGGACGAATAATTTCTTTTATGACCCGGTCGTGAATTTCTTGCGTAACAACCGGGGCAGGTGAGTAAGCACCCATGCCGCCGGTATTGGGGCCAGTATCACCGTTGCCAACGCGTTTGTGGTCCTGGCTGGTGGCCATGGGCAAGATATTTTTTCCATCGACCATAACAATAAAGCTGGCTTCTTCACCCGCTAAAAATTCTTCAATAACAACACGACAACCTGCATCACCAAATGCATTGCCAGAAAGCATATCGCGCACAGCGTCCTCAGCTTGTTGCAAAGTTTCCGCAACTATTACGCCTTTACCAGCAGCAAGTCCATCGGCCTTTATAACAATGGGAGCGCCTTTAACTTGCAAATAAGCAAGTGCAGCATTTACATCCGTAAAGTTTTGATAATCCGCTGTAGGAATGTTATGACGCGCGAGGAAATCTTTAGTGAAAGCTTTTGAGCCTTCCAATTGTGCGGCGCCTTTGGTGGGGCCGAAGCAGGGTAGGCTGCGTTCGTTAAAATAATTTACCACACCTGCGACTAACGGAACCTCAGGGCCGACGATAGTTAAACCTACACCATTATTTTGCGCAAACTCCGCAAGTGCAGCGAAATCCAGAATATCAATTCCGATATTTTCAACATTTTTTTCAAGTGCAGTGCCTGCGTTGCCTGGAGCAACAAAAACTTTTTCAACCTGGCTGCTTTGTGCTGCTTTCCATGCAAGCGCGTGTTCGCGACCGCCGCTGCCAATAATTAAAATATTCATATTGCTCTCTCGCAAAATAAGTCATTCCATTTCATGGGAATGACAAAAACATCATCAACAAAAATTTAAATTCAAAAATATTTTCACAAGCTGTCATCCTCGTATAGCTGGGTTCCGGCCCTCGGTTTTTTGAAAAATAGTGAACTCAAATTTGTGGTACTTAAAAGTAGATCCCCGCTATGCGAGGATAACAATCTAAAATAGTGAAAAATCGTTACTGTGTTTTTTAATGGCGGAAATGACGCATGCCAGTAAATGCCATTGCAATGCCGTGCTCATTAGCTGCTGCTATAACCTCTTCATCGCGCATCGAACCACCGGGTTGAATGACTGCTGTAATTCCTGCGTTTCCCGCATTGTCCAGTCCATCGCGAAAAGGAAAAAATGCATCGGAAGCCATCACCGAACCCGCAACCTGTAACCCTGCGTGTTCTGCTTTGATGGCGGCTATGCGCGCAGAATTTACGCGGCTCATTTGGCCCGCACCTACGCCAATGGTTTGTGAATTTTTAGCGTAAATAATGGCATTGGATTTTACAAATTTGGCAACTTTCCACGCAAACAATAAATCTCGTATTTCTTGTGCGCTTGGGGCTCGTTGCGTCACGATTTTTAAATCGCTTTCAGTCATTATGCCGTCGTCACGATCTTGAACGAGCAAGCCGCCATTTACGCGTTTAAAGTCCAGGCTTTTATTTTTTTCAGAATTCCATTCGCCGGTAACAAGTAAGCGAACATTTTGTTTGGTTTTTATTATTTCGATAGCATCTGGAGAAACGCCAGGCGCAATGATAACTTCTACAAATTGGCGCTCGACAATTGCTTTAGCCGTTGCAGCATCTAGCTCCCGGTTGAAAGCAATAATTCCGCCGAAGGCTGATTCCGGATCTGTTGCATAAGCTAAATCGTAAGCAGCTTTAATATTTTCAGCAACGGCAACGCCACAGGGGTTTGCATGTTTTACAATAACGCAAGCGGCTTGAGTAAAGGATTTTACGCACTCTAGCGCTGCATCAGTATCAGCCACGTTGTTGTAGGACAACTCTTTGCCTTGCAATTGTTTGGCGGTAGCAATACAAATTTCCTGAGGATTTTTTTCTACATAAAATGCCGCTTTTTGATGTGGGTTTTCACCGTAACGCATTTCTTGTGCTTTGATAAATTGAGTGTTAAACGTGCGGGGGAAATCAGCACTGCCACCTTCTACTATGCGACCAAAATAATTTGCAATCGCACCATCATAAGCAGCTGTATGCTCGTAGGCTTTAATCGCTAAATCAAAACGAGTTTTATAGGAAGTGCACCCGTTATTTGTTTTTAATTCAGCTAAAATTTTCGCATAATCCGATGCGTTAACCACGATGTTTACATGCGCGTGATTTTTTGCGGCGGCACGAACCATGGTGGGGCCACCGATATCAATATTTTCTACCGCATCTTCCAGTGAGCAGTCTTTATTGGCAACAGTTTTTTCAAAGGGATATAAATTCACTACCACTATATCAATAGGGTTGATGTCGTGCTCTTGCATAACCGCATCATCGAGGCCGCGACGCGCGAGAATTCCACCATGAATTTTTGGATGCAGTGTTTTTACGCGGCCGTCCATCATTTCTGGAAAGCCAGTGTAATCAGAAACTTCGATGGCAGGAATTTGATTTTGAATGAGTAATTTAAATGTTCCGCCGGTAGATAAAATTTCTACGCCTTGATGGTGTAATGCCTGTGCAAATTCCACGATACCAGTTTTATCTGAAACGCTGATGAGCGCGCGTTTTACCGCTACAAAATCAGGATGGTTGGTCATGCGTGTGAGTTCCTCATAATAACGAAAAAGTATGGTGGCAATAAAATGACAATTGGAAAAAAGAAAAGGGGTGGGCATAAATCGCCACCCCTTTTCTTTTAATGGAGCAAACCATTAATAGAGCAAACCCTAATAGTGCAACAGGTCGCTCAAGATTATTAAAGTAAGCCGTACTGCTTGAGTTTTTTGCGCAAAGTGCCACGATTTAAGCCTAAAACTTGTGATGCGCGAGTTTGGTTGTGGCGAGTGTATTTCAATACGATTTCAAGCATCGGCGCTTCTACTTCTGCCATGACCATTTCATAAACATCGCTGACAGCCTGGCCATCAAGATTTTTGAAATAATTGTCCATAGCTTGTTCAACACAACCTCTTAGAGATTGTTGTTGTGCTACCTGATTAAAGTTTTGCGTAGCAGGTGCAGTCGCGGTGGTGGCTTGGGTTTTGAAAGTTGCTGTGTTCATATGGGTTGTTCCTCTCTCAGTATGAGCTGCTTAAAAAAAAGTTGTATGTTTTCATCTTGTGCCTTGGCCGTTTCGAAGTGATTAAATTCTTTGCGAAAATTTTCGCTATCTGGGATTGTTTGCAGATACCAACTCACGTGTTTGCGAGCGATACGTGGTCCCATAATTTCACCGTAAAAGCGGTACAGTTCACCTAGATGGTTGCTTAAAATATCCCTCACTTCGTAGCGAGAGGGTTCTGGTAATTCTTTGCCTGTACGTAGAAAATATTCTATTTCTCTAAAAATCCACGGTCGCCCTTGGGCTGCACGACCAATCATCACCGCTGCTGCCCGGGTGTGATCCAGTACTTGCTTTGCTTTGTGCGCGGAATCGATATCACCGTTACAAAAAACCGGTATTTTAACCGCTTGCACTACTGCTGCAATAGTGTCGTACTCTGCTTCCCCGCTGAAACCGCAACTGCGAGTTCTGCCGTGTACTGCAAGAGCGCTGATACCTGCGTCTTCGGCAATGCGTGCAATACGTAATGCATTGCGCTCTTCGATGCTCCAACCCGTGCGGAACTTAAGGGTTACGGGTACATCAACCGCTGCGACAACAGCTTGCAAAATCTCGGCGACTAAATTTTCATCTTTGAGTAATGCTGAGCCGGCAGCCTTTTTACATACCTTTTTGGCAGGGCACCCCATATTAATGTCAATTATTTGTGCGCCATTTGCTACATTTAAGCGTGCCGCTTCCGCCATCATTTCCGCATCGCCACCCGCAATTTGTACTGCGATAGGTTCACTTTCACCTGTGTGATCCATGCGTAAGCTACTTTTACGACTTCCCCATAGCTCAGTATTGGACGTTACCATTTCAGATACTACCAATCCTGCGCCCAAGCGACGGCAAAGCTGACGAAAGGGACGATCGGTAACCCCTGCCATGGGAGCGAGAATTACCTGGCTATCAATTTGATAGTGCCCGATCTGGAACATTGAGCTCCTGGTATAAGTAGTTTTGTCGGCCGGAGCAATGCTGCGCTCTTCTAAAAGGGGCGTCATGATAACCGTTCGAAGCAAGATTTAAAATGAAAAAACGCCAAATATTGGCGTTTTTTTGAACATGAAAGTGGTTTAAATGGGTTGCATTTTGTTTCGTTAGGTGCGTGCCTAGGGAGCGATACTCATATGGTAATTAACCGCATCGGGACCTGGGTCCACGAGTTCTAAGGTAATGTGAACCGGTTGATTTCGGGGAATGTATTTCATGCCGGCTAATTCGCCCCCTAGATATTCTTTAGCGGTAAATCGACGCGCAGTAACAGGAATGTCATCCACCGTGCTGAATGCCAATTTTAAATCGGGGAAAGGTTGATCAAACGGAGCTTTATTGAGAATGATCGCATCGACCATAAGCGCATTTTCTGTCTGGGGATGCACGCGCACTACTAAATTGGTAGCGCTAATTTGCTTAATATCTACCAGGCTGGGAACTTTGCAATGCAATAGAGGGCAGACAATCGCATAGGCAGAGCGATAAGGTTCAACGCGACTAAAATAATTAAATTTAAAATAAGCAACTTGCAATATAAGTGCTATTGCTGCCAGTAAAGTCAGGCTAAGCCACAATTGTTGTTGATACCAATTGCGCATGCGTTTAGCGGTAAATTCAATTGGCGCGGGTATGATGTTCATCAACAGTGCCGCGCGCGAAGGGTTGACCCCTTGCATTTTCGATGAGTTTTTTGATTGTCTTTTAGTCGTTTGAGCGGTATCGAATTCTTCCTCATTGAATAAGCCAGCGGCAAATAGATTTGATGCGTCATCTACGCTGGCATTATCAGATTCCTTGGCTTTAGTTGCATGAATGAAGGCATCGCTAAATTCAGATCCCTCTGTATTGCTAGTGGTTTCATTTACGAAGCTAAACACAGGTGTTTTATGGTTGTTGATGTGTTGATCATTGCCTGATGGTTGATTTTTTTTAGCTGATGCCTGCTGTTTTGTTGGCGATGACTTGGATGCTTGAGTGCTTTCCGCTGATTTGGCTTGAGCTTTAGCTAATTTTTGTGCGCTATCTTCACTATCCAATAGATTATCGGCCCATGATTCATCGACATGCTCTTTTTCTATTTGCGTGTCATAGCGTATTTCGCGATCAAACAAGGAGGCATTTTGTTTGGGTTGTAAATTGACCTCTAAAAATCCATCAAATTCATAGGTGGATTCCTTTTCAGTGGACTTATCCATATCGTCGCTGATTAGTCCATCGTCTTCATCTTCGAACACTTTTGCCCTGTTGATAGATGCAGGAGCAGAGGTGCGTTTAACGTTGCCATGGGTCGGCTTGGCAGTATCAGTAGCTGCTGGTGCTGCTTTGGAGTCTGGTGTCATTTTAGTTGTGGGAGTTTGTTTATTGCCTGCGACTGGATTGTTGTCCGCAAGATGTTCTTGTGCTTTAAAAATGTGTAAGCAAGAGCCACAGCGTACCGAGCCTCTTGCCGATTCAAGTTGATTGCTGGTAAGGCGAAATGCTGTAGCGCATTTAGGGCAGCGAGTGACCAGATGAGTCATAGTAGCGATATTCCTGTTCTTGCTAAGTGTTTCTTGCTATTGAGTGTAGCCTGTCGCTTTGATGCGGTAAATGTTGTTATGCAAGAGTGCTAAATTGATTGCAATTAGGCTCATATAACACTGGTTGGTACGTTCATGTGCATTTAAGGGCGTATTTTGGTAGCGGTTAAGCGCACCCACTCCTCTTGCTGGGTTATTGGGTCAAAATCAAACCAACGCAAATAAGCTTCTTTAACGGTTTCTGCTTGGGTCCCTAATATGCCTGACAAGCAAATTTTGCCACCTATTTTGGTCATGGCGTTAAGTGCAGGTGCAAGTTGTGCTAAAGGGCCAGCAAGTATGTTGGCAAGCACTATGTCAGCCTCAATTTTTGGGCAATTTGGTGGTAAGTATACGGGCATAGCATCAGTTGGCAGATTGTTGCGTCGGGCATTTTCCGTTGTCGCCAATAGTGCTTGAGGGTCTATATCCACACCAATTACCTGCCTTGCGCCCATCAATAAAGTAGCAAGACCCAATATGCCTGAACCACATCCGTAATCCACAATATCCATACCGACAAAGTTTTGCTGGTCAATCCATTGCATACACATAAAGGTGGTGGGGTGAGTTCCGGTACCAAAAGCGAGGCCTGGATCCAACATTAAATTCACCTTGTCGGGTTCCGGCGGTGTTTGCCAGCTTGGGCAAATCCAAAGGCGTTCACCACAGCGAATCGCGTGAAAGTTTTTCATCCATTCGCGTTCCCAATCTTTATCTTCCAACAGCTCCCAGGCATGTTGTGGTAAATCCGCACCAAACACTTGGCTGGCAAATTCTGTGGTTTCTGCGGTATCAATTTCTGCATCATAAAGACCAGTAATCCTGACAGTATCCCATAACGGAGTTTCGCCCAGTCCCGGTTCAAATATAGGCTGATCGGCATTGTCCTGAAGTGTGACGGAAACGGCACCACTCTCGAGCAGTGCATCTTCCATTTGTTCGGCCAGTTTGCGTGGAGTGATAATGTTGAGCTGTAACCAAGGCATAATTTTACATTCTTTACGGGTGGAATAATGGTGAAGTTATTGGCGCACGGTTTTGTTATAGGAATAAAAGATTTCATCTTTTATCCATCCAAGCGATTCATAGAGCGCTTGCGCGGTAAAATTATTTTTTGCTGTCGTTAAGTCCAGGCGAGCAAAGTTATTCATAAGTGCGTGTTGGTGCGCAGCCTGCATAAGTTGTTTGCCTATGCCAAGTTGTCGCATTTTCGCATCGACAAAGAGATCATAAAGTACATAAATAGGAGCCGCTATAACCGAACAAAAAGAGGGATATAGTTGGCAAAATCCTACAGCTTGTTGTTCATTATTTTCAGCCATCAAAATCACAGACTCGTTATTTTTCAGGCGAGATGACAAAAAATTAATTGCCAGCTCTTTATCCGATACTTGTTCGTAGAACTGACGATAGGCATCAAAGAGTGGAGCAATTCTCACTACGTCATCAAGTTGTGCGATTTCAATTGATATATTTTGCATAGTCCTCCCATCGTGTGTCTTGCAAATAAAAACGCTCCAGTGTTGCCAAAAACAACACTGGAGCGTTTTTATTTGCGGGACATTACAGTCCTAGTTTTTTCTCGAGATAATGAATGTTGACGCCGCCTTTACGAAAGGCTTCATCGCGAACCAACATCTGCTGCAATGGAATGTTGGTGCGAATGCCATCTACAATAGTCTCATCCAACGCCTGGCGCATACGGTTTAGTGCGATCTCGCGGGTGTCGCCAAAGGTAATTATTTTAGCGATCATTGAGTCGTAATTCGGCGGTACTGAGTAACCATTGTAGAGATGGGAATCAACGCGCACACCCAAGCCACCGGGCGCATGGAAACCTTTTACCAAGCCGGGGCAGGGTAAAAAAGTTTTTGGATCTTCAGCGTTAATGCGGCATTCAAAAGCATGGCCGCGAATAATAACGTCGGATTGTTTGATGGAAAGTTTTTCTCCAGCGCAAACACGAATTTGCTCTTTGATTAAATCAATACCAGTAATCATTTCGGATACAGGATGCTCCACCTGAATACGAGTGTTCATTTCAATAAAGTAAAAGCGGCCATCTTCATAAAGGAACTCAAATGTGCCGGCACCTTTGTAGCCCATTTCTACGCAAGCTTTTACGCAGGCTGCATAAGTAGCTTCACGCACAGCTTGAGGGATGCCTGGAGCTGGAGCTTCTTCCAGTACTTTTTGGTGGCGACGTTGTAAAGAGCAGTCACGATCACCCAGATGGATGGCGTTGCCTTGACCGTCAGATAAAATTTGCACTTCCACATGTCGTGGATTTTGCAAGTATTTTTCCATATAAACCGTATCGTCACCGAAGGCTGCTTTCGCTTCACCTTGAGTGATAAGAATGGAATTCATCAGCGTAGCTTCATCATGTACCACCCGCATGCCGCGACCACCACCACCAGATGCTGCTTTGATAATAATGGGGTAGCCAATTCGACGGCCAATTTCCATGCAGAGATCTGGTTTGTCTGACGGAACTGCGCCGTTAGAGCCGGGTACTGTAGGTACGCCGGCTTTGATCATGGCCTTAATAGCTTCTACTTTGTCACCCATCATGCGGATCACATCAGGATCTGGACCTATGAAGGTGAAGCCACTTTTTTGCACACGCTCAGCAAAGTCGGCATTCTCAGCCAAAAAGCCGTAACCAGGGTGCACTGCATCAGCATCGGTAATTTCCATAGCGGTGATAATGGCAGGGACATTCAAATAACTTTTGGCGGATGGATTGGGACCAATACACACAGATTCGTCGGCAAGTCGAACATGTTTTAAGTCATGGTCGACAAGCGAATGAACGGCGACAGTTTTAATACCCATTTCTTTGCAGGCACGTAAAATACGCAATGCAATTTCGCCACGATTGGCGATAAGAATTTTTTCAAACATAAATAATTCCTTAGCAGTTAGCGGTAAACCACACTAGCCACAACAGCTAAAAGGTGGTTAGGCAATAATGACTAACGGCTGATCGAACTCAACGGGGCTGCCGTCGGTCACCAGAATGGCTTCGATAACACCGGCTTTATCGGCTTCAATTTGGTTCATCATTTTCATTGCTTCAATGATACAAATGACATCGCCAACTTTAACTTGCTTGCCGACTTCAACAAATACCGGAGAGCCTGGGCTTGGTGAGAGATAAAAGGTCCCTACCATGGGTGATTTTACGGCATGTCCTGCGACAGCGGCTGGTGCCGCGGCGGCGGTCGGTGCAGCAGCAGGTGCTGCGGCAGCTGTCGGAGCTGGCGCAAATGTGGGTGCCGGTGCATAAGATTGCATAGGGGCTTGAATATATTGATTTTTGCTTCCGTTGCGAGCGATTCGTACCGATTCCTCACCCTCTTTAATTTCCAGTTCATCGATATTTGATTCTTCTAGTAATTCGATGAGCTTTTTAATTTTGCGAATATCCATAGGATCCTCTTTTGCAGCAGTTATGAATTGTAAGTGAAGTTAATAATTTTATGAGCCAAGAATTTTAAAGGCAGCTTGTAAAGCCAGCGTGTAACTATTCGCGCCGAAGCCACAAATAACACCTTGGGCAATATCAGAAAAATAGGAGTGATGACGAAAGTTTTCGCGTTTGTGGACGTTGGATAAATGCACTTCAATAAATGGGATATTGACTGCAAGCAAGGCATCGCGCAGGGCAATACTGGTGTGAGTAAATGCGGCTGGGTTAAAAAGCATAAAATCGACACCTTCTTTACTGGCATCGTGAATGCGATCAATTAACTCATACTCTGCGTTGCTTTGGAGTGTTTGAATATGGTGACCGGCATCAAGACAGTGTTGGGTGAGCTGCTGATTTATGACGGCTAAAGTCGTAGCACCGTAAATGCCTGGTTCGCGTAGCCCCAGCATATTTAGATTGGGGCCGTGAAGTACCAAAATAGTCGCCATGGTGAGCCCTATTGTTGTCAACGGTAATGAAATGCTCGGATAAACACTGAATTGAAATGCAACGTTTTTATCAGATTTTCAAGTTTGAGCGAGTTTGCCGGAAAAAAACTGCTGTGTCCACGATAACAATGATTTTATTTATTTGAATGAAGATGGCTGAAATTTGCAGCACATGGCAGCACGATTGATGAAGTTGCTAATAAGAGAAGGAAATAAAGATATTAAAGTTGCGATTTGTTAGCAATTTGCCGTCTATTTGTCGATTTTAAGGACAAAAAACGGCATTTGTTAAGAAAATACATAAACGTCGGACAAAATGTTGTCAAAATGCAGTAAAAGCTCACAAAAAATATTAAGGCAATATTTGTTTACCTTTAATGGCGTCTATTACAACATTTGGCGTTAGTAATTGCGGCAAAATATCTGCTTTTCCCGGTCTATTGGCGGGAAACCACAGGTATAGAGGCACGCCGCTGCGACCATATTCTTCAAGGATTTTGCTGATTTCGGGGTCGCGATTAGTCCAATCTCCTTTTAACGTTGCCACTTTATATTCGTCAAATACTGCTTCAACACTTTCCTTCCGCAGCGTAACACGCTCATTTGCCAAGCAAGTGATGCACCAGTCAGCGGTGAAATCAATAAAAACCGGGCGACCTTGTTGCCGCAGTTGCTCCACTAATTCAGGTGAATAGGCTACCCAACGCGATGTTAAGTCACGTGCGTTAAGCATTTGCCAAGGCAAATAAACTGCTAAAGCAAGAGCACCAACTGCTAACAATTTATTAAACCGTAAATGCCAGGAAGTTGCTGGTCGACCAATCAGCCAACAAGCAAAAGCAATAGCGACTGCACCGGTACAAACAGCGGCCATTAGATCTGCACCTGCTTGGTGTCCAAGCACCCATAACAGCCAAATCGCGCTGAGATAAAGCGGAAAAGCTAAAAACTCTTTGAGGCTTTCCATCCATTTGCCAGGTTTGGGTAAGCGTTCAGCCAGTGACGGTGAGTAGCATAACAATAACAGCGGTAGCGCCATGCCAAAACCCAAGGCAGCAAACACACTCAAGCAGCTAATGGCAGGTTGAGTTAACGCAAAGCCGAGTGCTGCACCCATAAAGGGTGCCGTACACGGACTAGCGACAAGCGCAGCTAATACACCGGTAAAAAAAGATCCCCTAAGACCGGATTTTTGCGTAAGTGATTGGCCCGCGCCCATCCAGCGAGCACCGAACTGAATGAGGCCAGACATGCTAAGTCCCATCACAAAGAATAAGTAAGCAAGCGCCGTAATCAGTCCTGGCGACTGTAGTTGAAACCCCCAGCCGATTGCTTCGCCGCCCGCACGGGCAATGAGTAAAACGATTGCGAATCCAACAAAGCATAACATTATGCCTAAGGTATAAGCCCAGCCATGCAAATGCAGGCGTGCGCTGTCTGCTTGTACAAGGCTCATTACTTTAATGGATAAAATTGGGAAAACGCAGGGCATCAAGTTAAGGATAATTCCGCCGAAAATTGCGAACAGCATTGCTTGCCAGAGCCAAAGTTGCTCTGCTGGAGGTGTAGGCGTTTTTGCTGTGCTCGGTTTAACCGGCACAGTTACAGCTGTTACAGCGCCGGTTGTTGGGTCGATACGCAGCGTTTGGGTGTGGGGTGGATAGCAAAGTCCCGCATCAGCGCAGCCTTGCGAAGTAATAGCTAAATCAAAAGCCGTTTGCTGCGCAGGCAAAGTAAAGTCAATCGTTACTTGCTCGTAAAAAACTGTTAAATCTTTGCCTGCAAATTCATCATATTTTGGCTTGCCTGGGCTATAACTTGGATCTAAAGCAAAGCTTGGTGTTGCCTTAAATTTAAATCGCTCCTGAAATAAATAATAATACGGAGCAATGTCCCACGTGAGCCTTAATGTCTGCGTCTCGGTTGTCGCATTTGAAAATGAAGCCTTTACTTTAAAGGCTTCAGTGACCGGGAGAAATTCATCACTACCTTTCAGTGCGTCATTTTGTAACTTATTTTTGCCGATGCTCGTATTGTTGAGGCTAAGATTGTCAAAATCATCGGCATAAGCGACTGGAATTTGAAAGCCGAGAGGTATCAGTAGGCAGAGTAAGCCGATGAACAAGTTGCGTAAAGGACGAAAATTAAACCTCGGTAACGCATAAGAAGTTGGCATAATGGGTGCTCTAACGGAGTGGCTCAATTGGCATCAGTGTAGACGAGAGACTGTGTATGCGGCTAGTAGTTCATCACACTTTGAATGCCGCCCGTTAATACTTTATTAATTGCAGAAGAGATGTTGAATATGTTTATGTCGTACCGCGTAACTTTTTTGATTCGATTAGGGTGTTTGTTTGTCCTTTCAGCTTTGCTAGGTGCTTGCCAGACTCTACCCGAACCCGAGGCGGAGGTGCTCGTTCCAGAGGTTATTCAACCAGTAATAGCGGTGGCTCCAATACTGACTGAACAACAAAAACATATTAATAGTTTATTAAGTGAAGCCGATTATGCTTTATCGCAAAATAAATTACTCAATCCCATTAGCGATAATGCGCATGATCGATATCGATCAGTGCTGCTGATGGATGCCACTAACGAGCGTGCCAAGGTTGGGCTACAAACTATTGCCTTACGTTATGTGGAGCTTGCGCGTATAGCTGCGGTCAGGGGAAATCTAAGTGAAGCACAAAGTTTAATCAGGTATGCCCGTGGTATTGATAATAATGCCGTGGTGCAGGATGCAGCAGAAACTATACGTAAACAAATTGCGAGTACGCCTGCAGCAAAACCGGCTAAAGCCTATCAAGCTGTGGAAGGTGAATATTTACTGGATAGTAAATTGTTGCAAGCAAAAGATTCGCAAGTTATAACGCAACTAAGTCAGGTTGCGCAAAAAGCCAAACAAACTGGAGATCTTGTTTTGATTGTTGCGCGAAGTGATGCGGAAGGCCGCTGGATTTATCAGCAATTGCGCTCCGCCGTGCCGGGGTTTTTAGTGCGGGGTGATATCAAAATTGGTCAGCCTGCAAGAGTTAAGTTAGTTGCGTCCATTGAATAAATAATAATGTTTAACAGGAATTGAAAATGCCAAACCATTATTTTATAAAAAAAAATTACTTTATAAAAAGTTACTCCGTAAAAAGTTATTTTATAAAAGTTTGCATATTTATTTTGTGTAGTTTTCAATTTCTGTCTCTTTGTGCTGCAGCCTTACCTCCTAAAGCAACAAATATTAAAGCGCTAACAGATGTTAGTGTTACAAATGCCATCGTTTATGTACCTTTAGGGAACAGTGACTCAACGACGGCCATATTTACTCTTCGCAATAATAGCGGTCATCCTGTTACTATCACCAAAGTTACTTCCAAGTCTGTTAAAAAAGTTGTGTTGGTACCTGCAATACCTGCGAAAGCTGATGCGGTAAATCCTTGGCTAATTTCCACCAGTCATACACTTGTGTTAAATTCTGGAAAACAATACCTGCAATTAACGGGACTAAAAAACTCACTCAGCACTGGCGACGAGCTACAATTAGAGGTAAGCCTAAGTGATGGAAAAAAACTATTACTTATAGCTCAAGCTAAAAGTGCGTTCGATCAGATTCATGGCCATTAGTAGGACATTATCATGCGCTTATTCAGGAGGCTTTCACTAAGGCATCTGTGGGTTCACGGATTGCGAAGAATGCGCGACGAATATCAGGAGACACAACAAGAAATTGCTCATGGCCATCCAATATTGCGCATGTCGGCATTTTTGCTAAGCGGTTATTTGGTTTTAGTCATGGTTTTGGGTGTGTATTGGAGTAGTTCTCCGACTATGCTGCCCGTTAAAACTGCTATACAACGAGTGTTGTTGGAGCAGGATATTTTGCCAAATAAAAATGACTTTAATACTGAAGTAGCGGGAATTGCCACAACAGCAACTTTAATTGCGGTGGTGGAAACTCTGTGGCAAAAGCCGGGTGGTTATATCGCAAATGATTTATTGCCGCCCGGCATTTTGTTAGATGATATGCCTTACTGGGAATTGGGCGTGGTATCCCAGGCGCGCGATATGACCCACATGTTGCGCGTATCATTCAGTCAGGCCGCCATTAACATGGTTGTCAATAATGATTTGCAAAAAGCTGAGGTGCGGCTGAATTTCTCCAATAAATCCTGGATTTTTCCTGCGACAGAATCACAGTATGATACGGGCGTTGAACATCTAAAAAAATATTTAGTGCAGCTAGCGACGCCCAATAATAATGATGCTTATTTTTACGCTGATGCGCAGCACTTGAACGATTACCTGGCTAGTGTAGAGCAGCGCCTAAAAAGCTTATCACAACGCTTGGCCGCAAGTGTAGGCCCTAATGTTAATACTGATAGCGCGGCTATACCAGTTACACAAACAAACGTTAATGGTTTGTACATTAAAACTCCCTGGCGAAAACTGGATGATATATTTTATGAGGCGCGAGGTTCGTCGTGGGCACTCATTGCACTTCTTCAAAGTTTGGAAATTGATTTTGCCAAAGCATTAAATGAAAAAAATGCGCAAGCGAGCTATGAACAAATTATTCGTGAATTAGAAGCAACACAACAAACTATTTATAGTCCCATTGTGTTAAATGGTGATGGGTTTGGATTTATGGTCAATCATTCGTTAGTGATGTCTTCTTATCTTTCCCGCACCCAAGCTGCAATAGCCGATTGTCGGCGTTTATTATTGAAACCTACTCTTCCTGTAGCTCCATTGTAATTTTTTATGCTAAATGCGTTTTTGTTAACTCGTCAGTGGCGTGATTCGAGCAAGGGTATTCTCCTCGATTTTTGGTGGGCAACGGAGCAGGGAGCGCTTTGGACGCAAATCACTGCGCAAGAAATTGTTTTTTTTGTGGGGCGCAATCATGCTGACAGAGTTGAACAACTATTAAAAAATTTTCGCGAATGGCGAATGACCGAGGTGGACCTACACACCTTCCAAAATCTTTCAGTGAATGCCATTTATTTTAAAAGCCAACGCATTGCCCGTACTGCGCAAGATTTATTCTCGGCAAATGTAATAGACTTTTGGGAAGCGGATATTCGTCCTCATGAGCGCTATTTAATGGAACGCTTTATTACGGCTGCTGCGATTATTGATTCCGCTGAATTTAATAGCATGAGATTTCCGTCATTAACTCCCACGCTTAATCCCCGTTTAATGCCCTGTGAATATCGTCCGGTATTGAAAGCAGTATCCTTTGATATTGAAACCTCGATGGACGCACAGGAACTATTTTCTATCGCGGTGTGGGCAGAGCATCAGCAAAATCAGGTTCGTAAAGTATTCATGGTTGGTGAAGGTATACCCACACCGGCTCTTGAATATTATGTTAGCCAAAAATATTGCCTGGAAGCGTTTGTTGATTGGTTAAATGACTATGATCCCGACATTCTAATTGGCTGGAATTTGGTGCAATTTGATTTGTGGGTTTTGGAAAGTTTATGTCAGAAATTCGGCATAGCTTTAGCCTTGGGGCGGGGCAAACAACCTTTGCACTGGCGACAGGAAGAGGGTGATGGAGGTCGACGATTCGTGGTTATTCCCGGCCGCGTCGCCTTGGATGGTATTGAGCTGCTGAAGGCCGCTAATGTTCGTTTTGAAAGCTATTCATTGCAATATGTGGCCGAGAACCTTTTAGGTCAGGGAAAATTACTGCATGGCAATGAACGTGGCGACGATATAGCTCGCTTATTTAACGACAATAAAGTGGCGCTTGCAGAATATAATTTGCGCGATTGCGAATTGGTTTGGGATATTTTTGCCGAAAAAAAGCTTTTACATTTTGCCATTGAACGCAGCCAACTAACGGGCTTGTTACTTGATAGAATCGGTGGCTCTGTCGCTGCATTTGAGTTTTCTTATTTGCCGCGTTTGCATCGACGAGGTTATGTTGCACCGAATCTTGGTGAACTGAAATCGGATGTGATCAGCCCGGGTGGCCACGTGATGAGCTCTCGCCCTGGGATTTATGATAATGTGTTGGTGCTTGACTTTAAAAGCTTGTACCCCAGTATTATCCGCACTTTTTTAATTGATCCTTGTGGCTTTTGGTTAGCGCAACATCAGCAGCTAGCATCAGAAAATATTGTACAAGGATTTAACGATGCTTATTTTTCGCGCGAAGGTCATATTTTACCGCAAATGATTGAACATCTATCAACTGCACGCGATCATGCTAAGCAAGAAAAAAATGCACCCTTGTCACATGCAATAAAAATTATAATGAATTCTTTTTATGGTGTACTGGGGTCCACTGGTTGCCGATTTTTTGATCCGCGTGTTTGCAGTTCTATTACTTTGCGTGGCCACGATATTATTCAGCGCAGTCGCGATTGGATAGAGCAACAAGGTTACACTGTCATTTATGGCGATACAGATTCGTTGTTTGTATGGCTAGAAAATAACAGTGTGGGAAAGCCACCTAAAAACCAAGCTCAATGCCAAAAAATTGGGGCGCGGTTGGCGCGAGAGTTGAATGAATGGTGGAAGCTAACCATCTCAGCAGAACATTCCATTAAAAATTATTTAGAAATTCAGTTTGAGACTCATTACTTACGTTTTTTAATGCCGACAATGCGTGGATCAGAGGTGGGCACAAAAAAACGTTATGCAGGAGTGGTGGATAATCTTGGCAAACATGAATTGGTTTTCAAGGGTTTGGAAAGTATACGCACAGATTGGACTCGTTTAGCGAAAGATTTTCAGATTACTCTGTATGGAAAAATTTTCGCGGGTGAGGATTATATTGAATTTGTTCGCGCTACTACCGGAGAGGTTTTGGCGGGAAAACGCGATGCCGATTTAATTTATCGCAAACGTTTGCGCAGGCATCTACACGAATATCAAAAAAATCTTCCACCGCAGGTACAAGCTGCGCACAAATATGTGCAAAGAACTGGAAAAGCATTGCGGCGCGGTGATTGGATTGATTACGTAATAACTCAACAAGGCGCAGAGCCCATTGCTGCGCAACAAAGCACTCTTGATTATCAACATTATATTGATAAACAATTAAGGCCAGTCGCAGATAGTATCTTGCATTTTATGAATCAATCGTTAAGTGGGTTGGTTGATCATCAGATGTCACTATTTGAATGCGATGAATTGCAGTGAATACTATTTAGTCATCATCGTGTGAATGTAAAATTAAAAAGTCTTTTTCTTAATGTATTTTAAAGGGTGAGTAATGGAAGAGATTCTCGATTTGTTGCGTGAATATAATGAACCTGTACCAGTGCCTCTGGATTTACCTGATCATGATCAATTAGTTCTAGTTGAGGAGGAGTTGTTGCTGCCAATTCCACGGGATATGCGAGAATATTTATTAATGGCGAGCGATGTTGTTTATGGATCATTAGAGCCAGTCACTGTTGCCGATCCTAACTCTCACACTTATTTGCCTGAAGTAACAGCGGTGGCCTGGTCTCTCGGTGTGCCGCGTTATTTAATGCCCTTGTGTGAGGTCAACGGAGCCTATTATTGCGTGGAACCGGAAGGTGAAATTGTCTTTTGGCGTGATGGCGAATTAACTGATGATCATTGGTTAACTATTTGGTATTGGGTGCGGGACGTATGGTTGGAGTCTTAATAAAATAATTTATATCCGAATTAAAAAAGCCCGCATTGCGCGGGCTTTATATTTTTTAAAATACATTAGTAAAGGTATACAGCGCCAGACGCGGTAGCTGCAGTATTTTCAAACCTGTCACCTTCACCATTAACACCTTTTATATTACTGGATTCACGGTGCGCACCAATCATTAAGGTTTCACCGCTGGCATCCAGGCCTAGCGCATGACCAAAGCGATCATTCTTATCACTATTAGGTGCTTTCACATAACTTTTTTGGGTCCAGGCATTTCCGGTTAACGAAAATACATAGGCGGCTCCTGCGAGCGTTGCAGAAGCGTCAACCTCATCCCCGTTAATGCCTGTTGCGACACTGGACTCTCTCATGGAGCCAACCGCTAGTAGGCTGCCGTTGTAAGACAGCGCTGTGCAACTACCGAATTCGTAACCACTGATTGAATTTGACGCTTTAATATAGGAGTGCTGAATCCAGCTCGCATCCGGGCGTGTAAAAATATATGCAGAGCCGGAATCACGTTTAATTTTATCGCTTAAATAAGATCCCTCAAGGTATGAATTATTAATTTCAGTTTCATTGAAGACTGGATTAATGCCAGTACTTGGATCTGCATTACCTGGCGCACCTACGCTTATAGTTTTCCCATCGCCAGACACAGCTACGTTTGCGCCGAAAAGGAGGTTAATCAAGTTTGGCGAAGGCTTAAGTTTTTGTTGAAAGCTATGTATCCCATTGGTGCGCAGATAAACATAGGCAGCGCCACTGCTCAAAAAATATGCCTTCTCATCTTTTTGAATAGTTTGTACGAGGCCTTCACTATCTGTGTAGTCGCCATCGGCACCAATCACTAAAATATTGCCATCTACCGATAGCGCAACGCTTGTACCAAAGTTGCCATAAGGTCTTGCATCTCGTGCTTTAATAAATGACTCGTGTACCCACCCAGTATCACTTTCTTTAAAAACATGAACGGCGCCGGAATTGCTGCCGCCAAACGTGGTGAGACTACTATTGGAAATACTGATAGCGGCGTTACTGCTAACAGTAGAGGAGTCCGAGGATGTCGATGAGCTAGTGGAAAAGTTCAAAGCGTTAGAGTTAACGCATTCGGCACTATTCGCACTACTACTTTGACCGATTACACGATTATCTTGAGCTTGATCAAGAGGTGTTCCAACCGCCAGCGTTTTACCATCACCTGAGATGGCCAGAGAAAGACCAAACTGGGTACCAGAAGCATAGTACATGGATTTCACATAATTGCTTTGGGCCCAAACAGTGTCCGTGCGTTTAAAGATATAAACTGCACCTGAATCTGTTGGTATATGGTTGTTAATGCCGTTTGCGAAATAGGCATTCTCTTGATAGCAGGGAACGTCTGTTGAAATTCCGCTGGCGGGGCTATCTTCCAAAATTGCACTTACCGCCAGGGTATTGCCGTCAGTGCTCAGTGCGACTTGATAGCCGAAACGATCATTGGGTAAATGAGGTAGGTTCGTTCCCTCAATGGGTTGTTCGGTGTTAGATGCTTTTAAATACGCCTCCTGTTGCCAATTGCCGGTCTCGGTTTTACGGAATACGTAAACCGCACCAGAGGCGGGGCTTTGCTCATTGTTTTGTTCGCCATTGACGCCTGTAGCCTTACTATCTTCTGCAGGGGCGCCGACCGCTAAAGTATTTCCATCGCCTGATATGGCGATACTCCAGCCAAACCAATCATCAGCTTGCGCGTTGGACGCTTTAATATAGGTAATCGCAGAAAGCATTGCGCTGTCGATGGCTCTTTCAGTGGAATCTACACATGCTATCTCACCGCAGGCTTGTACTTTATAGTGACTATTGACCCAGTCGCTAAGATGGACGCTAATCGGATCAACAATGCTTAAGCCTGTAAAATTCACTCCAACCTGCTCATAGGCACTGTTGCTAGCCGTTTTTTTGAATAGCTTGTAATGAGTTGTGCCGCTAGGGACGTTGGCATCGGTCCATTCAAATTTAAGCGTTTTAGTACCGCTAGCCGATACCTTTATGTCTGGCCAAATGCCAGCGCCGGTAGGGGTGACCGGAGTAGGAACAAAAATATGAGAGGACATACTGCTAGACGCATTGCTTTTTTTATCATCGCCGCCACAAGCGGTAAGCAAACTAAAAGAGATCAATAGCAATAAAAAGGTACATTTTTGCAGCAGACGCGGGATGTTAACAGTATTCATTCAGCCAATTTCCTGATGTTTCAATTTAGCCGGCGATTCTGTGCGGCGCGGCGCTTGGTGTCAATCTAAACGCAACATTATCGTAAGTATGCGTATCAACTTAAAGACGTTTGACGTTGGGAGAGTGATGCAGCTGTAGGACATGCAGCTCGAATAGTGGTTCCTTGATATTTTGCGATCCTATGCTGCGTAGGTGCTCACAAAAAACTTTACAAGCAACTGAGTTGGCCTGAACGGTTCACTCCTTATTTCTAAAAGCAGCGCTTTTATTACCTGCTAGACTCAATTTGCAAAGCTATGCTTTGCATAATTTTTGTCACGTAACTTTTTAGCAGCAACGAGGAATTGTATAACTATTCATGCGCCAGATAGATGTCATTAAACTTTATGCTCAAATGCGTTGCCTTGTGGTTGAGGATATGCCAGATGTTCGTGTCGCTGTCGCAGCGATGTTACGCATATTTGGGGCGACAAAAATTGATGTGGTTGCTAATGGTGAACAGGCCATTGAAGCTTGCAATAGCGCTCAATATCACATGGTTCTTTGCGATTACAACCTAGGTTCAGGTAGTGACGGGCAACAAATACTTGAAGAATTGCGTTTTCGTAACCGTTTAAAAAACACCAGCATTTTCGTCATGATTACCGCTGAGTCATCCAGTGAAATGGTGTTGGGCGCGCTTGAATATCAGCCGGATGATTATATTACCAAGCCCATTACCCAAGCCTTGTTGCGTCAACGCTTGGACAGAGTGCTACTACGCCATCAGGATTTATATAGCATCAAGCAAGCTATGGATGAGCGAGACTATGCAACTGCCGAAAAGCGTTGCCAGGAGCGCCTGGATGATAACACCAGCTATCGTAGTGCTTGTCTACAAATTCAAGCGGAAATGAATTTACGCTTACTTAATTTCAACCGGGCAGAGGAAATTTATACCGGAGTATTGAATGAGCGACCTGTACTTTGGGCTAAATTAGGTTTGGGAAAAACACAAGTAGCAAAAAAAGAATATGAAAAAGCTGAAAAAAATTTGATCGAAGTCATCACCGCAGATAAGCGTGTTGTTGAGGCGCATGATTTATTGGCTGATTCTTACAACAAAAGAGGCGATACGATTAAGGCGCAAAAGGCTATGCAGGATGCTGTGGATATTGCACCAAAATCCATTTTTCGTTTGCGGCGCTTAGCCGCTGTGGCTAAATTAAACGACGATACCGAAGCCTGCCTTGGTGCTACTCGCCTTGTCATAAAAACAGCGCGTAATTCTTACCATGAGTCCGCCGAAGATTATTTTAAGCTCGCCCGTGAACTCAACGACCTAACTACCGAGCAAGGGACAATGACCAATGCTTTAGCAAAAGAAACCTTTGAAGTGTTGCAACGTTTGGAAAAAAGACCCTGTTATGATGCGGGTGCTAAAGTGCAAGCGAACTCATTAAAATCCCGTTCCTTAGTGAATCAAAATAAATTAGCCGAAGCTGAAATATATCTAGATAAGGCAAAAGAGATCTATGAAGATAAAAAAGATTTGCTCTCGCCTGAGGCTGGATTAGAAATAGCGCAAACCTTAATTGCCAAGGGTGATAAAGATGGGGCTAATAAGTTATTGCAGGAGCTGGTAGAGAAGTTTTCGGGCGACGAACTATTTGTAACCAAGGTAGATGCCCTGACAGATACCCCAATCAGTCAGGCTGGATGTGAAAAAGTTGCAAAAATAACTAAAAGTGGAATCGATAGTTACGATAAGAAAAAATTCACTGAAGCTATCGGGATTTTTAAAAATGCAATTTCTATTTTTCCAAGTCATATAGGTTTAAATTTAAATCTCATTCAAGCTGTTATTTCAGAAATCAAGGAAAATGGATCGCAACCGGGGTTTGAAAAAATATGCCGTAAATCTTTAGAACGGATTTCAACGATTGAAGTCACCAATCCCCAATATGATCGCTATAAGTATTTGCTAAACCAGGTTGATGCAGTGGCTTTTAACAGTTAGATTGGAAATGATGAGTTTGCTTTTATTTGTGTATGGTCACGATTGTGGGATTTTGTTATGAAAATTGGTTTGTTTTTTGTTTTAGCAGGAATGTGTGGTGCGACCATGGCAGATGAAAAAGTTCATAGTTTCCAACTTACAAATGGTGTTATTCAAGCAGAAATTACTGCGGATATTGGCGGCAGAGTATTGTCATTTTCATTAGCCAATAAACCCAACTTTTTAAAAATAGGGGAAGCTGTTTTTACCAGCCCTAATCCGATTGCAAACCCAGAAGCAAATGCGATTGGCTACCTTGGGCACGAAATGTGGGTTGGTCCGCAAAGTCAGTGGTGGTCGCAGCAAACCATTAACAGCAGCCGTGCCGCCGCAAAAGCTGAGTGGCCACCGGACCCTTATCTGGTGCTCGCTAAAAATAGGATAATTGAAAAATCATCTAAAAAAATTGTCTTAGAAAGTCCTGAAAGCCCAATTTCTGGATTGAAAATGACGAAAAGTTATGCGTTGGCTTCCAATAAGAAAAATAGTATTGAATTAGAAGTTATTGCAAAAAATATTCGCAAAGAAAGCGTTGCCTGGGATATTTGGTTTAATACCCGAGTTAGTGCTGCTACCCAAGTGTATGTCCCGGTGGACACTGCAAAAGATGTAGGTGTAAAGTTATTTGAAGATAGGGTGCAAGATGCTTATGTGCCCCGCATTCAACAAAAAATATTTTTATTAGACTTAGTGGCACTGAGCACCCACAAAAATGCAGGAAAGGTAAAATTAATGATCCAGCCTTCCGCAGGCTGGATGGCTGGTTTTCAGGATGATCAGGCCTTTATTATTCAGTTTCCACATCAGCCCTTATTAGCGATCCATCCTGAGCAGGGACAGATCGAAGTTTATTTTGATTATCTCTCTGACAAAGTACAGGACGGTCTTATAGAAATGGAAGTGCATACGCCATACAAAAAATTGTTACCAGGTGAAGAGATGGTTGGCAGCCAGCTGTGGACGATTTTACCTTACGCTGGCCCACCAACTTATAATGCACAAGTAGCTTTTTTACGCGAACAAGCCAACACACTGGGATTGAAGGGCTTGTAAGCTAAGCGGCAAGCAAATTGTTTTAGGGATTGCAGGTATCCTTCTATAAAGAGCGCCTGGCCTGTCGAATTCTTCTTAGTTCCGCATTAATAACACTTCTGCTTTGCCAGCGCGCACGGCAGAAGGTTTTATCTGGAACATGCTGCTTAAATACCCCCCCTTACAAAGCTGACCACGACCATCCCTTGGTTCGCGAATACACCAGAGATCCTGTGTTCGCTAACGAACGGATGTCCTTCGTTTAAATCATTATTGTGCGCACATCCCCGTAGTGCTAAAAATAAACAATTCACTAATTTGGGGCCCATACTCATTCTGAAATAAATATCTGGTTTATTTCTATAGCTAATTTTTAGGAGTTAATCATGACAAATGTTGCAAGAGAAATGTTGTTTGAAGCATCCCTCCAAATGGTAGATGCCACTACTTTTTTAAGTGCTGGCGATCAAGAAATTGTTAATCTATTCGCCAAATGCGAGCGCGTCCAATCGCTAACTGAAAAGCAACAGATAGTCGAAATGATTTGCACAATATTAACAATCAATATGCAAATTGAAGAAGAAATATTCCATCCAGTGCTAAAACTTGCCTTGAAAGAAAAGGGAATAGTTTCAGCCGCGACAATGAGTCATGCCTGTTTAAAATATTTAATATCAGAAATTGAAAATATTGATGCTGACAGTGAAATATACGATATAAAAATTAGAGTTCTGGGCGAGCATGTAAAAGAATACGTAAAAGAAAAGCGAACCAAACTTTTCTCTAAAGCTAATGCATCAGGAAAAATTGATTTATGGAGATTAGGTGAGCAACTTGCGATGCGTAAGGAAGAGTTGAGAAATATGCATGCTAAACGCTAACAAAAAAAGGATCACCGATATTTCATAACTTCAGATATTCTGTAATTTTGCGCAGCATTACGCTGTATTGCTGTTTCATCCCATACGAGTTCGCCGAGCATCGGAAGAGAATTTTTGCAAAACGCACAGGAAGTGCGTTTTAGTGACGTCGCGACATGGATGTCGCGTCGGAACGGCGGGAATTATCTGAGAAGCGCAGGAAACACGAACGAGGTCATGAAAGCCATCCCTGGCTTTCATCTTTTGGGCAGCTACGCTGTACAAAATTGCTCCTGCAATTTTGTGGGTCGCCTTTGATGTGCAGGATGCACGAATGCAGCGAAGCACATGGATGTGTACTAAAACTTCAAGATTTTTTAATTGCCTACTACCTCCGGCTCATAGGCCAACACCGGACTCATCCATCTCTCAATCTCCTGTACACTCATTCCCTTACGCTCAGCCAAGCTTTCCACCTGATCTTTCTCAATCTTCCCCGTCGCAAAATATTCCGCTTGTGGGTGCGCAAAATACCAGCCGGAAACTGCAGCGGTTGGCAGCATCGCAAAATGTTCCGTCAACGTAATGCCGGTGTTTTTTTCAGCATCCAACAATGCAAACAATTGTGTTTTTTCAGTATGATCCGGGCAAGCAGGATAACCGGGAGCAGGTCGTATACCTTTATATTTTTCACGAATTAGATCATCGTTAGATAAATTTTCTTCGCGATCATAAGCCCAGAACTCTTTACGCACACGCAAATGCATATGTTCGGCGAAGGCCTCAGCTAAACGATCAGCGAGAGCTTTCACCATAATGCTATTGTAGTCATCGCCTGCGTCTTGATATTTTTTGGCGAGTTCTTCTGCACCTATGCCAGCGGTCACTGCAAAGCCGCCGATATAATCTTGTTTGCCAGATTCGATGGGGGCAACAAAATCAGCCAGTGAAAAATTTGCTTTGTCGTTGCCAGGTTTTTGTTGTTGTTGACGAATATGGTGCAATGTCGAAATTTGCTTTCCGGCATTTTTAACATCTGTATCGTAAACCTCGATGTCATCGTGATTAACCGTGTTGGCTGGCCAAAAACCAATAACCCCGTTCGCACTAATCAATCTTTCATCAATTAATTTATGTAACATCTGTTGTGCATCGGCGAATAAATTGCGCGCTGCTTCGCCGACCACTTCGTCATTTAAGATTCGTGGATATTTTCCGGCGAGTTCCCAACTCATAAAAAATGGCGTCCAGTCAATAGCTTCTACTAAGGTTTCCAGCGGATAATTTTCGAAAACTTTTATACCGGTGAAGAGTGGGGTAGGTGGAGTGTAAGCAGCCCAATCCAATTTTGCCTTGTGCGCAATCGCCTCTGCATATGTTCTGATAGTTCCGCGCGGTTTGCGGTTGGCATTGCGTTCGCGTACGGCAACGTAATCTGCCTGTAAGCTTTCAATAAACGCTGGGCGTAATTCATCGGATAATAAATTGCTCGCTACGCCTACCGCGCGCGAGGCATCGGGAACATACACGACTTGATTTAATTTAAAAGCGGGATCAATTTTAACTGCAGTGTGTGCTTTGGATGTGGTCGCCCCGCCTATTAATAACGGCTTATTAATTCCACGGCGTTCCATTTCGCGCGCAACTGTTACCATTTCATCAAGTGACGGTGTAATCAGACCCGAGAGACCAATGATGTCGCAATTTTGTTCGATGGCAACTTGTAAAATTTTATCGCAGGGCACCATTACACCAAGATCAATGACTTCAAAATTGTTGCATTGTAAAACTACGCCGACGATGTTTTTGCCAATGTCATGCACATCACCTTTCACCGTGGCCATAACAATTTTACCGTTAGGTTTTGACGCCTCGGTTTTTGCGGCTTCAATAAAGGGTTGTAAATATGCGACGGATTGCTTCATCACGCGCGCAGATTTAACCACTTGCGGCAAAAACATTTTACCTTCGCCAAATAAATCGCCCACTACGTTCATGCCATCCATTAACGGACCTTCAATCACATCGAGGGGGCGCGGATAGTGCAGGCGTGCTTCTTCGGTATCCGCTTCAATATGGGTGGTGATACCTTTAACCAATGCGTGTTCGATACGTTTAGCAACAGTAAATGAACGCCATTCCTCATCTTCTTTTACTTCACCGGTAGAGCCATCGCCGCGATATTTTTCTGCGATATCCAGTAATGCTTCAGTGCCGTTTGCAGAGCGATTAAGAATTACATCTTCGACTTTGTCTTTTAATTCTTTGGGTAAATCGTCATACACAGCTAGTTGGCTGGCATTAACAATACCCATATTCATACCGGCTTTAATCGCGTGATATAAAAATACAGAATGAATTGCTTCGCGTAATGGATTGTTGCCGCGAAATGAAAATGAAACGTTAGATACCCCGCCGCTGACGCCTGCATGAGGTAAGTTTTTACGAATCCAGCGCGTGGCTTCAATAAAATCCACTGCGTAATTGTTGTGCTCTTCGATACCTGTTGCTACTGCGAAAATATTCGGATCAAAAATAATATCTTCCGGTGGGAAATTTAATTTATCGACCAGTGTGCGATATGAGCGCTCGCAGATTTCTTTTTTACGCGCTTGAGTATCTGCCTGGCCTTGCTCATCAAAAGCCATAACAACTACTGCTGCACCATAACGCATGCAGAGTTTGGCTTTGTGTAGGAATTCTTCTTCGCCTTCTTTTAAACTGATGGAGTTAACAATGGGTTTGCCTTGAATGCATTTTAAACCGGCTTCAATAACGTCCCATTTGGATGAGTCCACCATAATCGGTACGCGAGCGATGTCCGGTTCGCCGGCAATTAGATTTAAAAACCTTACTATGGCTTTTTCAGCATCGAGCATGCCTTCATCCATATTGATATCAATAATCTGCGCACCATTTTCTACTTGCTCTAAAGCTACTTCGAGCGCCGTGGAATAATTTTCATCGACGATTAATTTTTTGAATTTTGCTGAACCGGTAACATTGCAGCGTTCACCCACGTTTACAAATAACGAATCTTTAGTGATATTGAAGGGTTCTAAACCAGAGAGACGACAGGCAGGCTCTATATCAGGAATTTTGCGCGGTGGATATTTTGCTACGGCCTCAGCCAGTGCTTTAATGTGTGCAGGGGTGGTGCCGCAGCAGCCGCCGATAATATTTAAAAACCCACTCGCCGCAAACTCTTCAACAATTTCTACCATTTCTTCTGCGGTTTGATCGTACTCACCAAATTCGTTCGGCAAACCAGCGTTGGGGTGAGCTGATACAAAACAATTGGCTACTCGCGAAAGCTCTTGCACATATTGACGTAATTCTGCTGCACCAAGTGCGCAATTCAAGCCCATACTGAGTGGTTTGGCGTGAGCGAGAGAATTGTAAAAAGCCTCGGTAGTCTGGCCGGAAAGTGTGCGACCAGAAGCATCGGTAATGGTGCCGGAAATCATAATCGGCAATTCAAAACCGACATCATCAAAATATTTTTTTACGGCAAATACGGCGGCTTTTGCGTTGAGCGTATCAAAAATAGTTTCGATCAAAATAATATCGGCACCGCCTTCGATCAGGCCGTCCATAGATTCGAGATAGTTTTCGACTAGCTTATCGAAGGTCACATTGCGCGCGCCCGGATCATTTACGTCCGGTGAAATAGAGCAGGTGCGGCTGGTTGGGCCGAGCACGCCAGCAACAAAACGTGGTTTGGCAGGATTGCGTGCAGTCATCTCATCGCACAAATCGCGCGCAAGTTTGGCAGAGGCGTAGTTCAACTCGCGGCTTAAATCTTCCATGTCGTAATCGGCCATGGAAATACGTGTCGAGTTGAAAGTATTCGTTTCGAGAATGTCTGCACCGGCTTCTAAATAAGCCTGCTGAATTTCCCTTATCACTTCTGGTTTAGTAATAGACAATAAATCGTTATTACCGGCGATATCCATATGGTAATCCGCAAATCGCGCACCACGATAATCCACCTCTTTAAGCTTGTAGCCTTGAATCATAGTGCCCATGGCTCCATCCAATATCAGGATGCGCTGGCTAATGGCATTTTTTAGGGCAGTGATTCGGGATTGGCTTTGTGGCGATTGTTGTCTGAGCGGCGGAGTCATTTGAATACCTGATTTTAACGAAGGTGCTGTTGCGCTGGTAATCTATATCAAAAAATATTGATATTCGTTTCGGCTGAGAATTTTAACAGAATTGTAAGCGCAATATAGATCCGAGGATAAAATTCTTCCTAACCGGCTCAATTGGATTGTGGTGAAGTTTACAGTAGAATACCCGACTAAATTAATCAGGTATCTTATTGAACCTGGCGGTAAACCTGGCCGATGAAAGTCGTCGGTGAATGTGGAGAGCAGTGTAAACATGGTTAATGTTGATATTACAGAATCAGCGCAAGA
>JAZKFX010000064.1:0-1672 GCA_040386215.1 Pseudomonadota bacterium
TGCGATGAAAATAAACGCATTCACAATCCCAAAGTGACTCATCAGGATATTGCCAACATGGTGGGCTCATCGCGTGAAATGGTGAGTCGTATCATGAAGCAATTATTGATAGGCGGATATATCGAGCAGTGCTCGGGATATATCGAAATCAAAAAATCTTTACCGCGTTATTGGTAGCATTTTAAAACAACTTGCATTGGCAAAAAGATTTTCTACATTTTTCTATTCAATGTTGTCGTTGCGATTACCTATCATCTGATATTTAATCTTCTTTTAAACTGTTATGTAACGCGGCATCAACAGACCAACAAATTTTCCTGCTGCCTGGCATAATAAATCGCACCAAATTCTGGTTGATTAATGGGTACAGATAAACCCTCTGCCACGTCAGCATTCAACCATGGAATCAAACGCTCGGATAAACCACCGATAAACGACATGCTGCCTGGTTTTGTTTCCCATAATTTCTCAGCAACAGCGCTCAGATAATTTGCACCTTCGCGAACAATTTTTTCGGCAACTTCATCTTTAGCATCAGCAGCGTCTAAAACGAATCCGGCTAACTGAGCGTAATCGCTCGCTTTGGCAGCGCCCATACGATCCACAATCATTACACCTTTAGCTTGTAAATGATTGCCAATTAAATCGCTTAATAAACTACAAGAACCGAGATTATCAGAAGCTAGCAATACGGCTTTTACCGCCTCCAGTCCCATCCATGCACCGCTACCTTTATCGCCAAAAGGAAACCCGTGCCCACCAATAATAGTGACTTTATTATTTACAAAAGAGTAACCGCAAGATCCGGTACCCGCGATTATAATCGCGCCTTGATCGCGACTATGTGCACCCAAACAAGCAATATGCAAATCGGTAGTTAAATACATGCGCTTGAACGGGTGCTGCCAGGCTTTCATGACTTCATACATGCTGGGTAAATTTACGCCCGCCAAGCCAATCCCTACGAGTAATCTACCCATGTCCGACTTGGGTAGGCCCGCTTGGGCGAGAGCCATTTCGACCGATTGCAAAATCGAGGCTTTAGTTTGTTCCTGCCCATGTAAAGGATTAGCTGGCCCACCTACACCAATGCCCAGTAATTTTTCATCCGACGACACCAATCGCGCCCGACACTTAGTGCCACCGCCATCAATGCCGATAAAAAGTGCATCAGGATTATGATTTGATATACCTTTCATTTTTACCTCATTACAACAATAGATTTTTTATTTTTAGATGCGATTAAAAATAAGGTTGCACGTTTAAAGAATCAGGTTGATAAGAATTTTCGATTTGTTTTTTTATCTAAACATTTATTGAGACAAGCAATCCAGCAGGAATAAAAAAAGGCTGCGGATGAGGCAGCCATCGTCACGTTATAAAATAAATAGTCAGTGTTGTTATGACGCTTGTTTTTGTATCAACTTAGCACGCAGGCTTTTCATGCTGGATTTCACACGACTTGCATTTTCTGGCCCCATTCGCAGCATAAGTTTGTGAATTGCAGGCAACTTTTCCAAGGCTGGATCAGCAAATTCAAAATATACTTTTGGTCGCACTAAATTCAAATCCCCGCTAACTTCTGGAGCCGCAATAATATTATCGATAGCGCGGATCAGTACCGAATGAAAATTACCTTTGGTTAAACCCATTTCTTTATAGGCTTCACTTA
>JAZKFX010000065.1:0-23082 GCA_040386215.1 Pseudomonadota bacterium
AAAATACGTGAGTTTGATCTGCGAGGTCAAAGTGTTGGGCTTCGTTCCTCAGCCAACGTGGCCCGGCCCAACCTACGCTCATTGTTATTTCTTCACCGGCAACAACGCATCTTGCCCGCCCATGTAAGGCCTTAAGACTTCGGGAATAGTTACACTGCCGTCATCCAATTGATAATTTTCCAATATGGCTAACAAGGTGCGGCCAATGGCCAAACCCGAACCATTCAATGTATGCAACAACTCTGGTTTACCCGTTTCGGGATTACGATAACGTGCCATTAAGCGGCGCGCCTGAAAATCACGGAAGCTGCTGCAAGAAGAAATTTCACGGTATTTATTTTGTGAAGGAACCCAGACTTCAATATCGTAAGTTTTTGCAGACGAGAAACCAATATCACCGCCGCACAAAACAACTGTGCGATAGGGCAAATCTAATTTCTGTAAAATCGCTTCAGCATGTCCGACCAATTCTTCCAAGGCTTCATCGGATTCTTCCGGGCGAACAAATTGTACCAGCTCGACTTTTTCGAATTGATGTTGACGAATTAATCCGCGGGTATCGCGACCATAACTACCGGCTTCAGAACGGAAACATGGCGAATGACAAACCATTTTTATCGGTAACTGCGCATCTTCAACAATTTCATTGCGATAAATATTGGTGACGGGAACTTCGGCAGTAGGGATTAAATACAAGCCGCGCTCATCGGTAAGTTTAAATAAATCTTCTTCAAACTTTGGCAACTGGCCAGTACCGTAAAGCGAATCTGCGTTCACCACGAAGGGAACATTTACTTCTTCGTAGCCATGTTCCTTGATATGTGTATCCAACATAAACTGCGCAAGCGCGCGGTGCAAACGTGCAACACCACCACGCAATACGGCAAAGCGTGAGCTGGTAATTTTTGTGCCCGTATCAAAATCCAGTCCGCCAAAGCTCGCTCCCAAATCCACATGATCGACAATGGGAAAATGAAAACTGCGTGGCATGGCCCAGCGGCGAATTTCAACATTGTCTTCTTCGCTTTTTCCTTCCGGCACATTCTCGGCGGGAATATTGGGTACGCTGCTCAAGAGCACATCAAAAGCTTCCTGGACTTTAGCGAGTTCAATTTCTGCGGTCGCGAGGTCTTGTTTAATTTGCTCAACAGCTTGCATCAAGGGTGCAACATCTTCACCCGCCTGCTTCGCTTTGCCAATATTTTTGGAGCGCGTGTTGCGTTCATTTTGCAAATTTTCGGTTTTGATTTGAATCGCTTTACGCTCTTCTTCCAAGGCTTTTATGCGGGCCACGTCTAGTACATAACCGCGCTTTAAAAGCGCCTTGGCGACGGCTTCGGGATTGGTGCGAATTAATTTAGAATCTAACATAAGTAATATTTCGTAGTTAGTTTAGTTAAAATCGTAGTTGATTTCGTTAAATGTAATTAAGTTAAAAAATTAAAAAAGTTTTTGCGCAAATTGCATGCCTGCATAAGCCATCAGCAAGCCTAGAACAACTGAACTGGCTGCGTAAACTATTGAAATTAATACGTGGCCTTCTTGCCACATTTGTAACATTTCCAGCGAGAAGGCAGAAAATGTTGTGAAGCCGCCTAAAAAACCTGTCATAAAAAATAATCGCCATTCAGCAGGTAAAACGGCTTTTTCTACCAGGACTACGTAAGCAAGGCCAATTAAAAATGAACCTGCAATATTGACGAAAAAAGTGCCCAATGGAAAACGATAATTAAACAGTGGCGTGAGGTAAGTCACGGATGCAAAGCGTGCGACTGAGCCTAGGGCGCCGCCGAGGGCGATGATTAACCATTGCATAAAATTTCACCTTAAAAGCACCCCCTCCCGGCCTCCCCCTTCGCAGGGGGAGGAGCTTAACCTGCAAGTTCTTCCCTTGCTCGACACTATGCAACTTCAACATGCTACGAAGTACAATCAAGCTCCCTCCCCTGCGAAGGGGAGGGCTGGGGTGGGGTAGTGTCATTTTTTGTATCGTTGTTTTTTACTCTGCCTATCCAACTCACGCAAATGTTTAAACTTTTCCTGCACTTTTATTTCCAGCCCACGATCAACCGGTTGGTAATAACACCTATCAGCAATCTCTTCCGGTAAATAATTTTCGCCGGCGGCATACGCGCCTGGCTCATCATGGGCGTAGCGATATTCTGCGCCGTAAGCCATAGACTTCATTAATTTTGTCGGCGCATTACGCAAATGTATAGGTACATCGTAAGCTGGTTGCGCTCGCACATCTGCCATGACTTGATTGAAAGCATTATACACAGCATTACTTTTTGGCGCTGCTGCGAGATAGACCACTGCTTGCGCAATCGCGAGTTCACCTTCGGGGCTACCCAAACGTTCTTGCACATCCCACGCGTTCAAACATAAGGGCAAAGCACGTGGATCTGCATTACCTATATCTTCGCTGGCCATGCGCACTACACGACGCGCAATATAAAGCGGATCGCAACCGCCATCGAGCATTCGCGCTAACCAATAAAGTGCGCCGTCAGGTGAAGAGCCGCGCACCGATTTGTGCAACGCGGATATTTGTTCATAAAAAATATCGCCGCCTTTATCAAAACGACGCACGTCGGATGCTAAAACTTCTGCCAAGACATCATGATCAATAATTTTATGATGGTCTTTTTTTTCTGCAGTATCATCGACGACCTTTTCAATTGATAAGTCCGCAGCAATCTCAAGCAAATTAAGCGCTTTGCGCGCATCGCCATCGGCAGCCTGAGCAAGTGTTGCAAGGCTGTCCTCATCAATACGAATATTACTAGCACCCAAACCACGCTCATTATCATCAAGCGCTTGTTGCAAAACATTTTGCAATTGTTCTGGTTGCAAACCGCGTAACACGTACACACGGCAGCGCGACAGTAAAGCGTTATTTAATTCAAACGATGGATTTTCGGTAGTTGCACCGATAAAAATAAAAGTGCCGTCTTCCACATAGGGTAAGAAGGCATCTTGTTGCGATTTATTAAAACGATGTACTTCATCGACAAATAAAATAGTTTTACGCCCGGAAACTCGCTCTTGTTGCGCAACGGCAACTGCAGCACGAATTTCCTTTACGCCAGACAACACTGCTGACAGTGATTCAAACCGGGCATGAGCTTGTTCCGCAAATAATTTTGCCAGGGATGTTTTGCCCACACCCGGCGGGCCCCACAGAATCATGGAATGCAAATGGCCGCGTACAATGGCTTCACGCAATGGTTTACCGGGCGCAAGCAAGTGTTCCTGACCAATATATTCGTCCAGGTTACGCGGACGCATCCGCGCGGCCAAGGGCTGATACCTTAGTTGCTGGTGCACTTCTTGCTCGGCAAATAAATTACTCATTGATCTTTAATAATATCCACGCCCTCAGGCGGTACAAAGTTAAATAATTTTTCGTCAACCGGTTGATTGCGTTTTTGCTTACTCAAAACAATTTGCGTGATCTGACTGAGACTGTCTTGAATATTAAATTCAGTTAATAGGCCATCTATAAATATTAAGGTTAATTGCTGAAATAAACTTTCGGTCACTTTCGGCGTTAGCGTAAATTTTTCTACTTTGTTGGGTTGCTCACTACGCGTAATGGAGAAATGCTTACGCAAACTTTCCACGTCGGCCGTTAATAGCAAGGTCGGTGTTTTTTGCAAATCATCGCTAAAAGGCCGCACAGTAACGGTTTGCAAGTCAGGATCATAAAGCCAGATAGTTTTTTGATTGGAAATCAATAGTTGTGGCGCAGGTGATATGGTGTCCCAATAAAATTTCCCGGGACGTTGCATTATAAAAGTGCCTTTACTTTCATCCAGCTTTTTGCCGTTTTGATCTAACAAGGTTTGCACAAAATTACCTTGCAAGCTGGTCATGGCATCCAGTTGTTTACGCAATAACACCGCAGCTTGATTGGCAGGCGCCTCAATGGAAACCGCCTGACTGGATGTGTTGGCTGCGTCAGCACTTAATGACAGCAGTAAAGAGAAAGATAAAATAAAGCGAGAAATAAAAGTCATAGTTTTTCCAAAGTTAACATTTACAAAATAGAATTATGCAAAAATTTAATGCCTACCACCCGGCGCCAATACTTCGCGATTACCATTGTGTCCCGCAGACGAAACTACTCCAGCGGCTTCCATAGTTTCAATCATGCGCGCGGCGCGGTTATAGCCAATACGCAATTTTCTTTGCACTGATGAAATGGAAGCTTTGCGAGTTTCGAGCACGAAGGCAACTGCTTCATCATAGAGCGCATCGCTCTCACCGTCGTCGCCATCTTCGCTCTCACTGGCCAGACCGGGAACTGGAATACTGTTATTGCTATCGTCGGTGATGCCATCGATATAATTGGGGGCACCGCGTTTTTTCCAATCTGCCACCACGCGATGAACTTCATGATCATCAACAAATGCACCGTGCACGCGCACGGGTAAGCTGGTGCCTGGGGGAAGATATAACATGTCGCCGTGGCCCAGTAATTGTTCGGCGCCGCCTTGATCGAGAATAGTTCGTGAATCGATTCGTGAAGACACCTGAAATGCAATGCGCGTCGGCACGTTGGCTTTGATTAAACCGGTAATGACATCCACTGATGGGCGTTGCGTGGCAAGAATTAAATGGATGCCGGCAGCCCGCGCTTTTTGCGCGATGCGAGAAATAAGTTGCTCTACTTTTTTCTTGTCGACAATCATCATCATGTCAGCAAATTCGTCGATCACTACCACTATGTTGGGCAAGACTTCCAAGTCAGGTGCAATTGCCACCGACAAACCCGGATCAAAATTTTCTTCCGGTTTAAACAAGGGATCAGCAATCGGCGTTCCCGCCTTATTAGCATCATCAACCTTGCGATTAAAGCCCGCCAAATTACGCACGCCCATTGCCGACATGAGTTTATAGCGCCGCTCCATTTCACCCACACACCAGCGCAACCCGTTGGCCGCATCTTTCATGTCAGTAATAACTGGAGTCAGTAAATGCGGAATGCCCTCGTAAACCGAAAGCTCCAACATTTTTGGGTCCACCAAAATCAACCGCACTTCTTTCGGTGTGGATTTAAACAATAGGCTAAGCAACATCACGTTGACGCCCACGGATTTACCCGAGCCGGTGGTACCCGCCACTAACAAGTGCGGCATCTTGGCCAGATCCGCGACTATTGGCTCGCCGGAAATATCGTGCCCTAAGGCCATGGTCAGCACTGATTTGGAATTTTCGTAAACATCGGACGAGATCACTTCACTTAAACGCACAATCTCACGATGGGCATTGGGAATTTCAACACCCATAAAGGATTTGCCGGGAATAACCTCCACCACGCGCACCGACACTACCGCAAGCGAACGCGCCAAATCTTTAGCAAGACCAGTAATACGGCTGGCTTTAATACCCGCAGCGGGTTGGATTTCAAAACGCGTAACAACAGGTCCGGGTTGCACCGACACCACTTCAATTTCAATACCAAAGTCTTTCAGTTTTAATTCCAACAGTTTCGACATAGCCTCCAATGATTCTTTGGAGTAACCCTTATCACTGCGCTTGTCGGCAGGGTCGAGCAAGCTAAGCGCAGGCAAACTACCCACGGTTGGCTCCAGAGAATCAAATAGGGAAACTTGCTTTTCTTTTTCAGCGCGTGGGCTCGGGGCTATTTTTTTCTTCGGAGGTTCCGCAATAATCACTGGCGCCTGACGCTTGGCTTCCACTTTCGCGTGCTCAATCACCACCTCGCGCCGGTGTTGTTGCGCATTCAACGCAAACTGCTTTTCTTTTTTCTCACGCTGATATTGCAACCATTTTTCTTTCGCCAGGGCGACGCCAATCAAGGTGTAACGGCCAATTTCATCCATCAATGCAAACCAGGATAAATCGGTAAAAATGGTCAGACCAAATAAAAATAAGGCGAGCAACAATAAAGTGCCCCCGGTGTAGTTAAACGCATGCTCAACCAGGGTCGAGACACCATCCCCTAACAAGCCGCCATTAGAAAACGGTAGTACGGATTCAGTGCCGCTAAAATGCATGGTCGTTAAACCCGTGCCAGCTACCATCACCAGAATGAGGCCAACAGTACGCATGGCAATCATTAACCAATCAAGATTGCGGTGATAAGCCCGACCGCGAAATACCAACACAATACGGTAGGCCAACATCACCGGAAATAAGTAGGCCAGATAACCAAATAACAGAAAGAAAATATCTGCCAGCCAGGCGCCAAAGCGACCGCCCAGGTTGGCGACGTGAAGATTTTCGCCCGTGCTTGACCAGCCACCATCAGCGGTGTCGTAACTGAACATTGCCATGAGTAAATAAACACAGACGGCAACCAGGCCGATTAAGGCACCCTCGCGCACTATGTGGCCACCAAGGTTATTGGCGGGCTCGGAAACAGGTGGTTTACGGCTGGCATTACTTCGTTTCAAAGGTTGAATCCTGAATAGCAGTGAAAATAATTTTTTAAAAAGTTGCTTGATGCAAGTAAGCGGCTGACGAGCTAATTTGTTGGACAGTATCTTATAACAAGAATCCGGCATCACCCAGCTTATTTAGCCCGCATTGTAGCTCTCTTCGCGCATATTTCCCTGTTGATTGAAACCTGCTTCAGCTCGAAACGCCGGTTTCAGACCGCAAGACGTCACAATTATAGGAATTTATCGAGGCAGATATTTAAGCCCAAACTACACTGAATGGAGAATTACATTTTCATGATGAGAAATTCTGCTTCGCGGACTTTTACTGTTGGGCCAGATAACTTTATAAGCCGTGATCCCGTAGATTAACCCTTGAATAACTAGACATTAGAAACCCGGAAATATGGACAGGCAGTTGGATATTTGGCAATTTCTCTCACGTAGCCTCCCCCTTGGCATTAGCTTCATTCTCGCCAGCGGCAGTATGTTGCGCAAAGTCTTGCCCATAGTATTAAGCCTCCTCATTGCTCATTCCGCCTGCGCTACGAATTCAACCAAAGTTAATAAACCCATTGCGTCCAAGGTTTCATTCACACACTTACCTATCGAAAAGCTTGCCTCAATAGGTTATGTAAGAACCATGGCGCAAGATAAATATGGCTATATCTGGTTCGGTGGTTTTACCGGGCTGGCGCGTTATGACGGCTATTCACTGGAGATTTTTACTCACAACACCAAAGACTCGCGCAGCTTAAGCAACAATATCATTTCCGATTTGAAAATCGATCAGAATGATAATTTATGGATTGCCACCAGCGACGGGGTTAATCGTTACAACTACACCACCGGCCACTTTGACCATCTATTTGATGCGCGTCACAAAGCAGACTTTACGACTCTCGGCGAACCCATCCCCATACAAAGCTTATTAATTGATAAAAAAGGCAACCTTTGGATAGGAACTGCGGGACTCGGACTCGTAGTTTATTCTGCTAATGGTGTATTAACCCAACATCAACATCACCTCAATCTAAATGATGCTAACGTTTATTGTCTTGCTGAAAGTCACGACGGAAATATTTGGCTGGGCATGAATGAAGGTGGTCTTATTCGGTTTGAACCATCGACGCAAAAGTTCAGTCATTACCCCCGGAACGCATCATCTACCGCCAGCCCTTCCTTAAATGAAGCGGCGAGTATCTGGATTGAAAATGACTCCAATATCTGGGTGGGAACTTTCGGCGCAGGGGTACTGCATTTTAATCCACAGACGGGATTGTTTTACACGCAGGAAGAATTACCTGAATCTAATGCTGCAATTGGCCCTTACATTAAAAGAATGTATCAAACCCGCTCAGGAGAATTGTGGATAGCTACGGATAAACTAGGGGTGTTTCGCTACCAAAAAGATCAGAAAAAGTTAACTCATTATCTTCACAACCCGGAATCATCTAACAGCTTGGCGGCTAATGGCGTACAAAGCATATTCGAAGATAAAGCCGGCGATCTGTGGTTTGGCTTTCACCCTTCGGGAATAGATGTCATACATAGAAATGTCCCACATTTTACTAACTACACGCACAATCCACTTAAGTCGCAAAGCCTGGTCAACGACGATATTTTATCGGTCGCTGAAGGAAAGGATGGCAGCCTCTGGATTGGAACCGAAAAAGGCATGAGTCGCTATAACGAAAACGGTAGTCAGGTACAACATTTCACACACAACCCCGCCAATAAATCGGACCCCAACGCCCTACCCGCCGACCCCGTATTGGCAATCCTTGAAGACAGCCGCGGTAATCTATGGGCAAGCACCTGGGGCGGCGGCCTCAGTCGTTACAATAAAGAAAAAAATACTTTCGTTCACTACTTTCACGACCGCAATAAGCCTGAGGGTATTTCCGACGATAGGATTTGGCAAATATATGAAGATAAATTCCATAACCTATGGTTGGGAAGTGAACGTGCAGGATTAAGCAAATACATTCCCGAAAGCGATTCTTTCGCACATTATCGCAATGATTCCAAAACGGGTAACCCGATTATTTGCCCGGCCTCAAAATGCATGTATGAAGACTCCGAACATAATTTCTGGGTCGGCACTACCCACGGTTTAGGTTTATTCGATAGAACTAATAGCGAGCTGAAATTTTTCCGCCATGCTGAAAATGATCCTGACAGCCTCAGCGCTCACTGGGTAAAGGTTATTTTTGAAGATTCTCGCCACAACCTCTGGGTAGGAACCCTCGGTGGGGGTTTAAATTTATTTGATAAAAAAACCGGAATTTTTAAGGCCTTCAAAATTGAAGATGGCTTGGCCGATAATGTTGTTACTGGAATCCAGGAAGATAATGCAGGGTTTTTATGGATTAGTGGCGCCAATGGATTATCACGTTTAAATACCGCCACCATGAAATTTAAAAACTACGATAAGCGTCACGGATTGGCGGGAAATCTTTTTAATAGAGATGCCAATGTGAAACGCCGTAACGGTGATCTTGTATTTGGTAGCTCTGAAGGGTTGAGCATTTTCAACCCTACTGATATCGAAGATAATTTATATGTACCGCCAGTTGTACTTGCCAATCTCAGCTTATTTAATCATCCGGTGAACGCACAAGATGTCAATTCACCGCTGAGCAAAATGTTAAGTGAAACTAAAGAGATTACGCTAACCCATTTACAATCGGTGTTTACTTTTGAATTCACTGCACTTAATTATCGTTTCTCAAAAAATAACCAATATGCCTATAAATTGCAGGGTTTCGATGAAGAATGGAATTTTATTGGCAACAAACGCTCCGCCACCTATACCAATTTGGACCCGGGAAATTATATATTCCAGGTTAAAGCCGCGAATGATGAAGGGCTCTGGAATGAAGACGGAACCTCACTTAATATTACTATCCTGCCATCCATTTGGCGGAGCTGGACAGCCTATACCCTCTACGCCTTGGCGCTGATTATTTTTGTCATAGACTTTGTGCTGACGCAACGCAAAAAAGTAAAAGAAGCGCACAAGAAAGTGGCCATGGAACGATTGATTAGTGAAAGACTAAGAAATATTGACAAGCTTAAAGAAAACTTTCTTGCCAATACCTCTCACGAACTACGAACTCCCTTAAATGGCATTATTGGCCTTGCCGAATCGATTAGCACAGGTTATGCGGAGCTATCACCGGAAATTAAACAAAAAGCAAAAATGATTTTGTACAGTGGCAAACGCTTGGCCAATATTGTTAATGATATTCTTGAATTTTCACAGCTAGCCAATAATGAACTTATGTTCTCGCTCAGTGAAGTCGAGCTACGCCCTTTGGTAGCAAGAATTCTGGTGGAATTAAATGACCGCATCAACGATAAATCTCTGGTCGTTTTTAATAAAATCCCTGAAAACACTTTTGTTTTTTCCAACGATCACAGATTATCGCAAATCATTCATCACATTATCGATAATGCTATCAAGTTTACGCGCGAGGGCTCGATTACCATTACGCACACGTTGGATGATCGTTTCGACTCCATAAATGTTACCGATACCGGCATTGGTATTTCAGCAGAAAATATCAGCACGATTTTCACCGCATTTCAGCAAACCGAAGGCTCTGCAAAGCGAGCAGCAGGAGGCGCAGGCTTAGGCTTATCGGTCATTCAAAAAATGGTTGAGCTACATAAAGGCGATATTCAAGTTGAATCCGTCGTCGACCTGGGAACAACGTTTCACATAAGACTGCCGCGAATTCCACCTAAGAATAGCGAGGAAACCAGTGTTAACGCCAATGATGTCAGCGACAACGACGGCGCGGAAAAAAATAAATTATACAAATCGGCAATGGCCCTTGAACATCAACACAAGATCAACAATGTATTTCTTAATAGCCACCTTTATGCCAATGAAGAATGCGTACCACTCAAGGCTGACTCAGAGAAAAAATATAAAATTCTCGTGGTAGATGACGACCCGGTCAACCGCATGGTGGTCAAAGCACATTTACGCAAACAACATTTCGACACACTCGAGGCAATTGATGGAGAAGATGCATTGCGAACCCTATCCGCACACAATGACATTGATTTGATTATTCTTGATGTAATGATGCCGCACATGACCGGCCACGAAGTGTGCGAATCATTACGAAAACATTACAGCCCGCAGGAGTTGCCAGTAATTTTTCTAACCGCCAATCATCAACCCAGTGAAATCATAAAAGCGTTTGTTGCGGGGGGCTGTGATTTTATTACCAAACCTATATCGGGCAAAAAATTAATTGAAAAAATAAAAATCCATCTCTCATTGCTGGAGGACTATCGTTGCCTCAACCAAGATAATGAAAATGGGAGGATTGCAATAGCCGACCCGCAACGTGATTATTTACGTCTCTCTCAAGCCATCGCGAATATTATTGCACAAGTTTTTTACCAGATACCTTCAGCAAAAGACATAGGATGCTGGATACTGAATGAGGGGAACAATTTTGCTTTTATAGAAAATTTATCGACACTACCGGTCACGGATAAGTACGCTCTATTAGCACCGCAAAAAATCGAAGGCTTCCTGGATGATTCCGACGAGAAGAATGACAAGATTGAACTTACCAAAGGTTTAATAGCCGCAGTAAGGGCTGGTCGTTTAGGGGACGGTTTTATGGGCTGCAAATACGTGCAATGTGAATTAATAATTTATGATGATGCTATGATCGGGTTTATTATTTTGACTGGAGATTCGGCAGAGTTGATGGCTTCAGAATACAAAACTATATTATTTCAATCGCAAAAGCACATTGTCGCAGCTGTGAAAAAAATGAAAAAAATTGAATTGATTAAGCTTGAAACTCTTAAACGATACGCATAACTGAAATTATTATAGAGCAGCTATGTTTATTGTTTAAGAGGTATAAATAATATGGAGCGCAGAAAATATTTGTTCATGAATAAAAATCACAATATTAACTGCAACTACAGATTAGTTATTTTCAAGATTGGAGTGACGTACATCCTCGCCCTTAACCAAATAGATAACGTATTGCGCGAGATTACGCGCATGGTCACCGATTCGCTCCAGCGCTCGCAGAGACCACATGATATTGAGCACACGCGTAATGCTGCGCGGGTCTTCCATCATATAAGTGACTAACTCACGCATAGCACTGCTGTACTCCATATCAACCGTACGATCCATTTGCACTACGCTATGGGCTAAATCCATATCGAGGCGCGCGAAAGCATCCAACGCATCTTGCAACATTTTTGCGACATAGCCACCAATATGGCGCACCTCAACATAACCACGTGGTGCCATGCTGCCTTCATGATGCAAAGCAATAGTTTGGCGAGCAATTTTACTGGCTTCATCGCCAATCCGTTCAAGATCGGTAATCGCTTTGGTAACCGCAATCACCAAACGCAAATCACTTGCAGCAGGCTGACGCCGCGCTAAAATGCGAACACATTCTTCATCGATGGACATCTCCATTGAGTTAACCATGCTGTCGGCACGAACCACTTGCTCGGCTTTCTCAATATCGCCTTCCACCAGGGCTGCAATAGCGTCATTCACTTGCCGTTGCGCCATGCCGCCCATCTCGGAAAGATGAGTTCTAATATCATCAAGTTCCATATTGTATTGTTGCGAAATATGCAGCGTGTGACTGGTAATATCCATGATTAAGCTCCCCTTTAATGACAATGACAAATAACAAAAGAAAAAAATACACTAACAATCAGTTTAGTTGCTAATGTAAAACTAACCATAACGGCCAGTAATATAATCTTCAGTTTGTTTTTTTGTTGGGTTGGTAAATAAATGATTGGTATTTCCGTATTCAATGAGATCGCCCATATACATAAACGCGGTGTAATCCGAAACCCGCGCCGCTTGCTGCATATTGTGAGTCACAATAACAATTGTATACTTTGATTTTAATTCGTAAATTAATTCTTCAATCTTTAAGGTAGAAATCGGATCGAGCGCTGACGCTGGTTCATCCAATAAAATAACTTCAGGTTCTATAGCAATAGCGCGCGCAATCACTAGACGCTGCTGTTGTCCACCCGACAATCCAAAGGCATTGTCATGCAACCGGTCTTTAACCTCATCCCAAATTGCGGCACCACGTAAAGAATTTTCTACCACTGTATCCAATATGCGCTTTGATTTGACGCCCTGTAAGCGTAAACCATAGGCTACATTTTCATAAATCGATTTGGGGAATGGATTCGGCTTTTGAAATACCATGCCTACCTGGCGGCGCAATTCAGGTACATCTACATCCTTGGCATAAATATTTTTGCCATCCATGTTGATTTCGCCTTCAATGCGACATGAATCAACTAAATCGTTCATACGATTAAAGCAGCGCAATAAAGTAGACTTGCCGCAACCTGACGGACCAATAAAAGCAGTCACTCTTTTTTCAGGAATTTTTAAATTAATACAATTTAATGCGCGCTTTTGATCGTAATATAAACTGAGGTCTTTTACTTCAAGCTTTATATTTTCAGCGACTGCTGTGTGTGTCATAACCGCTTTTCCTACCCAAGACTTAAAAAATTTATGAATCAATGACTACATACTAACGAGTTCGTAGTAAAGAATTCTGTTCAATTCAAAACACGCCGTGAATATATCCCTATAGGCTCTAATCGGCATTCCTTCGCGATCCAGTCGCTTCGGAAAACTTCCTACTTCCATGTAGGTCGTCCATGCCTCATAAGGTTTTGAATCAAACAGTATTCTTTATTTGCGCCCGGTTAGTATGCTGTAGATTTTTGCTGACTGTTTTATCAGTCAGATGCGCTACGATATTTCTCGCGCAAGTTATTACGAATTTTTATCGCCGTAACATTCAGCACAATAATCAGCAGTACCAAGGTTAAAGATGTTGCGTAAACCAACGGACGAGCCGCTTCAACGTTAGGACTTTGAAAACCTACATCGTAGATGTGAAAACCCAAATGCATAATTTTTTGATCTAAATGCAAATACGGATAATTGCCATCCACTGGCAAAGCTGGCGCTAATTTTACAACGCCTACTAACATCAAGGGTGCTACTTCACCCGCTGCGCGCGCAATCGCCAAAATTAAACCGGTCATCATTGCCGGCGTTGCGAGCGGCACGACTATTTTCCACAAAGTTTCAGACTTAGTCGCGCCCAAAGCTAAACTACCTTGACGAATAGTACTAGGAATGCGCGACAAACCTTCTTCAGTAGATACAATCACAATCGGTAAGGTTAACAATGCCAAGGTGAGCGATGCCCAAAATAAACCGGGCGTACCAAATGTGGGCGACGGTAAAGATTCCGGGAAAAATAATTGATCGACATTACCGCCAAGACTATAAACAAAAAACCCTAAACCAAACACGCCATAAACAATCGAAGGTACGCCGGCAAGGTTGTACACGGAGATACGAATGATGCGGAGAAATAAACCCTCGCGCGCATATTCACGCAAATAAATTGCCGCTAAAACACCAAAGGGGGTAACTATAATGGCCATGACTATAACCATTATAAAGGTACCAAAAATCGCCGGAAAAATACCACCTTCAGTGTTGGCCTCACGCGGCTCAGCAGTCATAAATTCCCAGAAACGCTGCATATATTCGCCAGTTTTAGCAAATATGCTCATATCATTTGGACGAGTGATGCGCACCAGATGATCAAGCGGCAAAAGAACTTGCTGGCCATCTGCTGTAATTGCGATAAGTTGATCTCGCTCGGCTTGCACTCCAATGAGATCACGCTCTTTTTTAATAAGCTCGTATTCTTTTTCCAGTACTATTTTTGTTTCTGCTAACGCGGCTTCCGCTTCAGCCATTTTTTCACCGGTGACGCCTTTTAATTCCAAACGCCGATGTTCCAGCTTTAATTCCTGGATTGCGTTATTAACGCGACCTATCTGTATTTTCTCAATATGACTAATTTGATCATGCAGCGCTAACGAACGCTCAAGGCGTGCATTAACTTCTGGCCAAAACTGCGGCGCATCTTGCGTAATAATCGTTTTACCATTTTCATTGATGGCGGTGATATAACCGTAAAAATTACCCCATTCACGCCGTTCAACTGCCACCGCATTTTTGGGATATTCCCATTCACTCATACCAAGTTCTAGAACCCACATAAAATCACGTGAAGTAATATCGCGATTACCCAATTTCATCAAATAACGCGTGATGAGTTTGCGCTCTGGCTCAATGGTAAAACCGTTATCGCGCGCAACCGCAGCAGGAATCACTTCAGAACGAACCACTTCGCTCAAAATAATTTGTTTTACACCGGCTTTATCGGTAACACTGGTTTGAATGATATTCGCAGGCCAAAAGTGGCTTAAACCACGAACCGCTATCAAACCTAAAAGCCCAACAACCATGATCATGCAAATGGCTACCGCGCCGCCATTTAACCAAATCCACGGAGAACCGCTTTTAAACCAAAGCAGAGGTTCATTAAATAACTTTTTCATTTTTTAATTCCGACTAGAGATTGCTGTAACGTTTGCGCAAGCTTTGACGCACAAGTTCTGCAGCAGTATTCACCACAAATGTCAGCGCTAATAAAAGTAAAGCAGCCAGGAACAGCACACGGAAATGTGTACTGGCAACAGCGGTTTCAGGCATTTCAACAGCGATATTGGCCGATAAAGTGCGCATACCTTCAAAGATATTAAAATTCACAATGGGGCTATTACCGGTTGCCATAAGTACGATCATGGTTTCGCCCACAGCGCGGCCAAAACCCATCATTACTGCAGAAAATATACCGGGACTGGCCGTGGGCAAAACTACTCCGACCATGGTTTGCCAAGGCGTTGCGCCAAGCGCTAATGACCCCTGCGTTAAATGGCGCGGCACACTAAACACAGCGTCTTCAGCGATGGAAAAAATACTGGGAATAACAGCAAACCCCATCACTAAACCAACCACTAACGCATTGCGTTGTTCAAATTTAATTCCTTGGTCTGTAAGCCATTGCGGCATGCTGCCACCAAACCACCATTGCTCAATATAGGGACTGAAATAGACGCAAGCCGCTGCGGTTAATAACACAGGTAACACCAGAATTGCCGCTTCACATCCCTCGGGTACACGCGAGCGAATAATCAGTGGCAACTGACTCCAGGCAAAACCAACAATCAACATCACTAAGGGCACCAATAACAGTATGCTAAAGATTGCCGGCAAATGATTTTCGAGAAATGGCGCTAGCCATAAACCTGCTAAAAAACCCAGAATTACGCTTGGTAATGCCGCCATGATTTCAATTGTAGGCTTAACAATACCGCGCAACTTTGGCGTCATAAAATAAGCCGTATAAATAGCGCCCATCACACCTAAAGGCACAGCAAATAGAATGGCAAATAGAGCCGCTTTCAATGTGCCCAGGGACAGGGGTACAAAACTCATTTTTGCTTCAAAATTATCACTGCCAGAAGATGCCTGCCAAATATAATCCGGTGCATCGCGGCCTTCATACCAAACTTTTTCCCACAACATACTGAATGACACTTCGGGATGTTTATTCCATACGTCAGCAGGGCTAATGTGCTGTGTTGCATCCATCAACAAAACTCGACCATTGATAGGTGACAAGCCGATATGGGTAACCGGTGAAGAACCCATGGATTTAATTAGCAGAGTACGCGCTGAAGTACCAAAATAAATTCCGATATTGCTTTTGTCATCCGCCGCCCAAAAACCTCGACGCGAAAACTCTGGCACTATTTTGGTGATTGACCCACTCAAAGGTTTAAAATCACGGACATGCGTAACGTGATATTTATTATCTTTATCGCGCACCATTAACCATTGGCTCACGTTCCCTTTGTCAGTGCCAATAGCGAGAGACCCGGTGCTCACCAAAAATTGCATTGCGGTCACTTTACCGCCTTCAACCGTTACTGGCTCATTTCGTTGCGGCGCCTTAGGATTGGTAATGTTGTAGAGATAAAGTTGGGATTTATCATTAGCAACTACAAGGTAGCGCCCATTATCATCAATCTGTAAATGAGTCACATATTCGTCTGCGGGCAAGGGCGGCAAGGCAAATATTTCAGTGGTGGTGGTTGCCTCGTCAGTAATCGGATTAATTTCGCTGGCAACGACGGCTAACATCATCCGACCATCACTCATCGCAGCACTTAACACAGTTCCAATGCTGGTTTTCTGAATCGCCAAAACCTTGATTGCAGCTTTATTATCATCCAATAGAAAAGGGGCTTCCCCTAACGGAAATGTCAAGTTGGGTGTGACTACACGCTTGTCGTCAGGGTAACTCAGATTGAATTCAGCCTTAACAACATTGACCTCACCATTACTGTAACCGTAAGCAATTAAGCCATGAGAAGCTTCACTGCTTGCCAGGGTTGTGAATTGCGCATCTGCAGATTTTTGAATTTGATAATCACTAATACTTAAGCCATCCTGAGCTTTAAAAAATTCTACCTTGCCACTTTTATGGTAAGCAGTACCAATTTCTTCATAGCGCTCCAAGCTGATAAATTCAATTGGACTAGTGATTTCTTTATGAACAACCTGCTGATTATTAGTTTGTGTGTTGCTCGCCTGTCCGCTACCAGGTAAAACATAAGTGTTAGTAACATTTACTGAAGCACCACGCAGCAGTGGAGTCACTTCTGAAAATAAATAAACAAAAATTAATACCAACGAGCCAACCACGGCAACACCAGCAGTCATGATTCCGTAGGCATTCATTTTATCTTTTATGTTGCGCCAACGTCGCAGCTTTGCGCGCTGCTCTACACTGGGCATCAGATCTGAATGCTCAGAGATAGAAATAGGTTGAGACATGAAACTTACCTGCATGGGAGGGTGTAATGATGTTTAAATCCTAACAGACATAAGTGACATATTTGTTACAAAAATAAAACACAGTTTTATTTTTGTAACAAATTATTTGGTTTACGGACGCACCAAAAAAACACATAGGAAAAACTGTTGCAGAAGTTTTGTAAAACATGTGCCCTGAAGTTTTCGCAGGTATAAAAAAACCGCTGCAATGCAACGGTTTTTTTACTAAATATTTAAAATTATTTACTTAAATTGCCCAATATTTTGGTAGCCATGCTAGCAGGCAAAGCGATATAACCATCTCGCTCTACCGCTTGTTGGCCTTGCTTTGACAACACATACTTAAAAAACTCAAGTTGTAGCTTATCTAATGGTTGATTAGGTTTTTTATTGACATAAATATAGAGCTGGCGCGATAGCGGATAAGACCCATCCAAACCATGCTCGGTATCCGCTGGCACCATCTCTGAATAATTCGTTTTTGAAATAGGTAAGGCACGTACTCCAGATGTTTTATAGCCAATGCCCGAGTAGCCAATAGCACTAACAGACTCAGAAACACTCTGCACTACAGAAGCAGAACCTGGTTGTTCATTAACAGTAGATTTAAAATCGCCTTTGCAAAGCGCATTTTCCTTAAAGTAACCATAAGTACCAGACACGGCGTTGCGGCTGTATAACGAAATACCACGTTTTGCCCAAGCGCCAGTCAAGCCTAGCTCACCCCAGGTCACTAAATCTTTTTCGCCACCGCACTTGCGCGTAGCAGAAAAAATGGCATCAACCTGAGCAACACTCAATCCTTTAATAGGGTTATCTTTATTGACGTAAACAGCCAAAACATCTATAGCCACAGGTACTTTTGTTGGTTTGTAACCATACTTCGCTTCGAAGGCTTGAATTTCTTCTTCTTTCATCGCGCGGCTCATTGGGCCAAAATTAGAAGTGCCTTCAATTAATGCGGGTGGTGCGGTAGATGAACCAGCGCTTTGAACTTGAATATTGACATTAGGGTAAACTTTTTTGAAATCTTCTGACCACAGGGTCATCAGGTTAGCCAAAGTATCAGAACCTACGCTGTTCACAGCGCCAGATACGCCGGCTTCTGTTTTGTAATCAGGTAAATTTGCATCGACAACCGCGTAGGCAGCGCTTGCACACATCATAGAACCGGCAAAAGCCAATCCTGTCATAATTTTATTAAGGTTCATTGCACGTTTCCTATAGGAAATATAAATTTTCAAAGTGAGCCCGCCTCACCTTCCGCACAACTTATCAAGCAAATATGACATGCTTATGACTAGCACATGACAGTCTTGTGACAGCCATTAATACAAACAAGGAACGCGCGGCTGCTTCAGGACCTGTTTTATTTAACGACTTTAAGAGAGGGGCGCTTTACTGCACTGAGGGTAGGAACTGAAGCATTAGAGTTTGGCTTTGGTGCTTCAGGCTTAGGCGGTACTGGTGGTGTTGGAGTGGCCTCGAACTCAAACATCATACCTTGACCGTTCTCACGCCCATAGATCCCCAAAACTGCACCACAAGGTATATAAATATTATTCACCACACCACTAAAGCGTGCACTAAACGACACAGCTTCGTTAGCAATAAATAAATCTTTTACTGCGGATGGAGCCACATTCAAAATAATTTGACCTTCCTTGTTAACATGCTGCTGCGGCACTGAAACGCCATCGGCATGAGCAAACACAACCAGATGCGGCGTACCATTATTGTCCAGTATCCACTCATACAAAGCGCGAAGCAGATAAGGGCGATTTGAAGTCATTGACATAGCGAGGTCACCACAACAGAAAACAAAAAAATATACTAAACACTAACGCAACAAGCAGCAAAAGAAAAGGCGACTCTAAAGTCGCCCTTTTTTGGATCTGATTATCAGTGAACGTCTCGCCAGAATTCTTTATTCAAGAAGTAAGCACAGGCAAAAAAGACCAGAATAAAAATCAATACACCTTTGCCTATACCTTCACGTTTAACTGCTGCTGGCTCTCCTATATAGGCCAGGAAATTAACCAGGTCGTAAGTCGCTTTATCAAACTCTTCGGTATTCATTGTCCCTTTAAGAGTACCTTCTACCAAGTTACCGCAATGTTCATCAATAACGGGATTGCCCAAACTATCGCGTTGCGCGTTACCTTTATGATCGAGCGCAGGACCTGGACCACACTCCAGTAAACCTTGTTGCCCACTGAATACATGAGGCATGGCAACATTAGGAAATACGCGATTATTCACACCTAAAGGGCGAGTGTCATCTCTATAAAAATTACGTAAATATGTATAGACCCACTCTGGTTTACGGGCACGCGTTACCAAACTCAAATCAGGCGGCACCACACCAAACCATTTTTTAGCTTGTGCAGGACGCATGGGAATTTCCATCAATTGGCCTATACGTTGACCACCTAAAATCAGGTTGTCTTCCATGAGTGCATGAGGGATTTCCAAATCATTGGCCATACGCTCAAAGCGTGAGTACTTAACTGAATGGCAGCCCATGCAATAGTTGGTGTAATATTTAGCACCATTTTGCAAAGAGGCTTTATCTTCCAACGCAGGTTCCATTTTGTCACAGGGGATTGCGCCGCAATTAAAAGAACCGGTGCTAGCAATAGCTGAAATAGGCACTATCACCAAAAATACAAACAGTGCCAATCCACCCAATACAATTGGGAAAGGCAAACCTTTTGCTTGAACACGCTCTGGCTCAACCAAACATTTATCGCGAGCAGCGAGTAATGGCATTAACGCAAAAGCAACCGCCAGCACCACGCCAAAAACTCGAATAAGAACCGGAATATGCACGCCTTCAGTAGTGATATCAACCAATGCCAAACGCAAGAATAACAATGCGAATAGACCACACAATACCCATGCTACTGGAGATTTAGTTTTCTCTTTATGGTCAGTACTCCATACCGGCATAGTCAGGAAATAAGCGAAGTAAAAACCTGCAGCAAGTTGCGACAACACCGTACGGCCTTCTGTTGGCGCTTGCACGCCCAGGTAGCCCAGCACCACGAACATGGCTGCAAATGACATCAACATAACACGTGGAATCCAACCGCGATAACGCAAGGATTTAACTTTGCTTCTATCCAGCCAAGGCAACACAAATAACAATGCAATCGCTCCAGCCATGCAAATAAAACCTAAAAACTTAGCATTTAAAGGGCCAAGCTCAAACGTAACCGCGCGCAAAATGGCGTAGTAAGGCGTGAAATACCATACGGGTGCAATGTGGGTGGGTGTTTTTAAATTGTTTGCTTCTTCGAAGTTGGCATATTCCAAAAAGAAACCACCCATCTCCGGCATAAAAAATAACACGAAACAGAATACAAACAGGAACACGCTGATGCCGACTAAGTCGTGAACGGTATAGTAAGGATGAAAGGCAACACCGTCTAACGGAACGCCGTTCTCATCTTTATATTTTTTGATTTCAACTCCGTCAGGGTTGTTGGAGCCAACATGCTTATCGTGCAGCGCTAAAATATGCATGACCACCAAGGCTAACAATACGATAGGAAGCGCAACAACGTGCAGGGCAAAGAAGCGATTTAAGGTAATACCGGAGATCAGATAATCACCGCGAATCCACTGTACTAAATCTTCACCAATAACAGGAATGGCACCAAACAGGGAGACGATAACTTGCGCGCCCCAATAGGACATCTGGCCCCATGGCAACACGTAGCCCAAAAAGGCTTCCGCCATTAATGCCAAATAAATGGTCATACCGAAGATCCATACCAACTCACGCGGCGACTTGTAAGAACCGTACATCAAGCCACGGAACATATGCAGATAGACCACAATGAAAAACGCAGAAGCACCGGTAGAATGCATGTATCGCAATACCCAGCCATAATCTACATCGCGCATGATGTACTCAACTGAGGCAAATGCACCCTCAGCCGTAGGGTTGTAACTCATGGTCAACCAAATACCCGTCACTAACTGATTTACCAGCACCAATAGCGAAAGCACACCGAAAAAATACCAAAAATTGAAATTTTTGGGGGCGTAATATTTACCCATATGGGTATCCCACGCTTTTTGCACGGGTAGACGACTATCAACCCAATTCCACAAACCTGTTAACCAATTCATTTTTACGCCCCTTGATCTTCGCCGATAATGACTACGTTATCGCTTTCATACATGTGCTTAGGCACTTCAAGATTTAGCGGAGCCGGTACATTTTTATAAACGCGGCCGGCCAGATCATATTTCGAGCCGTGACACGCACAGAAGAAACCACCTAGCCATTTATCGCCACCTAAATCAGCGGCGCCAACGTCTGGACGAAACATAGGTGCGCAACCTAAATGCGTGCAGACACCCAGCAAGATCGAGAACTCATCTTTAATAGCGCGGGTTTTATTTTTTGCGTAGCTGGGTTGCTGCATATTTTCGTCGGAGTTTGGATCACGCAGTACATCTGTCTCTTCTACTTTTTTCAAGCCATCAAGTGCGGCCTGGGTGCGGCGCACTATGAAAACTGGCTTGCCGCGCCACTCTTCCGTAATCATTTGGCCCGGTTCAATTTTGTTGATATTGACCTTGACGGATGCGCCAGCTGCCTTAGCTTTTGCGCTCGGATTCCAGGAACCCACGAATGGTACTGCAATACCAACTGCACCTACCGCACCTACTACAGTCGTAGCGCCTATAAGCAGGCTACGGCGTGATTTATTTACTACGTCATTAGTCATGACGACCTCTCTCCCCTAACAGCTGCAACGGCCAGTAAATCACTTTAATTCAATGATTTAGAAATATTTTGGTTAAACCCAAAAAGCGTGCAATCTTAAAGAAAATAAGCACTGCTTACAAGAACAACCACACCTAACATAAGGATTTATAAGACATACAAAATAGGAACCGTAAAAAAAACGCCCAAGCCATTTTTTGACTTGAGCGTTTTTTTTGATAATCAAAAAAGGCAACCCGAAAGCCACCAGATAATGATTAACGTTTGGAGAATTGTGGTTTCTTACGCGCTTTACGAAGACCCACTTTCTTACGTTCAACTTCACGAGAATCGCGAGTTACATAACCAGCTTTACGCAGGACAGCACGAAGCTCTTCGTTATATTCCATTAATGCACGAGTCAAACCATGACGAATCGCACCAGCTTGACCAAAACTACCGCCACCGGCAACAGTTACATTAACATCAAACTTTTCAATTAAACCAACCAGCTCTAATGGCTGACGAACAACCATGCGCGCTACCGGGCGACCGAAATATTCATCCAATGGACGATCATTCACAACAATAGTGCCTGAACCTGCAGTCAAAAATACGCGCGCAGTAGAGGTCTTGCGACGACCCGTACCGTAATATTGTGTTGTAGACATATCAGCCCCTTATTAGATATTGAGTTCTTGCGGTTGCTGAGCAGAATGTGGATGCTCGGTTCCTGCGTACACTTTAAGTTTTCTCAGCATGGCGCGACCTAAAGGACCGCGTGGCAACATACCCTTAACTGCTTTTTCGATTGGGTGTGTAGGCGCTTTTTCAATCAGCTTTTTAAAGCTAGTGGCCTTGATGCCGCCAACGTAATTGGTGTGATGATAATAAATTTTATCAGTCGCTTTTTTGCCGGTCACATGCACTTGTTCTGCATTAATGACGACGATAAAGTCACCAGTATCTACGTGAGGAGTGTACTCAGGCTTGTGCTTGCCGCGCAAACGAGAGGCGATTTGAGCAGACAGGCGACCTAAGGTCTTGCCTGCTGCATCAACTATGAACCAGTCATGTACGACTGTTTCAGCTTTGGCACTATATGTCTTCATGTTGTGTTTGCCTATGCT
>JAZKFX010000066.1:0-5861 GCA_040386215.1 Pseudomonadota bacterium
CCCACGACCCCTACACCCCCAGTATAGTGCGCTACCTGGCTGCGCTACGCTCCGATTTTTAAAACTTTTGCATGCATTGCATGCACGACACTTAATAAGAATCCAGTGCCGTGGGGGACCGGCATAATACCGCAATTAAAGGGGAATGCAACAAATCATCCTTATTCAGTGCCGAATTTATTTGGCTTTTAATAATTTTAAAACTTGTTCAAGCTCGCCAATCATTTGTGCAACTAATTGCGTGAATTGATTATTGTCCGATTGCGAAACTTCATTGCTCATTTGCAAGCGAGCGCCGCCAATGGTGAAACCCTGATCGTATAGCAGCGAACGGATTTGACGAATAGTCATAACATCTTGACGCTGATAATAACGACGGTTACCACGACGCTTAACCGGCTTCAGCTGCGGGAACTCCTGCTCCCAATAGCGCAGCACATGCGGCTTGACCGCACATAGCTCGCTAACTTCGCCAATAGCAAAGTAGCGCTTCCCTGGAATTACCGGGAGTTCGTCGTTATGACTGGGTTCCAACATAAGCTTCTACTCGAGCCTTAAGCTTTTGTCCGGGGCGGAAAGTAACTACTCTTCGCGCACTAATAGGGATTTCTTCGCCAGTTTTTGGGTTGCGTCCGGGCCGCTGGCTTTTATCGCGCAAATCAAAGTTACCAAATCCCGATAACTTTACTTGCTCGTTGTTTTCTAAAGCATGTCGAATCTCTTCAAAAAAAAGTTCGACCAGCTCCTTTGCTTCACGCTTGTTTAAACCGAGATCTTCATACAACTTTTCAGCTAAATCAGCCTTGGTAAGAGCACCATCCGCCATAGTTATTATTCCTATCTGAGGGAGGCAGCAAAATTCACCTCCAAAGATTTAATAACAGTATCAATGGAAGCATTGATTTCATCCTCGTTAAGAGTGCGTGATGGATGCTGAAAGGTCAACCCCAAAGCGACACTTTTTCTTTGTGGATCAATACCTTTGCCCATATAGAGGTCAAACACCTTTAAGTCTGTGAGGAATTCACCGGCATGCGCTCTAACCGTGTCAGTTAAGGTTTTAACACTTAAACTGCGCACAATTAACAGTGCCAGGTCACGGCGCACTTCGGGAAATCTGGATAACACTGAAAAGGCAGGAACACGTGCTTTGGTGACAGCACTTAGCTTTAGCTCAAATAAATATACTGGTTTAGATATATCTAGCTGCTGCAACAAGGTTGGATGCAAAGCACCAATATAGCCTTGTACCTCACCGTTACGATAAATTGCCGCAGTTTGCCCGGGATGCAGGGCTGAGTGGGACGTCGATTGAAAGCTAAAACCAGCTTCATCATTGGTAATAGCTAGCAGCGACTCAACATCACCTTTAAGATCAAAGAAATCCGCTACCTCCACTTGATTCCCCCAGGATTCAGGTAAGCGATTGCCATACATCAAGCCCGCTAGCATCTGCTCCTGTTGTAAGCCTGACGGGCCAGGCACAAAACGCATACCCGTCTCAAACAAGCGCACCCGATCCTGCTGACGATTAAGGTTATGGCGGAGCACATTAACTAAACCTGGAAACAAACTCGTGCGCATAGCAGCCATATCAGCGCTGATAGGATTGCGCAAAATCACGGGTTCGATTGCCGGTTCAAACATGGCAGATATTTTCGGCTCAATAAAACTATAGGTAATCGCTTCTTGATAACCTCGTGCCACCAATTGATTACGTACAGAGGATAAAGCCAAATCGGCCTCAGGTCGTTCAGCAATAGTAATAGGTGTTGCCAAACTACGAGTAGGCAAACGGTTATAGCCATACACCCGCGCTAACTCTTCCAGCAAATCGGCTTCTATTGAAATATCAAAGCGGTAGCTGGGAACGGTAAATGTCCAGCCTTCGGCATTTTGCGATACGAGTACAAGCCCAAGGCGAGTCAAGATATCAACGACTTCTGCATCTGCCATTTCGAGGCTCAAGCCGCTGACGATTCGCGCTTTACGTAATCTAACTTGACGCTCAGCTGGCAAATGCTCATTAGTAACCGCAGTTAAGGGACCGGCTTCACCACCGACTATATTCAACAACAAAGCAGTCGCACGCTCTATGGCCTCAACTTGTAAATTATAATCAACGCCACGCTCAAAACGGTGCGATGAATCTGTATGCAGACCGTAACTGCGCGCACGACCAGCAATTGCCAAAGGATTAAAGAATGCACTTTCGAGAAATAAATCGCGGGTTGTCTCGCTCACCGCGCTCGACTTGCCCCCCATAATTCCGGCCACTGCTAACGCCTGCTGCGCATCAGCAATTACCATAGTATCGGCATTGAGTTTCAGTTCTTGCCCATCGAGCAATAATATCTTTTCACCCTGGGCTGCCAAACGTACATTGATCGCACCAGAGAGCTTGTTTAAATCAAATGCATGCATAGGCTGACCAAGCTCAACCAAGACATAATTAGTCACATCCACTACCGCATCAATACTGCGTAAACCTGCACGAGCCAGCTTGTCTTGCAACCAGGCGGGGCTGGGCTTGGTGATATCAATATTGCGGATTACACGGCCGACATAACGGCTACAAGCTGCGCCTGCACTGAGTGTTACTTTAAATGAATCAGAAATGGTTGGTTTGACAGCATTAATTTCAGGTGAGCGGACAGGGATACGATTTAACACACCTACTTCACGCGCAATCCCTTTAACACTAAGGCAATCGCTGCGGTTAGGCGTTAAATCAACTTCGATAAGCTTGTCATCCAAATTTAAATATTGACGAATATCCGTGCCTACCGGAGCATCTACTGCGAGCTCCCATAAGCCGCTGTTATCACTCCCTGCTTGCAGCTCGGTTTGACCACACAACATGCCGAAGGATTCTACCCCGCGCAGCTTGGCTTTTTTGATATGAAAATCTTCAGGTAACTGCGCACCTATAGTCGCAAATGGGATCTTGATACCTATGCGGGCATTAGCTGCACCACACACAACTTGTGTTGGGCCATCCGGTAAACCAGTAACCTGAGTTACGCGCAGCTTATCAGCATCGGGGTGCTGCTCGCAGGCAACAATCTCGCCAACAATAACACCGGTAAAATCGCCCGCTACCTTTTCGATTGCGTCTACTTCAAGACCGGCCATGGTGAGCTGAGCTACCAACTCATCTGTTGTTACGGCTGGATTCACCCATTCACGCAACCAGGATTCACTTACTTTCATATTTCATATTCCGTTGTTTGGGCCGGGCCACGCTTGGCTGTAAAGCCCAACATTTCATCATTATCTTGGCGCAACATTAGCTTGCAGCATTGCTGTGTTGGGCTTTCCAGCCCAACCTACATATTGATTTTAAAATTGTTTCAAAAAGCGCAGATCATTCTCGAAGAACAACCGCAAATCGTTTACGCCATACCGCAGCATTGCCAAACGCTCTACTCCCATACCAAAAGCGAAACCGGTATAGGTTTCAGGATCTACGCCACTCGCTTTAAACACTTCAGGATGCACCATGCCGCAACCGCCAACTTCCAGCCAGCCGCTGTTTTTACACATGCGACAGCCTTTGCCGCGGCATTGGGTGCACTGAATATCCATCTCTGCTGAAGGCTCAGTAAATGGGAAATAAGATGGGCGAAAGCGCACAGGCACATCGGCCTCAAAAAAAGTTTTCAGGAACTGGTCCATAGTGCCCTTGAGATCAGCAAAGCTGATGTCTTTATCCACCACCAAACCTTCAACCTGGTGAAACATGGGCGAGTGAGTAACATCAGAATCACAACGGTAAACACGACCAGGACAAATCACGCGAATCGGTGGTTCCTGGTTTTCCATAGTACGCACCTGTACTGGCGACGTATGAGTACGCAGCACATGGGTATCATCCACATAAAACGTATCATGCATGGCGCGTGCGGGGTGATGCGACGGAATATTCAGTGCTTCGAAGTTGTGGTAATCATCTTCAATTTCAGGCCCAACTTCGACTTTGTAACCCACCGCAGCAAAAATTTCTTCAATGCGTTGCAAGGTTCGCGTAACCGGATGTAAACCACCGGTATGCTGACCACGCCCGGGAAGCGTTACGTCGATCACATCATTGGCGAGCTTGTCCGCAATCGCAGCTTGCTCCAACGCATCTTTGCGTTCAGCCAATGCATCTTGCACTAAATCTTTTGCTTTATTAATTTCAGCACCGACGACTGGGCGTTCTTCTGGCGTAAGCGCGCCAAGATTTTTCATCAGCGAAGTGATGCTGCCTTTTTTACCAAGGAAGTCAACGCGAACATTATCCAGCGTTGCTAAATCTTGAGCTTGGGATATTAATTTGAGCGCTTCTTCAATAAGCGCAGAGAGATTTTCCATCTGCTTTTCCAGTAAGAGATTTTAGAACCATCCACCAATAAATGGGTTGGGATATTTTTTCTGACCGCTATCAAGCAAAAGCTTAGGAGCAGCCTTCACACACCCGCTCATAAATGCTTCCCGGAAAAAATATCGCAAGCCATTCGACACAAACAATTGAAACAATAAAAAAGGGGAGGAACTCTGCAGCTCCTCCCCTTTCATCGCCTTCACAACAGCGTTAAATAGTTAACGCCAGTGTTGGATGATTAAGCAGCCAGAGCTGATTTAGCCATCGCAACAACAGCTGCAAAAGCTGCTTTATCATGTACTGCCAAGTCAGCTAAAACACGACGGTCCAATACGATGCTGGCTTTTTTCAAGCCTGCAATCAATTGGCTGTACGACATGCCTTCAGCACGAGATTGTGCATTGATACGCGTAATCCACAATGCGCGGAAGTTACGTTTCTTAACGCGGCGATCGCGGTAAGCGTATTGACCAGCTTTGATAACAGCTTGTTTAGCCACACGGAATGTACGCGAGCGTGCACCGTAATAACCTTTAGCTTGTTTTAATATTTTCTTGTGACGACGACGCGCCTCTACACCACGTTTAACACGAGCCATACCTTAATCCTCTCAAATTAACTAACTTTTAAAACGGTAATGTGACAATGATTAATTGGCACGGAACATACGTTTAACGCGTGGTACATCAGTCGGATCGACGATGCTGGTTCCGCGCAATTGACGTTTACGTTTAGTCGTCATTTTGGTCAGGATGTGGCTTTTGTTAGCGTGCTTGAACTTGTAGCCAGCGCCAGTTTTTTTGAAGCGCTTTGCAGCACCACTGTGTACTTTAGCTTTAGTTGCCATGGGATAAAACTCCACACATTTCGGTAAATAATATAAATAATCAAGGCAGCTAAAAGCCCGACTATTTTCTCTTTTTAGGGGCTATAACCATAGTAAGTTGCTTACCTTCCATCTTCGCAACTTGCTCTACAGTACCTAGTTCCAACAAGTCTTTCTCGATACGTTGCATTACTTCCATACCGAGCTCCTGGTGGGCTAGTTCGCGGCCGCGGAACTTTAAGGTTACCTTGGCTTTGTCCCCATTTTCTAAGAAACGTATCAGCGCTTTAAGCTTAACCTGATAGTCCCCATCCTCCGTTCCTGGACGAAATTTCATTTCTTTAATTTGCTGCTGCTTTTGTTTCTTCTTGGCAGCCGCTTTAGTTTTCTTGATTTCAAACAGATGCTTGCCGTAATCCATGATCTTGCAAACAATAGGATCGCTATCGCTAACAATCTCGACTAAATCGAGGGTAGCGGCCAAAGCTTGCGCCAAGGCATCAGCGAGAGGAACTATACCTACCTGTTCCCCCTCTGCATTGATTAAACGAACCTGTTTAGCTTCGATCTGATCGTTGATCCGCGCTTTTTTAGAGTTGCCTTTAGCTGCGGGAGCGTTATCTCGTTTGATAGTTGTATCTCCAATTAATTAATAAGAACAAACCTTAC
>JAZKFX010000067.1:0-73048 GCA_040386215.1 Pseudomonadota bacterium
CCTGCGACCACCCGCTTAGAAGGCGGGTGCTCTATCCAGCTGAGCTACGGGCGCTGTACTGGAGTGAACCCAAAAAACTATAAAAATGGTCGGAGTGGAGGGATTCGAACCCCCGACATTCTGCTCCCAAAGCAGACGCGCTACCGGGCTGCGCTACACTCCGAAACCTTGAGATGCTCAGCATTTCAAGAGGTGCGCATGATATCCACGGGCATCCGACTCGTCAACGGAAAAATGAAAAAAATTCAATTTATTCGCGGGCTTAGCTGTTTTGTTAATCATCGTTAAGTGCTTTGTCTGAAATTTTTTAAGGGTCTGCCGGGTGCGTTCAGTTGTTTAACGCAATGCATTAAGTGGTTTTATCATTATGTTGGATGCTTAATAACCTGAATGAATATTTTTACTTGTTTCAATGCATGTCTCTGTTCAAAATGAAGACTTCATTTATGGAATCGAGGTTTTTATGTCCGACAAGTCTGTCAGCGAGGCGATGAAGTTAGGGATGCGCCGGTTGGCTTCTGGCGTATGTGTGATTTCTGCGCGGATTGAAGGTGAAGGTTTTGCTATGACCGCATCTTCAGTAACCTCGGTTTCGGATAATCCTGCATCGTTACTGGTATGCATTAATAAATTAGTTTCTCAGCAGGAATACTTCTCTACTCAAGGCAGCGTTTTTGCGGTAAATGTTTTGGGAGAAGGGCATCAGGCCGTATCCAATTTGTGTGCGGGACGTGAACCCGGGCGAAACAGATTTAGTCTGGGCGATTGGAAACAAAATATGGCTTGCCCCTATTTAGCAGACGCACAAGTCGTATTTTATTGTGAAACCGATATGTTCATTAGTTACGGTACTCATCAAATCGTTATAGCGCGCATCAATAATGTGCAGGTAGGTGAAATTTCCTTCGCGCCCCTGCTGTACGCCGACGGCAAGTATGGGCATTTTGTAGGCAAATGAAATTTAGAATGCCTGGATTAGGTAAATATCAAGTAAAAAATATCTGTAAGAAAATAAACTGTAAAATATCTTGCATTATTAAACTTTTATTTCTACAAAGGATTTACGGTAATAATCATTCATCTTTCTTATGCACATCTGCAAGCTATTGCTTGAGTACTGAGCACAAAATTAAATTTGAAAACAAAAAAGTTAATTTCATGCTAGTAAAACAGGGTAACCTATTGAAAAATAAAGAAATAATTGTTGAGGTTAAAAAGCGATCAATTTAAGGGGCTATCAGATTTAATAAGGGTTTGCTCCTGTTTCCCAAAATCTATCCACTAAGTTATCCACAGAAAATGTGGACAATTTTTTGATGAAGAAAAATGTGCAATAAAGTTACAATTTTGATTTTGTCTGACCTTTTTGCATTTAAAATCTACAAAAAAAATTAATTTTTATTCATTTTTAGCCAGGTTTTTAATATGACATCATGTTTAACTGTTGCCGTTTTAGGTGGCGGAAGTTTCGGTACGGCGATTGCGAATATCATTAGTTACAATCAAAACAAAACTTACCTTTGGATGCGCTCCGCTGAGCGCGCAGCAGCTTGTGAACACGCTCGCGAGAATATTCATTATCTTCCCGGCTACCGCCTGACCAATGACCTCATTATTACATCGGACTTGAAGGTTGCTATCAGTGAGAGCGATTTGGTGTTTGTATCCATCCCCAGCCATTCGTTTCGCGCCGTTACGCGCACTATTGCCCCGTTGCTGCGGCCCGATGCCATAGTGGTAAGCACCGCGAAAGGAATTGAACCTTTAGGCTTTACCTTAATGAGCCAAATTTTGGAGCAAGAGCTTCCTAATCATCCCATCGGTGTCTTAAGCGGCCCCAATTTTGCGAAAGAAATTGTTCGGCAACAACAAACCGGTAGCGTTATTGCGAGCGAAGATGAGCGGGTAATTAGCTGTGTACAGCAAACATTATGCTCGGAAACTTTTCGGGTCTATGCCAATCATGATCGCTACGGGGTGGAATTGGGTGGCGCACTCAAAAATATATACGCGATTATTTGCGGCATGGCTGCGGCCTTAGGGGCGGGGCAAAATACTCAAGCTATGTTGTTAACACGTAGTCTCGCTGAAATGGGACGTTTTGCGCATATTATGGGAGCCAATCCCATGACTTTTTTAGGTCTGGCAGGCGTGGGTGATTTGATATTAACGTGCACTTCGAATTTAAGTCGTAATTATCAGGTTGGTTTTGCCTTGGGGCAGGGCAAGCCGCTCAATGAAATCGTAGCCAATTTAGGGCAGGTTGCTGAAGGCGTTAATACACTTAAGCAAGTGAAGAAAAAGGCAGATGAAATGGGCGTTTATATGCCCTTGGTTGCGGGTCTTTACGGGGTGTTGTTCGAACAAAAATCGATTGCCGAGGTTGCCCGTAGCTTGATGCTAGGTGAACAAAATACTGATGTTGATTACATGGGGGGTTAGCGATGAACGAACAACTTACTTCTAATTTAAAATCCAGTAAACATTGGCTACGCCTCGTTTTTATGTTGATATTTGCAGCGCTGTTACAGCTTGCAAGCATTGTTATGTGGGTTTTAGTTATTGCACAATTTCTTTTTTCATTATTTACCGGTGAAGATAATGTTAAGTTGCGAAAATTTGGTGAGTCACTTTCTGCCTATATCTTTCACACATTAAAGTTTCTTAGCTACAACAGCGAAGAAAAACCATTTCCGTTTTCTGATTGGCCGGTGACAAGAGACCCAGTGGTAGCAGACTCATTGGAAAAATAACTCGTTGGAAAAATAAAATGCAACTTTACATTTTGCGTCATGGTCAGGCAGAAACACAAATAACAACGGATGAAGCGCGCAATTTAACCGCTAAGGGAAGGGCGGATGTTGCAATTAGCTTAACATCGTCGGCTGATGAATTAAAAACAGTGCAAGTAATTTGGGCGAGCTCGCTAGTTCGTGCGCAACAAACCGCACAGATTGCGCATAGTGTTTTAACGCAGGAAGGTGCGAGTATTGTCTTGGCAACAACAGATTTAATTGTGCCGGAAGCAGACCCCTATGTATTTTTTAAAGCATTGCAGGATGCTCAGCTTGATTCAATTTTAGTGGTCAGTCATCAGCCATTTGTAGGGCAAATTATTGATTTATTATGTGGTAGTTATGATGGGTTTCACCCAATGAATACCAGTTCATTGGCCTGCGTTGATTGTGACATTGTTGCTGCAAAAATGGGTAGCCTGCGTTGGTTGAGACATGTTAATGGATAATAAATGTGTGGTAATTGGGGAGCCAAAAGAATTATCTTTTGATATTGATGGTTTGCATTTTGCGGCCCAGGAATGGGGTGAAAAAGGGCAGTTACCCGTGTTGGCGTTGCATGGCTGGCTCGATAATTCTGCTAGTTTCTACCCATTGGCAGGCAAATTAAAAAATCTTCATTTAGTGGCTATTGATATGGCGGGCCATGGTCAAAGTAGCCATCGCCAGGGTGCTGCACCCTATAATATTTGGGAAGATGTAGCGGAAATATTTGCAATAGCGGATCAATTAGGATGGCAAGAATTTGCTTTGCTTGGGCATTCACGCGGAGGAATTATCGCCACTATTGCGGCGGGCACTTTTCCTAAGCGCATCACTCATTTGACCCTGATTGAAGGAATGATGCCGGAGCCCACACTTGCCGAAGATGCACCCAAGCAATTGGCTTTATCCATTAAAGGAGTAAAAAAACAATCAGAAAAACCTTTAACGTTGTATCCTGATGTGGCTAGCGCTATAGCCACACGTGAACGTGGAATGTTTCCTTTAAATTATAATGCCGCCAAATTATTAACTGAGCGCGGATTGAAAACAAATTCTGAAGGTTTTTACTGGAGTACAGATCAACGTTTATTAGCGCCATCTGCAGTTAAATATCTTCCAGAACAAATGGCTGCTTTTATAAAACAAATAAGCGCACCGATAAAATTAATTATGGCTAAAGGTGGCATGCCAAAATTTTTTCCTTCATATGCTGGTTATCTTGAAGCTTTTCCGCAAATAGAAGTTCACTTGCTCCCCGGTACTCACCACCTCCATATGGAACAGGAAGTGGATGCGGTTGCAAACCTATTCAATGATTTTTTTGCAACGAGACCATAAATGAAATTTTGCTTGAGCCTACTCTATTTTTTTATTGTTCTACTGCCTATGGATGCTATGTCTGCAGTGGAATTAAAGCTGCAGCCTTATCCAAATGCTCGCGAAGTTAATCGCATCTATACAACCACCAATGATTATTTGTTGGCATTAGGTAGCTACAAAAAAGTAGATAGTAATTGGATAGTGAATAGATCGCAACGTTTAAGTGGTGCCTTGGAGCGCGTCACGCTGGAATTGCCTGCTGATCATAACGCCGAGAATGGATTTAATTTTTATAGAGAGCAATTAGAAAAGTATAATTTGCGCGAGCTGTTTCATTGTAAGGCGCGTGACTGCGGAACGAGTAATAGCTGGGCTAATAATCATTTCAAAATAATCCAACTTTACGGTCTTGATCAATATCAGCATTACGCAGCTTATGAAATTACCAGCGCGAATGAAAATCCATTTTATGTGGTGCTCTATGCCGTTGTGCGCGGCAATAAGCGTGCTTACGTGCAAATGGAAATTTTACAAGTCGATAAAGTTGACGATATTGGCGTAGCCTCCAGCCCGGAGACTTTATTAAAATTATTAGATGTAAATGGCTATTTTGTGCTTCCTGATTTTGCGTTGCAAAATAAAGTTGCACAACTCAATGCAGGTGATTCAGCAATGAAAACTGAGTTGGCACGCGTTAAGTCGGCGCATGTGCAAGCACTCGCAAACCTACTTAATTTACAGTCAACTCTAGTCATAGCGTTGGTGGGCCACGACTATTCTTCAATTCCGCTTGAACAACAACAGTTAGCATCTAAAAAATATGCCGAACAAGTTAAGGCAGCATTAGTGGCGCAGGGGGGCGATCCAAAACGGATACAAACTTTTGGGGTCGGGAGCTTGGCGCCTGCGGGACGCGGCGATAGAGATATTCGCTTGGAAGTGGTAAAAATAAAATAATTAACGATGTAAGCTATCGCTGAACTCCGCGGAATCAAACTTTTTCTTTTGCTAATTCCTGGTCGCGTTGCACATTGGCAATGCGTCGATTTTTCATTGCAATTAATTTTTTCATATTGTTTAACGATGCTATGACAAAAAATGCCAGTGGTAAAAAGCCCGCCTTATTCAGTTGCTCTAGTGAGTCGCCACTGAGGGCTGCGAGCTTTTCTTCGCTGATGGTGTGATAGCCGTTGAGACTGTACTGTCGCTCTTCATTCGGATTGACTTCAATAGTCACCGGTTCAATTAAATCGTAGCTACAGAATGCGTCAAACATGCTTTTGCTCATCAGCATTCCGCTATGTATAGTCTTAAGTATCTTGGCGATTCGATTGATGTAAGGGGTATTGCCGCCGAAGGTCAGAAAAACAGGTTCACCCTTTTCTGCACTTCCCACGCTTACGCGCGGGTGATTCATATCGATATGTATGACAGGTTCGCTACAAATCTCATTATCAATTTCACGCTCCTCAAAACCAATCAGAAATGGTCCTTTAGCGAGCACTCCTGGGATGTAACTCGCGTTCCAACCGGTGGCATCCAAAAATAAATTTTCATCCTCTGCAAATCCTAGCAATGCAACAGATTGAAACTCAGACGTGGCCGGATCTTTTCGAATTAGGATGGGATACTCGCAAAGAATATCAGCGTACTCTGTGGGAAATATAATTACAGCGCCGACACTGTCACCATATTTAGCTGCGGGACGCGTAATCACTTTCAAGTCTTTATGAGTAACATTGTTTAGCAGGGCGTGCTTCATTTTTTACTCCGTATTTTTGTGCACATAATTGCGAATTCGTAGATAAAAACTTCACTCTGGATGTATAAAAAAGCCGCTGACCTAGCGGCTTTCATAACACCATTTTCTCTCCTTTTATAATCTTAATTAAACCCTGATAGTTATTAAAAGGTGTAGCGGGCACCCACCTGATAACGGGCACCAAGATCTTCCAGATACCATAGTTGGCTTTGTGAACGGGCGAATTGACGGTTGTTCTCTTCGTTCAGGTTTATCCCCTCAGCGAATACAGTCAACTGCTCGTTTATTTCGTAACTAACATTCAGGTCAATTTGTGCGTAGGCTTCAACATAGGTTGGGTTTCGGGAATTGCCACGGTTGGTTTGGTTGAGGTACTCGTCACGCCAGTTGTAGGCTAGTCGAGCCTGGAATGGGCCCCTTTCATAAATACCTACCAGGTTCGCGGTGTCACTCAATCCGGTTAGTGCAAATTGGGAAACCCCTGGGTCAGTTTCGTTGTTAAAACCAATATCTCCGCGAACCAAGGTGTAGTTAGCTTGTAAACCGAAACCCGTATCGCCAAAAAAGTGCTGTAAAGCAAGTTCAGCCCCATAGATCTTGGCTTCCCTGTTGTTGACTGGAGTTGAGGTGCGGAAGATCATTTCCGGGTCGCCAGCCTGAGGAATTAAGTCATAGTCAGTGGCAACCGCTACCTGGAAGTCTGCGGTGTTGACGTAGGCAGCGGCACCGCCGGGAAAAGCTGCAGGGTTATCCAAAACCGCCATCATCACGAACAGCGAAGTATCATCCACAGGAATGTCACGTGCAATCAGCGCGTCCGCCGCCGCTTGCGCACGTGGACCATTGGTTTGATCGAGCACACCAAAGTGTCCTTTATCGATTTGTTCAGTGCCCACGAAGTTATCGACGCGCTTCTCAAACAAACCTATGGAGGCGTAACTGGATTCGTTGTAATACCATTCGACTGATATATCAACGTTGTCAGACTCCAGTGGAACTAGTTCGGGGTTACCTTCGTTCGCTGTAGGACGCGAGCCCAGGTACGTAGAACCTACAGTTCCGTAGTTTCCTACTGCTGCCTGAAGATCACCAAAACTGGCGCGGGCAATTGTTCTACTGTAGGAAAAACGGCCTTTAAAAGCGTCGTTAAAGGCAATATCGAAATCCATACTCGGCAGCAGATGGTCATAGCTTGTTTCACCGGAGAGCTCGGTAATATTGGTTTGTCGAATCGTCTGGAAGTCATTGTTATCTTGCCATAACAAATAACTGGGCAGAAGCGAGTCTGAAGTAGAAACTACATCCGTCGTTTCATAACGGAGACCGGTTAAAAGATTGGTCGCTAAACCGGCAAGCTCGCCTTTCACTCCCACTTGAAGATAGAGTGCGTCAGTTTCTTCTTCAACAAAGTTGTTCTGGGATAAGTTGGGGTTGTAGGCTACCTGGTAATCGTTTTCGGCAGTCCCATACTTATCAACTCCCCATTGCGCCAAATCTTCGGCATTGCCTTTGAAACCAATTTGCGATGTATTTTTAGTGCCATAATCTTCAAATTCACCGGCCAGATTAAAGTCTTCGATTAGATTGGAAGGGATTTCTCCGGGATTAGCAATACCCCAATCTCCCAAACCCATATAGCGGTCTGAGGCTCTCTGAGTGGTTTCCATTGAGCGTGTCTCAACACCAAAATCGAAGTGTCCATCTTCAAATTCAAAACTACCATCAAACTTAAATTGAGTAACATCGGAGATTTGTGCAGCATAAAAAATACGAGCAACTTGAGAGCCCATATCACCTTCATCAAGGATGCCGTTATTGTTGCCACGGGTGGAATCATCCACAGTAAAGCTATAAGTCGGCAAATCCGGACGGTAATTAACTTGCTGAGTGGTTAACACGGGTGCGCCCATACTGAAGGCAACTTCTCCCGCTTTACCGGGACCGGTAGGCAAGCTTTCCATGGAAGAATCGTGTGCATCCAGCGCGAGGGTTAGGGAGTCGTTAACTTCCCAACTAAGGTTAATACCAATAGATTCCAAGGTATTGGTTTGTTCGCGATATTGTTGCTCAAAACCATGGTCTTTACCGGATACATCTTCGGAGATAAGCATAGGCGAAGCGACACCGGAATCATCGAACACAACACGATCAATGGAGTTGCCATTAGCAAACCAAATAGTGGCTTCGCCACGGCGTTCTTCAATTTGGTTTTCAGCATAAGTGTAATCTGCGGTGGCAGTCAGATTTTCGATGGGACGATATTGTAGGGTTAGTTGGGCGTTGGTACGCTCACGTTTTGAATCAGAAAAGCTATAGCGGATGTCATTAGGACGCGCATACAACTGGCCGGCTTCAGGGGTATTTTCAACCACTCCGCCCGGCGCCATAGAGTAAAGATTATCTACGCCCCAGCGTCCAATGTTCCAGTCATTGACAGATGCGCCTGATGAACCGAAATCACGGTTTTGTTGGCTGGCAGTTAAGGAAGCTCCGAACATTTCATTCTCGTCAGACCAACTTACCAGGCCGGAAACCTCTGGAGTAACATCGTTTCCGGTTCGGTTTGTAGTGTCAATTACAGCCTTTGCGCCAATGCTTGCTTTTAAACCGACATCATTTAAAGGTTTGGTGGTTTTGATGTTTACCGTTGCACCTATACCGCCCGTAGAAATATCAGCTTTACTCGTTTTGTAAACTTCCACAGCAGCTACGCTTTCGGATGCAAGGTTAGCAAAATCGAATGCACGTGTAGCACCGCCGCGTGTTCCGCCAGCTCCGGAGCCACCACCGTAGGTGTTGGCAGCGGGCATCATGCGGCCATTCAATGTGATCATATTGTTGTCGCCACCAAAGCCTCGCACGGTAACTTCAGAGCCTTCGCCATTGGTTCGGCTGATAGAGACACCGGTAATCCGTTGCAGCGATTCTGCCAGGTTGGTATCGGGAAACTTACCCATATCTTCGGCGTTGATAGCATCAACCACACCAGCCGATTCGCGTTTCACATCCATCGCCCTTTCAAGGCTGGCACGTAATCCGGTGACTACTATTTCTTCCACATTGTCCTGAGCTAAAGCTGTGCCACTCACCCCTGTTAATGCGTAAGAAGCAATGACGGTATTAATAAGTTTCTTTTTAAATGTGACTGTTTTGTACATGGAGTTCTCCTCTATTGGATTAAATATCGGATCTTGTTTTTTTAACAAGCTACATGCATGGTCCGCTGCATACTCAACCAGAACAAACCAAACCGCCTCCCATTTTAGGAGGTGAATTGACGCAAACACATTCGTGCAAGATGCAAATGGCTACCCACTAAAGTGTCATGTGATAATCAAAAATAATTCGCGACGGAAAAAAATTATTTCACTTCTGTCAGCGTTTACTTGTCATCCTGCAACAAAAGCGCATTCCTAAGCATGTCGATTAAAAATCATTTCTCCTCAAATCAGTTGCACAAATTAAAGCAGAAAAAATAAAAAATTAATGAAGAGAGATATAATTTAGGTCGACATGTGTACGACGTCAGGAAAGCCTACTTAACTTATAACTAGCGGGCAATAGCATTAAAACGACAATTGTTATTCAATTACGTTTTAGTAGCAGTAAGTGGCGTTTAACAATTTATAAAAAATTTAGTTGGTTTGAAAATGTAGATCCAAACGTATGAGGAATTTATTAGCTGTGGGGTTAGCCCCTATCGAAGGGGCGTTAAAATGTGCGAAGGGAATGGCAGAAAACTTTAAATAAATTTAAAAAATTTTAATTTACTAATGATAAAAATTCCAATCGTGTAGCTTGATTGCTGCGAAAGGTCCCGAGCATCGCTGAGGTTTTCATGGAAGAGTTTTGTTTTTCAACACCGCGCATCATCATACACATATGCTTGGCTTCAATAATAACGCCGACTCCCGAAGCTTCCGTTATTTCTTGAATAGATTTCGCTATTTGCAATGTAAGTTGTTCCTGAATTTGTAAGCGCCGCGCAAACATATCTACAATTCGAGCAATTTTTGATAAGCCCAATACTTTCCCGGTAGGAATATAAGCTACATGGGCTTTACCGATAAACGGCAGCATATGATGTTCGCAGAGTGAGTAAAGCTCTACGTCTTTTACAATAATCATTTCATCGGAATCGGAAGGAAAGAGCGCGCCATTGACGACATCTTCAATGGTTTGTTGATAGCCACGGGTTAAAAATTGAAATGCCTTTGCGGCACGTTCGGGAGTATCAACTAAACCGGGGCGGGTTAAATCTTCACCAATGCCAGCAATAATATTTGCAAAATGCTCTTTCATACAGATGCTCTTTCATAAAGTTCGTAAAACAACAATCAACCGTTCCGCTTGGCGCGGTTCTATGTAAAGCAGTTTACATTTTTCGTCGTTCAATTTATATAAAGTTTCATACCCCATGCCGGGTTTCGGTAGAATGGCCGCACATTTTTTATCGAGTCATGCGTATGTCCGCTATCAATCCTAGTATTTGCGATGAGCTGTTTACCCTGCGGGATTTTATTCGCTGGGGCGTGAGTGAATTTACGTCCGCTAAATTATTTTTTGGTCATGGCACCGACAATAGATGGGATGAGGCTGAACATCTGGTTCTGCATGCGATTCATTTGCAGCCACCGCTGAATGAGGAATGGCTCAGTGCGCGCTTAACCCGAGTCGAGCGTGAAAGGGTATTGGTTAATTTACAACGCCGCATCGAAGAGCGCATTCCCGCCGCATATATCACCGGTCAGGCCTGGTTTGCCGGTCTTCCATTTATTGTCGATGAGCGGGTATTAGTACCACGCTCACCCATCGGTGAATTAATCGAAAAACGTTTTGAACCATGGTTGTCTGCTGAGCCCAAACAAATTCTTGATTTATGCACCGGTAGCGGATGTATCGGCATAGCTTGCGCTTATTTTTTTCCTGAAGCTGAGGTGCAACTAAGCGATATTTCTTTTGATGCACTTGCTGTGGCGGAGGAAAATATTCAGCAGCATGAGTTGGAAGAGCGTGTATTTGCCATGCAATCTGATTTATTTACGAACTTAATTGGTCAAAAATTTGATTTGATAGTCTCTAATCCACCTTATGTAGACGCCGACGATTTGGCGACTATGCCCGATGAATATCATGCTGAGCCAGAAATAGGCTTGGGTTCGGGAGAGGATGGCTTGGATTTTACGCGTCGGTTGCTGCGTGAAGCCAGCGATTATTTAACCGATAATGGTGTGTTATTTGTGGAGGTCGGTAACTCCTGGGTTGCGCTTGCAGCGGCTTATCCAGACTTGCCTTTCACCTGGATTGAATTTGAGCGCGGTGGTCATGGGGTGTTTATGTTGACGGCGCAGGATTTAATGAAAGCGAAAGCAGAAAACAAGCTCTGATATCGGAAACAATGTGCGACTCAGGTTGAATGCCTATTATTTCAAGACGCGCTGTAAATACATCCCTGTAAGCTCGACGTCGGCTTCCTGCCTCCGACGGTCTTGAAATAATAGGCATTCAACCTTCGTACTAGCCGATAACTCACGTATAATTCCCTCACTTTTTTAAATCATTTTTCGCAGAGATACTTATGTCTGGCAATACTTACGGCAAATTATTTACGGTCACTTCTTTTGGTGAGAGTCATGGTCTTGCGTTGGGCTGCATCGTTGACGGTTGTCCGCCTGGATTAGCATTAACAGAAGCTGATTTGCAAATCGATTTAAATCGTCGCAAGCCAGGCCAATCGCGTTTTACGACTCAGCGTCAGGAAGACGATTTGGTGAAAATACTCTCCGGGGTATTTGAAGGGAAAACTACAGGTACGCCGATAGGCTTGATTATTGAAAATACTGACCAGCGCTCAAAAGATTACTCCAATATTAAAGATCAATTTCGCCCGGCGCATGCCGATTACACCTATATGCAAAAATACGGTGTGCGCGATTATCGTGGCGGCGGTCGCTCGTCCGCACGGGAAACGGCTATGCGCGTAGCGGCAGGTTCAATCGCTAAAAAATATCTCAAGGATTTTTACGGGATTCAAGTGCGTGGTTTTTTATCGCAGCTTGGGCCGATAAAAATAAATCCGGTAGAGGTTGCAGCAATCGATTGGGAGCAAATCGAACAAAATCCTTTCTTCTGTCCTGATGCTAGTAAAGTCGCGGAGATGGAAGATTATATGAAAGCGCTTAACAAAGAAGGCGATTCCATAGGAGCAAAAATCACTGTGATTGCGACCAATGTTCCGCCTGGTTTAGGTGAGCCTATTTTTGATCGCCTGGACGCAGAAATTGCTCATGCATTGATGAGTATTAACGCTGTAAAAGGTGTAGAAATTGGTGAAGGTTTTGCGGTCGTCGAACAAAAAGGCAGTAAGCATCGCGATGAAATGACACCGGAAGGTTTTCTTTCCAATAATGCGGGTGGGATTCTTGGCGGTATTTCTTCGGGCCAGGATATTATTGCTAACATCGCATTAAAGCCCACTTCAAGTTTACATATTCCCGGTCGCAGTGTGGATGTACAGGGTAATGCAGTAGAAGTAATTACGAAAGGTCGTCACGACCCGTGCGTGGGTATTCGCGCGACGCCGATTGCAGAGGCGATGCTGGCCTTGGTGTTAATGGATCATATGTTGCGCCAGCGTGCCCAGAATGGTGGAGTGCATCATAGTGTTCCGGTAATCCCGGCAAGTGTAAAAAAATAATTTTTTAGTGAAAGGAAAAACCAATTGAGTTTGATCGCCAAGACTCCTGAGCCACCTTATTATGCGGTGATTTTTTCCAGTCATCGCACTGATGTTAATGAAGGTTATGACCTAATGGCGATTAGAATGATTGAGCTCGCCGCGCAACAACCGGGATTTTTAGGCATCGAATCGGCACGTGGAGATTTGGGCATCACGGTTTCTTACTGGACGGACCTGGAATCAATCAAAAAATGGAAAGCCAATACCGAGCATTTAGTTGCGCAGCAGCTGGGTCATGAAAAATGGTATAGCTCATTTAAAACCAGAATTGCAAAAGTTGAGCGCGACTATGGAATTTAGTTGTTAGCGAGAATTAAATTCCTCGTGGCTTGCCACGAAATAGTTTTTAGGAAAAAAAATACACCTCGCTGCTTGCTGCGAGGTGTTTAATTTTTTATAAAAATTAATTAGTTTTTGCTCCGCTTACGATGATTATCTATGTTCGAAAAAAATTCCAAGGCTAATTCCTTCCCATATTGGCGCCTCTCCAGTTTTTATTTTTTCTATTTTGCCGTTGTTGGCTCACTGACGCCTTATTGGGGCGTCTATTTAAAATCCCTCGGTTACAATGCAAAAGACATAGGTGTTATTACTGCTATTATTTTTATCACACGCATGGTCGCTCCTAATTTTTGGGGTTGGCTTGCTGATAAAACTCAGCAGCGTTTGCGTATTATTCGCCAGGGTAGTGCGATAGCCTGCTTAGTTTTTGCAGGTGTTTTGGTTAGCCATAATTATACCTGGCTGCTCATCGTGATCAGTTGTTACACTTTTTTTTGGCATGCGGTATTGCCGCAATTTGAGGTTATTACACTCAATTATCTTGGTGATCAACATCACCGTTACAGTCAGATTCGTTTGTGGGGCTCCATTGGTTTTATAGCAGCTGTCGTCGGCCTGGGTTGGTTATTTGATTATTTCTCCATTCGATTTTTGCCGATTGCCATGTTGAGCTTTTTGATATTGATTTGGTTATCCAGTTTTTCGTTTAAAGAAATGGCAGTTGTGAAAAAAACTAAACCTTCAACTGGATTTTTAAAGGTTGTAGGGCAGCCGGCTATAGTGTGTTTCTTGTTTTCCAGTTTTTTATTGCAAGTGAGCCACGGACCTTACTACACCTTTTATAGTTTATATTTGCAAGAAAATTATGGATATAGCAGTATCGCCACGGGTTTGTTATGGGCGCTAGGGGTATTAGCGGAGGTAGCCATATTTTTAGTCATGCCGAAAATAATGCATAGGTTTAACCTACGCAATTTATTGTTGATCAGCTTTTTTATAACAGCAATCCGTTGGTGCATCATCGGCTACGGTGCCAATTGGTTGTGGCTGTTGTTATTTGCGCAGTTGCTCCATGCATTTAGTTTTGGTGTGGCTCACGCAGTATCTATCGAAATTGTGCGCACGCATTTCCACGGTGCACAGCAAGGGCAGGGGCAGGCTCTGTACAGTTCTTTTAGTTTTGGTGCTGGTGGTGCGGTGGGTGCTTTAAGCAGTGGATTGTTGTGGGACCATAGTGCAAGTTTTACCTTTTTAATGTCGAGCGCGTCGGCACTTATCGCTTTCGTTATTGCCTATTTTGGACTACATTTAAACAACGCCACAGCTACTTTAAAAGAGTAATCGTTATGCAGAATTTAACCGTTGCTTTAGTTCAGCAAGAAATTGTTCCCAATAATCCGCATCATAATCTCCATGTTTTTAGCAAAGCGATGGAGCACTTAAACAATGTGGATTTAATCATATTGCCAGAAGTTTTTACCACCGGGTTTTGTGCCAATGCGCGTAACTATGCCGAACAGGTTGATGGTGCGGCTTACCAATGGATGGCAAAACAAGCGCACAAGTTAAATGCTGTGGTGACAGGAAGCTTGGTAGTAAAAGTAGCCGATACGCATTTTAATCGTCTGGTATGGATGCGTCCCGACGGTAGTTATGTGCATTACGATAAACGTCATCTATTTCGTATGGCCGGTGAGCATGAACGATATGCTTGTGGCAATGAGCGCGTGTTAGTCGAATTAAAAGGCTGGAGAATTTTACCGCTAATTTGTTATGACTTACGCTTTCCTGTGTGGAGCCGCAATTGCAACGATTACGATCTTGCGCTTTACGTCGCGAATTGGCCGAGTGCTCGTGCTTTACATTGGAATCGTTTGTTGCAGGCGAGGGCGATTGAAAATTTAAGTTATGTTGCTGGTGTGAATCGTGTGGGTATGGATGAAAAACATCAACATTATTCTGGTGACTCGGGAATTTTTGGTCCGGCAGGAGAAGTGTTATTACAGTCTCAGGAAACAGGTGCTTTTGTATTAGAACTTTTTGCAGATAGATTAAAGCAGTATCGCGAAAGCTTTCCGGCATTTATGGACGCGGATGGGTTTGAGTTGAAAATCTGCTAATAAGGTTTGTGGCGGTAAGTCTGCGGTCACTGTCTTATCTGTGAGTTGTTGAATAAAAGCTTGTAAAAAATAAAACTTTTATTCAACGCAGAAAAATAAAATAAGTAGTGACTATTTTGACAAAATAGCTCGCTCACCTGTAATAGTATCAATTGCGATTATAGCGCTCGAGTTTTCGCTGGTTACTAATGCGATATCATGGGCCGCATCCAATGTAATGCCGAAGGAGCTAATGTTTGGATTCTGGCTAACGGAGATTATGCTTCTGGCTCCAGTAGTTAGATCAACAGCAACTAGGGCATCGAGTCCATTGTCAACGACAAGTGCTCTATTGTGAGAAGCATCCAATGTAATTGCGAATGGTTGGTAAAGTCCATTCAATGTATTTGGCTTGTTGCTGTCTGACAGAATTGTACGCGTGCCATTTGTTAAATTTACCGCAATTATTGCTTTCAGATTAAAATCAACGACCAATGCACGATTTTTAGGTGAATCAATTGTGATGCCAAATGGATATGAAAAAAGATTTTCAGAGTTTGGTTGCCCAGAGTTTGAAACTATTGTTTGGGCCCCCGTTGCTAAATCAAGCGCTATTACAGAACTATAATCAGTTACTAAGGCTCGATTGTTATTTACATCAATTGCAATTCCATTTGCATGTAGTGGGTTTACATTAGTAAGCGAGTGACCCATTGAAAATACTGAGCGCTGGCCACTTTTCAGGTCTATTGCAGAAATTCCAGGGGTCGACCTATTAGTTGCCAATACTCGATTGTTAGATGCATCGATTGCAAGACCAAAATAATGGTTGAACCCATTAGGATCGTCGCTGCCAGATAACAGGGTCCGCTCTCCGGTAATTAAATCAACTTCTATAATTCCGGCTAAGATCTCATCCAAAACTAGCGCACTATTGCGGCCCGGATTGAGTGTGATGCTTTGAGGTGTTACAAAAGTGTTTGCTGTGTTGGGGATGTGGTGGTTAGAAAATGACGTGGACTCTCCACTAACTAAATCTATTGTAAGTATTTCATTTAAATCTACTGCCAGGACGCGATTATTTTCTTCATTAAGCGCAATGTTAGAAGGAAATTTCAATACGCTGGATTCGTTTGGGAATCCTCCGCCAGTAAAAATTGATCGAGCTCCTGTTGTTAGATCCACCGCGATAATTCTGTTGCCGATTGACTCGTAGGGAATGTCTACAACTAAAACCCGGTTATGTTTTTCGTCAAGAACGATGCCTTCAGGCCGTGTCCAATTTAGCTTGTTCTCGGGTGTGGAATTATCAAATAGCTTAACAGCAACTCCAGAGGTTAAATTCACTGCGATAAGGCTTCCGTTATCGGGTATCAATGCGCGATTGTTAGCAGCATCCAGTGCTATGTCAGATAAGCTGTTGAGGTAGGTGTTCGATGTTGAGTGATTTGAAAGAGCTTTTACAGCACCACTTGCTAAATCAATAGTGACAACAGCCTGCATATCAGCGACAAGAATACGATTATTGGTTGTATCTAGTGCAATAGCCCTTGGATTAGAAATTTCAAGATACGTATAAGTTGCAATTATAGAACGAGCTCCGGTATCTAAATTGACACCAAACAATGCTTTAACTCCATATCCATCGTCAAGAACCAACGCTCGATTATTAGAAGCGTCTAACGTAATACCAACTGGTTGAGAAAATACGTTAATAGAATCAGGTATGGAGTTATTGGACATAATAGTACGCGTACCATTTTTTAAATCAATTGCTATCACTGATTTTAAATCTTCGTCTATAACCAGCGCACGATTATGGATGGAGTCTATTGCAATGTCGGATAATCTGGAGGTAACAATGGTGCGCTTTACATTTGCTGTCGCAGCATCGTTCACGACGCTACCGGCGCTATCTTTTACTGAAACAGTTAGCTTATTCATTCCAGAAATTAGCGGTACATGAACTTGCCAGTTGGCATAGTTATCAGATGTGTTTGCGTCTAAGCCATTCACTTTCACGCCGACAATACCGTAATCTTTATGCTTGGTTGCGGTGCCTCTAACTAAGATAATATCGCGTTCTGTCATAGATACAGGAGGAGGAAACATAATCTTTGCGGTGGGTGTTGTTGTACTTTGAGTAGACGAGGTTAAAGCATTACTGCTACCGCTATTATTACTGCCACCACCGCAGGCCACTAAGCTCAATGTAGCTAGCATTATTGAAATTTTGCTTATCAATACACGACAAAAAAAATGATTAAACATAATTGTAATTTTCCTTGGGAATTTGATTTATATCTTTAAATGGTGTCTCACTTAGCAAAAAATTATGATGAACTGAGAAAACTTAAGCTAAAGCAACGGTTTATAGAGCGACAATTCGATAGGGTAGGGAATTAATAAGATATACAGCTTCGGCGCCTAGCACAAAAGGTTACGACTGATTTTCGTTGCTGCACTGTCTCGATGTTCGTGACAACTGCCAAGGTTTTTCCATCCCCACTTAAAAATTTTAGGTATGTTGGGCTTCGCAGGCTCAGCGCCAACCTACAATCTCGCGATATAAATCTTTCTGGCCTCAAATAGTTGAGGCCAGAAAATTAAATTTTAAGAAATTTTAAACTCCGGTCTCTGCGTATTTCCACTTCTTCTTGGTGCATGACTACCGCCAGGTTTTGCACTTGCGCCATTACCTGTTTTTGCTCCGCCGTGACTTGAGCTACCGCCAGGTTTATGGCCCGGTTTGCCAGAAGTGATTTGACCAGCTGTTCTTGGTTTTGCACCGAAGGATGGTTTACCGCCGCCACCGCTTCTGCTGTTGCCGCCACCGCCGCCATTGTTTCTGCCAATAGTCATGCTACGGCCTAATACAATTGGCTCTGCACGAATAGTGGGGTCCGGTTCAAAACCCACGATCACTTCTTTTTCGATATCGCGTTTAATTAATTTTTCAATGTCGTACAAGAAGCGTTGTTCATCAATACACACTAAAGAAATTGCTACGCCTTCGCTGCCTGCGCGACCAGTACGACCGATGCGATGCACGTAATCTTCCGGCACGTTGGGCAATTCATAATTGACAACGTGGGGTAGTTGATCGATATCAATACCGCGTGCAGCAATATCAGTAGCAACTAGTGCGCGAATTTTACCGCGTTTAAAATCGTCCAATGCTTTAGTGCGAGCCCCCTGGCTTTTGTTGCCATGGATAGCTGCAGCACTAATGCCATCTTCAGCTAATTGTTCGGTTAAACGGTTTGCGCCGTGTTTAGTGCGAGTGAAAATTAACACTTGTTGCCAACTACCTTTGCTAATTAACTCGGATAACAATTCACGTTTGCGATTGCGGTCTACAGGGTGAACTCGCTGTTCAACTTGTTCGCTCGCGGTGTTGCGACGGGCAACTTCAATTAGGGTTGGCTTGTTTAATAATTTATCCGCAAGATCTTTTATTTCGTTAGAAAAAGTTGCGGAAAATAATAAATTTTGACGTTGCTTTGGCAGCAGCGCTAATACTTTTTTGATGTCGTGAATAAAACCCATGTCGAGCATGCGGTCGGCTTCGTCGAGCACTAAAATTTCAACTTCTTTTAAGCTGACAGCGTTTTGGCCAATGAGATCGAGCAAGCGGCCTGGTGTTGCTACCAAAATATCGACACCGCCGCGCAGTTTCATCATTTGTGGATTAATGCTTACGCCACCAAAAACTACGGTAGAGCGCAGCGGTAAATATTTTCCATAAGTGCGCACGCTTTCAAAAATTTGTGCAGCGAGTTCACGAGTAGGAGTCAGAATGAGCGCACGCACCGGGCGACGGCCATTGAGTTGTTTGGTGGAGTTAGTCAACTTTTCGAGCATCGGCAAAGTAAAGCCTGCCGTTTTACCGGTACCGGTTTGGGCACCAGCCAAAATATCGCCGCCTTTTAGTACAGCGGGAATGGCTTGAAGTTGAATAGGAGTAGGGGTGCTGTAACCTTCATCGGCGATAGCACGCAAAATATCGGCAGATAAGCCGAGTGATTCGAAAGACATAATGATTTCCTGTGGCTCGGCCACCCATGGCAATATAAATTACGTGGGTAAGGTCTGGCGAGCACTAAGAGCTAGCATGCTAAATAGCAGGTTGCTAGAAAGGGAGGGCGATGCTGACCTAAGCGCATCGGGGCGGCATATTACAGGGACTTTGCGTGGGTTGCCAGCACTAAACCTGTTTATTTATTGTTCTGCGTCAATAATCAAGTCTAGTCAGCATTTAATTACCCAAGAAAATATTCATTCTCACTAGCAAAAAACAGGCTCTAGTGAGTTTGACCGGTTCTTGTTTAGCGTGTTTTAAATTTATTTAGCTGAGCTTGTAATTGCTTACTTTCATTTTCAAGTTCAGTGCTGTTTTCGCGAATAACATCGGCATTGGTAAAAATAATTCCGGAGAGTGCTTGAATCGCGGAAATATTTTTACTGACTTCGCTGGCCACACCGCTTTGATCGGTCGCTGCGGTGGAAATGTGTTGATTCATCGAATTAATTTTATTCACATTGGTTCTAATTCGCGTAAGTGATTCATCCACTTTCGCGGAAGAACTGACAGTTTCAAGTAGCGAGACTACGCTGGTTTTCATGGCAAAATGGGCTTCGCCTGAGGCTTTTTGCAGTTGGCCGATAATGTCAGAAATTTGTTTGGTAGAGGTTTGAGTTTTTTGTGCCAGTGAGCGAACTTCATCGGCAACTACCGCAAAGCCACGGCCTTGTTCGCCTGCGCGAGCTGCTTCAATGGCGGCATTGAGTGCTAGCAAATTGGTTTGTTCCGCAATTGTGCGAATAACCTCAAGCACACTGCCGATGCTTTCACTATTTTCTTTTAAGGTTTGTACTTTATCGGCCGTTGATTCAATTTGCTGAGTGAGTCGGTTAATGGATGCTATGGAAGATTTCATCACTTGCGATCCTTCATTGGTAAAATGCAAGGTTTCTTGCGTGTCATCTGCCGTAGTCTTAGCGTGTTTCGCAACTTCAATAGCGGAGACAGATAGCTCCTGAATTGCGGTGGATACCAGTTCTATTTCTTTTACTTGCTGAGTACTGGATGTCACAGTACCATCAGTCACCGATGTCATTAACAAGGTTTTATCGCTTACGTGTTCAGAAACTTGCTTCACTTGCTCAACAATGTTGCTGATGAGTTCAATGAATCGATTAAAGTTTTTCGACAGGTCAGCAATTTCGTCATCGCCATTCACAGGCAGTCGACGCGTTAGGTTTCCGCCGCCCGCTGCCATATCCTCCAATAAATTACTTACGTATAGCAGCGGTTTGGTCACCATTTTTTTGGAAAAGATATAGAGCGCTATTAAGCAGGTAATCAATAACAGGAGAACAGTAATAATGGTAGTTTTAAACTGGTTAGATAAACTTGATTGAATTTCCTGGGTTGAAAATTCAATATGATAATAGCCAATGTAACGCTTATCTTCAGTGCGATATATTTTAACGTTTTCGTACAGTATTTTTTCTGATGTATTAATATCATTTTTTTTGGAAGAGGCTAAGGGTTTGTCTTGCTGGTCAAAGATATCGACTTTATTAATAATAGGTGTGCCGACTATTGAGTCGCTGATGGTTTTGAGTTGTGGCAAATCATAGGTAAACAATGATTGTTCAAATGCTGAATTGACAAGTTTCATTTGCGCAGCCGTTGTGTTTTTAAATTCGTTCATTTTACTGATTTTTAAAAAATAATTATTGGCGAATAAAATGAAGCAGGTCATAAACATAAGAACGGCAGTTACCGAAATCATTAATTTTAAGGTAAGTGTATTTTTCATTACGTTATTATCCTGTGGTTTTTGCGCTTGGTTTATTAATGATTTTTATTGAACTGAGAGATATCTAACCAAAGTTCATCATTGTTAACCGGTGTTTTATCCGATAAATTCGGATTTTTTAGCTCTATAACCCGGCGTTTTTTTATGTCTGAAATTTCCAATGCTTTTTTTACGGTTGGATCGTTATAAAAGTAGCGATCAAAACTGCCATCAGCAACCGCCATCAGTAAGCCCTTTTCTAGAGCAATTGCCAGCTCAGGTTTTTTGGGGCTTACGTATAAATAGAACGGCATTTTGTAAGCTAAAACAATATTTTCATCAACTGCGAGGTTGAGATTAGGTCGCGCTTCTATTTCGGCCCAGGGCTCAAAAATAGCGCGAGGAAAGGCATCAAAACGATTGCCGTCCAGCATTAAAAAAAGGCCCTCGTAGGTACTGGTTTCAACTTTTAAACCATTTGCACGTAAGATTAAAGTGTCAGGCCAAATGCGACCTTGGCCAAAAGTGAATTTCTGCAAATCCTCTAGCGTATGTACCTTGGCAAAAATATTTTTATTGTTTTTATGTACCATAAAAATTCTATAACCTAGCAGGCCTTTATATAATGGCACTCTGATAGGAATTAATTGTTTTTCCAGGGTTTGATTGGCTGCCGACCAAATAATATCAACAATGCCGTCTTGCGCATCTTGTCGATAGCGTTCTTCAGTGAATTTGCTGTGATTGATTGCCAGGCGATAAGGGTACTGAGCTTTATCGAGACCTAATTTAATAACGCCAATCGCGTAATGCGCATTTAAATCATCGCGAGAAAGTAAATTAACAGCTGTTTCAGAATAGGTATTCAGGGAAATTCCAAGGCCGACAAATAATAATATTTTTATTAATCGCATCACATTAAGTGTTTCTTTGATTGGCATTATTTCCGGCCCATACTTTCTGCTATAAATTGAATTATTCAGAATGATTAATCCGTATTAACGGAAGGGAAGTTGCAGCCTGTGCGTCTTGCATAATGCGTTCAACATCATCTTCGTTGTAAACCCATGCTTGCTTAAGCCTCTTTGAGGTTAGTCAAGGATGAATCATTGGTCAACGTACGCAATTTAATAATGTTCATTTTGAACTTATCAATCCAATATGGCTTGTGCTGCTTTAACGCCCCAGTATTGCGCTTCTTCAAATAGCGAAAATCCTGATAAATCGCTATGAGCAATATGTACGCGTGGATGCAATTTTTGTTGGCGGCTGGGTAAGCTGCTTAAAAAACCGGGGGAAGGAATTGCCATGGCGTGTGGCCAGCGCCAAATATCGATTGCGCTGCAATGTTTTTCAAGTTGCGGATGCGCTTTATGTAAGTCGGCAAAGATTTGTTGGGTCCAGGTTTCATGAGATGTTTCCAGCAAATATTGGCGTGCTTCGCGAGGTGGCAAACGATTGAGGGCATGGTAATAAGTGAGTACACGTTGCGGGCGATGAAATTGCATTGTTTGATGAGTGGCATCCACATAACCCAAGCCCTGGCCTTGATAAATTATGTTATCCCATGTGGAGAATTCATTATCGTCGATATTGTTAAGCGTAAGATTCGCGACTAACCAGGGGGCATATTCAGGAATGGGAATTCCTGGCATAGCAGGCCAAACATGCGGCAACACAAACAAAGGTGCTGCCCAAACCAGTTGCTTGCAGTGAATGCGTACTACTTCATTGGTGGTGCTGTTATAAACATCTGCACTCACTCTGTCAGCGTGTGTTTCGATACGTACTACGCTATGGCCGGTGAGCAGTTGTTGTTGTAATTTGTTGTGGAGTTTCTCAACTATCCAACCATTACCCTGCGGGGAAGTTAATACACTATCGGAGTCAGCATTAGCTGCCTGGCCATGACGGCAACAAAAATAGTGTAATCCGGCCCAAGCGGAAATTTGATGTTGATCAGCTCCGAAGTCATCGCGACAGCTGTAACTCACATACCACTTCAGCGGCTCACTGGTGAAGTTGTGTCGCTGCAGCCATTCATGAAAAGTGATTTTATCCAGAGCGCGAATGTTAAGGTCAGTGGAGCTGAGGGCTGAGGGGATCGTAAATGCAGAGCGACCATCGCTACCTTTGTGTAGCTTCCATTGGTTCATGAATGTTTCAAACCTTTGTATTTCCCGCTGCGCACTTGCCCCAATACCTGCTTGTGGAATAAGGCCTTCTTGCCAGGCGCCATTGATAAACAAACGTTCATCGGGAGCTTGCACCAGCATTTGTTCGTCATAGATGGGCGCTAGTGTATTGCTATCCCCGCGCAACACGCCAAGCTCTGCGAGCAGCATTCGCACATAGATAGCATCAGGGCCGGGTAAGGGTAAATAGTGCGCGGCCCAGGGAAATGCGCTGACAGAATTGTTGCCGGAGCGGCTGTTGCCGCCAGCAACTGTTTCGAGCTCAAGCAGCTTGAAATCTTTAACTCCGTTGCGCTCTAGCCACCAGCCACAACTAAGGCCGGCGACACCCGCGCCCGCAATTAAAATAGGAATGTGTAATTCACGTGTTGCTGGCGGAAACAGATTATCGCGTAGCTTATGGCCGATACTGTGATCTGGCCCGAGCAAGGCTCCGGTTGGCAATTTAGCGGTATCTGGCGTGCAGCCAAATAACATGATTCCGCTACTGCCTATTAAGAAATCACGGCGGCTAATATCATCGAATAAAATCTTATTGGATTTGCGGCTAGTCAACGCAGTGCCACTCCCCATTCCTGCTCAAATACTTTTACCAATGCTTGATTGTCGAGGCGATTAATTTCCTGAGTATCTGACAGCATGTCCGGCGGAAAAATAAATAATGTTGGCAAAATAACGCTATTTAAAAAGCGCGTCGGCACCGGGATGTGTGTGGGAGGTTCATAGGCTTTTTGGCTAAGCAACATAAAACCCCATTCGCCAAATGAAGGCACTAACGCGTGGTAACCTGTGGCAGTAAATCCCGCTGCACGTGCGGTGTTCTGCACCATCCAATAGGATTTTGGTGCATACAATGGTGAGGTGGTTTGCACCACAGCGAGTCCTTGCGGGCGTATGTGGCGGTGTAACATTTGGTAAAAGGTAAGGGTATAAAGCTTGCCAAGTGCGTAGTTGGTCGGGTCGGGAAAATCTACCACAATGGCATCGTAGCTTTGCGATTGTGCTTCCATCCAGATTAATGCATCAGCATTAACAATGTTGACCTTGGGCGATTGCAAACTTAAGTTATTTAATTTGCTGAGCACTGTATCGCTCTTAAACATCTCTGTCATTTGCGGATCGAGATCCACTACGGTGATGCGTTGAATGTTGGGGTATTTAAGGATTTCACGCACGGCCATACCGTCACCGCCGCCTAGTACCAAAACATCGCGGGCATGTGGGAGTGTTGCGAGTGCGGGGTGGACTAATGATTCGTGGTAGCGATATTCGTCGCGCGATGAAAATTGTAGATTGCCATTTAAATATAAGCGAAAGTCATCGCGCCAGCGGGTGAGCACTATGCGTTGGTAGGGTGTGGATTTGGTATAAATTATTTCATCACCGTACATTTTTATTTCCGCAAAACGCATCAGCTTTTCGGCACCGACAAAACCTGCACTCAGCAGAATCAATGAGCTTACGCCCAGAGTAAAATAACGGCCTGGATGGGAAATGTTTTTTCTAAAAAGATGAATTACCCAAAGGGCTACAATAATGTTGAACGCACCGAACAATAATGATGTACGTATAAACCCCAGATGCGGCGCTAATAACAAGGGGAATAAAACCGAGACTAACAAAGCGCCGAGATAATCGACACTTAACACTGATGAAACCAGCTCGGAGAGTTTGAGATCTTTCTCTAGCAAGCGCATCACCAGCGGAATTTCAATGCCGACAAAAATCCCAATCAAGGTGACCAAAAAATATAAAATAATACGGAAAGGTTCGCCGGCAAAAGCAAAGGATAAAAATAAAATTGCTGCCGAAAAACCACCGACTAACCCGACCATTATTTCAATAATGATAAAGCGTTCGGGAATGCGTGTATGAATGTGCCGCGATAACCAGGAGCCAATGCCCATGGCAAATAAGTAGGTGCCAATCACGGTGGAAAACTGCGTGACCGAATCGCCTAACAAATAACTTGAAAGTGCTCCGGCCACTAATTCATAAATTAAACCGCAGGATGCAATTACAAACACAGAAAATAATAACGCGAATTGCATGGGCTGCCCTAAAGAATAACTAGATAACGAGAGATTATTGAAGAGTGCTTGCTGTGTGAGACCGTAGGAGGCATGGATGCCGACTCGAGCCTACATGGAGGTATTCACGGCGAGTCTCACACAGCAAGCACTCTTCAATAAAATTCCACGAATAATTTTCAATATTGCGCAATATTTTTGCTATGGCTTAGCCTGCAATAGACGCCGCAACAATAATCGCAATGCTAATGCACATGGCCGCTACTACCGTTGCCAATGCCTGGTTTTTATCTTCAATAATGTTTTTCCATAAATTATAGGGCGTGAGTTTGTCGATTAACATAAAACTAATCCAAAAAATGCCAACGCCCATTAGTGAATAGATCAGCGAAGCGCCGAGGTAGTGCAGGGTAATAATATCGTTCATAGTATTTTCCTAATGTATGTTTAGGGTAAGTAATCTACTGTTAATCATTATTTATGATGCGTGCGAGAGCCGGAATTATAATGGTGGCCGCCACTTGTTTTTTGTGTACTTTCATCTGAGCCAGTCAATAGATAGCCGTAGTATTCCGCATAGGTAAATGCTGAGAGCGCCATAGCGCAGATAGCGATATACAAGCGAAGCAGCGTGAATTGTTTAAATAATTTCATTCTTCCGAATACTCCCAGGGGTGATCGCTAGCATCCCAGCGTTTCTTTTCAAAAAAGTATTTACGAATGCCTGCCAGCAGCGGAAAAATACCAAGCCCCAGGAACAGCAACCAGGTATTGCCAGAATTACTATTGGCATGAGTTGCGCTGATGTCGGCGCTAATCATGGGACGTAAATTTTCGATGCTAGCATTGTCGGTTTCTGCATTGACTTCCAATACATAATTACCCGCTGTTACATTCGCTAGCACGGCAACATCATTGGTAGAACCTTCAGACCAACCGCCCTCGCTATCGTGACCAGAGTAGTAAGCGATTTCGCGGTTCATTAAACGAGTTTCACCGGTGCCTTGATTAACCAGTGAGTATTCAAAATTAGCCCATTCATTACTGACACTGGTATTGGTTTTTATTTGCAACGAGCCATGCGCTGCTTTCAGCGTAAAGGGTTCGCTGACCAGCTTGGCAGTTTTATCCTGTTTGGTAAGTTCCAGACGGCCAATGCTAATGTGCTGCGACTGTAAGTTAAAAATTATGCTGATAATAATTGCTAGCGCCATTGATATGACAAAGGTTGCTACATAGCCCAAGATTTCTGGCGATGGCTGATTAATACCAACGCCTGAAGTAGATGTTTTTTCACTAGCGAAAGCCTGTGCGATCTCGGCGGCGTCAATGTAACAGCCTTCACTCCACAGGATTTCTTTTTCCGATTTTTCACAAGACACAATATACGGGGGGCAAATGTAATCACTGCAATCACTTTTTTCTCCGCGCGTCACTCGCCAATAAAATTCACCTAAAACGTTTTGAACATTTGCGTTATAGGTACTGAAATGTTTGTAGGTTCGGGATTTGTGAAACACGGAATTTCTTTGTAGCGCTGTAGCAAGCGTTGGAGCTGAACAAGTTTTTATAAACGACCAATGGCCATCAGCGCACACCAACCAGCGAGTTCCCTGGGCTGGGTTATAGAGCAAGTATTCATCCCACGCGTCACCGCCACCTGAACGGCCGATAAACCCAATAACTTCATAGCTGCTCCCCTCTAAAATGCCATGGCTACCGAGGGCAATTTTCGGGCGTAACTTTTGCTGGGCTTGCGCGAAGGCAACGGCAAGTTTCCCACCTGGAGAAACATTATTTACCATGCCGCAAGAAACGCAGGCAATGACTAGTGATGCGGGGTTTTGTAAAGTGACGGCGTTGCCACATCCGGCACAGCGCAGCTCTTTACTGGATTGTTGCTGGAGCTCTCTGGTATTAATAGAGTCAAATTGCAGATCCTTGAGGTTGAGGGTTTTTCCGGTATAGAGCTTGGCTTGCTCATCGCTGTAATCAAGGCTGGCAAAGCTGCCGTTTTCGCCAGTGAGATCCGCTAAATTTGCAGATTGTCCCGGGTCAGCGGAAAAAGGGATTTCACCTTCAGTAGCAATGCAGCGTGCATTTTCAATATTGCTGACACTGTACTGTTTGCCATCGAGCCTTAGGGATTGGCCAAGACTTAAGCTTTCAAACTCAGGCAAGATTTCAGTTGATGTGCTCGGAATGGTGAGATAAAACAAGCCTGAACCTTCACCCAGCCAAGCTGTTCGCCGGTTGTCTAATTGCAGCAGCCATTCATTCCAAATTCCTTCGCCATATTGTTGTTGCAAGCGGCCAATAATCGTAAAACTGGTTTTGCCATAGTTACCGCGCAAGCCAATAAACAATGGCGAAAGATCTTCTGCTAAAACAGCCATCTTGCCGATGGTTTCCCAGGTTAAATCAGTGCGTATTAATGTGCTGCGACAGAACGGGCAAACGGCTTGCACACTGGCACGGCTGTAGATGGGTACTAGCGCACCGCAAGATGAACACGCGGTGGTACGCACCGCTGTTGGTTTATCAGATACCATAAATTAAGCCGAATGGTTACGCCGAAATGAGTTGAGCTGTTTATTATTAATGAGTAAATAATCCGTGTTACATTTTGCTCAGGATATCGGCTTTTTTAGCCAAAAATTCAGCTTCGCTAATGACGCCTTTCGTCATCAGTCCATGTAGCTTTTCCAGAAGTTGCAAGGGATCTTCGACGCTAGCTTGTGGATTATTATTGCCGGCGTTAACGCCAGGATTAGGCGAATTAGCCGTAGCCGCCATCATATTTTGGGCCATTATCATACCTGCACCCAAACCTGCTCCAGCGCCCGCGAGGCCACCTTCATTGGCTGCAGCTATGGGAATACTTTGCGCTACCTGGTATTGGGTGAGTTGCTGCAAGTTACCGGCGATACCCATACCTATGCGTTGATCCAATACTTTTTGCAATTCTTCAGGCAAGGATAAATTTTGCAGAACAAACTCTTCCAGAAACAAACCGATTTTCTGGAAAGCTTCTTGCAAGCGTTCTTGCAAAGCGTTTGCGAGCTTATCTTGATGTGCGGCCAAATCCAGAAAGGCGACGCCACTATTGGCGATGTGATCGCTCAAGGTTGCGACGACTATGCTGAGCAGTTGCCCATCTAACTCATCAACACTGAAAGCTGCACGGGTGCCGGATATTTCACGGTAGAAAGTAACGCAGTTTTGAATCCGATAACTATAAATACCAAAAGCACGCAAACGAACAATACCAAATTCAGGATCGCGCAGAGTAATGGGATTGCTGGTGCCCCATTTCCGGTTTAGTTGCTGGGTGGTGCTAAAAAAGTAAACGTCAGATTTGAAAGGTGAATCAAATAGTTTGTCCCAATTTTGCAGGTTGGTCAGCAGCGGTAAGGTTTGCGTGTTAAGCGTGTAATTTCCGGCAACAAAATGATCGGCGATTTGGCCTTCGTTAACAAACAACGCAAGCTGCGTATCGCGAACAGTGAGTCGTGCACCATTTTGAATTTCAAAATCTTGCATAGGGTAACGATATACCAACATACCGTCAGCAGGATCAGTCCAGTGAATTACATCGATAAATTGCTTTTTAATAAAACCGAAAAGGTCCATGCGTTGCTCCTAAGGGTAAATGTTAGCTGCTACTTGCGGTATTAAAGCTTTCCACGTTTATGTTCAATAACTTTTAGTTGTCTGGGTTTGAAAAAATCGTTAAGTGATTCTAAAGCTAAATAGGGGTTGCACGCACCACACATAAAAATGTCCAGTGCAAGATAATCTATTTCCGGCCAAGTATGAATACTCATATGGGATTCCGCCAATACTGCCACCCCTGTAACACCGGATTCTTCACCAAACGAATGTAGCTGAATATGTAATAGTGTGGCTCCGCAAGCCTTAATTGCAAGTGTAAATGCAGCTTCAATGGCGGCAACATCTTGCAAGTGCTGTGCTCCCCAATAGTCAACTAACAGATGTATGCCTGGTGCCAGGGGAGCTGTGTCTAGGGAATTAATTTACTTTCTCCTGTGGTTGCAATTTTTATACGCAATGTTTTTTTATAGAGAAAAGCTGCCATAGAGCTCATTCGGACGAATGCCTGACTGCATTGTAATACGGTGCTAATTGCAGAGGATCAGTCTTTACATTTTATTTTAACGTTAAATCTTCTTCTTTCATTTCAACCGTTTCTTCGATTACCGTTTCCGTGGATTCATGTAGTCTGGGTTTCAACACGCTGTGGATTACATGATCCGATTCAAAATAAACAATAAAATCAGCATATTCCCAGCTTGATATAGGTGGCTGGCCTTTAGCGGGGTTTTGTTTTGCAGGTTCACCAAATTGATTTTTTACAAGAGTTTTAGTCATTCCGGTTTTAGGGCGAGCTGTATTGTCGAGCTCCGGCATTTGTGAGCCAACGGGAATTTTTATATTTTCAGCATAGAGTGAACCGGCAAAGAATGTTTGACTGGCTAGTAACGTAATAAATATACATTCTAATCTCGATATTTTTTTCATCTCGTTTATTCCTGCGATTGTTGAAGACGACGCTTTTCTGCCATTTGCGCGCGCATGATTTGCTGGCCGATTAATTGTTGCTGAGTTTCCGTGATCTTATGAAATTTTGCCGCGATTTGATATTCACCGCTAGCACTGGTGTCGCAACGAATGATTTTTGCAACTACAACCAGGCCGGCATTGCTGGGCAAGAAGACCAAATGCAGGGCAATAAGTTGGGCCGCTGAAACCGATTGCGTACCGCCAAAAGAGATACCGTCCTCACTAAGGTTAACCTGGCGAATGGTGCTGGCCGGTGGTTTTGGTTTTTGTTCGGCCATTAGCTCCTGGCCAAGCAGTTCAATCTTGCGATTCAGGTTGTGCAAATATTCGGCAAGTGGCCGACTCAGTTCTTTAATCTGATGCAATAGCTGGGCATTATCCTGATCTATTTTTTTGAGTTCGCTGTAAAGTTTCAGTGAGCTGGCATTGCCGAATAAGGTTTCGGGTATAACAGCGTTTGCCGATTTGGCATCAATGACTTTGTACTCCAGGGCGATGCTCTCATCGATACGAAAATAGCTACGGCGTTCAGACATGTTCTGCACTCAGCGGTGTGTTCCAGACATTGTGTTATCAGCAGGGGCTCCGTAACGGGCCTAGCCTTCCTAAACATAGCACAAAGTCGCCAATCTTCTATGTTTTGCTGCTCTTTCAGCTCCGTGTCTTGTGCTATGGCGGCGACTTAGGTTTAATGCGTCCATTATTAAAAACGACTAAAGCCATGATTAAAAATATTCCTCTCTATATCGGCTTGCGATACACCCGAGCCAAGCGCCGCAATCAATTTATTTCGTTTATTAGTACCTTTTCACTGGTTGGTATGGCGTTGGGGGTAATGGCCTTAATTATTGTCATGTCGGTTATGAACGGCTTTGATCGCGAGATAAAGCAACGTTTACTTAGCGTTGTTCCCCACGGTTATATCGACCACTCACCTTATTTAGAACATTGGCAAGAAGCTGCGCTGCAGGTTAGACAGCACCCCAAAGTAATAGGTGCCGCTCCCTACATTGCGGGCGATGCGCTGATTAGTTATGCCGGTGGCATTGAGGGGATACAAATACAAGGTATTTTGCCAGAAGAAGAAATAAAAATTTCGGTCATTGGCGAGCACATGCTGGTCGGCTCTTTGCAAGAACTGCGGGCTGGCGAGTTTGGTGTGGTTATGGGAAGCCTGGCGGCACGCACTTTAGGTTTAGCTCTGGGTGATAAGGTAATGATTACCTCGCCGGAAATCACCATTACTCCGGCCGGTATTTATCCGCGTACCAAAAGTTTTACTCTCGTGGGTGTGTTTGAGGTGGGAGCGCAAATAGACCAGCAGCTAGCGATTATTCATTTGCAGGACGCGCAAAAATTTTTTCGCCTGCAAGGTCCGCAAGGCTTGCATGTGAAAGTGACAGACCTGTATGAAGCAGGCGCAGTGATGAACGAATTAGCGCAAGAGTTTAATCAAAAAATTGCTAACGAATACGCAGTTACCGATTGGAGCAAAACCCAGGGAAATTTATTTCAGTCGGTTAAAATGGAAAAAATTGTTACCGGTGTTTTATTAAATATTCTTATTTTTATTGCGGTGTTTAATATAGTTTCCAGCCTGGTATTAATGGTTGCAGATAAGCGTGCCGACATTGCCGTATTGCGTACTCTGGGTTTAACCGCGAGGCAGGTGATGGCAATTTTCATTGTGCAAGGTAGTGCCATTGGTTTTTTTGGAACATTCCTGGGTGCTGTTGCCGGTTGTATTATTGCGAAAACTATCAATCCGATTATGGCGCTGATTGAAAAAATATTTGGCATACATTTTTTTGATCCAGAAGTGTATTTTATTAGCGGTCTACCTTCGTTATTGTTGTGGCAAGATATTCTCGTGATTTGCACTACTGCACTTGTCTTAAGTTTTTTAGCAACTTTATATCCCGCTTATCGCGCCGCAAAAATTGAGCCGGCTGAGGCCCTCCGTTATGAATAATCAAACTGTCGTTTTATCCTGTCGCAATGTGAATAAACATTATGGACAAGGCGATTTATCGGTCATTGTATTGCGCGGTATTAACATGGCGATACGCGCCGGTGAGCGCGTAGCCATAGTCGGCGCCTCTGGCTCGGGTAAATCTACCCTACTCAATATTTTAGGTGGCTTGGATATTCCCGATGTTGGTGAAGTAGAAGTGGTGGGCCAATTGTTGTCAAGCTTAAATGCCGATGAGCGCGGCAGATTACGCAATCGCAGTTTAGGTTTTGTCTACCAGTTTCATCATTTACTCCCGGAGTTTACTGCGCAAGAAAATGTAAGCATGCCGTTATTGATTGGTAAGATGCACGTACAGGAAGCAAAAGAAAAAGCTATAGCCATGCTACAGCGCGTTGGCCTCGGCCACCGTCTGGAGCACAAGCCCTCAGAGCTTTCGGGCGGCGAACGGCAACGTGTAGCCATTGCACGGGCGTTAGTCACTTCACCCGCTTGCGTCTTAATGGATGAGCCCACGGGTAATTTAGATACACATTCGGCAGATAGCATTCAGGAACTCATGCTGGAGTTAAATCAGTCTATAGGCACAAGTTTTATTGTAGTGACACATGATTTACGTCTTGCAGCAAAAATGGATCGCACGCTAACTATTATTGATGGTGAGTTGTTTAATGGTGAGCTGCCTATTGGGGAAGTGCCTGCTAATAAGCTGTCTGAAGATAAAACTAGTGGCGATAAATTATTAAATGATGAGTTGATTTAATGTTATTCAATAAAATATTTAATAAGTTTACTTTTATGATGGGCGCGCGCTACGGCATCTCGCGTCGTCACAGTCAATTGGTTTCTTTTATATCGCGACTCTCTACCGCAGGTTTGGTCATTGGTGTTGCTTTGTTGATTGTCGTTATGTCAATCATGAATGGTTTTGATAAGGAATTACGCGAGCGTATTCTTGGTATTATGCCGCAAGCCATGATTTACCATCGCGACGGCATAGATAACTATGAAGAATTAATTGCGCAAATAAAAACGAATAAAAATGTTATCGCGGCAGCGCCTTTTGTACAAATTCAAGGGTTATTGTCTTATCAAAAACGTGTATCGCCGATTAATTTATTTGGCATTAATCCGGCTGCTGAATCCAAACTCAGTGTGCTCGAACATTACTTGCCCGCAGGTACTTTTGCGGCGCTGCAAGATAGTGCTCAAGCCGTTATTATTGGCCAGGGCATTGCAGATAAATTGCGTGTAAGTGTCGGTGAAAAAATTACGTTAATTATTCCGCACAGCAATGTCGGTAACAATTCCAGTGGCGCTACAACTGACTTAACACCTAGCGTATTGATGTTGGAAGTATTGGCTATTTTAAAAAGTAATACCGAAGTTGATCAGTCGCTGGCGCTGATGAATTTAGATGCAGCTTCACAGGTTTCGCAATTTCCCGGTAAGGTGAGTGGCATACGTTTGCAGGTTAACGATTTATTTGAAGCATCTAATATCGTGTTTGATGTGGTGAGTAATTTGCCCAGTGGATATTACCCGTCAGACTGGACGCGAACCTATGGCAATGTTTATCACGCTATTCATATGTCTAAACAGATGGTGAGTATGTTATTACTGTTAATTATTGCCATTGCCGCGTTTAACCTGGTATCAACCTTAATTATGGTGGTTGTCGATAAGCAAGGCGACATTGCAATATTGCGTACGCTCGGCGCGTCCAGCTCTGAAATCATCGGAATTTTTATGGTGCAGGGTGGTTTGATCGGCTTTATAGGTACGGCTATTGGTGGAGTGGTGGGGGTCTTACTTTCTTTCGTTGTGACTGATCTCGTCAGTGGAATTGAAAAATTAAGTGGTGTGCAATTCTTACACTCAGATGTGTATCCCATAAGCTATTTACCTTCAGATTTGCAATGGTCTGATGTTCTGCAAGTGCTATCAACTGCATTAATCATTAGTTTTTTTGCGTCTTTATATCCTGCCTGGCGAGCCAGTCGGGTGCAACCGGCTGAAGCTTTACGTTATGAGTAGTTACTCATAAGTAAAATGATTTTTTATGAAAGTGATATCGGCATGTTTATTTATAGATGCTGCAGGCGTTATTAAATCGCTGTGAAAATAGAATTCATGTGCGCGCTAAGGTAGAATGCGCAACTTTTTATCGTTGCAGTCAATTTATTATGGAAATTAATCCGCTACTCAATTCTCTTAAAGACCTCAGTGAGCGCACTAATGTGCTTAGGGGGTATCTTTGACTATGAAATCAAGAAAGAACGGCTCAATGAAGTTGAATTAGAGTTGGGTGAAGCCAACGTTTGGGAAAATCCCGAACGTGCCCAAGCCTTAGGTCGTGAACGTTCGGCATTGGAAATGGTGGTTAAAACCATTGATGATCTGGATAAAGGCGTTAGTGACTGCCGGGAATTGCTGGATATGGCCGTTGAAGAAGACGACCAGGCCAGTGTTACGGATGTAGAAGTAGAAATCGAACGCCTTGATCAACAACTCGCTGCATTGGAGTTTCGCCGAATGTTTTCTGGCGAAATGGACCCAAACAATGCGTACCTCGATATTCAATCCGGCTCCGGCGGTACTGAAGCGCAAGATTGGGCGGAAATGGTACTGCGAATGTATCTGCGTTGGGGCGAAGCCAAAGGTTTTAAAACTACCCTCGAAGAATGTTCTGCAGGGGATGTGGCAGGTATAAAAAGTGCGACTATCCACTACGAAGGCGAGTATGCCTTTGGCTGGTTGCGCACGGAAACAGGCGTACACCGTTTGGTACGTAAATCGCCATTTGATTCCGGCAATCGCCGCCACACTTCATTTTGCTCGGTATTTGTATCACCGGAAGTTGATGACAGTTTTGAAATCGATATCAACCCTTCAGATTTACGCATTGATACCTATCGCGCCAGTGGTGCCGGTGGTCAGCACGTTAACAAGACCGACTCCGCGGTACGTATTACGCATATCCCCACCAATATAGTCGTGCAATGCCAAAATCAACGTTCGCAACATCAGAACCGCGATGAAGCTTACAAAATGTTGCGCGCGCGTATGTATGAACATGAAATGTTAAAACGTAATGCAGAAAAACAAACCCTTGAAGACAACAAATCTGATATTGGTTGGGGTAGCCAAATTCGTTCATACGTATTGGACGATTCGCGCATAAAAGATCTACGCACCAACGTACAAACCAGTAATTGCCAAGCGGTATTGGACGGTGCTTTGGATCAATTTATGGTGGAAAGTTTAAAAGCTGGATTGTAATTGTAGGGGCGCCGCTTGCTGCGCCCTAAAAATGCAACAACAGGGCGCCGCTTATTGCTCCCAAAATTAAACATCCGTAGGGGCGCTGCTTGCCGCGCTCTAAAAAGTAATAGGGCGCAGCAAGCGGCGCCCCTACATAAGCAGTGAACATTATGACTAATGAAAATACTCCAGTAACAGCACAAGATGAAAATAAACTTATTGCGGAACGTCGCAGTAAGCTCGATGCAATTCGCGAGAAAGGCAATGCCTTTCCGAATGATTTCCAACGCAAACACAAGAGCCTTGAGTTGCAAAATGCCTTCGGTGAAAAAACCAAAGAAGAATTGGAAGCATTAAATCATGTTGTGAGTGTTGCCGGTCGTATCATGGCGAAGCGCGGCCCGTTTTTAGTATTACAAGATGGCGATGGCACCATCCAGTTATATGCGGATAAAACTACACAAGAAGTGATTAAAGAAAAATGGGGTGTGTGGGATATCGGCGATATTGTTGGTATCAAAGGTGCGCTGCATAAATCCGGCAAAGGCGACTTGTATGTGAACCTGGAAGAGTATCAACTGCTCACCAAAGCCTTGCGTCCATTGCCTGATAAATATCACGGCTTGCACGATCAGGAGATTCGTTATCGTCAACGCTACGTTGATTTGATTGTAAACCCCGAAGTGCGTGACACTTTCCGCCTGCGTTCGAAATGCATTAATTTTATTCGCCAATATATGGTGGGCCGCGATTTTATGGAAGTAGAGACGCCCATGCTGCATGTGATTCCTGGCGGTGCATCGGCGAAGCCATTTGTTACGCACCACAATGCGCTCGATATGGAAATGTATTTACGTATTGCCCCCGAATTATATTTAAAGCGTTTGGTTGTCGGTGGTTTTGAACGTGTGTTTGAAATCAATCGCAACTTTCGTAATGAAGGCGTCTCAACACGCCACAATCCTGAATTCACCATGATGGAATTTTATCAAGCCTATGCTGATTACAAAGACTTGATGGATTTGACTGAAGATATGCTGCGAAAAATGTGTTTGGAAGTCATGGGCACTACCACACTGAAATATCAGGACAGTGAATATGATTTTGGTAAACCCTTTGCGCGTCTGTCGGTAGTTGACTCGGTATTGCAATACAACCCAACCATCACCCGCGAACAATTGAGCACTATTGAAAGCGCTACTAAAGTGGCCAAAGATTTAGGAATTCACATTAAGGATTCTTACGGTCTTGGAAAAATTCATATAGAAATTTTTGAAGAAACTGTAGAGCATAAATTAGATCAGCCCACTTTTATTACTGAATATCCTATTGAAGTTTCACCATTGGCGCGCCGCAACGATGATAATCCAGCAGTGACTGATCGCTTTGAGTTTTTTATTGGTGGCCGTGAACTTGCCAATGGTTTTTCCGAATTAAATGATGCGGAAGATCAAGCTGAACGTTTTATGCAACAAGTGCGAGAAAAAGATGAAGGTGATGATGAAGCCATGCATTACGATGCTGACTTTGTCCGCGCCCTGGAATACGGTTTACCGCCAACGGCAGGCGAGGGTATTGGTATTGATCGTTTGGTGATGTTGTTTGCCAATGCGCCATCCATCCGTGATGTGTTGTTATTTCCGCATATGCGGCCTGAGTGATCAAAAGATAGCGCCGCAAGGCGCTATTTTTTTATATGAGTGATTAAATTTGGAAATAGATGCGAAATTTGTGCGCATATATTTATTTTTCAAAGTCACGTACAAGTAGTGAATATTAATTCCCTTAATGTTGTTCCTTCCTATTTCGTTTATATACAATTATTGCCTTTGTTGTGATCCATGCGACCGTCTTTCAATATAGCGGGTAATATTTATTCCGATACATCCCGATACACTCTGATACAAATTATCAGTGGCTACCATTGTCACAACTGAATAGACTTTAATCTCCAATTACATTTTTGAGGAAGGATCGTATGATATTTAAAAAAATTGCTTTAACTTCACTGGTTTTTGTTTTCTCCACTAGCGTTTTTGCGCAAGATGAAGTGACGAATGATACTGGGTGGTATGTCGGCGGGTATCTTGGCAGTCAATCTTCCGAGTTAAAAGATTATGGCACATGGAAAAATACGGATACGAGCTTTGGCGTGTTTGGCGGTTATAATTTTTCCCCGTGGTTTGGACTGGAAAGTTCATTTTTGGTTAATGAAACAGATGAAAGGAACTCAGGCATTCGTTCAGCTGGTTTTGCAAGTGGATCACTGACTCCCAAATTTACGCTGGCGATAAATGACCAAGTCGCCCTGTATTTTAAAGCTGGTTTTGCCTCCATAGCTTATACCGAAGAATATAGAAACAACGGTTGGTATTCGGATGATGATGAATCATGGGCCGGTGTTGGCAACACCTTTGGTGTTGGTGGTGAGTATCGCATTAACAATGGCTTAAGGCTTCGCCTTAGTTATGATCAGGCCAGAGCTACATTAGAAGACGTCGATGATTACTACGCAGATAAAAAAGTAAAATTATTTCAAACAGGGCTAAGTCTTTATTATCAATTTTAAGAACATTTTCAGCATTTCTGCGGTGTGCGGAAATGCTGAATGCTACTGTTGTGTTTAGTAAAATTTAAGAGCTATGTTGTCAACGAAAATTGTTGTTCTTTCGGTAATTCAACGATTAAATGTTGCAGGTTAAATGGGCATTCAAACTCCAACCTATAAGCCAACAGTTGCAAAGCTGAACTTGATTTAACGCCATATAATTTGTCGCCAACAATGGCGTGGCCAATATTGGCAAGATGACGGCGAATCTGGTGTTTCCTACCCGTTTCAATATGCACATCTAATAACGTTTTATTGTTAGCGAAACCAATTTTTTTAAGGTGAGTGATGGCCGATTTTCCATCCAGTTCATAGCTTAAAGTCAGTCCCGCTTCGGGCATTTCACAATCATCCACTACCCAGGCTTGATAATATTTTTTGATATCGCGACCCTGGAATAAAACCGATAGTTTGGCCGCACTTTGGCTATCATGAGCGATGATCATCAAGCCTTTTGCATCCGCGTCCAGCCGGTGTACTAAATAACATTCGCGCTTCGAGGCCGGGTCATATTGGCCATTCACTTCTACCCAACGTAAAATGCTACAGTGGTCGCCCCATTGCGAACCTTGCGCTAACATGCCTGCCGGTTTAAACCATATGCTATAACGGTTTGCATCGTAAATTAATGTAGGTGTTTCGGGTTTGCGTGCGAGCACTTGTTCGTCGTAAAAAAATTGAATTTTTGAGCCTTTATTTAATACTTTGGTGGCCCGACGCATACGTAGCGTTTTGCCTTTTAGTGTCCACCAAACGGCGCCCTTGTTCATGGCGTCTTTAATCCGCTGCTTGGAAAGCCCTGTACCTTCGGCTAATAAATCCAGTGCGGTTTGCTCAGGTTTTGTTACAGTGAGCTCAAATTTTTGCGGTATTTCAAAAGAAGTCTTAGTCATTAGTAGTGTGTAGCATCATCAACTTAATAAGTGAGAAAAATTGTGGCAGAAAAGCCGACTATCCATAAACTTAACCTTACGCTTTCTGACATGGATCGCAATGTGTATGGTGATTACAATTTAACCATTGCCTTGCATCCCTCGGAAACTATCGAGCGTATGATGGTGCGTATTCTAGCCTTTTGTTATCGCGCTGCGGAAAGTTTAAGTTTTGCGCGGGGCTTGTCCGCAGCAGAAGATCCTGAGTTATGGCTCAAGCACGATGATGGCCGCATTTTGGAATGGATCGAAGTGGGTCAGCCAGCCCCCGATCGTTTAAAAAAGGCGTCCAGCCAATCAGTCGCCGTAAAAGTATTTAGTTACGGCCGCGGTTTAGATGTGTGGTGGAAAACCAATGCCGCAGCAATTGATGCGTTACCCAAAGTTAGCATTTATTTTTTTGCCGCAGATGAGCTGCAAGAGCTGTGTAAACTCGCCGATAAAACTATGAGTCTAACCGTTACTATTACGGAAACAATTGCTTATGTTTCCAGCGCGCTGGAAAATGTTGCCGTAACTTTACGTGAGATGGAGTCGTTATAAATGAATAGTATTGATATCACTTTAGAAAATGCACAGCAATTATTAATTGATGAGTCTTTTAAGCGCCCGGTAGTCGTTTATTTTTGGTCTGACCGGTTTGCTCCGTGTAAATTACTGATGCCGATTTTAGAAAAATTTGCGACACAATTTAACAGCGCTTTTTTGCTCGCTAAGGTGAATGCCGATGAACAAAATGTGATTGCATCGCAATTTGGCGTGCGCAGTTTACCCACTGTGATGGTGATAAGAGATGGCCAGCCCATCGACGGTTTTATCGGCGCTCAAACTGAAATACAAGTGCGTGAGTTGTTAGAGAAGTATTTACCCAAGCCTTGGGAGTTGCCACTTGCCGAAGCGCAACAATTTATGGCTGCCGGTGATTATGCGAGTGCTTTACCACTATTACGCAAGGCTTATGACGAGTCTAAACATCTTGCCGCTATAGCTTTTTTGCTGGCTCAAAGTAACATTGCTTTAAATCGCCTTGAAAGTGCAGAAGCTATTTTAAGTACGATTAAAGCGGCGGATCGAAATGAGCAATATGATGAGCTTATTGCTGAAATAACGTTAAACAAACAAAAAGCTAAATCCCCTGAATTACTTGCGCTCGAGTCCGCATATGCCAGTGATTCTGGCAATCTTGATGCAGCTTATCGGCTAGCTTTAGAGTATGTTCGAGCGAAGGATTATCGCCCTGCGCTGGAATTGTTAATTGATATTTTGCGAAATAATCGTAGCTATGGCGACGGTCAAGCCCGAAAAACTTTAACTGACTTATTAGTAGTACTCGGTAAGGGCGATCCTCTGGCCATTGAGTTTCAGCGCAAATTATTTACGTTGCTTTACTAAACGAGAAACTTATTTCGTTAATTAATGGGATAAAATACCGGTTCGCTGGCATTGCGTCAGTAAAGTCCCGATTTTCTGCTAGGCTATCTTTTTTGCATGACTTGTCCTTCCTACCGCGAATGGGTTTTGAGATTTTGGGGTTTAATGAAATTATTTTATCAATTAATGCTGATTGTGGGGTTGGCTGGATTGCTGGTCGCTTGTGATCGCAGTGAAAAACCCCTGGATGTTATACATCAACAACCGGCATTCGTTACGCAAAAAGGGAATAAATACACTATTGCCCAAGACGATACTCAGTTAACGGTTGTGGCAGATATTGGCGGGCGGATTTCATCACTCAAGGTTGCCGGGCAGGAAATGTTGTTCACTGCCGATCTTACGCACACCATGGTTTGGGGCGGCACATTTTGGTCTAGCCCACAGAGCGATTGGTTTTGGCCGCCGGTTGCCGCTTTAGATAGCGGACCATATAAGGTCTCATTAGATAATGATCATATTATTTTCACCAGTGCTGTTGATGAAACGACGGGTTATCAATTCGTTAAAAATTATGGTGTTAACCAGAATAAAAAATGCCTCAGCGTTAAATACTCAATCTATAACCGCAGTAATGTAGAAAAAAACGTAGCAGCTTGGGAAGTTACACGGGTACCACCCAAGGGAACTGTTTTTTTTCCTCAAGGCGATACAGAAGCTTCATTTGGTATTTTTTATCCAATTGTTGTTGAGTCTATTCGTGAAATTTCCTGGTTCACTTATGACGCAAGCAAGATCCTTGATAATCACCATAAAATTAATACTGATGGGAAAGAAGGCTGGCTTGCCTATGCAAATAATGGCTATTTATTAGTGAAAGAATTTAACGATGTGCCAGTAGAATTGGTGGCGGCTGGTGAAGGCGAGATAGAGCTCTATGTAAATGATCAAAAAACCTATATGGAATTGAATCAACAAAGTGCACTTGTTACCTTAGCGCCTGGTGAGCACCTGGATTGGGAGGTGCTATGGCATACCCGCAAACTCCCTGCGGATATGAAAGTTGTCAATGGCAATGAGGAACTTGTGCGTTATGTCCACAGTGTCTTAAATGGGTCGAATTAATTTCGTTTATTAGTCATGTTAACGACGATTTTTTTTGGTTTTTAAACGCCGAATCCTGTCACTTTCTGCTTTCTCCTCAGCTTTTTTCGCCTCGAAAATTTTACAATCCTCTTCTTCTTTTGTGGTCATCTCGGGAGTTTCAAAACTGATTCTGCCCAGTAAGCCTGCGCGTAGCTCGGTAATTAATAATGAGGAAACTTTTTGAATTTCAACGCCGCCACCTTTTCGTGTGCAGCCACGTTTTACGCCGATTGCATCGAGTAGCTCCAGGTCGCTCTCCGGTAATTCTTCCAGTTTAAAGCGTGTTTTTAATGCGTCGGGATAAGCTTTCAATAAGTATTCTGCAGCAAATAATGCGATGTCAGCATAATCAAACACCGTATCTTTGATTGCGCCGGTGACGGCTAAACGATAACCGCAAGTCGGGGGGCTTAGTTTTGGCCATAAAAATCCGGGCGTATCGGTTAATAAAATCCCATTATCCAATTTAATTTTTTGCTGGGATTTGGTGATGCCTGCTTCGTTGCCAGTGCGTGCGATGACACGTCCCGCGAGTGTATTAATAATGGTGGATTTTCCCACGTTGGGAATACCCATGATCATTGCGCGGGCAGGGCGCAGTACTAAATTGCGCTCCGGTAAAAGCGTTTCACAAAGTCGTAATAATTGCCGGATTTGCTCGGGGTGTTGTTGGCTAACTGGCAGCGCTTTTACACCTTGAGTTTTTTCCATTTCCGCTACCCAAAGTGCAGTGATGTCCGGGTCAGCTAAATCAGCTTTGTTTAATAATTTAATACACGGCGTATTGCCGCGCAAAGAGGGTACAAGGGGATTCTCGCTGGAGAAGGGTATGCGTGCATCGAGCACCTCGATGATGACATCAACTTGCGGCATGACTTCGGCGATTTCCTTGCGCGCCTTGTGCATGTGACCAGGGAACCAATTTATTGACATATAAACCTTTTGCGGCAGCTGAAGTATTTGGGAGAGCTGTCTAATTATGAAAGCTTGCTGATTTATGAGAGCAGGCTAATTTATGGACGCTTGCTGATTATGAGTGCAGGCTAATTTATAAGAGCTGATCAGGCTTTTCATTGCGATCAAAATGATGCAGCAATAGGCATTCACTGGCACTTTCATCTTCGCAAATCACAATTGAAATTGGCTTGATGATTTCACTGTAGTCAGGATTGTTATACAGCGCCATTTGCAATTCTTGCCAGAGTAATTTTGGCTGTTCTGTAAAAAAATTAAACTGTAAATAACGTTGACCTTTTTCCAGGAAATCATCGATTTCCGGGGAACGGCCTGCAGCTCTTACCCGCAACAGAAAATCGCTTTTGTTAAAGCTTGTTAAAAATTCCGGTTGAATTTGAACGCTAATGCAGTACATGTGATAAACCGTTTTTTGAAGATATTGGTGTGAATGATGTGTATAGAAATGAAAATATTAATAAAGCTGCAAAATTTTCGGCTATTCTAGCGCAAGTTGTTTTCTTCTAGTAATTTCATTTGTCGGATTATCCCCGTGACGCCATTATTTCGCCCTGCTGCTTTGGGCATTTACGCCTTGTTTTGTACGATTGGTTTTGTTGGCGCCCTGATATTACCTACCTTAAGTTTGTTTTTAGCTAAAGAAATAGGCGTCCGCCCTCTATTGGTCGGCATTCCTTTTGCTGGCATTGCTCTGGCAAGCATGTTTTATAACCATATTCTTGGGTACTGGTCAGATAAATTGCGAGATCGTCGTCCACTCGTCACCTTTTGTTGTTTGGTCGGTGCGTTGGTGTGTGTGGTTTTAGCTTACTCACGTCTGTATTGGGTAGTTGCCGCCACAGTTATTTTTTTACTCAGTTTGTCCATGGTGGCCTTTCCGCAAATAATGGCCTACAGCCTTGATTATGCTGAGCGCAACATTCCCGCTGAAAGAATCCCGTTATTTAATGCCATTGTTCGTGCACAAATTGCGATTGCCTGGGTTGCTGGGCCACCTATAGGTTTTCTGTTAGCACATTTTATGGGTTTTAAGTTCATGTACTTTTTGGCGGCGGGACTGTTCACCTTGGTCGCGTTGTTGGCCATGAAATTATTGCCGCATTTGGACTCTCCTCGTGATCGTCTTCTGGCAGTAGAAAAACCAGCGTTGCAACCACTCAATTCCACCCAAAATAAAGCACTATGGTTGAGTTTAATTGGCTTTTCGTTGATGTGGGGCGCGAATAATGCCTATCTGATCAGTGTTCCATTGCACCTGAAAGATAACCTTGGCGTGAGTACAGAATGGTTGGGCTGGATAATGGGCACTACAGCTTTTTTAGAGATACCTTTCATGCTCTTAGCAGGCCATTACGCTGCGCGGGTTAAGGTCATCAGCATGATTAAGTTGGCAGGAATATCGGCATTGATTCTTTATTTGGGAGTCTATTTTGCAGTCGCGCTTTGGCAACTTTTTGTGTTGCAGATTTTTAACGCAATCTTTATTGGGGTATTGGCTGGATTGGGGGTTTCGATTATTCAGGACTTGTTGCCAGGACGTTCTGGCGTGGCCTCGGCGTTTTACACTAACACAACTCATATGGGCAATTTAATCAGTAGTTTAATGGTCGGAGTTGTGGCTGATTTATACGGTTACCATCAGATATTTATTGTTAACCTATTTATTATTTCGTTAGCGATCTTGAGTTTTAGCCGGGTTAAATCTGCACCGGTAAATCCTACGCCAGCAACCTGATTAATCCGAGTTAAGTTAATCAAAAGCAGCTAGAGATAAATCAACTTGGCTGGTATACTGCGCGCCCTCGGCGAGAGACGACATTTCATTGATGCGTCTGCGGCCACGTTCTTTTACAACCCACCCCCCTTTTGCTATTTGGTGCCCTATGGAACCCATGTTAACGATTGCTTTGCGCGCTGGTCGCAAAGCAGCTGAACTGATTGAACGTGCTTTTGAACGTATTGATTTGGTTGCCTTTGAATATAAAAGTCACAATGATTTTGTAACCGAAGTTGATAAAGCCGCTGAAAAAGAAATTATCTACCATCTCCGTAAGGCTTATCCTGACCATACTTTTCGTGGCGAAGAGGGCGGTGTGCAACCTGGCAAAAATCCGGATTACGAATGGATTATTGACCCTCTCGATGGCACCACAAATTTTATTCACGGTGTTCCCCATTTTTCCGTATCAATCGCCTGCAAATATAAAGGCCAGCTTGAACACGCAGTTATTATTGATCCGATTAAGCGCGAAGAATTTACCGCCAGTCGTGGCCGCGGCGCCAAGCTCAATGATCGCCGTATGCGAGTTTCTCCTCGCCGGGGATTGGAAGGTGCTTTAATTGGTACCGGTATTCCATTTAGTGGTTATTCGCTCGAACATATAGGACCTTACCTCGCTTGTGTGCAAGAAATTGCTGGCGAGACAGCCGGTATTCGCCGTGCAGGTTCGGCTGCATTGGATTTAGCCTATGTGGCAGCAGGGCGTTTCGATGGATTTTGGGAAATGAATTTAAATGCCTGGGATATTGCGGCGGGTATTTTGTTAGTGACGGAAGCGGGTGGTTTGGTCAGTGATTTTAATGGCGGAGCGGAATATTTGGATTCCGGAAATATTGTTGCTTGCGGACCTAAAGTATTCAAGCCGATTTTACAAATTGTGCAGAAGAACTTAGGCTATTTAAAATAATTTTTGCGAGAACTGCTAATAAAAAAGGGTGCGACATGTCGCACCCTTTTTTATAGTTTTGCAATATTTTCTGCGATAGCTTTACCTGCACAAAAACTGATTCAGCGTTTTAATCAAACGATTAATATCTACCGGTTTGGTCAAATAATCATTAAAACCACATTTCATTCCGCGCTCTACGTCGTAAGGCATGGCATTAGCTGATAAACCAATAACTGGAATATTTTTTGTCACGGCATCATTTTTTAAAACCTCAAGCACTTCGAAACCATCCATCCCGGGTAAATTAATATCTAAAATAATTAAATCAGGTGGTGTACTGCGTGCTTTGTATATACCCAAAAAAGGCTCTTCAGCGATTTCCAGGGTTATGTGGGGATGCTGCGAAAAGAATTGTTCCAGTAAGCGTATATTGGTAGGGTTATCTTCGATGTAGAGAATTTTTTTATTTTCTCGAAAAGCTAAATTTGTCAGCTGATAATCTGCTGACTTGGTCACGCCATGCGGCTCTTTATTCCATTCACTTGCCAGCGGCAAATCAATCCAAAATTCTGTGCCTACACTCTCCGTACTGTGGAAATCAAGTTGGCCGTTCATCATCTCCACCAGCTGCTTGGTAATGACCAAGCCAACGCCCGAGCCTTCAATGTTGCTGAATTCCGCACTTAATCGATTGAACGGTTGAAACACTTCGGCTTGACGATTTGCGGGAATCCCCTTGCCATTATCGCGTACGGTGATGCGTAATTTATTATTGGCAATTAATTGCAAATGCACTTCAACTTCGCCACCGGGATTATTGTATTTCACGGCATTGCTGAGTAAGTTAATTAATGCTTGTTTCAAGCGAACATTATCAGCAGTGACATATAAATTTTCAAAGCTATTCATTGCTGCAGACAAACTAATTTGTTTGGCATTTGATTGTGGATGCACCAGCGTGAAGGCCTCAGCAACGATTCTTGCTACCAGGACTGGTTCTAGAGAAACGGTCATTTTTCCCGATTCAATTTTTGCAAGATCGAGAACATCATTAATGAGTTGCAATAAATGATCGCCAGCTTTACGGATTTCGCGCACATTGGTTATTTGTCGTTGCGTTAAATTCAAATCGTATTCAAATAATTGTGTGTAACCCAAAATAGCATTGAGCGGAGTGCGTAATTCGTGGCTCATGCTCGATAAAAATTCTGACTTTGCCTGGTTAGCTTTTTCCGCTGCTTCTTTTGCTAACATAACGCGTTCTTCCGCGCGTTTAATTCGCGTCATATCCATGTTCGAACCGGACATGCGTATTGGTTTGCCCTGACTATTAAAACTAGCTCGGCCGCGGGCGCGCACCCAATGCGTTTCTTTATTTCTACCGATTAGGCGATATTCGAGATCAAACGGGCCTTTTCCGGCCAAATGCTCAGCCAAAGCAATATCGAATTTTGGTAAATCTTCTGAATGTATATGTTTTCGCCACACCTGCAATCTATCTTTGCCATCGGTGAGTTCATCATCTTTAGCGTCGTAGCCAATTAGCTCCCAGCAGCGGCTGGAAAAATGGAAACCGCCATGCGCGTACCATTCCCAAATGCCATCATTGGTAGATTGAATAATGCGCTCTTGCCGGGCTTCTGATTCACGTAGTGCTTCTTCAGCTTCTTTCAGGGCGCTAACATCGAAATTAATTCCTGACATAAAAATAACGCGACCATTTTCATCGCGAACTGAATTGGCGCGTACGTGTGTCCAAATGTAGTCACCCTTTTTGGTGCGAATACGATACGTAAAATCAATGGGCTCATCGGTACGAAAATGGTGGCGTGCTGATTCAATGATAAACTCGCGATCATCTTCATGCATGTAACCCCAGATTGTACTGGCATGGCTAAGATCTTTATCATCTTCTTCGGTGTAGCCCATCCGCTCCCAAAAACCGCCGGACCAATCAATATGTTGGGTGCTCAAATCCCATTCCCAAAAACCGTAGCCAGTGCCATTAAAAATCCGCTGAAAACGCGTAATGGTATCTTGTAACTCTTCGATGCTCGCAGAGTTAATAGCATTGGTGCGCATACTAATTTTGTTAATCATGAGGGTCACGACCATGAAGTTAAGATGCAGCGAAGATAAACCAGCGTGCAGAAAATTGCTATGGTTGAAGGCAGCAGAATAAAAGAATAAATTGCAAGATAAATGCAAACTTGGGGGGTCACTGATTTAAGCGACTAGCTGCCGGGTTGTAAAATTTGTCTTATGTAGAGAAGATTTTAAGGATCTTTATTCGAGATGTAACTCAATGCGCTGCTGCCAATAATGATTTGTATTTTTTCGTCATCATGTCAACTTGTTTCGGTTCACCTAGTTGTTCATAAATTCTGGCGGTCAGCTGATAAAAACGGGGTTCAGTCTTTTCGCGATTAATTGCGCGTTTTACGTACATGAGCGCTTTTATATAATCTCCGCTATCAAAGGCGGAGTGTGCCAAAATGTATTGGTAATAGGGGTTTGCTTGGCGATGTCGAGTCGCCAGATTATAGAAAAGAGTGGCTTGGTTAGTATCACCTGTTTTTTGATAAACTCCTGACAAATTGTTCATGATGGTAAGGTCATCAGGGTTCAGTTTAAGACCGTATAAATAAATAATCTCTGTTGCCTGAAACAATTCATTGCGACGATAGAGACTGCCAAAATTATTCCAGATATAGCTTTGCTGACTGTCTATTTGTATTGCTTTGCGCAAATATAAAAACGCATCCCGGTAGTTACCTTCAGCGGAAAATTCCATTCCGCGGTTACTGTAAAATTTCGCCGCTGCTAATTCATCGGTAATGGTTTTTTGGGGATATGTCGGCCTGTATAAGCTCATCGCTAAATCAATAATGGCTTGATCTGGTATTAATGAAAAAGAACCAATGTGCTGACTATTCAGATTATTACGAAGGGATATTTTTACATTAACATGTTGCATATAGTACAGCTGGCCACTTTCTCGCATATCCCATTTAGGTGGAACTATAACTTCATTAACATGTGCATCTATTCCTAAATGTCGGGCTAGTGCGACATACAGCAAAGTAAAACTAAGGCAGTTAGCTTTACGATCGTTAAATGTTTTGATGGGAGTTTCTGTGGTAAATGCACTGTAAGTTATTTCTCTGCCTCCTTGCGCTACGGGTTTGAGTAGGGCCATATGCAATGCTTTAACCTTGTCGAAAAGATCTGCTTTATTGGCTATAGCTTGTTCAGCAAATCTCGCCATTTCCGGTGTAATGGCGAGCAAATTTATATGTGGCAACTCATTCTCTTTAATTTCATAGCCAATCAATTTTTGTCCCGATAGTAAGTCAGACATTTCAGCGGGATATTCCACCTTGGTCATTTTTTGCGGATTAATAGTGCAGGCGGGCATTAATAATATTATTAATAATGTTATGTACAGAGGGCCGTATTTATATATAAAAATTTTCATCTTCATATCCTCAAAATCTTATTTAAGTATAGAAGCAATGCGTCAAGGCACTACATAAATAATATAAAGAATATTGAGAAGGTGTGATTGCTATCATTTATTAAAATTTTATGACTAGCAAGCTGTTGCTGTAAAGTCGCATTGCGTTTATAGGGATATCATCTAATTATCAACGATTTTATATCGAAAAAAATTTATAAAAAAACCACCCGAAGGTGGTTTTTGGGCTTTAAATACATTCAGACAAAAAAGGCTCTAATTGAGGTAAAACAAATTTATTAACACGTTGATTCAATTGTTAACAAAATATCAACCTTGCATGTCTTCCAACTCTATACCCTTAGTTTCTTTCACCCACCAAATTACAAAAAACACTGAGAACAATGAGCAGGCTGCATAAATGCTGTAGGCACCAGCTAAGCCCAGTGCTGAAGCAAGCAGCATGGGGAAGGTAAGGGTGATGATGAAATTCGCAATCCATTGCGCCAGACCTGCGATAGCCAAGCCTGTACCACGAATCTGATTGGGAAACATTTCACCCAGCATGATCCACACCACAGGGCCCCAGGACATGTTAAAGAAAATCACATAAAGGTTAGCGGCAATAAGTGCGAGTAAGCCCATGGATCCGGTTAATATCAAACTACCCTTGGCGTCCAATGGCGCTCCGGCAAAGGCAAAAGCTACCAAAGCGAGAGTAATGGTCATGCCAACAGAACCTATCAATAGCAGTGGCTTGCGACCGATTTTGTCCACCAAAAAGAAAGTAATTAAGCATGCGCCTATGGAAACAGCACCAGAAACCACACTAATAAACAGAGAATCACTTTCAGAAAAGCCTGCTGCTTGCCAGAGCACGGCGCCGTAGTAAAACACTACGTTGATGCCAACAAATTGCTGCAGCACTGCTAATCCAATGCCTACCCACACAATGGGGCGAATGCGGTTTTTTTTCTTATCGATTAAATCAGAAAAGGCGGGTTGATGATCATGAGCAATAGAATCATAAATATCAGCTACGGTTTTAGTAGCAGTTTTAGCACCATACAGTTTTGTTAGCACCCCTAATGCTTTCTCCTTTTTACCTCTAGCGACCAGGTAACGCGGACTTTCCGGGATGGTCAGCAAAGTAATAAGAAAGATGACAGCAGGAATAATACCCATCCAGAACATCCAGCGCCACGCCGTGTAACCAAGCCAGAACTCGCTTATCGAGGAGCCCGCGGCAGTCGCCAAAAAATAATTGCTAAGTGCTGCCGCCGTCAGGCCGGAAATAATGGCGATTTGCTGAATTGAGCTGAGTTTTCCACGATATTCGGCGGGTACTAATTCGCTAATATAAGCAGGGCAAATAATACTTGCTGCACCGATCGCCAGACCGCCGATTAATCGATAAATGACGAACTCCAGCGAGGTGTTGGAAATGCCAGCACCCCATGCCGACAATATAAAAAGAACTGATGAGACAATAAGGATGCTGCGACGACCATAAGTGTCCGCCAGGGTACCGGCAAAAAATGCACCCACCGCACAACCTAAAAGAATGGAAGCAACATTGAAACCTGCACCCGCAGATTCTGACTGAAACGCCAGTTTAAGGCCATCAACAGTACCGTTAATAACTCCGCTATCGAAACCAAACAGAAAGCCACCGAGGGTGGCAATAATACTAATAAGGACAATAGAGGACATGTTCCTCTCATTGGATGAGTCGTTCATGGCAATTCCTAATTTATAAAAATTATAAGGGAAGCAATTTGCTATTGGGTTGATCCTGCGAACGGCTAGGCCGCCAGCACGGAGGCGAAACATTACCACAGTGCTTTAGCAAAAGCTTCAAGTCAATAAGACTATTACTTGGTTGGCTTTGGAATTAGATCTTAGTGCCCATGTTGATTACAGCAAACCGCTAGATGACACCTGACCTGAAAAGATCCATCGGATCGAATTTGGAAGCAGACTTACGCAGCGAAAGTGCAAGATAGTCAAAAGTTAGTTCATTCTCTAATACTAATTTGACTGTTAAAGAATGAGGCAAATTTAAGCCGGTAGGTGAGAGCGTTTTATTGCAGCAACTGCATTAGGGCCAACGCACATAGTAATAACAGTTGAATTTAACTCATCCCAGCCCAAAGTATTCGCTATATTTGCCTATTGCGAAAAAGTTGTTTAAAAAAACAGTAGCCAATCAAAATAGGTTAGGCTGATGCAAATAAAGAGGACTGCTAATGAACACACTGCAAATTAATTGCCCCCATTGTTTTTCTACGAATCGCGTACCTGAAGCTCGCCTGGGTGATAAACCAGTCTGTGGCAAATGCAAAAAACCTTTATTCATGGCTAAAGCGCTTGAAATAAATCCGGGTAATGTTGCTGCGACTTTAGGAAAAAATGACATTCCTGTATTAGTAGATTGCTGGGCACCCTGGTGTGGGCCTTGTAAAAGTTTTGCGCCAGTGTTTGAACAGGCTGCAGGAATATTAGAACCCAAATTGCGGTTGGCAAAGCTTAATACGGAACTGGTCCCGAGCATCGCGCAACGTTGGGCGATACGCAGTATTCCAACATTAATTTTATTCAAGCAAGGAAAAGAAGCGCAGAGAATTTCAGGAGCTATGACATTGCCACAATTACAGCAATGGTTGCGATCAGCGGGCGTTAATTAAACAATTAGAGTGATTGAAACGAAAGATTAAGACAGCGTAAAAAATAATGGATAAGTTCAGTTTGTTGGTTAACAGTGAAATTTAATAATGAGTGATACATTTTAAATCCATTTAATCGCAGCAGGAAATTACCATGGATATCCAAGAGCCTTGCTTTAAAACCCTTTTTGATCAGCTTGGTCTACCATCTTCCGCAGAAGATATTGAAGCATTTATCGAGGCACATCGCCCGTTAGACGCGGAAATCACACTATGGAAAGCTCCTTTTTGGACTCCTGCGCAGGCACAGTTTTTACGTGATGGAATAAAAGACGATGCAGATTGGGCACCGGTTGTCGATAGATTCGATACGCGCTTGCGGAAGGAGTCACTCTCTAATTAATCTTGTCCTGTTAATGCTTTTGGATTTAATAGACGTTCCAGCTCAGCGCGCGAAATTTGCGTTTCCTGTTCAGCAACATCAATGATTGGCCGATTTTCTTGATAAGCTTTTTTTGCAATAGCGGCTGCGTTCTCATAACCAATAAGAGAATTAAGCGCTGTTACCAGAATTGGATTGCGCGAAAGTGATTGATCAATATTGGTTAGGTTTACCGTAAAGCCAGCTATGGCATTATCGGCGAGTTGCGTGCAGGCATTACTTAATAACGCAATGGATTGCAACAAATTATAAGCAATAAGTGGCAGCATTACATTCAATTGAAAGTTGCCCGATTGTCCAGCAATCGTAATACCCGCATCATTACCAATTACCTGAGCACAGACCATACAAACCGCTTCGGGGATCACCGGATTTACTTTGCCGGGCATAATAGATGAACCAGGTTGTAGTGCTTGCAAATTAATTTCAGCAATTCCTGCCAGCGGGCCTGAGTTCATCCAGCGTAAATCATTGGCAATTTTCATCAGGCTTACCGCCAATGTTTTTAGTTGGCCGGATATGCCCACTGCCGTATCTTGTGCGCTTAAAAGTGCAAAAAAATTATCTGCCGGAGTAAAAAATAAATCTGTGTTTGCACTTAAATTTTCAGCAAATTTAAGTGCAAATTCTGGATGCGCATTTACTCCAGTGCCAACCGCTGTACCGCCTTGCGCGAGCTGGAGCAGTTGCGGCAGTGCCGTTTGCAACCGCACATAGTTACTTTCAATTTGGTTGGCCCAGCCACTAATTTCTTGCCCAAACGTAAGTGGCATAGCATCCATCAAATGCGTGCGTCCCGTTTTAACAATATCCTGCAAATGTTCGGCTTTGCCCAACAAACAAGTGTGTAAATTCTCTAACGCAGGAATCAACTGTTGTTCAAATGCTAACGCCGCACTGATATGAATGGCACTCGGGATTGTGTCGTTGCTGCTTTGGCTCATATTGACATGATCGTTGGCGTGCACTTTTTGTCCGGTGAGATCGCTTGCCAAATGCGCAATCACTTCATTCACGTTCATATTGGTGCTGGTGCCGGAGCCTGTCTGAAATACATCAACAGGAAATTGGTTCGCATGCTCACCGGCGATGATTGCCTCACTCGCTTTTATTATTCCCTGAGTAATTTGTGCATCCAATAAACCTAATTGCAAATTGGTTTGTGCGGCAGCTTTCTTGATATGCGCAACGGCGTGAATAAAGCGTGCGGGTAAGTGCAACCCGCTGATAACAAAATTTTCAACGGCACGCTGTGTTTGGGCGCCGTAAAGAGCTGAAGTGGGTACTTGTACCTCGCCCATGGTGTCGTGTTCGATACGAAATTCAATCATTTATGGCTCCAGTGTGGATGACACAGATTATTCAACGCCTCACTCAATGTCGGCTACGGCTATGTAATTATCAAGCCAGAACGATAATGTTTTTAAACAAATACTCATAGTTAGCTAGTGCTGGACGGTGATAATGACAACTTTGGGACTTGCGGAGAAGGCTGCGCTGGTGCAGCCGTTGGTGACGCAATTGTTACGCCCTGATTGCTGATAATGGAATAAATTTTTAATAAGATATTATGTTTAACCTGATGAAATTCTATCTGATCGGTTGCTTCGGTAAATGCAGATACACATAAATTCAGTGACGAACTATTGAACTCTGTAAAATTTACGATGACATTTTGATTGTTATCAATTTTTTCATCTTCAAGCAACATCTGCTTGATATCAGCAACGAGTTTATCCATTAGGTGTGCATCTTCGTAGCGAATGCCAATTTTTTCGTTAATAAATCTATGGCTCATGCGCGACAGGTTTTCAACTGAAATGGTGGCGAAAGTTGCGTTGGGAACATACAGCGGACGCTTATCAAAGGTCCTTATAGTCGTAAGGCGCCAGCCAATAACTTCAACCGTACCTTCTATATTTCGGTCTGGTGAGCGGACCGAATCACCTACATTAAACGGGCGATCGAGATAAACCATTAACCCACCAAAAAAATTTGCCAACAAATCTTTCGCCGCAAAACCAATGGCAATGCCACCAATTCCACCAAACGCTAAGATGCCCGCAATGCTGTAACCCAGCGATTGCAAAACGATTAAAGCAGTCGTAATTACGATTGAGCCACGCAATAGCTTTCCCATGGCCGAAACAGTAGTTTTATCGATAGGTTTTTTCATTTCAGTGGGTGAAATTAAAATACTTTCAACACCACTAATAAACCTGAGAATAAACCAGCCAATCATCAGGATGATGCCAAGGTGCCTTGCGGGCGCAGCGAAGCTATAAAATTTTATACCGGATACATCGTCCGCTACAGAGGCGGCAAAAGATAAGCCAATAATCCAAATAATTATGGTAAGAGGTTTGCGGGCAGCTAATAGTAAAGCATCATCCCAAGGATTATCGGTGCGAGCAAAACGTCTCTTCAAAATCCGCAATAACCAAAGCGCGACGAAGCTAGCAAGGAAAGTGAGTAAAACAACAGAAAATATTTTAATGCTTCCTTGCCAGGTTGTTTCCGCTATTCCAATATCCGTGAATAAATCATTTAAAAATGGAACCTTCATTTAATGCTCGCTTGAATTTTATCGTATCTAAATTTGTTTACTTTGAGTTTCATTGGCTGTCGCGACTGAGTCGCTAATTCTCATCAGCGCATTATATACAGGTTCATTTCAATGTTGTTATGGACATTTTAAAAGTAAATTTGATAGAGGGCTTTGTCGTTTGTTCGCCAGCGAACTGATTCAAACTATGCTTTAAGCGCAAATTCAGTTTCCGAATCGCAATTATTCTGACATCGAGTAAGGTATTCCTATGATGCACACCCTAAATGATTTAGAAAACTTCACCATTCATGCCACTGATGGCACTCTTGGCCAGGTAAAGGACTTTTATTTTGACGATAGGAAATGGGTTGTACGATATCTGGTTGTTGAAACCGGCTCTTGGCTTTCTAGCCGCAAAGTTTTGCTTTCACCCATTGCAATAAAAAATATAGATCGCGAAGCCAAAACGTTACATGTATCCATTTCAATGGAGCAAGTGAAAAATTGCCCCGATATTGATACTGAAAAACCGGTTTCCCGACAATATGAAATAGATTTTCTTAGTTACTACGGTTTTCCTTTTTACTGGGGTAATACGGGTCTTTGGGGGCCTTATCCAACTCCATTCTTGCTCGTCCCCGATCATCCCAGTGCACAGCAAATGGGTCTCGATATAACGAGCCAGGAAACTGCACAGCACTATGATCACCACCTTCGCAGTTACGACGACGTTGCTGGCTATCATCTTCATGCGACAAATGGTGATATTGGCCATGTTAAGGACATGCTCATTGATGAGGAAAGCTGGGCGATTCGCTACTGTATTGTGGATACTAGTAATTGGTGGTCTGGCCATAAAGTACTTATAGCGCCGGAGTGGATTGAAGAAGTTAATTGGGTGGACTCCAAGGTTTATGTCAGTTTAACGCAGCAACAAGTGCAAGATGCACCGCTTTTTGATCCCGATGTTCCTTTCAACCGCGAGCACGAAAAAGGTATTCATTCACATTATGGGCGTAAGGGATATTGGGAAGATTAATATGTTGCGCATGACCGCTGTTGTGGCGGCGGTCAGAGCTTATAACATTCTTGTTTGATGTAGATTAAATTTAAGATCGTGTAATTGTGCCATTGTTAACCGGTAAAGTTAGGGTGCTGAGTTTATTCTTGGCGTTTAGACAATTAAATAACTTAACTTATGTTTTTGTTAAAAAGTATCCAACTTATTATCGGGATTTATTATGAAAATTATTTTTTCCATTGCAGTTTTGAGTGTTTGCACTTTTGGGGGTACCTACGCCGTCGCTGCGCATGAAGCTGATCACAAAGCTCATTACCCTTATGCGGCCTCCAGCAAGATATCAAACATTGATAGCAAAACCGTGTCGGTTAATAAGCCAATGGCTCAGCGATCGATGGAACAAGAATCCATGGAGAAAATGGACAGCCATATGAAAGCCATGCATGAGATGCATGAAAAAATGATGAGTGCAAAAACTCCCGAGGAGCGCAAAGCGCATATGACCGAACACATGCAAACCATGCAAGGTGGGATGGCTATGATGAACGACATCGCGAGAATGTGTAGTGCGCAAAAGATGGACATGCTAGCGACAAATCCAAGCGGCGAAAAAAAATCTAGTATGAAGTGCGACACGTATTGTGAAATGGAAGCACGCAATAATATGTTGGAAAAAAGAATGGAAATAATGGAGGCTATGATGCAAATGTTGGTAGATCGTGTAAACAGTGAAAACTACGATGCCTATGCTGATCGTGTGTTGAAAAAATAATTCTTTTACAATTTTTTGTTAAATTTTTATGCTAGCTAAAAATAGCAGAAAAATTAATTTTCGGAGAAACGAATATGGGTAAATTATGGAAAGTTCTTGCGTTGGTTGCAGCATTCAGTATATCCGGGTGTGGTTATAACAAAATCCAAACCAATGATGAGCAGGTGAAATCAAGTTGGTCTGAAGTACTTAACCAATATCAGCGTCGTGCAGATCTAGTGCCTAATTTAGTCAATACGGTTAAAGGTTTTGCCGCACACGAACAGGCCATATTGCTTGGCGTCACTAACGCGCGTGCGAGAGTTGGCAGTATTCAGGCCACCCCAGAACTTATCAACGATCCATCTGCATTTGCCAAATTTCAAGCGGCGCAAGCGGAATTGTCAAGTTCACTTGCCAGATTGTTAGTAGTGGCAGAGAACTATCCACAATTAAAATCGGATGCTAATTTTCGTGATTTGCAAGCGCAATTGGAAGGCACTGAAAATCGGATTGCTGTTGCGCGAAATCGCTATATAACTTCAGTTCAAGAATACAATGTAACTGTGCGTTCTTTTCCTTCTAACCTCACAGCTAAAATTTTTGGCTATGAAACCAAGCCTAATTTCACCGTAGAAAATGAAAAAGAAATTGCTAAACCTCCTGCAGTTAATTTTGATTCCGCACCAATCAGTCCGCAGCCAGGCAGCCCACAGGAAGTTACTCCGCAATGAACTATGGCAGTGCACTAATTCAGCTGCGTAGAATGAATATCTTATTCATTCTCTTTATGTGCTATTGGCAAAGTTGCGCACTAGCTGAAGTTGCTGTGCCACCATTGACCGCTCGTGTGATAGATCAAACTGCTACTCTCGATAGTCAGCAGCTGGCCAACCTGGAGCAAAAATTACAAGGTTTTGAAACTCGTAAAGGCAGTCAGCTCGTTGTACTTATGGTGCCTACCACCGAGCCCGAAGCTATCGAACAATACGCGTTACGCGTAGTAGATCAATGGAAACTGGGGCGCAAAAAAATAGATGATGGAGTTTTGCTAATTATCGCTAAAAATGATCGTGCGCTACGGATTGAGGTAGGTTACGGCCTCGAAGGTGTTTTAAATGACGCTATTGCAAAACGCATCATTGCAGAAACAATCACTCCGCATTTTAAGCAAGGCGATTTCTATAGCGGTATAACGGCCGGCGTGGATCAGATAATACGCGTAGTAGACGGTGAGCCTTTGCCTGAGCCTCGTGCGGTTACCGGCACAACCAATAAAGGAATTCAACAATATTTACCCGTTATTATTGTGGCAGCGTTAGTAATAGGTGGAATCTTGCGCTCCATATTCGGTAAGATTTTTGGTTCCATTGCGACTGGCGGAATTGTTGCCGTAGTTGCCTGGATGTTGGTGGGCGTCATTTCTATTGCTTTCCTTGCTGGAATCATTGCGTTGATATTTACCTTGATGGGTGGCGGCGGCGGACGCGGGATGGGTGGCTTCGGCGGTGGTTTTGGGTCGGGAGGTTTTGGTGGTGGTGGCTTCGGTGGAGGCGGTGGTGGTTTTGGCGGCGGCGGCGCTTCGGGGAGATGGTAGCCATGAATATAAAGCGTATTGCTAAGCATTTGTTAACGAGCGATTGGCTAGTCAATCGCCACTTTCCTGTTGCAACCATGGCTGCCATAGAACAAGAAATTAAAACCAGCGAAAATCTTCATTCGGGAGAGATCAGGTTTGTAGTTGAAGGGGCACTGGACGGTGTGCGGTTATTTAAAGATCAAACTGCTCAAGCTCGGGCCATAGATATATTTTCGCAATTAAGAATTTGGGATACCGAGCTTAATAATGGTGTGCTTATTTACCTCTTGCTCGCTGACAGAGACATAGAAATTATTGCTGATCGTGGTATTTATAAAAAAGTGGGGCCGGAAGAGTGGGAAAAGATATGTGTCAGTATGGAAAGTTATTTTAAGGAAAATAATTTTCACCAAGGTGTTATTTCTGGCATTGATGCAGTCACGCAGCTGTTACAAAAACATTTCCCTATACCACTCGATGACAAGAATGAGTTATCCAATAAACCTATAATTATGTAAGTTGATGAAATAACAAGCTGTGCTCAGGGAAGTGCTATTTGGAAAAGAATGCCTAATTAACGCCCGATGGTGCTTGCTCAAGCACTTTTTGAATTCTTTTAATGGGGCGTGCTTAAGCGTGTTCCATTTAGCCGAGATTAATTGTCTTGTCATTGCGTCTTCCTCCACTGCTACGAACTTTCCAAAGCTTTTTTGTACCTGCTAATTAGTCTTCGCACACTCCTAAAACTTTTCTTGTTAGTAGTGACTGCCGCTTTTCATGTTGAATCATGAGGCTGGGCTGTTTCTGCAGTTGATACAATGCGCTGAGACCCGCTGCGTACTTAGTGAGACGATATTATGTTGCATTGGTATGCGCGGTAACGGGTACCGTGCTGGTGCTTCGTGAAGCAGCCAGCTATTAAAGAAACATTTAAAAATCAGGGCACGAAGTGTGGATTTAGTGAGCATTCCACGGGTTCAATGCATCTTGTCCATAGGGTCAGCCAGGTATTTATTGAGTTCGGGGCATCCCCACATTAAGTAGTGAGTCTATAAATTAATCAGTGCCAGGTAGGATATGGAAGGGAAAATTAATTTAATTTTAGGAATGATTATTTGACGATATTTGTTTTTATGAGTAATTTGTCCATTTTAGCTGTCCTATGGCTGCTAATTTGCATATCGATTGTTTTTTTAACTCATGTGCCTGTTAGAATCCCTATTTGCTTCAGAGCTATTTTCCACATATGTCTGATCTTAATACCCCACAAGCCATTATGTTTGCTGACGTTTCGGGTAGCTCGGCACTCTACAAGAGTCTGGGCAACCAAGAGGCTAAAGCGCTTCTTGATTACGCAATAAGCTTTATGGCCTCCTCCACTATTGTCCGTGAGGGAACCGTGGTAAAAACTATTGGTGATGAGGTGATGGCGCGTTTTGATAGTGCTAACGCAGCCTGTGAAGCGGCAATTGCCATTCAACAACGCTCCAGTCTTGAATTCGCTGAAACGGGTTTGGGCATTCGCATTGGTATTTCTTTTGGCGATACGGTGCTAACGCACAATGACGCTTTTGGTGATACCGTAAATGACGCTGCTTTCGTAGCACATATTGCTCGAGCAAATCAGATTGTGTTGACCCAAGGGGTTGTGGATAATCTTGATAATGCTCTGATTCAACAGTGCCAACTGTTTGATCGTATCCATATCAAAGGCGAAAGCCACAAGACGATTATTTATCGGTTGGCATGGGAAGTGGCTGGTCAGCAGGATTCTTCCACGCAATTGATGCCTACGCAGGAGCTTTCGCGTTTCGTTGCTAATTTTCAACTTATCTTAACCTTTGGAAATAAAACGATCAGCTTGCTGCCAGATCAGACACCCTTTTTTATTGGGCGTGATGCGAATAAGTCAGATCTTTTTTTTGATGAAGTGCTTTGTTCACGCGAACATTGCCATATTGCATTTCGCCGTGGAAAATATGTGTTAATCGATCACTCCACTAACGGTACTTATGTTTGTGCGGAGCACAAGTCTCCGATCTATTTGCGTCGTGAGGAAACAACTTTACAGGGGCATGGAGTCATTGGTATTGGTCGGCATATTGATTTAAACAACCCGTCGCTAATTCATTACAGTCATTGATTATCAGAATTACTGGTTCCATCATTACGAGTCGCATGAAAATATTACAATCAACATCACCCACCGAATATCAAACCCCAGGTATGCTTCGAATTATCGCGGCGATGGTTTATGACAGCTTGCTGTTGGCGGCTGTTAGTATCGCTTACGGCGCTTTAGTGGTGGGGTTACGTGTACTCATTCAGGGGCAGCCTGAAGTAGGTCAGAGAATTCAATGGAATATAGTATCTGGAAGTTTAATCACTTTGGGTTGGCTGGCGATGTTGGTGTTGTTTTACATGTATTTTTGGCACAGGTTTGGCCAAACTTTAGCGATGAAAACCTGGCGATTTAAAATGGTGGATGCACAAACAAATCAGCATGCTAATTATCAGCAATGTGCACTCCGTAGTTTGGCCGCGATATTGTCTTTATTGCTGTTAGGTTTTGGTTATTGGTGCAGGTTTTTGCATCCACAAAAACGCATGCTGCATGATGTGCTGAGCGGTACCAAGTTAATTTTGTTAAATAAATAGAATGTTATAAAAAATTTATGTATGTGCTTTTTGATTTCCCATTTATGTTTCTGTCCTTCTTGTAAGTGCATTAGCTTTCCTCAAATATTCCTTAGTAGTTATCTCTATGTCTCTTATTAAAATCGAAAAAGCTTATTTAAGTTATGGTCTGCAAGTGTTACTTGACGGCGTTGAATTAGTTGTGGAAAAAGGCCAGCGTTTATGTCTGATTGGGCGCAACGGTGCGGGCAAATCCAGTTTGTTAAAGGTTATTGCTGGAGAAGTTGATTTAGATAAGGGCGAAGTGGTCTTACAAAATGGTATTCGAATCGCACGGTTGGAGCAAGATTTGCCGGATGCTGATGACCAGTTGGTATTTGACTTGGTGGCGAGCGCTTTTCCTGGTCTGGGTAGTTTGTTGAGTGAATATCACCATCTTGCTCACGGTACAGAATTTACCGATGAAATCATGGCTCGCATGGAAAAGCTACAGCACGATATTGAGGCGCGTGATGGTTGGTTAATGCAACAAAAAGTTGAATCGATTTTAACGCGGTTAGATTTGCCCGCCGAAAAATTTATGAGCGAATTGTCAGGCGGGTGGCGTCGTCGCGTGGCGCTGGCGCGCGCGCTGGTATTAGATCCGGATGTGTTGTTGCTTGATGAGCCTACCAACCATTTGGATATTGCTGCAATTGATTGGTTAGAAAAACAATTACTTAATTTTAATGGTGCGTTGGTTTTTATTACGCATGACCGTTCGCTGTTACAAAATTTAGCCACCCATATTGTTGAATTGGATCGTGGTAATTTGCGTTATTGGTCTGGAGATTACGCTAGCTATTTGGTTTATCGCGAACAAGCTCTGGCCGAAGAAGCGCGTCACAACGACTTATTTGATAAGCGACTTGCTGAAGAAGAAGTTTGGATTCGTCAGGGTATTAAAGCGCGTCGGACGCGCAATGAAGGTCGAGTTCGCGCATTAAAAGAATTGCGCAATGTGCGTTCAGAACGCCGTGAAGTGATAGGAAAGGCGAGCTTTTCGCTGGCGAGTGGTGAAGCCTCCGGCAAGCTGGTAGCTGAACTAACTAATGTGTCTTATGCCTGGGGCAATAAAAAAATTGTTGAGAATTTTTCAACTACTATTGTGCGCGGTGATCGCATTGGTCTGGTTGGCGCCAATGGAGCGGGAAAAAGTACGGTTCTTAAATTGATTTTGGGTGAGCTGCAAGCGCAAAAAGGGAATGTGCGACTGGGCACTAATTTATCGGTGGCTTATTTTGATCAGCTGCGCGACCAATTGGATTTAAATCAAAGTGCGGTAGACAATATCGCCGAAGGTCGCGAATTTATTGAAATTGATGGAAAATCGAAACATATATTTTCTTATTTGAGCGATTTCCTATTCAGTGGTGAGCGCGCACGGACTCCGTTGCGTGCATTATCTGGTGGTGAGCGCAATCGAGTTTTGTTGGCGAAGTTATTTAGTAAGTCAGCCAATTTGTTAGTGCTCGATGAGCCGACTAACGATTTGGATGTTGAAACATTAGAATTGCTTGAAGAAATTTTAACGGATTATCAAGGTACAGTCTTATTGGTTAGCCATGATCGTGCATTCCTCAATAACATTGTCAGCAGCGTTATTGCCTTTGAGGGTCGGGGAAATGTGCTGGAATATATAGGCGGTTATGATGACTGGTTGCGCCAGGGCGGCAAATGGACTGAATCTGATTTGCCTGAAGACGATGTAGGTCTCACTCAATCTGTCGTTCAGCCAGTGACATCCGCGAACTCGGGAAACGCTGTTGTAGAAATAGCAGCCGCTAATAATCTACCCAAAATTCAACCACGCATGAAAAAGTTAAGTTATAAATTTCAAAAAGAATTTGATGAGTTGCCAAAGCTTATCGAGGTTGTAGAGCAAAAAATAACTGAATTAAAAAAAGAAATATCTGCGACAGACTTTTATTCCCAAGTGTTGAAAGTACGCGAAGAAAAATTGCAAGTATTAGCGCAGGCTGAGCTGCAATTGGAAAATTACTTTGAACGCTGGGCTGAGTTGGAAAATATGCAGCAAGCAGAATAATTAATCAGTCTTGTGGTGGACGAAAACGGCCAGCACATCGCAGGTTGCTCCGTGTAACACACTGTTCGGGGTTGACCCGAGCAGGAGTGCAAAACCTTTGCGACCATGACTACCGACAATAATTAAATCTGCGCCTTGTTGCTGCGCCAGGAAATGTAATTCATTAGCGGGTTGGCCTACCAAAACGTGTTCCTGTTGAATAGCCATGTCGATATTTTGTGCGAGAGCTTGTAATGTTTTTTCTGCGCGTTGAATTTGTTGCTGTTGCACTTCAGAAATATCCAACGGCATATCACCGCCATACGCAAAGGTGATTGGCTCCAATACGTGAGCAATGCTTAATTGCGCGCTACATGCCCGAGCAATTTTTACGGCTTTGTCGAGTACTAAGGATGCTTCTTCCGATAAATCAACGCCTACTAAAATGTGGTGGTATAGACATGCAGAATCTTTATTGGCAGATGAAGTCATAATTTACCCCTTGTGATCAAAATAATCTTAACTACAGGCTAGATAGAAAACGAGCAGCTATCCAGTTATTTCGTCGCTATCCAGTTGCAGAGAAATATATAAATGTGGATTTTTATCATAATAGTCATAGCAGTGGCTTTGGTTGTTGGTCCAGCCATGATGATGCGACCGAGTCCTGCACAAAAAAATAAAGCTCGGTTACGTGCACTTGCGCTTGCAAAAAACATTCGCGTTACGGTTAGGAATTTACCCCAACAACCAACGGAAAGTGAAAAACCAGCTCCTCTTCCGGTGTATTTTATTGCGCCAGCGGATCATCAACTCAATGACGATTGGTTTTTGTTGCGCGCCAGTTATGCCCATAAAATTCACTTTTTAGATTTCTGGGCATGGCAGGGCAATTTGCGTGCGACAGCAGCGGAGCAAGCCACTCTCCAGAAATATTTGCCAGTGCTGCCAGAGTCTGTGCGTGGGGTGAGTGTGGGCAGCAAAGGTGTTTGTGTGTACTGGCAAGAACGCGGCGGCGACCAGGTATTGTTACAAATTATTGAGTTGTTGGAAGTGCTGAATGCATTGCAAATCAGGCCAAAAGAGCAGGTTTAAGGCCAACTAACACTAACATTTGCTTGACCCCTGCAGCTGCAGGTCTTATATATGCGCACCTTTGCGGCAAAACAGTCAACTTATGTCTATGCTTTGCTTTACCTCGGGCGACATGCTCTATCGCCTCTATACACTTATTCGATGAGAAAGATATTTTAACCATGGGCAAATCCTTAGTTATTGTAGAATCACCCGCTAAAGCCAAGACAATTAATAAGTATCTCGGCAACGATTTTATTGTTAAATCCAGTATTGGTCATATTCGCGACCTGCCCACCAGTGGCGGCGCTAAACCCGTGGATGCGAAGGAGCGGGCTAAACAAGCTGCCGCGACACGCAAAATGTCTCCTGAAGATAAAGCGGTTTATCAAGCCAAAAAGGGTAAAACACAACTTATTAACCGCATGGGTATCGACCCGGATAATAATTGGGAAGCGCATTACGAAATTCTTCCTGGTAAAGAAAAAGTTGTGGAAGAACTGAAAAAGCTCGCCGAAAAAGCCGACATCATCTATCTCGCAACCGACTTGGATAGAGAGGGAGAAGCCATCGCATGGCACTTGCGTGAGGCTATAGGTGGTGATTCAGCCCGATATCGCCGAGTGGTATTTAATGAAATTACACAAACCGCGATTCAAAACGCATTCAAAAGCCCCGGTCCTATAGATCAAAATCGCGTGGATGCTCAGCAGGCGCGCCGCTTTTTGGATCGTGTTGTGGGCTATATGGTATCCCCGTTACTTTGGGAAAAGGTGGCTCGCGGTTTATCTGCAGGTCGAGTGCAATCTGTAGCTGTGCGGCTAGTGGTGGAGCGTGAACGAGAAATTCGGGCATTTATTCCGGAAGAATATTGGACAGTATTTACCGATTTGAAAGCTAGCAAAAGTGAAAGCGTCCCTTTCGAAGTTAAAAAGCAAAATGACGAAGCCTTCAAGCCTGTCAATGAAGCTCAGGCGATGGCAGCCGTTAAAAGTCTGCAAGCATCTACTTACACTGTGGTTAGCCGCGAAGATAAGCCGACGCAATCAAAACCTTCTGCACCTTTTATTACATCTACGTTGCAGCAAGCGGCCAGCACCCGATTAGGTTTTGGTGTAAAGAAAACTATGATGATGGCGCAGCGCTTGTATGAGGGAGGCTACATCACCTACATGCGTACTGATTCTACGAATCTAAGCAAAGATGCTGTTGAAGCCTGTCGTGATTACATTGGAGAAACTTATGGCAAGCGTTACTTGCCTGAAACTCCTGTCGCTTATTCAAGTAAAGAAGGTGCCCAGGAGGCGCATGAGGCGATTCGTCCCTCAGACGTTAGTGTGTTACCCAATCAGTTAGCTGCTATGGAGCGCGATGCTGAGCGTTTATATACCTTGATTTGGCAACAATTCGTCGCCTGTCAAATGAGCCCTGCGGAATACACGAGCACCAGCGTGGTAGTTAATGCTGGCGAATTCGAACTACGCACACGTGGTCGAGTGATACGTTTTGATGGTTTTACAAAAGTACTGCCACAAGTTATCAAAAAAGATGAAGATGTGGTGCTTCCTGATCTCAAAGTAGGTCAGGTCCTACCGCTTATTAAAGTTAATCCAACGCAACATTTTACCAAGCCTACCGCGCGCTACAGTGAAGCAAGTTTGGTGAAAGAGTTGGAAAAACGTGCCATAGGCCGCCCGTCTACTTATGCGGCGATTATCTCTACCATTCAAGATCGCGGTTATGCGCGTATTGAAAACCGCCGTTTTTACGCGGAGAAAATGGGCGATATTGTTACCGAGCGTTTGGTGGAAAGTTTTGATGATTTAATGGATTATAGTTTCACGGCGAATATGGAAGAGTCGCTCGATGTGGTCGCTCAGGGTGGCAAAAACTGGCGCAAAGTGTTGGACGAGTTTTACTCGGGTTTTAGTAAAAAACTTAAGTTAGCGTCCAGTGCAGCCAAAGGCATGCGCGCTAATGACCCAACTGAAACTGATATTCCTTGCACCCTGTGTGGCCGCCATATGCAAATTCGCACGGGTAGCACCGGCGTCTTTCTAGGCTGTTCCGGGTACGCCTTGCCGCCGAAAGAGCGTTGCAAAAACACCATGAATTTGGTGTCTGGCGATGAAGCTGTAGATGCTGATGAAGATGAAGAGGCTGAATCCAGGCAATTGCGTACCAAACATCGCTGCAAAATTTGTAATTCAGCAATGGACTCTTATTTGTTGGATGAATCGCGCAAATTGCATATTTGCGGCAATAATCCTGATTGTGCGGGCTATGAAGTTGAACAGGGCACTTATAAGTTGAAGGGTTACGAAGGCCCTTCACTTGAGTGCGATAAATGCGGCAGCCAAATGCAGCTCAAAACGGGTCGCTTCGGTAAATATTTTGGTTGCACTAACGATGAATGTAAAAACACTCGCAAGCTATTAAAGAGCGGTGAGGCTGCACCTCCGAAGGTTGATCCTATCGTTATGGCCGATTTGCGTTGCGAAAAAGTTGACGATCACTATGTATTGCGCGATGGTGCCGCAGGTTTGTTTCTTGCGGCCAGTCAGTTCCCCAAAAATCGCGAAACTCGCGCACCTTTAGTAGCAGAATTATTAACGGTTAAAGACAAAATTGATCCAAAATATCATTTTTTATTGTCTGCACCTGTTACTGATCCTAATGGTATTAAATCCATAGTTCGCTTTAGTCGCAAAACCAAAGAGCAATATGTACAGACCGAAGTGGATGGCAAAGCCACCGGCTGGAAAGCTTTTTATGAAAATGGTAAGTGGAAAGCATCGGCAAAATAGCTCTGCTTTAGTTCACTGCACACACGCAATGCCACATGATTCCGACATTTCTCTTGCGCGATTTATCGCTAAAGGGGAATGTTGGAGTTCATGTTTTTTATCAGGCGCGGTCTATGCCCAATTTATCCCTCACTTGCGTTAATCAAAAGCTGGCATACGCTAAATCCTTAGTTCAAGCTCTAGATGATTCAACATTGACAGCGGTTTGCTTAAATTCGCTTAAAGAGGCAGCTGCCTTCCATTTAATGTGTGCCTATCATCATTATTTACACGAAATTGCGGAAACTTATTGGCTTAAAAATAGCGCCAGTATTAAAACAGAGGCTGAATTGATTGCCGCGTTTCAAGCTGCAAGAAAACATCCTTCCGAGGCGGAAGAGTTAATCGCTTTACGCAAAGAGGTAAATTCCTGGTCAACGCAATTACACACTTACTATGAATCACTCTGGTCTGTACCTGCAGTTGCTTTAAACAATAAACAAAACAATGAACTCTTAATTAAAATTGTTAATCTTGAATCCAGTTTTAATCTAATACAGGTTGATGCGACCTTAATTGCTTCCTGGTATGAGAGTTTTGCGGAGCTTGTCCTGCGCCAACGCGCGACTAGTGCTGAATTTTAAATGTATTTCAGTACAAATTCCCGCTAGCGGTTGAACAGTGCATTGCTCTATGGCACAATTCGCACCCTTCAAGCGTAGGGCTGATGCGTAATTTAATATTCGCATAAAAATCAATCAGTTAGCTTGCAAGTAGAATCGCTTCGTTTATTGAAGCATGCGGACGTGGTGGAATTGGTAGACACACCAGGTTTAGGTTCTGGCGCCGCAAGGTGTGAGAGTTCGAGTCTCTCCGTCCGCACCATTTAAATTTCTCGGAGTCGCCCATGCGGCTCCATCTAACATCTTCACATCTATCTCGCGAGGCAGACATGCAAGTTTCTCTTGAAACCACTTCTGGTCTAGAACGTCGTCTAACAATTGGCGTACCCGCTGCCCAAGTTGAAACGGAAATCGAAAAGCGTTTAAAAGAAGCTTCTCTTAACGTGCGTATTAATGGCTTTCGTAAGGGCAAAGTTCCTATGTCTGTTGTAAAACAGCGTTTTGGCGGCAGTATCCGTCAAGAAGTTGTGGGTGACGTTATTAATCGTTCGTTTTACGATGCAGTTCAAAAAGAAAATGTAAAGCCGGCGGGTCAGCCGTCCATTCAACCCAAGCAATTGGCAGCGGGTAAAGATCTTGAATATGTCGCTACTTTTGAAGTGTATCCGACGGTTAAATTAAGTGATTTATCAGCTTATGAGATTACTCGCCATACCGCTGAAGTGACTGAAGCTGACGTTGATAATATGGTAGAAGTTCTGCGTAAGCAGCAAACTACTTGGAGCGGTGTTGATAGAGCTGCGGCCGAAGGTGATCAAGTTAATATTAATTTTGTTGGCACCAAAGATGGCGTTGAGTTTGCCGGTGGTAAATCTGAAAATCACGATTTGATATTGGGTTCTAAAGCTATGGTGCCTGGCTTTGAAGAAGGCATAGTGGGTTTAAAAGCTGGCAAAGAAAAAACCATCAAGGTTACTTTTCCAGCCGATTATCAAGCTGAAGAATTGAAGGGTGCAGAAGTACAATTTGTTGTTAAAGTAAATTCTGTATCTGAGGCACAACTCCCTGAATTGAAAAAAGAATTCTTCGCCAAGTTTGGTGTAGAGAAGGGCGGTGAAAAACAATTCCGTAAGGAAGTCAAAGCTAACATGGAGCGCGAATTATCTAATGCGTTAAAAGTGAAAATAAAAACGCAAGTAATGGATAATTTAATTGGTTCGCATACTACAGACTTACCAAAAGCTTTGGTTGGTAACGAAATAAATGCATTGCGCGAGCAAATGTTGCAGCGTTTTGGTGGCCAGAAGCAAAATTTTGATGTGAAATCTTTGTTGCCTGACACCATGTTTCAGGATGAGGCTCAGCGTCGTGTAACTTTGGGTTTAATCGTTGGCGAAATCATTAAGTCTGCCAAGTTAACTCCGGATGCCAAGCGTGTGCGCTCAATGATTGAGGACATTGCTTCTACTTATCAAGAACCTAAAGAAGTGGTTGAATATTACAGCAGTAATCGTGAATTGTTGGCTGGTGTTGAGTCCGCTGTGTTGGAAGATCAAGTGGTTGATCATATTCTTGCCGGTGCGAAAGTAACTGAAGTTGCGTCAAATTATGATGAAATCATCAAAGCTAAAGCTCAGCGTTAAGTTTTAAAAGCAGCTTAAAAAAGCCGCAAAGCGTTTGCTTTGCGGCCTTCCTTCCTAGTAATTTCTGCTCAATTTACGCTTGATACTGGCATATAATCAAATCACAGGTTAAGCTCCATATTGTCAATTCTGTCCACTTTGGCGCTTCCTATTTGATAGCGGCACTTAAAGTTGTTGTAACCCCCGAATAAGGTACAAGGCATTATGTCTTACGATTACTCAAAAAAAACATCGTCAATTATAACCAATGAAATTGTGGGCGCCGGCGGTCTTGTGCCTATGGTTATCGAACAGACGGCGCGCGGCGAACGTTCATTTGATATCTATTCACGCTTACTTAAAGAGCGTGTGATTTTTCTGGTAGGTCCAGTAGAAGACTACATGGCTAATTTAGTTGTTGCCCAATTGTTATTTCTCGAAGCTGAAAATCCAGATAAAGATATTCACCTTTACATTAATTCACCAGGCGGCTCCGTAACCGCCGGTTTGTCCATCTACGACACTATGCAATTTATTAAGCCAGACGTGAGTACCATGTGTATTGGTCAGGCTTGTAGCATGGGTGCATTTCTATTAAATGCTGGCGCTAAAGGCAAACGCTTTTGCTTACCGAATTCGCGGGTAATGATCCATCAACCTAGTGGCGGGGCTCAGGGGCAGGCTTCCGATATTCATATTCAAGCAAAAGAAATTTTAACTATACGCACAAAACTAAATCAATTAATGGCATCGCATACTGGCCAGACTATTGAGAAAATTGAATTAGACACCGAGCGCGATAATTTTATGTCTGCAGATCAGGCTAAAGATTATGGCCTCATTGATAACGTAATAGGAAAGCGTCCAGGTTGATTTGTCACGCTTGTCCTTGATAATGTTTAAATTCGACCATATTGTGTTTATGTACCAAGCATATCTAAGCAGATTTTTTGCTTACTTTAGACGGAGTGGCTCCAATGACCGATCACACAAGTGATACTGGCGATAAAAGTGGAAAATTATTGTACTGCTCATTTTGCGGAAAGAGCCAGCATGAAGTCCGCAAGTTGATTGCAGGTCCTTCGGTATTTATCTGCGACGAGTGTGTAGATCTTTGCAATGATATTATTCGCGAAGAAATTCAGGAAAATGTTGCTGAAGGCACTTCTGATAAATTACCTAAACCACATGAAATTTCTGCAATTCTGGATCAGTACGTGATAGGACAGCGTCGTGCCAAGAAGGTGTTGGCAGTAGCTGTTTATAATCATTACAAGCGGTTACGCATAGGTGCCAAGTCAAAAGATAAAGAACCCGTTGAACTAGGTAAAAGTAATATTTTATTAGTAGGTCCAACCGGTAGCGGCAAAACTTTACTCGCTGAAACTCTGGCGCGCATGCTTGATGTACCTTTCACTATCGCCGATGCTACGACTCTAACTGAAGCTGGGTATGTTGGTGAGGACGTTGAAAATATTATCCAGAAATTATTGCAAAAATGTGATTACGATGTAGATAAAGCCCAGCAAGGCATTGTTTATATTGATGAAATTGATAAGATTTCACGTAAATCAGATAACCCATCAATAACACGTGATGTTTCTGGCGAAGGCGTGCAACAAGCATTATTAAAATTGATTGAAGGCACAATTGCCTCCGTTCCTCCTCAAGGTGGTCGTAAACATCCGCAACAGGAATTTTTACAGGTCGATACATCTAACATTCTGTTTATTTGTGGCGGTGCTTTCGCCGGATTAGATAAGGTTATTCGCGATCGTTCTGAAAAGGGTGGAATAGGTTTTTCAGCAGAAGTAAAAAGCAAAGACGAAAAGCGTAATTTTGGGGAAACATTGCGTGACCTTGAGCCGGAAGATTTAGTTAAGTATGGCTTGATTCCAGAGTTTGTTGGGCGTTTACCTGTCCTGGCAACTTTGGATGAGTTGGACAAGCAGGCCTTAGTTCAGATTTTAACTGAGCCTCGCAATGCCTTAACGAAACAGTATGCACGCTTATTTGAGATGGAGGGTGTTTCCATTGATTTCCGACCTGACGCACTAGAGGCTATAGCGGCGCGTGCAATGGAAAGAAAAACCGGGGCCCGCGGTTTGCGCTCCATTATGGAAAATGTTCTCCTGGATACTATGTATCGCATACCCTCAGAAGAAAATGTAGTAAAAGTTGTAGTAGATGAATCAGTAATCAAGGGTGAATCAGAACCCTTATTGGTTTATGAGAATCCGGAAAAAATGGCAAAGATTGCTGAATAAACTGTTTAATAAAAATCATTAAATTGTACAAAAAGAGGGCCTTTGCGGCCTTCTTTTTATTTTGATTTGTGGATTTATATACTTGTAATTCACGAAATATCCCCCATTCTTAGAGCATGTTTATGAAGTTTTAGCTTCACTAAAAGAGGATGCCTAATGGAAACACAAGATTTCGGTTCAGTTCAATTAAATGAATTACCTCTGTTACCTTTGCGTGACGTGGTGGTTTATCCACATATGGTCACTCCGCTGTTTGTGGGGCGGCAAAAGTCCATCGAGGCGCTTGAAAAAGCTATGTCGTTGGATAAGCAGGTTCTGCTTGTTGCTCAGAAAAACCCAGCTGTTGACGATCCTAAAGCGGAAGATCTTTATAGTATCGGGACTGTTGCATCAATTTTGCAATTGCTGAAATTACCCGATGGGACGGTGAAAGTTTTAATTGAAGGCAAGGCACGTGCTCAAATAGAAAAAATTGACGATATGGATGACTATTTTCGCGCCCAAGTTCGTCCCTTGGAAGAGATAGGAGTTTCAGGTTCGCAAGCACATGCGATGGTTTCAGCTGCTGTGGCACAATTTGAACAATACGTAAACCTGAGTAAAAAAGTGCCGGCAGAAGTCATCACCTCACTTTCAGGAATTGATGACCCTGGTCGCCTGGCCGATACAATTTCTGCACATATTTCTCTTGAGTTACCTCAGAAGCAAGCCATTCTTGAAATTATTGATGTTCGTGAGCGTTTGGATCATTTATTAGGCTTGATGGATACTGAAGTTGATGTATTTCACGTAGAAAAGAAAATTCGTGGTCGTGTTAAAAAACAAATGGAAAAAAGCCAGCGCGAGTATTATTTGAATGAGCAAATTAAAGCCATTCAAAAAGAACTTGGCGAAATGGGAGAAGACGTTACTGAAGTTGATGAAATAGAACGCAAAATCGTGGCAGCTAATATGCCTAAAGACGCAGCGGAAAAAACGCGTGCTGAAGCCAATAAACTGAAAATGATGTCTCCTATGTCCGCAGAGGCTTCAGTGTTGCGGTCATATATTGATTGGATGGTCAAAGTACCTTGGGCTAAGCGTAGTAAGGTTCGTTATGATTTGGCACGAGCCGAAGAAGTCCTGAATAAAGATCACTATGGTTTAGATGAGGTTAAAGAACGCATCCTTGAATATTTAGCGGTTCAGCAACGCGTCAGGAAAATTAAGGGTCCTATTTTGTGTTTGGTCGGCCCACCAGGGGTAGGTAAAACATCTTTGGGCGAATCTATTGCTCGCGCTACTAATCGTGAGTTTGTACGTATGGCTCTTGGCGGGGTAAGAGACGAAGCTGAAATTCGTGGCCATCGGCGCACCTATATCGGTTCCTTGCCTGGTAAGTTGATTCAGAAAATGGCGAAAGTTGGGGTAAAAAACCCTCTCTTTTTGCTGGACGAAATTGACAAAATGGGTATGGATAATCGTGGCGATCCAGCGTCGGCATTATTAGAAGTCCTTGACCCAGAGCAAAATCACCAATTTAGCGACCATTACCTGGAAGTGGATTACGATCTTTCAGATGTTATGTTTATCTGTACGTCTAACTCCATGAATATTCCTGGCCCCTTATTGGATCGCTTGGAGGTAATTCGCATTCCTGGTTATACCGAGGACGAAAAAATTAGCATAGCTGCTCGTTATTTGATTCCAAAGCAAATGAAAGCGAATGGCTTAAGCGAAAATGAAGCTGATATTAAGCCCGAGGCAGTTCGTGACATGGTTCGATATTACACACGCGAGGCCGGCGTTCGTGGTTTAGAACGTGAAATTGCCAAGTTGTGTCGTAAGGTGGTCACTAAGCATGTAAAAGATAAGCGTTTGACGGCTGATGTTATTGATTCATCGGTTCTTGAAGATTTGTTAGGCGTGCGTAAATTTGATTTCGGTAAAGCTGAAGTCAAAGATCAGATCGGACAAGTGACCGGCTTGGCTTGGACGCAAGTTGGTGGGGAATTACTGACCATAGAGTCCTCAGCTGTTCCTGGCAAAGGTAGGCTCATCAAAACGGGCTCACTGGGGGATGTAATGCAGGAATCTATTCAGGCTGCAATTACAGTTGTTAGATCACGCTCTCAAGTCTTGGGTATTGCGCCTGATTATCATGAGAAGGTTGATATTCATATTCATGTGCCCGAAGGCGCTACACCTAAAGATGGACCCAGTGCTGGTGTTGCTATGTGCACTGCACTTGTGTCTGTTCAAACTGGCATTCCAGTTCGTGCAGATGTCGCTATGACTGGCGAAATTACACTTCGCGGTGAAGTTTTGCGTATAGGTGGTCTCAAAGAAAAGCTACTAGCAGCACATCGTGGAGGCATTAAAACGGTTATTATACCGGCGGGTAACGAGCGGGATTTAAAAGAAATTCCCGCTAATATTAAAGCTGATTTGACGATTAAGCCGGTACAGTGGATTGACGAGGTGCTAGAAGTAGCTTTGCAGCGTATGCCGAAGCCGCTCTCTGACGAGGAATATCTTGCTTTGCAAAAAGAGGCGAAGGAATCAGAGTCAGCTCGAATTAGCACACATTAAATTGTTACTTTATTAAATGGTGTTGAAATGACTCAGGACCGCCATGGAGGGCGATTATAAAACGTACTAAATTCAAATTGCTGAATAGAAAATTGGTTGTTTCCTTGACCCTTAAGTTATCAGTTGGTATAAATCACAATTAATTTAAGTATTGGCTATGCAGGTGCGTTTTTAAAAAGCCATCGCATAAATAGTTTAACTAATATAATGAGAAAGGGGTTACGTGTGAATAAAACTGAACTTATCGAAGCAATCGCAGCATCAGCAGATATTCCAAAAGCAGCAGCGGGTCGCGCTTTGGATGCAGTTGTGGGAAGCATTACTAATGCTTTGCAAAGTGGCGATTCTGTTGTGTTGGTGGGCTTTGGCACCTTCTCGGTTAAAGAGCGCGCTGCACGTGCTGG
>JAZKFX010000068.1:0-55036 GCA_040386215.1 Pseudomonadota bacterium
GCGGTCTTGATCAAGCGGTACGTAATGCGAATGACGGTGTGTCACTCATTCAAACCGCTGAAGGTGCGTTACAAGAATCAACTAACATTTTGCAACGTATGCGTGAACTAGCGGTGCAATCTTCAAACGGAATTTATTCCGATGCTGACCGTAGTACATTGAATGCAGAATCCAAACAATTAAAAGCGGAACTTGATCGTATCGCCAGCAGTACTTCATTCAACGGCAAAAATTTGTTGGACGGTTCGTTTGGCACTACCAAATTACAAGTAGGTGCTCAAGCGGGTCAAACCATGGATTTGAAAGTGGGTAACTTTACCACTAATGCTCTGGGTGGCAGTTCAGGTGATCTTGTTGGTGAGGCGACTGTAGGTGGTTTGGCTGCTTTAAACGCATTCACTGCAGCTGATGATGACACAACGTTATATGTAAACGACATAGCGTTAAGCAGTCTTGCTGATGCTGATGCAGGCACAACCTTGAATAAAAAATTAGCCAGTATTAATGCAGACTTGGAAGGTAAGGGAGCAGTTGCTTCGGCGTTGGTATCACATCAAGCGAGAGGAATTGGTAACGGGGTTCTCGTTGGTGGAACCGATACATTAACGATTGCAGTTGTGGATGGTGACGGTAATGCGCAAAGCTATATCTTTACAGACACCAATAGCATGGCTGAATTGATGCAAAAAATTAATGAAAATTCACCTATCCAAGCCTCGTTAAACGAAACAGGAAATTTAGTATTAAGCCAAGAGGGTGTAGTTTCAATAGGAGTTACAGGCTCAGGTACTAAGGCAAAAGATGCGGCTGGTTTCGATGCTACAGAAATTACCAATCTATTCCGCATGGTATTTACTGATACTACATCGGATAGCAAGGGTGTCAAAATTGAAGGTGGAGATGGTTCAACTCAAGCCACGGCGGCAACGCATACGTTAGCAAAAGCTTTAGGTATCGACTTGGTTGATGACGTGGGTAATTTACAAGGGTCTGTAATTACCGCATTTACCAAAATAAATGCTGGCGATCTCATTATTAATGGCGTCGCCTTAGGTGAAGTTAAAGCAGGTGCCGACGCAGATGAAATGGCAACTAATGTCATTGAAGCCATTAATAAAATAAGTGCGCAAACGGGTGTAGTCGCATCTGCAGGTAAAGATGATACCGGTGCCCTTACTGATGCAGTAGCTTTAACCGCTACCCGTGGTCTAACCATTAAATACAGTGATGCTACTACAGTTGCGGAAAAAGCAATTCTTCTTACCAAAACAGGTTTGCAAGAACGCAACTCTGCAGCGGGTTCAGGAGCGGTATCAAGCGTTGATATTTCTACGCTAGCAAGTGCGCAAAAGGCTATCGCAATTCTTGACAAGGCCATTGACCAAGTGAGTACACAACGTGCGGATTTAGGTGCGGTAAACAACCGTCTTGACTTCACCGTTGCTAACTTAAGCAACATCTCTGAGAAAACCACCGCAGCTCGTTCACGTATTATGGATGCGGACTTTGCTTCAGAAACTGCAAACCTTAGCCGTTCACAAGTATTGCAACAAGCGGCAAGTGCGATGTTGGCACAATCGAATGCACGGCCACAACAAGTATTGTCTTTGTTAAGGTAAGACTTAAACCCGCTGGAAGCAATTCCAGCGGGAGCTTCTTTCAGGAGTAATTTATGAACAACATTACTAACTTAACAACCGCACCGGTACAGATAAAATCTGTACCGGTTTCTGTTGTGCCGGAAAGCCAAAAAACCGGCAACGATTTGCCGCCTGCGGTTAAAGCGGCAAATTCTCAACCCGCTCCTGTTGCCGATCGTCAGGCCGTAGAGGCAGACGTAAAAGCTGCGGTTGCGCAAATGAACGAATATATTCAGTCGACACAGCGCGATTTGCATTTTAGTTATGATTCAAATTCTGGCGAAACAGTGGTGAAAGTATTAGACCGCTCAACGCAGGAAGTGATTCGGCAAATCCCCGATGAAATATTTTTACGTTTGGCGGAACAGTTAGATAAAAACGAGCCAATTCACTTCTTTAACGCGCAAGCGTAAGGTGTGTAAAAAACCGTTAATAAGCTTTAATTGCAGGGTTTTATTGATAAAAGAGCATTTTATAATGCTCTTTTTTTTGAAAAAAAATTGTGTTTTTTAAATCGAAAATTTTATATATATAAAAATTATTTCTGTTAATTTATAGCTAATCGATTATAAATATTCCGTCGCTATTTTTAATTTACAGCTATAAATTTCTCGCCTGTGCATAGCTGCAGATTTGCATTTTCAATACTTTTTCCTCTCCGCATTAATATCTCCAAAATATTTCTTGGCATACTCTGTGCAAAAGTCCAAATAGGCAACCCGTATTGAAATGTTTCTTCGATAACTTCAAGCAAGCTTGCCAATAAGTTCTGTAAAAAGAAGTTGTCGAACTTATCAATAGACCGTTCGCAGCAACGCAGACTGACCCACAGCATACGAACCTGTGACAAGAAAAATCATTAGGAGATTTATTATGTCTTTAATTATTAACACTAACGTCGCCTCCTTGAATTCGCAACGTCAATTGATGAACTCAGGAACTGCTTTGGATCGCGCCACCGAGCGTTTGTCCTCTGGCCAACGTATTAACTCGGCAAAAGACGATGCTGCAGGTCTTGCGATTTCTAATCGCATGACATCGCAAATTCGCGGTTTGGATCAGGCCATGCGCAACGCTAACGACGGTGTATCCATGGTGCAAACTGCAGAAGGTGCCTTACAGGAAGTCACCAATATTTTGCAACGGATGCGCGAACTTTCCATTCAATCCGCCAACGGAATTTATTCAGATGCTGATCGCAGTCAACTGAATGCCGAGACTCAGCAGCTAAAACTGGAGCTGGATCGCATTACCGATACCACCTCTTTCAATGGCCAAACTTTATTGGATGGTACTTTGGGGAAAACCGATTTACAGGTAGGTACCGAAGCTAACCAAACCATCGAGATCAACGTGGGTTCTTTTAGTACGGCTTCTTTAGGTGGTAGCTCGGGTGATATTGTAGGTGAAGCGGTGACCGGCGGGCTGGCTGCATTAAATACCCTCACTGTTGGCGATTTAATTATCAATGATACGAGTATCGGCGCGTTGACGACGGGTACAACATTGAACAATACGCTGGCGTTAGTGAATGCAAGTCTGGATGGTAAGGGTGCTGTAGCTTCAGCAATGGTTGAAGTGACTGCAGATAACACAGGTAATGGCATTCTGGTGGCAGGCACCAGCAGTTTGACATTGGCGGTAGTGGATGGCGATGGTTTGACGCAGTCTTATGTGCTGACAGGCACCAACAGTTTGAAGGAGCTGGTCACTAAGATTAATGCCGAAACCAGTATCGAAGCTAGCTTGAATGACCTAGGTAAACTGGTGATACATCGTGAAGGTGCTTTATCCATTACGGTTACAGATACGTCTACCAATAACGTAGCCTCTGGTTTGGCGACTGGTGCGGTCAACTATTCGGTAGTGTTTACTGATACGAGTCCGGATAAACGCGGCGTTAAAATTGAGGCGGGCTCTATTTCAGCTGGGGAAATTGTCGCTTTGGGTATAGATATGCAGGATGATAATTTTAATTTACAGGGTGCAACCGTTGGCACTGCAGCGAGCACCTTAAATAAAGGTGATCTTGTTATTAATGGTGTGGAAATTGATACGATCACTTTACCTGGTGCTACCGCTATACTCAATTTGCCTGAATTAATCCGCAAATTAAATGAACAATCGGCAGAAACCGGGGTTGTAGCTTTCGCCGGTGTGGGCGTTAGCAACCTTGGTTTGCGCTCGGTAAACGGTGAAGAAATATCGATTAAATATGGCGACGGAGCTGCTCTTGGTAGTGTGGCCACTATAACGGGTTTGCAGGAACGCAATTCTGCTGAAGGTAGCGGTTCGGTGTCCAGTATTAACATTGCCACGGTTGAAGGGGCGCAAAAGTCTCTCGCTATTCTTGATAAAGCGATTGATCAGGTCAGTGCTACTCGTGCCAGTCTGGGTGCGGTTAATAACCGTTTAGAATTTACAGTGAATAATTTGTCGAACGTATCTGAGAAAACATCACAAGCGCGCTCACGTATCGTTGACGCTGACTTTGCTTTGGAAACTGCTGCATTAAGCCGTTCATCCGTATTGCAACAAGCGGCTACGGCAATGTTGCAGCAAGCAAATGCAAGACCGCAGCAAGTGCTTTCATTGTTGAGATAAGAGCAGGTTGAGCTGGAAATAAAACTGCGTTAAATAAACATCGCACTGATAAAAAAACCGCTGACAATATCAGCGGTTTTTTTCATGGTTCAAATAGAGTTATAAAATTTACAAATAGTCACTGCGATCATTTAATACTGTCAATAATATGTTGCACCAGCAACTCATAATTTTTATTAAAATGATGATCACCAGCCATACTCATAATTTTTACACCGACGTCCGTCGTTTGTGTACAGCCGGTTTCTTTATCGTCCAGACCATAGATACAAATACTATTTGCCCATTGCATAGATTTTAGTTCAGGTAATATGGGTAAACGATTTGGACTGGTATCCGCGTTAAGCCAGCTGGACAAACGAAATTCAAATGCAGCTGTTTTGCCCATGGCAAGCAGTGCAACTAGAGCAATATCCGTTTTGTTGTGGTCGGAAAGTTTATTGGCGATAAAAGGTAAGACGTCCGCACCAAATGAATAACCGATTAAAATAACTTTTTGTGTTTTCCATTTCTCGCGATATTGGTTGATTACGTCATCTATATGTTGGGCAGTTTCTTCTGGTGTACGCGCGCGCCAAAAATAACTCAGTGAATCCAGTGCAACAGTAGGAATACCTTTTTCCGCGAGAATTTTTGCTATCTGCTTATCAATTTCTGCCCAGCCACCGTCTCCTGTGATCAATACCGCTAGCATTTTGGGTGGATCTACTTCAGTTGGAACTTCAATGATGGGCAAATTACTTAAGGTATTACTAGAGGTTACCTGATCGCTCAAGCGTGGATCCAGCCATTGTAAAATCTGTGCGGCCTGGATGATTGGGTCGTTGTCGGCATGGGCAGGATTTGCATTATTTTTCGCAATGGTAAGTTTTGCATTATTGACCTGATCTATAAAATCAGTGGTTGCAGTATCTTCTGCATTTGCTGCACTTTGAAAGATATACCAGTTAGTGGATAAATGTTCTTGCGGTGACAGTTGAGTTAGCGCTATTTGGTTCGTTGTATCCTTAACAGTGTTTTGGGAACAAAGTGGGACATCGGTCATAATGTGCGGCGTAAAGTTGATACTTATACCTGCGTGAAAATAATGTTTGTTGGTTTGTGTTAAAGCTGCATAAACAATTGCAGCGCCTTCATGGTCGCCCACTAAAATGGGCAGTTCATCACCATCAATCTTCAAAGATTTTTGCAAATCATTGCTGATGGATTGCAATGTCTCGGCGAGATCCAGGCAGTTTGTTGTGTTGGTCATGGCTGTGAGTAAGGTCTGGCTGGCAATGGCGGCAACATAGTAGTTGAGTTCAGCAAACTTCAGCGCATAACTCGCGGCAATTGCGGGTGAGTTGGCATCGCTTATATAAATAAGCAGACCTTTTTCGGGTGACTGCCCATGAAAACTATTAAATGCGTAGCCATTTACCAGTATCGGTTCGCTTATGATTTTTTCCCGATTACTTTGTTTAGTGTTTCCACCCAGTGCTAGCTTTATTGCAATCAGCGTGGCGAAAATTCCTACCATTCCGCTAATCAATATAATCACAATAAACTTTTTATTGGTCTGTAAATGCATGAGTTAAACGATTCCTAAGCGTGTAAGTAAAGTGAGAGTCGGGTTTTAAAATATTTTGCTAAAAGTAAAATATTATTTGGAAAAAATACCTTTGACGCCGCCGGAAATTAGTGTCGTAGCGGCGAGTAGCGCTGCAGCTGTTTGTAGGCCGGGCGGCGCTGCTAAATAAATAGGTTGCCATTCCGGGTTAAATTTTTCCTTGTAAAAATAGACACCTTCAAAGTTATAAAAATCGCCACCGATACGAAAAATGGTGTTGCCGATTTTATGCCATAAAGGTGCAAGGGCGTGATGTTCAAGACCGGATAGCGGTGCCATACCTAGACCAAAATAAGTAAAGCCTTGCTCTTTGGCCCAGAGTATCAAGCTAATATTCAAAAATTCCATAATACCGTTGGGAGTACCGGTTAAATAACGCATCAAATCAATCGAGATTTGATGTTTGTTATTTAGTGGCCAGATATTGCAGAACGCAAAAATTTTCCCTTCTTTTTTAACCACAGCAATATTGCAATGACGCAGGTACTCTTCGTTGAAAAAGCCCAGGGAAAAACGTTTTTCTTTGGCATTCTTCTCCGTTAACCATTGATCAGAAATTTCTTTTAGTTCGGGCAGTATTGCATTTACGTTTTCCGGATGAAGAATCTCAAAAACATAACCTTCGCGTTGGTATTTATTAATAGCACTACGGAGATTTTGCCGTTTTTTTCCTTCGAGGCCAAATGCTTGAAGTGGTATCAATGCTTGCTGACCTAATTTAATTAAACTTAGGCCAAGGTCAAGGTAGAGGGGGATGCGTTCTATACCAATCTCATAAAATGCAATTTGTGCGGCAACCTTATCGGCAGCTTCACGAAACTCCCAGACTAATTTTTCAAATTCTGTAGGGTCGCCTACGGGGTCGCCCATGGCAATCCAGAATTTGTTAGTTACACCGTACATCAAAAAACTTTTTTTGGTTTTGCTCCATAAAATATATTTGTCTCCCGTCAGCACTAAATGATGGTCAGTGGAGTTGGAGTTGTGAACGATTTCGGTGGCTAGATCCAGTTCTTCTTTGCTGGGTAAGCTTAGGCCGGAGCTGGTTCTACTCATTAACCGATAAAGCAAAAATCCCCCACTCACCACCGAAAGAACAAACAACGAGCGTAAAAATCGTGGTGCATCGCCTTCCAGTGATACTTGCCACCAAAGTTCATTGGAGTAGGCAATATCTTTGTAGGAGAAAAAACCGAGCCAGGTGGATATAGCAATAATAGCGGCGCCGGCGATTAATTGCCCCAGGGGAATTTCCAATTTAATCAGCGCGGATTTGCGGTAGAAATGTTTTCGCGTAGGAATAAAAGTAATCAGCATTAAACCAAGAATACTCGCTTCTTCAAAATCCCAACCTTTTGCCAGCGAGGCCACTATGCCAACGGATAACAATAATATAGTGGCAAAATAAGCGGAATCTAACTTAATGCTTACCGCGCGCGACAAAAATATCATGCCAAGGCCGACCAGGCCACTGACCAGGTGTGAGAACTCAATCAGCGGCAATGGAATAAAAAACTCTAACCATTGCATGCGTTCGTGGATGCCTGGCGTAGCGCCAGATAACAACAAAATGCCGCCGCCAATCAGTAACAATACTGAAAAGAGTTTAGGTGTGGCCAGTTGTAACAGTTTTAATGCGTAATTAATTTTTAAGCGTTCGATAAGGCGATGAAATTTTGCTTCATACATCACCATCAACAGGCTAGCGAGAATCAACGGCAGTATGTAATACATAATGCGATAAATAATTAACGCGGCTAATAATTTATCGGGCGGAAATTTACTGCCAGCAAGCAGTATGAAGCTGCTTTCAAAGACGCCAATGCCACCAGGCACTTGGCTAACGAGCCCAATTAGCTGCGCAACTATGTAATAAATTAAAAATTCATTAAAGCTAATATCGCTGATATTCAGCAGTGGGATATATAACACAATCGCCGCAATGGCTAGATCAAGTGTGCCGACAATAATTTGTCGCAACGCAATGGCGGGTGTCGGGGGGGATATTTTAAAACTACGAAATTGGATGTGACGTTTGTTAAAACCACTGAGTATCAGCCAGCCGGTGACTACCAAAACACCCATCAGCAATAACAACTTGAGTGGGCCCTGGTCCAGCATAGTGTTGAGCGTCATAGTCGGCGCAGACGCTAACACAGCAATAATGAGTAATGTAAACGCACTTAAAAAATAACTGATAGTGCTGAATGCGGTTATTTTGGCGATCGCACTTTTACTCAGCCCCCAGTGGCTGTAAAAACGATAGCGAATACTGCCGCCGGATATTAACGATGAGCCCACGCTATGGCTGATAGCATTGCTGAGAAATGAACCGAACAGGATATATTTATAATCGAGCTTTTCGCCACTGTAATTGATTGCTATTCGCTCACATACACTGAGAGTGACGTAGCCAAAAATTCCCATGATTAACATTTGCAGGAGTGTTTCACCCGGGGAGGCAATTAAATATTGCGTGACATTATTCCAGCCATAATTTTCAACCTGGTGATGCACTGCATAAGCGGCCAACAAAAATAATGTCAAACTAATCAGGGGTGTGAGCTTTTTTAAAACGACGCTATTGAACATGTTAATTCTGGCGTGGGTAGAGGCGGGCGAATAATACCATTAAGCGCTGCTGGAGAAATTTACATTTGGAGGCTTGATTCGCTAGTTTTGTACGACCTCACACTTATCGCAAATAGATGTGACTTTAAGTGCAAGTGGCGCTTTTGTTCAGCTCAAGTTGTTATATCAACCATGGGTTGCATCAGTTCCGGTTTACCAGGTTAAAAATCCCATAGTCACAGATTAAAAGCTCTAGCTATTGGTACGATCTGTGCTCTTGTTTAATTGAGGGCGCATAAACAACATTTATTATATTTATTTAGTCAGATTTACAGCGTTTTTAACTAAATTTGCCGTGTTGCTGCCGCTTCATCGGCAAGTTTTTACCGGTGTTTATCAGCTTGGATTCGAAGTGTTTTTTAGCAAAGCGGTCAAAATAGGCTAAAGTTTATTCAATGCTTGCCGCTAAGTTATGGTGTAACTCTCTAGCGGTTTTGTTAACGGTAACTTATCAGTGATCGCTTTTTCAGATTTTAATTGTTTTTCGAGGTGCTATCGTGGATCCAATTTCAAGCACTACTAATTCAACTGCGGGTACCGGCAGCAGCATTATTTCTGCGCTGGGGTCTGGTTCTGGTATTAATACCACTGCATTGGTTGACTCTCTGGTCAGTGTAAGCAAGCTAGCAGATACCAATAGACTAACCACGAAAACAACCCTGTTAAAAACTCAAATTTCGGATTTTGGCCTGTTGCGTAGCGCTTTTTCAAAATTGGAAGCAGCCGCTTCGATATTGGGAAATGAGGATACTTTCAACGCTAAGTCCGTATCTGTGCCGACGACTACCTTATTGGGCATCACTAAATTGGATGCCAAGGCAGTTGCCGGTGATTACAGTATTAAGGTAGATGCTATAGCCCAGGCGCAATCCTTAAGCTCCGGTAACTTCGGTTCGCAAACGGCCGCAATTGGCAAAGGTACTTTAGCGATTCGTTTTGGTACCTGGAGCAACGAACTGGTTCCGCCTGGCTCTCTTGCATTAGATACCTTCACCGTGGATGCCACTAAAACCGGCGGTACCATCACGATTGATGACAGTAATAATTCCTTAACCGGATTGCGCGACGCTATTAACAAATCGGGCATTGGCGTGAAGGCCAGTATCGTTAGTAATGCCGGTGTTTTTAAGCTTGTCGTCACCGGGCCTTCGGGCGCTACAAATGAAGTAGAAATCACCGCTACTGAAGTAGGTGGGCCGGGTTTATCCAGTTTTAATCTGAATAACACTACGCAAAACCTGACTCAGGTACAGGAGGGTAAGGATTCCGTTGTGCGTGTTAATGGTATGGAGATAACACGATCTTCTAACCATTTAACCGATGTTGTGGAAGGTTTAGAGTTCGATATATTTAATAGCTCACTTGCTGAGACTGTGAATATCAGTATTTCTGACGATAAAGCCGTTTCTGAAAAATCCATTCGTGATTTTGTTGCGGCTTACAACACTTTTCTTGAGGAAAGCGGAAAATTGATCGGCTTCGATACAGAAAAAGAAGCATTCGGTAGCTTGCATCAAGATCCTTTGGCAAAAAACTTATTGCAACAAGTACGCAATCAACTGGGTGCCAGTGTGACAGGCGTAACTAGCGCATTTACTTCACTGGCGAGTTTGGGAATTCGTACCGAATTAGACGGCACTTTGAAAATCGATGATTCTACTGCGCCTACAAGCTTTCGCTCGGCGATTGATAAAAACTTTACTGCCGTTCGCGATCTTTTTATTCCTAAAACCTCGTCTGATAACGCGCAAATTGTTGTAACTAAACAGAGCGCAAAAAGCGTAGCAGGAAGCTATGAGGTGGTAATTACCCAGCAGCCTGCCAAAGGCCAATTAATTGCGGGTGTAATGGGCACAACTTTTCCATTGGATACTACTGGTAAAACCTATACTTTTACCGCAGCTGTCGACGGAATAAGTGCTTCTGCCATTACCCTTCCTGTGGCTAATTATTTGACCGGTGATGCCCTTGCTGCCGATCTCCAAACGCGCATTAACTCGGATGCTAATTTGGTTGCTGCGAAGGTAAGTTTAGCCGTTAGCTACAACAGTGGTACCAACAAACTTGAATTTACGTCCAATGCTTACGGTAGTAGCAGTAATGTCGCGTTCAGTGCAGTCACTGCAGATATGGCGGATATGGGTATTAGCGATAGTACGGGTACAGCCGGTGCTAATGTTGGCGGTACTGTAGGTGGCGTTACAGCGTTTGGTCTTGGCAATGTATTGTTACCTGCGCTCGGTAGTAAAGCGGAAGGGCTTAGCATGCATGTAGAGCCTGGCGCGACTACGGGTACTATTACTTTTGCGCGGGGTTTTGCTGGAAGTTTTACGCGCTTGATAGATGACTTTTTAAAAAACAACGGCATGATAAAAAATCGTGAAACGAATATTACGAAAGAAGTTGAGAAAGCAAAAACCGATCAAAAAACACTTGATCGCCGTAGCCAAGCTTACCGCGCGCGTTTACAGGCTCAATTCAGCGCTATGGAAAGTATTGTGCGCGGCTTGAAATCTACGGGTACTTTTTTGACAGGAGCCTTCAAAGCCTTATCCGGTGATACGTCTAATTAATTTTTGTTGCGTTACTTTTTTAAGATTTCATTATTTTTTAAAAAGTAAGAGGCGTAATAATGAGCATAAAAAAACCCGCAAATTTTGCGGGTTTTTTTATGCAAGTAAGATTTTCTATTTTAAATTAGCATTTAAATCGCTACAGTTTGAATCTCAACTGCTGCAATTCGCTTGCCTTCATCCGCTGCATTTTGGTAACTCGCAATTTCATTAAAGTTAAGGTAACGATAAATTTCGCTGCCCATACTATTAATTTTTTGCGCATAACTGTGGTATTCCTCAGGCGTGGGCAACTTACCCAGCACTGCGGCAATAGCCGCTAACTCTGCTGACGCAAGATACACGTTAGCGCCATTACCCAAACGGTTAGGGAAGTTACGCGTAGAAGTAGACACGACTGTTGAATTAGGAGCAACACGTGCCTGGTTACCCATGCACAATGAACAGCCTGGCATTTCAGTACGTGCGCCTTTGGTGCCGAAAATACTGTAATAACCTTCTTCAACCAATTGATGCTCGTCCATTTTAGTGGGCGGAGCAATCCATAAGCGTGTGGTTAGTTCCTCTTTGGTTGATGCCAGCAGTTTGCCCGCAGCGCGGAAGTGGCCAATGTTGGTCATGCAAGAACCGATAAATACTTCATCAATTTTTGCACCGGCAACGTCAGACAAAATTTTCACATCGTCCGGGTCGTTAGGGCAGGCGAGGATAGGCTCTTTAATGTCAGCCAGATCAATATCGATAACCGCTGCGTATTCTGCGTCTTTATCGGCTTCCATCAATTGCGGGTTAGCAATCCAGGCTTCCATCTTCTGTGCGCGACGCTCAAGCGTACGCACATCCCCGTAACCTTGTTGAATCATCCAGCGCAACATGGTGATGTTGGAAGTCATGTATTCAATAATTGGAGCGGGGTCCATCTTGATGGTGCAGCCAGCTGCAGAACGTTCGGCCGAAGCATCCGAAATTTCAAATGCTTGTTCAACTTTCAAGGTCGGCAAACCTTCAACTTCCAGGATGCGGCCAGAGAAAATATTCTTTTTGCCTTTTTTGTCGACGGTCAACAAGCCCGCTTTAATTGCATAGAGCGGAATCGCGTTAACCAGATCGCGCAAGGTAATGCCTGGCTGTAATTCGCCTTTGAAGCGAACCAATACCGATTCCGGCATATCCAGCGGCATCACACCTGTAGCTGCAGCAAACGCCACTAAACCCGAACCCGCAGGGAAAGAAATTCCTATAGGGAAGCGGGTATGTGAGTCACCACCTGTACCCACGGTGTCAGGCAACAACATGCGGTTTAACCAACTGTGAATAATGCCGTCGCCAGGGCGCAGGGAAACACCACCGCGGGTCATAATGAAATCAGGCAAGGTATGCTGGGTTTCAATATCGACGGGTTTTGGATAAGCCGCTGTATGGCAGAAAGACTGCATAGTTAAATCAGCAGAGAAGCCCAGGCAAGCCAGGTCTTTCAATTCATCGCGAGTCATAGGGCCAGTGGTATCTTGTGAACCGACGGTAGTCATATAGGGTTCGCAATAAGTGCCGGGGCGAATACCTTTAGTGCCGCAAGCTTTGCCAACCATTTTTTGCGCGAGGGTGTAGCCTTTGCCCGTATCAGCAGGAACTTCTGGCAAACGGAATAGGGTACTTACGGGTAAGCCTAGGGCTGCCCGTGCTTTAGTGGTTAAACCGCGGCCAACGATCAATGGAATACGGCCACCGGCTTGAACTTCATCTAACAATACATCTGATTTCAAGCTGAATTCTGACAGCACTGCGCCAGTATCAGCGTTGAGAATTTTGCCTTCATAGGGGCGAATCTCGATTACATCGCCCATGTTGAGTTTTTCTACCGGGGCTTCGAATACCAGCGCGCCGGCATCTTCCATAGTGTTGTAAAAAATCGGTGCCACGTTGTTGCCGATGCAGACACCACCGGTACGCTTATTGGGTACACCGGGAATATCTTCACCGATAAACCAAAGTACTGAGTTGGTTGCTGATTTGCGTGAAGAGCCTGTGCCCACTACGTCGCCCACAAACACAAGAGGATAACCTTTGGTTTTTAGCGCAGCGATTTGTTTGATAGGGCCAATGGTTCCCGGTTGATCGGGAGTTAAACCATCGCGTGCCATTTTAAACATTGCCAGCGCATGAAGCGGGATATCAGGACGCGACCAGGCATCAGGAGCGGGTGACAAATCATCGGTATTAGTTTCACCGGTAACTTTTAAAACAGTGAGCTTGGTGCTTTCTGGCACTTTAGGTTTACTCGTAAACCATTCGCCATCAGCCCAGGATTGGATTAATTCTTTTGCATAAACATTACCGGCTTTGAATTTCTCTTCCACATCGTGGAAGGCGTCAAACATCAGCAGGGTGTGTTTCAATTCGTTAGCCGCAAGTGGGGCGAGAGTTTTGTCATCCAGCAAATTAACCAGCGTTTCAATGTTGTAACCGCCGAGCATCATGCCGAGTAGTTTTATCGCGAGAGGCTTGTCAATCAGTGGCGAGCTTGCTTCATTTTTTAAGATTGCGCTTAAGAATGCGGCTTTAACGTAAGCGGCTTCATCAACACCGGGCGGAACACGGTTGGTGATTAAATCCAGCAATACTTCAGCTTCACCAGCGGGGGGATTTTTTAACAGTTCAACCAACCCTGCAACTTGCTCTGCATTAAGTGGTTTAGGTGGAACACCTTCAGCAGCGCGTTCAGCAACATGGTTACGATAAGCATTAAGCACAATATTATCCTCATTAGTGGGGGTTACTCTCTCCGCAGGATCTCTGCTTCAAGAGGCTATCCATGACCTTCATGGATGACCTGTTTGCGACTCTGGCAACGCCGCAAATCAGGGGCCCAAGTATACATGATGAGGTAAGGGCTGTTAACTAAGGGCTGTTAACTTAGGTGAGTAGTTTGCATAAGTGGTTCGGAGTTGTGTCCTTGCTACTCAATTAGCCGTTGTTTTTGTTTTTCATCCATAAGCGCAACCAATGGCGCTAATTGATTCAGCACTGCCGCCATGTGGTGTTTTGCCGTTTCAGTTTTACCTTCAGAAATGGATTTTAATAAGCTGTCGATTGATATAGTAGCGGGAGGTTCATGAGTTTGAGAGGCTTCAAGTTTTAAAATTTGAACCTCACCGCTGCCCACTTTTTTAGCGTTGCTTAAGGCTTGCTCAGCAGACTGAATTAATTCTTTGATAGTGGCGGGGCTGCCTTTTCTGACGATAGAAATACCGGCAGACATAGTGATGGTTATTGCTTCACCCCCGATGGTGATTTTGAATGATTTTATTTGTTCGCATAATCGCTTCGCCAGGATAATCACACCATCCGTTTTCGCCATTGGCAGGATAGTCACAAATTTTTCAAACCCATAGCGCCCCACACTGTCTTCACTGCGAATGACACTTAATAATCGGGTTGCGGTTTGCTTAACGATTCGATTAGCCGCCTGTTCGCCAATGCGTTTATAAATTGTTTTGAAATCATCCAGTTCGAAGATGATTAACGCCAGGTTCTCGCTGTGGCGATTAACAAAAGATAAATCTTTTTTAAGCTGCAGATTAAACCCGTTCCGATTTAAAGTGCCCGTTAGTACATCAATATCAGCGCTTTTTTGCAGTATATCCTTGTCCCTGCGGTAACTGGCATGAGCTTCGGCTCTGGCAATGATCTCGGTAGATTTAAAGGGCTTGCCGATAAAGTCTGTAGCCCCTAATTCCAATACCCTTCTTTTGACATCTTCCTCGTCCGCTGCCCCCGTGATAACAATGATGGGTTGATTGCGAATACCCTCATTTTCAGACTCCCTAATCCGTTGAATCAGGCCATAGCCATCAAGTTTCGGCATGCCTAAGTCGGTGAAAATGACCTGGATACTACTGTCATTGCAGATTTTCTCCCAAGCGTCCTCTCCATCCTCGGCGAGCACCAGGTCAAATTGGCTCGATAAGATTTTAGTAGCGGTTAATCTGACTACCTTGGAATCGTCCGCCAGCAGGATTCTCGCTTTTTTTGTCGTCCCCTGAGCTTCTGCATCTTTGCTTTCGGTCATGGTTTTATCTATGAGTTATGAATGAATTTCTTAACTATAGAAGATAGTTGGGGGAATGGGAGGTTAAGTAATATCGCAATAAAACAATATGGGGGTGAGGAAAATGACCCTACTCATTCATCAGGGAGTAAGGCTCCTCCCCCTTATCAAGGGGGAGGCTGGGTGGGGGTGTTTTTGCACAAGGAGATATAGCAACCCCAACCCTCCCCTTGGGGTAGATAGTGATGCTTCGGCAACCGCTTGATTGCACGGGAACTCAGTTGCTTCCTGCACTAAGGAGGTTGTTTGGTCACTTCAACACTGTTTAAAGCAATAACTCATAAAACTAAAAAAACAAAAAAGGAAATTGTGTAGGATAGGTAGCGTTTTTATTTTCGATTGGCCGATTCAATGTAGAGGTTCTTCATGGCAGCAAAAAAAATTGTAGTAGTCGGCGGTGGAGCAGGTGGCCTGGAGCTCGTTACCAACCTCGGTAAAACATTAGGCAAAACACAACGTGCGCATATTACGCTGATTGATCGCAACACCAGCCACCTTTGGAAACCATTGCTACATGAGATTGCCGTAGGCACTATGGATGAAGGTGTGGACGCAGTGAGTTACCGCGGTCATGCCATTAACAATCATTTTCACTTTCGTGTGGGCTCACTGGTGGATATTGATCGCACTGCCAAGCAAGTCGTTCTGGCACCTATGCAGGATGAAGACGGCACAGAGTTTTTACCTTCAACGCGTATTGATTACGATTATTTAGTACTTGCACTGGGTTCTATTTCTAACGATTTTAATACACCGGGTATTAAAGAGAATTGTATTTTTCTCGACAGCCCCGCCCAGGCACACAAGTTTCGTAATAAATTATTAAATCAATTATTGCGCATTCAGCGTTTGCCCACTAAAGACAGTCAGGTGCGCATTGCTATCGTCGGTGGTGGTGCAACGGGCGTAGAGCTTTCGGCAGAGCTACATCACGCTGTGGCAGAAATTCATAACTATGGTTTTGACGAGGTTACGAGCTCACAATTAAAAGTTACTTTAATTGAGGCAGGCTCGCGCATATTGCCTGCACTACCTGAACGTATTTCTGCTTCTGCTCAGAGTGAGCTAATAAAACTCTGTGTGGATGTAAAATTAGGAACCATGATTGTTTCTGCAACTAAAAAAGGTCTGCACACCAAAGATGGGGAGTTGATAGCAGCAGATTTAATGGTGTGGGCCGCAGGCATTAAAGTGCCAGATGTAATGGCGAATATCGCCGGGCTTGAAACCAATCGCATTAACCAATTACACGTAAACGAATTTTTACAAACTACGCGTGACGAAACCATTTTTGCAATAGGCGATTGCGCACAATTTATTTCTGCGGATGGCTCACGTGTTCCGCCACGTGCACAATCAGCACACCAGATGGCGAGCACTTGCTACAAAAATTTACGTGCACTTTTAAATAATAAATCCTTAACTGCATATCGCTATACGGATCACGGATCCCTGGTTTCACTTGCCAGCTATTCAACTGTTGGTAGCCTGATGGGCAATCTTGGCAAAGGTACAATGTTTATAGAAGGTCGATTAGCGCGGTTAGTTTATATTTCGCTTTATCGCATGCATCAAGTTGCAATCTATGGGTTTATTAAAACCGGTCTTGTCATGCTGGCGGGGCGAATTAATCGCTGGTTACGGCCGCGATTAAAATTGCATTGATATCGCGATAGATGAACAGAACTATAGCGCACATTGTTTAATGTGTATCTGGGGCAGGTACTTTATTACCAAGGGTGAGAGGCGCAACACAGGCATGTTTGTCAGGCAAATAAGGTGAATTCAAACAGACAACTTTGCGATTTTTTAACTCCAGATTCGCTAGATTCTTCCCGTGGTGCTTCATAAATAGTTCATCAAAAGCACCGCTATTTTTCATTTTGGTGAGGCCTAATTCTATACGTTTTGCTAACGCAGGACTATTTTTACTAACGTATAGGTAGGTGGGGAAGTAATAATAAATCAGCAATTTATCATCCATAACTACAGCAGGAAAAAGATGCTTTTGCTTCAGATAAATAGCTTCAACTTCGTTAATGCCAAGGGCAATGCAATCTATACGTTTTGCACTTAGCATTGAAAACAAATTATCAAAAGAAGGCACTGCCACAGGATTTAGGTGATTAAATTTATAAAAGTCAATTGTGCATTTTTGTTAATGAGACAGATACGGTAACCCAATAAACCCTTAAGGATATCAATAGATATGGGTATTGCGTTAGCCTTGGCAATTGCTGTGCCGGGCGATCCCCATGCGAGATTCAGCACTTTTCCTTCGCCTAAAAACTGGGCCTGACGCATTGATGTAAGTTCTGTTTCGTAAAACCTTATTCGGTAGTCACCATATTCGGGGCGAGTCACTTCAAATAGTTGATAAATCAATTCATCTCGATACGCATAAACATCTGTTAATGACGATTGGGTTTTTACTTTGTTGTAGCTGACAGTCATATGTGCAGCAGACGTATTCGCAGGTAATAGCGCAGCGCTTTCCGGGTTGGCGTTAGCAGTTGCACACAGTTTGCAAAAAATAGTAATTGCTGCGATCAAATACCAGAACCTGTACATAGTTGCTCTCAGCAAAATATTGCTTTGATTCTAGTAGCTTACCTAAGGTTTTCCAGTTTTACCGGGAAATTGGCGAAAAAAGTAACTCTGGTATTTGTTAAAAATGGTGGTATGAATAGCCTGCTTCAGTTGGCTATTATTAAGTATTGCTTTAATTATTGATGGGGTGTGATTCGAAAAAACTACATTCGCTGTGATTATTTAGGCGATTGTGAATTTATTTAGGTATTGTGAATTTACCTGGCCATTCGTGAGACTTTCAAGGATTCTAAATTTGTTTTGTTTTATTTGGAAGACTAAAACGAAAACTAGTGCCAATCCCAATTTCACTTTCTACCGTCACCACACTTTCGTGTGCTTCAACAAATGTTTTGACGATGGCAAGCCCGAGTCCGAGTCCATCTTTTTCAGAATCTGTTTCGTGTTTATTAAATATGGTTTGAAAACGCTCAGGTAAAATCCCCTCGCCATTATCGCGAACAATACACTCAACTGAACTTCCATCTTCGCTTTCATGAGCCTCAATTACAATCTCACCGGCAGGAGTGTGATCGATTGCATTAGCAATCAGGTTTTGAAAAATTCGCCGTAGTAAACTCGCATCCGCATAAACCATCAAATCATCGGGGACATTATTAATAAGTTGTGTAGAAGCAGTTCCTGCCACAGGGTGGAGATCGTGAATTAAACCCTCAATAAAAGGCCAGAGATCAAGTTGACGGCGCTCCAGCTTGGTGCCCGATTCGGTTTCTATATTTGAATTCTCTTCAAGTATTTTTGTTGCCAAAACGGTTAAATAATTTATGTTTCTATTGAGTGTTTTTAACACTTGGGATATTTGTGGAGTTTCAGTTCCATTGTTAGTAAGCATCGCACTTAGTAGTTGCGTCGATAAGGATATAGCACTCAATGGTGTGCGTAGGTCGTGAGCAACAAATGCTAGATAGTCTTCACGACGTTGTTGCACTTCTAAAGCTTTTTGAATCGCAAAAGCTTGGACTGCAGAACCAATGGCGCCATCAAATACACGATTCAGAATGCGAAATGGTTTGCCTTGTAAATGTAAGCCATGATGATCGGCTAAATCGTGGATGCAGCCGCGCAAAATATTGTATTCTGCAACGACTTCTTCTATATCAAATGCATCTTTAACACGTTGTATGCCGTGGGCGGGAGGGCTATCCACAACCATTGCATGAGCAATGGTTTCGCTTGAAGCACTGCGCAGAGCTGCCGCAAGTTCACTCAGAAATACCGGGATATGATCATTAAGTGTCGGCAAGTCTAAATTGCGAGCAGCGGGCAGTTCGCGAACTTGCGTCCGCCATATTGCAAGAATTGATTCCTTTTGTTCAATCAGCTGGGCAAGGTCATTTAAAACAGCAATCACCGTTTTTCTCCGTGTTGAGGGTTTTGATAAAGGAATCTTAATTTACACATTCATTATTTTATTACGACTTCCTACATGCATGGAGGGCGTATTACTAATATTATTGAAGCACAAAAAATAAAACCATAAAGTTTTATTTTTTGTGCTTGGTAGATCAAAAAAATCCTCCCACGTCACAGAATTTATCATCATGAACGCGGGCAAAGTGAACTATAACCGAATACGTGGCAATTGGCCGCCTGGAATAATACCGAAAAACGAAAGGATAATAATAATAAGTAAAATGATGAAAAGAATACGAACGATTTGTCCCACAGGTGCTGGCAGCGGGAGCATGCTTACTAACCACCAAATAAGACCGAATACTACTAAATATGCAATGAGATTAATAATAATATCCATTTTTTCCTCTTTATCTAAGTTGTTAGAAATCTAAGTTGTTAGAAATTGATGCGTGTTTTTATTCATGCAAACGACTAAAACGTTTGTATATCAATCTGAAAACTTTGGCTCCGCTTTTGTAGTCGGAGCCAGAAGTTTTGTGACCTGCTAGGGCACTATAATTACGGTGCTGCCAGTTGAACCTGCTGAACCGGTAGCGCCAGTATCTCCCGTCGCCCCTGTATCTCCGGTCGCGCCGGTATTCCCAGTGTTTCCAGTAGTGCCGGTGTTTCCAGTATTACCCGTGTTACCGGTTTCCCCTGTCGCACCCTGTACACCTTCATTACCAGTTGCACCGGTATTGCCAGTATTGCCGGTGTCGCCAGTCGCACCCGTTGCGCCAGCTGAACCAGCAGGGCCAGGAACTGCGATGACTACGGTTTCTTTTGGGCGTTCACAAGCGGTCAGTGCAATGGAGCCAATCAATGTTAGTAAAAGAAGTGAGTGTTTCATAAGATGCCTTTTCAGTAAGTTAAATATAACCGCACTTTTTCAGGCGAGAAGGCCTTGGACAGCGCAAACAAATAAACAAGATTCGTTTCGCTGAGAAATCTTAGGACCTTTGTGTAGGGCCTAATATGTTTGGACTTATAGTCAAAATCTTTACTGGCCTTGCGATATAAAAGCAATCACCTGGATATAAAGATTTACTAATAAGTACAAACAATTCAAAGAAATCGTCTTTCGTTTAATCTAAACGCAGCATAGGCTGAAAGATTAGTGGCGGCGGTGCGCCAACGAACAAAACATTTGGGTAAATGCTAATCAGTTAACGCGACAGTAAATCGAGAGTGGTGATGCGTCAGTGTTGTTTGAACTGAGATCCCCCACGATTCGTGAGGTTTCTCATAAAACCTATTTTGGTTGGGCGGTATATTCACACATCTTACTTATGTTGGGATTACTACCAGCTTTTATAAGGCAAAAATTTTCCGTTGAGATTAATAATGACTCTATCACCTTTCGGATTTTCTTCTTTTGCGATATCCATTGAAAAATCTATGGCACTCATAATACCGTCACCAAATTTTTCATGAACAAGTGCTTTAATCGTAGGGCCATAGACGCCAATCATTTCATAGAGACGGTAGATAAGTGGGTCTTGCGGAATAGTTTCGCCCCAGGTTTTGGTGGGACATTCCATGAATGCTGCTTTAGCTTCAGCCGGTAAGTCCAGGACATTGCAGAGTACTTCAGCAATTTCAGCAGAAGTGCTGTTCATTCCCAGGCAGACGGAAGTTGTCCACACGGGAGACATGCCAATTGCTGCAGCTATGCCCTCCCAGCTCAATTGTTTTGTTTGTTTTGCATTTGCGATCATTTCAATGAGCTCAGTTTTTTTCATGGTGCAATCCTCTGATTAGTTTTGGTAGCTGGTGAGAAAAAATTTAATTTTTGTAAATTAAATAAGCATCAAATGGTATTTTAACCATGCCAGTATTTGCATCAAAACTTGTGCCAAAAGATTAATTAGAAATGCGATATAGCTTAAATAGTAAAAAAAATACGGTAATCAATAACATGAATGCAACGCTTTTCCAAAAAAGTATTGGATTGCGTTCAATTAGCGGCGCGCGTGCCTTGTTGAGAAATGCTTTATTGGGATGGCGGAGGTCGTAAAGAAACTCTGATAATTCGTCATAGCGTTTATAGGGGTTTGGATGCACTGCTTTTTTTATTACGTCATCTATCCACGCGGGGATTTCGCGCTCATCATCTAATACCGATTGATAAGATAATCTATTTTGCGCCGCTTTTGTTTTTGCTTTGGCGACTTGTGTCCCGTAGGGTAATTTCCCTGTTAGCATTTGATAAGTAATGACCCCCAGGGAAAAGATATCTGAATGAGTGGTTCCATTTTCACCAACAAAATATTCCGGAGCACTGTATTGCGCAGTGCCGAGCAGGTTGGGTCGCTCAATAGTCGTGGTTATTTCCATAATGCCGGCTACTCTGGTTGAACCAAAATCAATAATTTTTATGGTGCCGGTGGTGTCAATCATAATGTTCTCCGGGCGTAAATCCTGATGCAACATTTCCTTGCGGTGGAAGGCCTGCAAACCCTTAGCAATTTGTTCAACGATTCCCCGCACTGCTTCCAAATCTGGTTTTGGATTATCAATCATCCATTGCGTTAATGTCTGGCCCTCAATGTATTCCGTCACTATATAAATGAAATTTCTTTTCCTGGTTTGTAAGCATGGTTTAAGTACGTGTGCACTGTTAATGCGCCGTGCTATCCATTCTTCCATTAAGAAGCGTTCGAGGTAGGCAGGGTCGGCACGGAGGTCTATAGAGGGTGTTTTGATAGTGACTTGTTGATGAGTTTCGCCATCCACCGCCAGGTAAACATGGCTGCGACTGGTGGCGTGTATTTCGCGAATAATATGGTAACCATCAAAATTTTCTCTCGCCTCTAATATGGGCGGGAAGGGTAGTTCATTGAGTTGTTGATAAATTTCGTTAGCGTCAGGATTGGGTAATTCGTCCACACGAATGATTTGCGCGGTGAGATTATCATTGCTGCCCTGCGTGTAGGCTTTGGCAACAATTAATTGCGCAGCTTTATTGAGATCCGCTTTGTTTTCATTAATAGTGTTAATAATAAAATCAGAATCTACGAATTCATAAACGCCATCTGTTGCGAGAAAAAAAATATCGCTTTTATCGACGGGTAGCGCTTGATAATCAATTTCAAATTGCTGGCTAATGCCTAATGCACGACTGAGGAAACTCTCTTCTTGACTAATCCAATGGCGATGATCTTGCGTGAGTTGCTCAAGGGTGTTATCGCGCAAACGGTAAATTCGTGAATCACCCACATGAAGAATATGTGCTGTGGTAGATTTAATAATTAGAGCACTGAAGGTGCATACATAACCCTTATCTTTATCATACCTATATTGGCTTTGCTGGGTTAAGGTATACAGCCAGGAATTGGTAGCGATTAAGACTTGTTGTGCAGATGTTTTTACTGAACAGGCCTCTGATGTGCAAAAGTAATCTTCGAGAAAGCTTTTTACTGCTGTTTCGCTGGCGATTTGGCTTACATCACTACTACTAATTCCGTCGGCGAGTGCGACAGCAATGCCTTTTGAGCTTAATTGGGGCTCTTTCGGAATAAAAACGCCGTGAAAATCCTGATTAATTTCCTTGCGGCCTTTATCAGAATATTGCCCTGCAGAAATTGCTAAGTGACGATGCATTTTTATAAGTAATGATGCCTGTTAGGTGATGGCCGTTGTTCAACAGTTATTGGATGTTGCGAATTTTTTGATGATAGCTATTAATAGAATCTAATTACAGTAAATTTTTATCGTATTTATTTATGCTAATTTTTTGTGGTTTCATTCCAGGGCTAAATGACCTCAGCTATTGTTATAGCTGAGGCGCAGTCAACATTTATAAAGAGCGTTTTGGGCCAGTTTTTATGTGCGTGCTATACAAGGTTAGCCCGGTAAAGGCGAGGCCGCCAACCAGATTTCCCAGCACTGTTGGAATTTCATTCCAGATTAGGTAATCCATAATTGAAAAATTTGCGCCCATAATAAGGCCTGATGGAAACAAAAACATATTTACCACCGAATGTTCGAAAGCCATTGCAAAGAACAACATGATGGGCATCCACATCGCGATTACTTTACCGCTGACGGAAGTAGAGATCATCGCACCCACCACACCCATAGAAACCATCCAATTACACAACATGCCTCTAATAAAAAGCGTGATCATGCCGGCTGCACCATGGTCTTTATAACCCAGGGTACGACCTTCGCCAATGCCCGCGATTTTTGCACCCACCGGACCTGCGTCAGTGGTAAAGCCGTAAGTAAATACATAGGCCATCAAAAAGGCGACGGTCAAAGCCCCGGCGAAGTTACCTAAAAAAACCAGCCCCCAATTTTTTAAAACGCCACCCAATGTTACACCGGGACGTTTATCAATCAATGCCAGAGGTGTTAATACGAATACACCGGTCAATAGATCAAAGCCCATTAAATACAACATGCAGAAACCAACGGGAAAAAGAATTGAGCCAATCAGCGGTGAGTTGGTTTGAACTGCAACGGTTACTGCGAAAACCGCAGCTAATGCCAATATCGCACCGGCCATATAAGATCTGATTAAAACATCTCGTGTTGCCATGAAGATTTTGGATTCTCCTGCATCCACCATTTTTGTCACAAATTCTGAAGGGACTAAATAAGACATAATTGTTTCTCTTTAGTTAATTTATTTGGAAGGCTTATTTGAAGATTAAGCTCTGTGCATGGTCGTGCACTGTATTAAAGCAATACTTATGCCCAAAAATAAATTTTTTTGTTTAGTTATGATTTTAATAATTTTTATCTGAATATCTCCATTTTTTCACCATTTTGATGCGTGTCAGTATTCGCATGGTTCAATATGGCAACAATTAAAATTTTTCAGTGATCGTATTTAGTGCTTAATTGCTAAATTTGCATTATTTGTGCATCAATATGGTGTAATAAATCTGTGGTGGGATATGTCGATTCATAGGCATAGTAAGTTTGATCAACTAAATTACTTCGATGGGGTTAAAATCTTCGAGGTTTTTTAACAATATTATGGTTGCTGTAAATGACGCTAAATTCATCACATAATCCTAAACGGTTTATCATTTTTTCAGTTTTCTACACTGCGCGCGCTTATTACCCGGTATTAGCTATTTTGTTTCTTGATCTCGGGCTCAGTCTGGATCAATTTGTTTTACTTAATTTTATTTGGGCGGCAACGATTTTTTTATTTGAAGTACCATCCGGTGCGTTGGCAGATATTATCGGAAGACGCAAATTGTTAATTACGGCTTCGGTCCTCATGGTGATAGAAATGCTGTGCCTGTTATGCGCGCCGAGAAATGGCGGGATGCTTTTGTTCTCTCTGTGTGTGATCAATAGAGTTTGCTCCGGGCTATCGGAAGCCTGCGCAAGTGGTGCAGATGAAGCTCTGGCTTATGATTCTCTGGCGAAAGAGGGACGTACTGATGCATGGGATAGATTATTGGCGAGTGCAATGCGCTGGCGCTCAGTGGGCTTTGTTGTTGCTATGATTATAGGTGGTGTGCTTTATGATCCATATTTGCTCAATCAACTTCTACCTGGCAATCTTCATCTATCAGCCGATTTAGCGCATCGCCTGCCTGTAGCGATGGTGTTAGGTCAGGCACTGATCTGTTTATTTATTACATGGCGAATGATCGAGCCTAATAAAATTGCGGATCATGCTGCGGTGAAAGCGACGTTCACGCACACCATCCAACTGACACTGACTACCACACGCTGGGTTTTTACGCGCCCGAGGATTTTGGCCGTATTATTCATTGGTGTAGCCATTGATTCCATCGCGCGCAATTTCGCGACTATCGATAGTAGTTACTTCCGGCTTATTGGTTTGCCGGAATGGACCTACGGTTTCGTTGGTGCGACCTTAGGTGCTTTAGGGTGGTTTGTTCCTGCCATTGCCAAGTATTTAAATAATCGTTTTAGTTTATTGGCCAATTTAGCGTTTGTGGCTGCGGGTACCTTGCTCGGTTTGGTTGCTTTGATTCCAGCATGGCCATTATACGGAATAGTGCCAGCCATGTTTTTAATGACCTTCATGGGCTTTCTGGCTTTCACTGTTAGCCGCGTGTTGCATCAGGAAGCTGATTCGTCGCGGCGGGCCACAGTGCTCTCGGTCAAAGGTCTTATATTTAATCTCGCTTATGGTCTTTTCAGTTTGGGATTTGCCGGGTTATTGACTCATTTTCCTGATCAACCGGAGGGTGCCGCGTTGCGCAGTGCGTTGCTTTGGCAAGTCCCATTTTTTGCACTCATCACACTAGGACTGTTTGCTTGGGCCAGTCCTTTCTTGCGTCGCAAAACTTAAATCTGACGGTGCAAATTTTTATTTTTTTATATCGCCTCTTAACTACCAGGGTAACTATGCTCAAATTACATGTTTTTACCGACGGCAGCGTAAACGTAAAAGCCAGGATAGGTTACGGTGCTTGTTTAATTCTCACTGATTTAAATACGCCTGTAGAATTATTAAAAGACAAAATAAAAGTAAAGCGTTTTGAACAGACCAGTTCGACAAAGTTGGAGTTACAAACTTTTTTGTGGGCCGTGGGTGAAGCGGTAGCTGCAGCTAATAACAATGAAAATGTTTTAACCGTTTATACAGATTGCCAAAATATCATTAGCCTGCCGGAACGCCGTGTTCGCCTTGAGCAAAGTGATTTTTTTTCGAGTAAAAATAAACGCCTTAATCATTCTGAGATGTATCAGGAGTTTTATCACGTGACTGCGACAGTTAATTGCGAGCTGATTAAAGTAGCAGGTCATAAATCTTCAAGTGAGAGAAATAACATTGATAAATTATTCCGGCTGGTTGATCAGGCATCCCGGCATGCATTGAGGGCAGAGTTTATAGCAAAGGATGTGGTTTAAATGATAAAACTTATCCTCCCGATTGTATTTCCCTCATGGCGCTTTTTTAGCGGGATTGGTGCATCGCCACGTATTGAATTTGCTTTTTTACACAGTGAGATTAGTGAGCCAAAAGTGTGGCAAGAGTTTCGCCCACGTCCTGCACGTCTATCCTTTGCACAGGGTTTGCGTCGTTTGTTGTGGAATCCGGAATGGAATGAATTTTTATACATGAATACCTGCGCAGAACATATATGCGACGAGCATTCAGTCATGCGTGAGCAAGAAATTATGCGCAGGATTTTATTAGCAGCGAGTGCGGGTGAAATTAAATCGGAACCTGACGCACACTTTTTACTCTTTCGTATTAGCACTGTGGTGCGTGAAGATAAAGTGGTAAAGCGCTCGGTGGTGTTTGTTTCCAAACCTGTTGCTGTTGTTGTGCCTGTTGCTTTTGTTGGCGGTGCGGCATGACCTTGGAGCAGGCTGTACGTGCGGCAGAAATGATTATGGCTTTTGCCTATTTACAGCAGAGTTTCGAATATATTCGCGGCGCCCGGGCTGAAAAAATTCTGGGGATGATTCGTGCTATTTTATCCATCGCTTTACTGCTCGGTTTTCAACCCGTTTTTATTGAGGCAGCGTTATTAGTCATTGCCATTATGTTATTGCGTCGCTTTCAGGGGCCTTATAATGGCGGCAGCGATACTATGAGTGTGTTGGTATTAATGTGTTTGCTTTTGTCCCATCTGGCCCCCAATAAATTTTGGCAGGAAATGGCCCTCGGTTATTTAGCGTTTCAGTTGCTGTTTTCCTATTTCCAGTCTGGTTATATCAAGCTGATTAATTCGGATTGGCGCAGCGGGCAGGCCCTGCAAGATGTATTTTCACTTACCGCTTATCCGGTGAGTGAGCAGGTACGGGAGTGGGCACAATCGCCCCGCCTGCTGTTGTCTATGTCTTGGTCAGTGATGCTATTTGAGTTAGCCTTTCCATTGTCACTGTTGCATCAAACGGCTTTAATCGTCGCATTAACGATTGCCGGACTTTTTCATTTAGTAAATGCTTGTTTATTTGGCCTAAATCGCTTTTTCTGGATTTGGCCAGCGGCTTATCCTGTTATTATGTGGCTTCAGCATCGACTGCTGCCTTAATATTATTCAGCAAGAGCCATTCAATGAGCAACTCCCCTACAGAAACCAACTCTGTTGCAGCGACTTCTTTTGCCGCAACCCCTTTAATAGCCACTCCGGGTTTTTTTACTAACGACGAATTCAGTCAGCAATTATTTTCCGCTTGGCGGGAATTGCTGTCCGAGAAGCAGTTGCCTGCTCTTGATCGCTGGTTAAAAGGTCGCAATAAAATTCAACACGCTAAACACGTGCGCAAGGTGGATCAATCTTTTAAACAACAGATGGGGCTTTCCGCTGCGCTGTTTGCCGGTGTGCGCTATCTACAGTTTGCTTGTGCTCTGGAGCATGCTTATCAAATAGCCGATACGGCCGTTGAAGGCGAGGCTTTGCTAGATGTACGAGCCTGGGACGCACAGTGGAAATTCGAGGAAGTAAAAAAAATTCCGGTTGCGAATTTTTGGTTTTGGGTTGAGTTACGCTTAAAAGGTGCCAATCAAGTTCTACCGCGTAAGTTGCGTGATGCCGAGCCACGCGCGCAATTTTTTAAGCGGTTTGCTGCACAATTGAATCAGCCTGATAAAGCACCTGAGTTTTTATTATGGAATGGCCTGCGCCCCATGTGGTATCCGTTATTGCAAGAGCGTGCCGCGGTCAGTGGCTGGTCAGCAGAGCAACTGCAAAATTTTATTGTGCAACAAAATCAATCTCCACCCATTTGGCTGCGTGTGCAACGCGATAAGCCAGTGCGCGATGCCTACAATGATTTAGTGCATCAGGGTGTCAACGTTAGCATTACGCAAGATGGAAAAATTTCTGCACAAGGCGGCAAAGGGGTTAGCGCTACTAAAATATTTCAGGAAGGTTTCATTGAGGTTCAAGATCTAGCCAGTCAGCAAATTGCTGAGGCAGTGAATGTTAAGACGGGTGAAAAAGTATGGGATTGTTGTGCCGGGGCGGGCGGTAAAACCGTAGCTATTGCATCGGGTATGAATAACAAAGGTGTTGTGGTTGCAACCGATTTACACGGTTATAAATTAGAAGAGTTAAAACGCCGCACCAAACGCGCTGAAATTTTTAATGTGCGAAGTTTTGAATGGGCAGGTAACGAACCTTTGCGTCTACCAAAAGAAATTGCGCAGCAACAGGGTTTTGATTGGGTACTGGTGGATGCGCCTTGTAGCTCCGCAGGAACATGGCGACGCAATCAAGATGCACGCTGGCGCTTTAATGAAAAAGATACCGCTGAATTAATTACGTTGCAGCAACAAATTTTAACTAATGCTGCGCCTGCTGTTCGCGCAAAAGGTCATTTAGTCTACGCAACCTGTAGTTGGCAAGTGAGTGAAAACGAAGCGCAAGTAAAATGGTTTTTAGAGAATCATGCCGATTTCAGCTTGCGATCACAATCTATATTGGGTGCACCTTTGCAAGATTCAGATACGATGTTTGTCGCTGTGCTGCAGAAAAATTAATTTGTTTTATGTGTGTTATAAAAAAGGCAACTTGAGTTGCCTTTTTTATGGCTCCATTACTATGCGAAATCCCAGAGCTTCGTCATAGGTTTCTGGCGGATTATAATCGCGTGCAGCTGAAGCTAAAGACGGTGCGTTATTTTTAGTAGAGCCGCCCCGGACAACTCGTTTTTGGCAATCTTTCTCTTCATATGCAGCGCTGGAAGTGATGGCTTTATCGTAATGACCTTGATAGCAATCTTGCACCCACTCGGCCACGTTGCCCGCAGTATCATGCACGCCGAATGGATTGGCGATGTAGGTACCCACCGGTGCGGTTTTGCTGCCAAATAATCCGGAATAACTGCTGTAACATCCACGCCTGCAATTAGCGTTGCCTTTTGCGTTTTGTTCGCTATCCCCCCACCAAAAACGTGTTGTGGTGCCGGCTCTGGCAACATATTCCCATTCGGCTTCGGTCGGCAGGCGATATTTTTTGCCTTTCGTTTTGCTCAGCCATTGCGTGTAAGCTTGCGCATCATCCCAGCTGACATTAATGATCGGTTGCATGTCTCTGCCCCAGCCGTTGTCTCCGGGTTGGGGACGATTGGTTGCCTGTACAAATACATCATATTCGCTAAACGTCACTTCGTATTTGCCAATAAAAAATGGTTTTGTAATATTAACTTTGCGCGCGGGCGCGCTGCGTGAGCTAATATCGTCGCCCATGATAAAGCTCCCTGCGGGGATGCGAACAAATTCCGGTTCGAATTTTGTTGCGACCTCCTTTGCCAGTGTGGAAGGTTGTTCAGTGACTTCTGCAGCCGGGGCTTCGGTTAGAATGTAATTAAATTCTTTAGACTGGTTTTTAATTTCAATCCATTCTCGCTTAGTCTCGTAGCCGGTTTTACTTATTTGCACATGATAGCGACCAGGGAGCAACTCAATGCCATCTTTGTACTTTTCTACCACGTTTAATAATTTAATTTGTGCTTTTTCAGGTTGTACTTTAATGGTAAGCGCGTAGGTAGTTATTTGCGGCGCTGATGAATCTGCGCTTGATGTATTCATTAATACACTTAATGACAAAAGTGGAGCCTCTGAGCTTTGTTGCTCAACTGCGTTAGGTCCATCCACAACCACCATTTTTTCAGCACGCATTTCTGCAGCTGAGTCAGCGATTTGTGGCGCTATTGCGTTTTGTTTATCCATAAGCAGCCTGGCAGTAGCTGCTGTAGCGCTTTGCAAAAAATGTGGCAGCGCATGCAATTTATTTGAAAATTTATTTTGCATGCTATAGCTAAATATAACCCATAGAATTAAACAAAATATGCCTACACTTAATCCTATGAAAACTGGATTCTGACGCGGGTGCGTAATAGCCTGGATATAGGTTCCACGTTGAGCTTGTGGTGACAATAGGGTGGGCGAAATCTTATTCCTTGCACTTCTGGTCAGAGGTTGGTTTGGCGTAGCTCCTTTTTCTCGTGTTAGCCAACGTAAACTTTTTATATTCTGCCATTGCCAATATATTGCATCGTTAGTCGCACTTATTAGTGCAGAAATTAAAACGACTATGGGCGATTTATCAGCACCCAGGGCACTGTTAAGGCGGGCGCGTCTACTGGCTTCTATTTTCTCAATAGCTTCGGTAATTTCACGCCCGCGTTGAAAACGTTGGGCCGGGTCCTTGGCTAAAAACTTATTCAGAATTTTTTGATAAGCATGGTATTGCCGTGGCAGTTTTGGAATGGCGGCGCTAATGTGTTTCAGTACTATAGTCACAGAATCTTCGCCGGGGTAGGGCAGGCTGCCAGTCAGCATTTCGTAAAACAAAACGCCTAGACTATAAAGGTCTGAACGCGCATCGACAATTTGACCACGTGCTTGCTCAGGGCTCATATATTGTGGGGTGCCTACTACCGTGCCCACATGAGTCATTCGCGAAACACCGATAATACCTTTGGCCACGCCAAAATCGGTAAGAATTGCTGAGTTGTCCAAACGGAATAAAATATTTTCTGGTTTTATATCGCGATGAATGTAACCTCGTTCATGAGCGTGATCGAGTGCGTTGGCAATATCTTTGGTTACCCGTAGTGCTTCATCAGCCGTTATGCCTTCAATCATTTTGTCGTGTACTGAACCACCGGGCAGGTAATCCATCGCAATATAATTTAAATTTTCTTCGCGACCAATATCATAAATCGAAATGATATTAGGGTGCGATAACTGACCAACGATGGTTGCCTCGCGTTGAAATCTTTCGTTAAACGTGGGATCAATCGTTAGACCCGGGTTCATCACTTTCAGGGCGACAACACGCCCCACGCTAATTTGTATTGCGAGATAAACAGTCGACATTCCGCCATGGTTAATTTTGCGAATAATACGATAACCGGATATTTTTATTGCCATATTATAAAATATTCACTGCTGTTAAATTTTTCATTTTGCGTTGATTTGCTATCACATTGATCAGTGTAACTATTAATAGAAACTTAAGTCGGCACTACTAAAGTAGGCCCCACTAAATAGAAACTTAAGTCTACAACTAAGCAAGAATTACAACCAATACAATGATCAGTGAGGTAATTGCTGCTGAGAAAAGTATGGTATCAATTTTTCGGCTGCTGGATATTTGGGGAACCCAGTTCCAAAGATGCGTCATTGAATAGCCTTGTCCCTGCAGGGGTGATTCAATAATTTGTACGGTAATATTGTCATGCCCCCCCGTTTTTAGGGCTTTATTTAATAACTCATCGACGGCTGTTTGGCTATCATTATTGTCTGCTAAAATCTGCGCAATCGCATTGTCGCCGAGCTCGTCTGTCAAGCCATCGCTGCAGAGGAGAATCCATTGGTTTTTTTGCCATTGCCCTTGGGTGATATCCACATTCACACGCGTTAATTCTTGCATGCCAAGACATTGCGTGATGATATTTTTATCGGGATGTGATTCAACTTCTTCGGCCGTTATAGTACCCGCTACAAATAACATTTGTACGTAGGAATGATCTGTCGTTAAGCGCGTTAAAGTTCCGCCATCATTAGAGGGCGTCCACAAATAAGCGCGGCTATCGCCGACCCAGGCAATTTGATAGTTCTTGTTCCGACTAAAAAGCACAACCACAGTTGAGCCCATGCCAACTGCACCAATACCATTTTCCGCAGAACTTAAAATGGTTTGATGCGAAGTTTGAATGGCTTCGCTTAACGAAAAGTTTCCCGTTTGCAGAACGAGCTTTTCAATGGTATCGCGGACTATTGCGCTGGCTACCTCGCCAGCTTCATGCCCCCCCATGCCGTCGGCAACTAACCAAAGGCCAGATGTCGGGTCACTAAGGAAACAATCCTCATTGTTGTCACGCTTTAGGCCAGGATGTGTTGCAGCGCTAAATTCTAGGGGGATAAATAACGTCATTGTCGAAGGTCAGGCCGTTCCAGATAATGTATTAATACATCATGGCTTATAACTAGATGGATTTCCAATATTGGATGGTTCCCAGGGTATGAATTGCACCATAAAAGGTACAAATAACAGAGCTAATCAGCAAAAAGGCATCAGCCATTGTAGGAGAAAAGATCAGAACAGGTATGACTGCCAGGCCGCGCAAAAGATAAACACCGCTGATGGTTATCAGTGCAGGTTTCATTAATGGCAAATAATCCCCCCGAGCAGCCGCCAGTGCATAGAGGGCCCAGATAAATAATACCAGTGCGATACCACCGGTAATAAGTGTTGGGATTAGCGAACCTTGAGTCGCCAGAGTTGCCAATTCTTCACCTGCACCAAAAAAACGATACCAGGTTTCACCTTTAATAATAATGCCTATGTGAAGCAATCCAGCCAGGGCACTGAGCGCCGCGCCCACGAGAAGATATTTATTGACTGTGTTTCCCGATTTAATATTCAACACTATAAAGTAAGAATTGCTAGGTTCATGGCTTCTAATTGCTCACGTTGGCTGGCGTTACTGAGTACCGCAATACTGCCCAGTTCGGGACGTAAATAAGTAGAGGCTACGCGCAATAAATCCGCCAGGGTCGTTTTTACTACCCGGTTGCGAAATAGCTCGCGTTTTTCTCGTGTGCGGCCAAACAATTCTGCATGGTAAGTGGATTTTGCTTCGCCTGCGGGTGAGCTTGGTTTGTCAATACTACCGACTACGCCAAGAATGGCCTCTTCTAAAGATTGCTCTGTATGTTCCGTTTCTGTTAACCAGTTTAATGCAGCATCGAAATCAGTTAAGGTTTCGCTTAAACGTGGGTCGCGATAAGAGTAAAAGCGAAATGCTGCGATACTGCTATCCTGGCTTGCTCCACCACCGTAAGCCCCACCTTGCTCGCGAATAACGCGATGCAAATAACCATTGCGTAAAAAACCACCTAGCACGGTTAGAGGTGCTGCATCGGGGTGATCCGCTGGCACGGTGGCGTAGGCTTTAGCGCAAAAATTCACTTGGGTATTAGTAATCCATGCCTCTCTAATAGTTTCATTCACTGCCGGCAAATTGAATTCTGTAAAGTTTTTATCAGCATCTGTTGCCGGGCAAAAGCTCTTGAGTGTTTGGCGATAGTCATGCAAATGCTCATCTTCACCCACAATTAAAAATTGTTTAGGTGCTTGTAATACCAATTGATGAATTTGGGAGAGCTGCGCTGCAAGTTGCTGGAGTTTGTTTTCCTCGTCTAACTCATTGTCTAAATTCTTAAGTGTGGCAATTCCCGCTAAACCACCCAATTGTTGCGACAGTTTTGCTGCAGGGCTCATACCTGCGCTGGCGGCAGTCATTGCCAGGCTATGGCCGTTACCGGTAATGCTTTGTTCTGCACGCGCACGCTTTTGTGTAACGAGTTCACGCAGGCGATCCAGTTCATCGAACCGTACGTGCTGCATGGTGGCTTGCAATAATTCATTCATGGCCGTTTGGTTGCGTGTCAGTGCCTTGGTCGAGAGCGTAATGTAGGCCGTTATTTTTTGAACATCATTGCCATCACCGCGAATACTACTGAAAGCGCGAATAGAGCCAACAGCCTCTGCTTGCCAACGCTGCACTGCCAAATAATCTTTTTCGCCCAAGCCAAGCTCGGTAATACAGGAACAATAAAGTGATAACACTTCCTGGAGCTCAGGTGTCAGCGCGGGCATCTTGTAAGTGATTTGCTGGTATACAAGACCATTCGTGCCTGCACTGTAAACGCGTAGATCATAATTATTAAATTTTTCATGAGTGCCTGCGGTGTAATGCAAATGCTCCGGAATATCCTCAATGCCCACTTTAGGCAAAATACTTTCGTCATCTTTTTGCAATTGGCGCTCTTGCAAAGCGATGGTGCGTTGAATAATGGTTTGTTTCTCTGTTTCACTCAACTTTGCTTTCATCGCTGCGAGACGTGTTACTTCGGCGTGTTTAATACGTTCGTTTAAGAGTGGATCGGGCTTCATGGTTAAGCGGACGCGATGATTATTTTCTAATAATAATGTCTTCACTAAATTTTTTATAAAATCAGGCTGCTGAATTTTTTGCCGCAGACCCGCCAGTGCTCCTTCCATATCCAATAATGCGATGGGGTCACCGCGATGTGTCGCGGAGGTGAGGCCGGTTAAAATTAATTGCAAACCGTAAGGGTAGCCGTCGCCGCCCACTTCGCGTTGATGTAGTTCTAATTGATGTAACGCTGCTTCCAGCTCAGATAAAGGAACACCATCATCTGCAATTTTTTGTAATGTCGATAAAATTAAAGCTTCAATTTTATTGGCATCTTCCAGCGCGCAACCCTCAAGCCCGCAGACAAACGCGATTTCGCGCGCTGAGTCGTCCATGCCACACAATGGTGACGGCGCCTGACCTAAATCAGTTGTTTCCAATACGTGTTGCAACGGCGATGCACTGTTATCCAATAGAATATTGGAAAGCAATTGCGCTTCAAGGCTTTGTTCCAGATCGGTGGTTTTACCGAATAACCAGGCCATAACCACATGGTTTTTTTGCGCAATATCTTCGTCGTCTTCAGCGGGGTAGAACTCTTCTACGGTAAGCGGTGCGTGATAGCGTTTTTCATCGGCCACGCTGATGACTGCGTCTAGTTTTTCAAAATGAGACAGCGCTTTTGTTTCAAAATGTTGCTGATGGGTCGCGGCCGGGATATCACCATAGGTCATAAAAATAGCATTGCTGGGATGATAGTGAACACGATAAAAATCTTTCAACTGAGAGTAAGTCAGATCCGGAATATGTTCTGGTTCACCGCCGCTGTTGTAATGATAAGTGGTAGTAGGATACAAATATTTACACAGGCTGTGCCATAGTTGAGATGGCACTGAGCTCATAGCTCCTTTCATTTCATTGAACACAACACCTTTAAAAACTAAATCTGATTTGGGATTACTGGCTTCAGAAAATTCGACGCGGTGACCTTCCTGGGCGAAATCGAGTTCATCCAGGCGTGAGAAGAAAACTGCATCCAGATAGACATCCAATAAATTATTAAAGTCTTTATTATTTTGGCTGGCAAAGGGGTAGGCGGTCCAATCAGAGCTGGTAAACGCGTTCATAAAGGTATTCAGAGAGCGGCGTACCATCATAAAAAACGGGTCACGCACCGGGTATTTCTGGCTGCCACATAAGGCCGTGTGTTCCAAAATATGAGCCACACCAGTTGAGTCGTGCGGTACCGTACGCAACGCCACTAAAAATACATTCTCTTGATTGTCCGCGGCTAAATGAATGTGCTGCGCGCCCGTCACTTTGTGACGATATTCTTCAACACGTATTTTCAATGCATCAATTGTTTGGCTGCGGATAAATTCAAAAGCAGGATGAGTCATAGGGGTTCCGTTCATAGATGTGAGCTGGGAATAAATGTTTTTTGCTGTGCAATAAAACCGGCAAAAGCCTTTAATATTGGTGAGTAGTCTACTAGATTCTGTTCGAGTTGCTGTAAAGCGTAGCAACTTGCTTCCAGAGTGGAAAGCTGATTTTCACTATGAGCTTTGCGAATGCTATACATAGTGGGTGCGCAATTATAAAGTTTCAAGCGTGGCATGGTTTGTAATAAAGGGTTTAGGTAAAGCATCTTTCGGCTTTTGCGCCAGGTTGCATCTAACACCCATAAACGAATAGGAGCATTCTTGTTCAGATAATGGCCAGTGATGGACCGTTCGATATTTAACATTTCAAGGGCTAAGCGTTCGTTATCCATTGCTGGAGATGGGACAATTCCCAATGATTTTTCTTCGGATGTTTCGGGGTAAAGTAAAAGATTATAGGTTGCCAGGTGGGGCGTATGTAAATTAAAGCTCGCAAAGAAATCAGCGTTAAATTGCTCACCTACGTGAAGCTGGCTATTATGCAAACAAAGGTGCAAGAGACGCGCGCTATTTTTAGCCTCATTGACTTCCAGCGGGTGCTGTAAAATTACCAATTCGACATGATTTGCCGCGCGTTGAATATGTTTACAAATACACGTGGATAAAGGGCGTGAGCACTGCAAGCACCTTGGGCGCTTGGGCGGTTGGGTTTGTGGCCCTTGTTGTTTAATTATTGGTAGTTGGGTCATCTGCAGTTGCGTTCATCGTTAAGGTCAAACCTTCAGGAACTATCCCAGTGAATACCAGTAATTCTTTTTCAGTTTTGGATAATTTTTTGATCGCCGCTTCGCGTTTACTGGCAGTGCTGCGATTAAGGTGTTCCTCTAGAAAGCATAGTGCCTGAGGCTTTCGCGCGCGGAAATAACGAGCACCACCTTTGCCGCTGAGATGTTCATGCCAGCGTCTTTGAATATCAGTGGTAATGCCAGTATACAATTGCGCATCGTGGGTGCGGATCATATACACAAACCATTGTTTTTCATTCATTAGGTTTTATCATCACTAGCCATATCAGATTTATACTTCATAAGCGATCATACAATTTATCAGAGCCAAGCTATGACAGAAATAATTTTCCCCGAAAAAAGTATTGAAGATAAGCATATTAATATCAGTCAAATCAATCGCCAATTTCGTAAAATTGCTGCTATAAATGCGTGGCAAGAATACCATACCCCTAAAAATTTGGCTGCTGCAATTGTGGTTGAGGCTAGCGAGTTGCTGGCAGAGTTCCAGTGGCTTAGTCCCACGGAATCACTGGAGTTGTCGACAGAGAAAAAAACTCTCATTGCGCATGAGGTGGCCGATGTCATTATGTATCTAAGTGAACTATGTGAGCAGCTGGGTATTGATATTGCTGTTGCTGCGCAACAAAAATTTGAAATTAATCAACAACGCTTTATTCATAACGAAAATGCAGAATAACAATGGCTAAACAACCTATCACTGAAGACAGAAACTTTGACGATCTTGCCGAGCGCTTTAAAAAAAATATCTATGGTGGATTAAAAGGTGAAATTCGTTTGGCCGTACTGCAACGCGATTTTTGTGCGCATGTTGGTGTTGCGCCATTTTCTCCTCAACCTGAACCAAAACGATTGCGTATATTAGATGCTGGCGGTGGGCAAGGACAGTTTTCACTGCAATTTGCACAGGCCGGCCATGATGTCGTTATTTGCGATATCTCAAGCGAAATGCTGAAGTTGGCTGAAGCCGTAATAGCTGAGCAAGGGCTGCAAGAGCGCGTCACTTTAATTCATTGTGCTATTCAGGATTTGCCCTTGCATTTATCTAAGAACCATGATGGTTTTGATGTGGTGTTGTGCCACGCGGTGATTGAATGGATGGTAGAGCCGCAGAGTTTGTTGCCATGTTTATTAAATTATTTAAAACTTGATGGATATTTATCGTTTACTTATTACAATTTGAATTCGTTAGTTTACAAAAATTTACTGCGTACTAATTTCAAAAAGATTATTGAGCAAGATTTCGGCGGTGCGCGCGGCAGCCTGACACCCATCAATCCGCTGGCGCCGGCAAAAGTTGATGCCTGGCTAGAAGATTTGCCGCTAAAACTGTTAAGTCGTAGCGGCATTCGCGTCTTCCATGATTTTATATTTGATCAAGAAAATCGTGAACGCGACCCGGAAAATGTTATTGCGCTGGAGTTGCAATATTCAAGTCAGGAACCTTTTTTGTCGTTGGGGCGTTACATCCATATTTTAGCCATCAAGCAGTAGTACTTAAATATTGATGAGTTCTGATACATAAATAACAAAAACTTCCGCAGCCCTTACTGTATCGCTACGGGAAAAGCGAAAAAATACGCGATCTAGTTGTTTGAGTAATCTCACCTTTTAATATCCATTGTGTAATATCAAAATAGGTATAGCGTTTTTTAAATAGCTTTGCTCCGTCTACCAGGGAAGTGTCTGTTTTATTGCGTAGATGAGGAACGTGCAGATGATTTCGGTGATTGTATTTTTGTAGGCCAAGAGACAATTTATGTTTAAATGGCAGAGCATGAAAACGCTTAAGCTGCGCTGAACTACAACCTTCGGTATCGCATAATTTGAAGTAGATTCCGGTACCTGCAGCTATGGCTTCATTAAATCGAGCCACTCGTTGTTCCCACTTGTTGAACGCTGCTTCTACTGAATTATAGTGAAGGAAATGGATTTCAATATCATCGCCCAGAATTCCTATAGGATAGGATTTGAATTCTTTAAAATATTTAGACTGTTGGGTAAACCTTAATCTGGAGTTCATGCACTCGTGAAAATTTTCCAAAAAACGCAGATAGCATTCGGGGAATAAAAATAGCCCTACAAACGGCGTGTTATATTCCCTGTCTGTTGACTTGTAAAGCTCATAGCCCCAACAATTATTAGTAATAATGATGTAGCGTTTCTTTTCCAGCCGTTTGGCTTCATATTTTGAAAATAATTTGTCACGCGAATTGCGCGCTTTGTCCATCAATCCAGCCATTGTGGGTACTCCCTATAAAGAAGACATTAATTTATAGGACTTGTAGGGATAATTCTGGTAATTTTCGACAAAATAAAAAATTTGAGTCAGGCTTATAAGCTTATAGTTATTCTTGGTACTTATTGTGCAGTAGTTTTGTCGTGCAACAGTGTTGTAGTGCCCAGCCTCAGTGTGATGAAACTATGTGGAAAATTTATCGTTATTTTGTTGTTATAAAGCCGGGAAGATTGGTCCTTTGGTGTTATCTGCTGTGGTATTTTGTAACCCTGTATTACCATTTCGATCCCTCACCCATGTTATGGATAAATTCGCTGGGCATTAGCCTGGTCATTGGTACAGCTTTAATGTTAAGTGTTGCAAGTGCAAGTGTATCCACTAACACCTCACCTAAACATAAAGCTGACCATTGGCAAACATTTCGCTTGTATTGGATGCCGTTCGCCGTTTCCAGTTTCGCCGCCTTAATCAAAAATGAGGGATATTTTGTTATCTTTTCATCCAGTTTGCATGAGCTGTTGTCGGCAGTGGGGGCTTGTGGATTATTTTTAGGGATTGTAGCAGTGATAAAATTGAATAAACAAAAGCAGCGGTTTAAGGGCAAGAAATAATAGCCAGGAAATCGATTGACAAGAAATAAATCGACTGAAGATTTACCTGCATCATCCCTCGCCAAGCAATGATGTTGCAGGTAAATTTCAACACTTAAAATTTACATCGCTGAATAATTTGGTCCGCCACCACCTTCAGGCGTTACCCATTGGATATTTTGAGTGGGATCTTTTATGTCACAGGTTTTACAGTGAACGCAGTTTTGCGAATTAATTTGCAATTTTTTCTCGCCACTGCTTGCAGTAATAATCTCATAAACCCCTGCGGGGCAGTAGCGTTGTGCTGGTTCGTCATAGTGCACGAGGTTAATGTTAACCGGCACGCTTGCATCTTTTAGCAGCAAATGACAGGGCTGGTTTTCTACATGATTGGTGTTCGATAAATATACCGATGACATTTTATCAAAACTTAATTTGCCATCGGGCTTGGGGTAATGAATTATTGTAGATTGCGCAGCAGTTTTTAATTGCGTGTGATCGGCGTGCGGATTGCGCAATGTCCAAGGTAAATTTCCGCGTAAATGCATGTCAAAAAAACTGTAGACGCTACCGAGTTGTGCACCAAATTTTTGTTGCGCTGGGCCGACGTTACGTTGTTCAAATAGTTCTTTATAGGCCCAGGAGCTTTCGTAAGCTAAAATGAATTCGCCAAGTTCATCATTAGCGCGCTGCGCTGCCAGTGCTTGCACAACCACCTCTGCTCCGATCATCCCGCTTTTCATCGCAGTGTGAGAACCTTTTATTTTTGCAAAATTCAAGGTTCCTGCATCATCACCTAATAATAATCCGCCGGGGAAAAACATTTTGGGTTGCGACTGTAAACCACCTTTACTGATAGCGCGTGCGCCATAAGCGATGCGCTCGCCACCGCTTAAGTATTGCGCAATAACGGGGTGATGCTTATAGCGTTGAAATTCGTCAAAAGGACTTAGGTGCGTGTTGCTGTAACAAAGGTCGGTAATCAAACCCACAGCAATTTCTGAATTGCTTGCATGATATAAAAAGCCGCCACCGCTAGTGTTGGTTTCGCTCAGCGGCCAACCAAGAGAATGTAACACTAATCCTGCTTTATGTTGCGCGGCAGGCACACGCCAAATCTCTTTGATGCCGAGCGCGTAGTGTTGTGGATCTTTATTTTTATTTAAATCGAAATGAGAAATTAAATTCTTGCCGAGGTGGCCGTGTGCGCCTTCACAAAACAGCGTGTATTTACCATGCAGTTCTATGCCTTCAGTAAAATCGGGTTTTTCGCTACTATCTGCGGCACGCCCCATATCGCCTGTGATGACACCACCAACGCTATTATCTTCGCGATAGAGTACCTGCGCCGCAGCAAAACCTGGAAAAATATCTACCCCTAATGCGATGGCTTGCTCGCCCAACCATTTACACAGACTGCCGAGGCTAATTATATAATTGCCGTCGTTATGTAAAGTTGCAGGTAATAAACTATTCGCGATTTTTAAAGATTTTGTTTTTGAATTTAGATAAAACCAGTCTTCAGCATTTACTGCATTGGTAACGGGTGCGCCTAGTTCGCGCCAGGTGGGGAAAAGTTCGGATAATGCTCTGGGTTCAAAAACCGCTCCAGATATAATATGAGCACCTACTTCAGCACCTTTTTCCAGCAGGCATACACTGATTGAAGCGTTGAGTTGTCGTATACGACAGGCTGCGGCTAACCCTGCTGGGCCAGCACCAATAATAACGACGTCGTAGTGCATCTGTTCGCGCGACATGTGAATCCTTTGTAAAGCAAATTAAAATAATAAAATATCAGGTTAAATTTTGCGCAAGAAAAAGGCCGCGTAGGCGGCCTTTTTCTTTCAGCTTTGCATTTGAGTGCTAAGCAAGAACCCAAATTACTGAGCTGGTGCTTCTGAAGCAGCTTCTGGTGCAGGTGCAGCTTCTGGTGCAGCTTCTGGAGCTGGAGCTGGCTCAGGAGTTGGTTCTGGTGCAGGAGCAGGAGCAACTTCAGGAGCTGGAGCTGGAGCTTCAGGAGCAGGAGTTGGTTTTGAGCAGCCGCTCAACAAACCTAAAGTTAATACGAGTGATGCAATAATATGAGTAGTTTTCATGGAAAGCTCCGTCAGTGTGGACAATGTATTGAATGTAACGGACTAATTATTGACTTCAAAATGAAAAACTAGGCCCGTGAAACGAGTTTAACTATTTGCAAACAATATGCATAGAGGCTTAGCTACTAGTAAATGCATATTTTAGCTACAATATGGTAATAATTTTACGGTTTAACTTGCTATAGGATCATTTTCGAACAGTTTGGCTGAGTTAGGGTGACAAAATAATTCGTCCATTAGTTATTTTTGTGTCGCTACGGATGGCTGAATCAATGCCTGATATTTAATAAATAATTCTAAGCTTGGCGAAGTAGAAACCAGGTGATTTTGTATAGAGTCGCAAATTCTGGCGATATGAAATTATTGTAAATAATTGTTCTTTATTTACTCATTTTTGTAAAAGATTTTACGCTTCGTTAGGGAAAATGCGTGGCTAATCATAATTTAGAATAAGGTTCTATAAGCAATTGCTCCTCTTCCCAACGCCGTATGTGTATATTGACGGCAATAATCCAGGTTAATTTAAGGGCTACAAATGCGTATATTTTTTAGGGTTGCAAAGTTTATTTTTTGCGGCGTGATAGTGGTATTGATGGTTGCTTGCGGTGATTCAACAGCGACAGGATTGAAGTCGACGCCATTGGCTGTTGAAGGAAAGAAGATATCGCTATTGAATGTCGATATCAAAGATGCACGAGTGCTGGTTTTTTCCAAAACCAAAGGCTGGCGTCACGATTCAATACCGGCAGGGTTAACAGCTTTGCAAACAATGGCAACTGATAATTTTTTTACTCTAGTCGCTACTGAAGATGCAGAGTATTTTACCGATGCCCAGCTCAGCACATTTAATACTATTATTTTTTTAAACACCTCATTGGATGTGCTTAATGATGATCAGCAGATTGCCATGGAGCGCTTTATTCAAGCTGGTGGTGGATTTGTCGGTATTCACGCAGCGGCAGATACAGAGTGGGAAGGCGATTGGTATTGGTATCGCAAACTTGTGGGTGCGGTTTTTAAAAATCATCCTAACCAGCCGAGCAATGTTCAAACCGCAAAAGTAAACCTGGTAGATGCGTTATTTATGGGTGACGATGCAGTGCCATCTTCGGTTGAAATTGCTGATGAATGGTACAACTACACTGACTTTTATGAATTTAATAAAGTGCTACTGACTGTTGATGAAAAGTCTTATCACGGTGGTGAACACGGTCAATATCATCCTATTGCCTGGTCGCATGAGTTTGATGGCGGTCGTTCGTTCTATACTGGTCTTGGCCATACTGCTGAAGTTTATTCCAATCCCTATTTTCTTGCGGTACTGTTAAAGGGTTTAAAATATGCAGTGGGTGGCAAGCAAAAACTTGATTACAGTAAGTCTCGCCCGGAAAGCAATCGATTTATAAAAAAAGTTCTTATCGATAATTTAAATGAACCCATCAATCTTAGTTTTTTCGCCAATGGCGATGCGTTAATTGCTGAGCGCGCAGGCATTGTAAAGTTAATCGATTACAAAACCGGAGCAATGCGCGAAGTCGGTAATATTAGTGTTAATTATCAAAACTTTCTTGAGATGGGTTTGTTAGGTCTTGCTATTGACCCTGCTTTTGCGCGCACCCAATTTATTTATGCTGCCTTGAATGTGGAAAAAGAGGGAGAATATTTCCAACGGCTGGCCCGATTTAAATGGATTGACGGCAAAATTAATGAAGCATCGCAACAGGTGTTATTGGAATACCCCATTAATAAAAACTGTTGCCACACTGCGGGCGATTTAGAGTTTGGTAAGGATGGCGAATTATTTATGTCCACGGGGGATAACACTAACCCCCATGATCAAAATGGTTATGCGCCTATAGATTTCCGTGCTGATTATGAAAAAAATGATGCCTTGCGGGGTGCGGGAAATACTCAGGATTTGCGTGGCAAAGTTATTCGTATTAAACCTTTGGAAGCGGGTGGTTACGATATTCCCAAGGGCAATTTATTTACAAATCCTAAAGAGGGTCGTCCGGAAATTTATGTTATGGGCGCGCGCAATCCTTATAAAATTGCTTACGACAAAAATTCCTCAGCGTTATTTTTTGGCGATGTTGGGCCAGATGCAGGAGAAAATTCTACTTTGCAAGGTTCGCGTGGTTATGACGAAGTTAATCGGGTATTACGAGCAGGAAATTTTGGTTGGCCGCTTTTTATAGGCAATAACTATGCTTATGCGGATTATAATTTTACAACCCATCAATCAGAGAAAATGTTTAACCCACTTGCACCGCTCAATAATTCTCCGCGGAATGTTGGCTTAAAACAATTACCGCCTGCGCAACGCCCGTTGCTTTGGTACCCTTATGGCGCGTCAGAAAATTTCCCGGAGTTGGGGCAGGGCGGTCGCACGGCTTTAGTTGCTGATGTTTACCACAGTGAAGATTATCCTGCGAATGAACATCGTTACCCTGCGTATTACAATAAAAAATTATTTATTGCCGACTTTATGCGTAACTGGATTAAAGCGGTTAGCTTTGATGATTTCGGCCGTATTTTAAAGATAGAGCCTTTTGCACCGCAAATCCCCTACGTATTGCCTATAGATGCGCGCTTCGCACCAGACGGTACCTTGTATGTGCTTGAATATGGTTCCGCCTGGTTTAAAGCAAATCCTGATTCGCGATTATCACGCATCGAGTTTTCGGGTACCGGTAATCGTCCCCCCGAGGCAAAAATTTCAATCGACAGAGCGCAAGGCGCTGCACCTTTTGCTGCAGATGCAAACGCCCAATCTTCCGTTGATTTGGATGGAGATAATTTAACTTTTGCGTGGTCGTTAAAACCGAAAAACGTTAAAGGCGAAGCTGTCGCTTTAGGTAATAAAGAAACACAAAAAATAAATATCGCCGAGCCAGGTGAATATATTTTGACCTTGCTGGCTAAAGATCCCTTGGGTGCGACTGCTAGTGTCGAGACGCAATTGCAAGTCGGTAATGAACCCGCAAAAATCGACCTAAGCATTGAAGGCAACCAAAGTTTCTATTGGCCTCTGACTAAATCTTTAAAATATACCGTTGCAATTATGGATAAAGAAGATGGTCTTGTTACGGGAAGCCGCCAGGAGAATTCAGATGTGGCAATAACTTTTGCGTTGCAAAAAAGTAATGATGGTGCGCCTGCAGAAGGCCATCAAACCGCAGATGTTGAGACAGTAGCGCAAAATTTAATGCGAGAGAATGGTTGTAAAAGTTGTCACAGTGTAGATACAAAAATTGTTGGCCCAGCGTTTAAAGAGGTGGCTGCGCGTTATAAGAACGATAAAAATGCCCTCAAATATTTGACTAATAAAATTGCCAAGGGTGGCAACGGCGCCTGGGGCGAACTGAATATGCCGGCATTTGCAACACTGAGTGAAAATGATAGAGCGGTTATGGCAGCTTATATACTTTTAATGTCGACAATCAAAAAATCTATGCCTTTACAGGGTGAGCTTTCATTAATACCTGACAGCTATTTCCAAAAAATATTTGATACCGCAGAAGAGCCAAAATCCTTCACGGAGAAAAAATATGAATTTAATGCTGCTTACACGGATAAGGGTGGAGCTGGTATAGGACCCATCACGGCGAAAAAATCTTTAGTGTTGCTTCCTGCGCGTTTTGCCTTAAGGTCAGATATTGTTAGTGTCTCTCCTTTAGGAAAACTAATTGTCGAGGATAAACATGCAAAACGGGAAACATTTAAAATTCCCGCAACAGGCAATTGGTTGACATTACGTTTGGGGCAATACGACCTTAGCAATATTGATGCTGTCCGGCTTGGTGGGTGGGTAACCAAACAGAGCCTGGCCTGGCAATTTGAAGTACGCTTGGGTTCAGATACAGGTACAGTATTGGCAAGTGGTGAACTGGCCGGCAATGTATTGGAAACCTATTCGCGCTTGCTACTGAAGTTGCAAGCCCAAACCGGTTTCCAGGATATTTATTTGGCTATTCGCAGCAGTGAAAAATCCAACGGTGAATTACACTTGTTAGATATTTCGTTTCATAAATAAAATATTAACCAACTAACAATAAATCTCTCAGAGCCCAAGGTATAAAAAATAAAACTTTGGGCTTTTTTTGTCAGCTAGATTTTTATGTGAAGCTTGCCCAAATGGGGCAGTGATCGGATGACTTTTCCATGCTACGAATAGTGTAATCAACCCCTGTATCTATGCAGCGTGCTTGCAATACGGGTGTTGCTAAAATTAAATCAATACGCAAGCCGCGTTTGGGATTGTCTTCGAAGCCAGCACTGCGGTAATCAAACCAGCTAAAAATATTGCTAATATCGGGGTTGGATTCGCGAAAGGTATCTTTTAAGCCCCACGCCAACAAATCATTTAACCAGACCCGCTCTTCAGGCAAGAAACTGCATTTGCCGGTGCGCAACCAGCGTTTGCGATTATCTTCACCTATGCCAATGTCGCAATCTTGATGGGAAATATTCATATCACCCATTACTACAAGTTGCTGCTCAGGATTAAATTCAGTGCGCAGGTAGCTCATCAAATCAGCGTAATACTTTTCTTTAGCCGGAAATTTTATTGCGTGATCGCGGCTTTCCCCTTGCGGGAAATAGCCATTCAATACAGTAATCTCGCCGCCGAAAGGTGAATCGAAAACACCGCCAATAAAGCGACGTTGCGCATCTTCGCCGCCGCCAGGAAAACCTTTAATTGTTTTTTTAAACGGGTATTTTGACAGGAGTGCAACACCATAATGAGTTTTTTGACCGTGGTAAATAAAGTGATAACCAAGCTTTTCAATATCGGCAATGGGGAAATCAGGGTCGTTTACTTTGGTTTCTTGCAAGCCAATAAAATCGGGTTGGTGAGCATCAATCACGGCTTGTAATTGATGCATGCGCATGCGGATGCTGTTTACATTGAACGAAATAGCTTTCATAACACCAAATCCTAAAGATAAAAAACCCGAGCAATACTCGGGTTTTTTTGTTGTTTTTTAAAAATAAAATTAATGTGTAGCGACTTTCTCTTCAGTTTGTTTTTTGATTTGTTGGATAAAATCACTCATGATTTTTCCTGATTCCATTAGATAAGGATCTTTTTCTGGTTCCAGCTCTTTTTTCTTAGGCTCTTCCGGGGCATCGTCGTCATCGTTCTTTAACTCTTTGGCTTTATAGTCAGCATAGTTTGCATAGACTTTTTGCCCCTTGGCTTTACGCTTTTGGTTTTCCATTTCGAGGGTGCGTTGCTCTATTTTTTGTTGCTCTTGTTGACGGGTAGCCAGTCGCAATGAAACGGACTTTTTATTGCTTAGTTCGTCATATAGAGCTGCTTGTTGTTTTAAAAATATAAAATCGGGATCTGTTTTCATGCGCTCTTGGTGCGGCGGGTTTAGTTGTGGCACATAGCTATTAATATTAAAGTAAGTGTCATGTGGCGCTGCATGAATTTGATCCCATGGCAAAGCGTTGTCATAACTACTTTCGCCAATTTCTTTGGCGTTAATTAAAGTGGGAAATTCGATGTCAGGAATAACACCGCGATGTTGCGTGCTATCACCGGATACACGGTAAAATTTTGATTGCGTGATTTTTAAATCACCTTTGCCTTTTTCTATAGCCATCATCGTTTGCACTGAACCTTTACCGAAAGTAGTTGAGCCAACGATTAAGCCACGACCATAGTCCTGAATTGCTCCGGCAAAAATTTCAGATGCCGAGGCGCTGAGGCGGTTGGTTATAACGATCAAAGGTCCGCGATAAACAGCGGGACTTATTGCCCGATAATCGCGGGAAATTGTGTTGTCGTTTTGACGAATTTGCACTATAGGGCCCGGATCAATAAATAAATTAGTTAACATCGCCGCCTCGGGTAATGAGCCACCGCCGTTTTCTCGTAGATCGATAATAACCCCATCAACCTTTTCAGTTTGCAGCTCATCTAATAATTTAGAAACGTCCCGGGTTGTACTTTTGAAATTTGGGTCACGGCGATTAAAGGCTTCAAAATCCATGTAAAAAGTTGGAATATCGATCACGCCCACTTTGAAATTTTGTTTGCCATTAGTGATATTAAAGACTGCTTTTTTCGCTGCTTGATCCTCAAGTTTTACCGTTTCACGTTTGATGGTAATCGTTTTATTCCCGGTCGCGGTTGGATTTGACGGAATAACCTCAAGCCGCACAATAGTACCTTTCTCTCCGCGAATTTTTTTCACTACCTCATCTAAACGCCAACCCACAACATCTTCAAAGTCACCTTTCAAGCCTTGAGCAATGGCGATGATTTTATCATTAGGTTTAAGCTCACCTTGTTTATCTGCCGGGCCTCCGGAGACGAGGCTGATAACTTTGGTATAGTCCTCATCACTTTGTAACACTGCGCCAATACCTTGCAACGAAAGTGACATGCTAATGTTAAAGTTTTCTGAATTGTCGGGAGATAAATAGTTGGTGTGCGGGTCGTACAGCATACTGAGCGAATTCATCATAACGCTGAAAGCTTCTTCGGCGGTTTGCTGCTTCATGCGGCGCAATTGACTGGCATAACGTTTGCGCAAAGTAGTTTTACTTTCTTCCAGAGATTTTCCGGATAGCATGGAATTTAATAAATTTGATTTAATATATTGTTGCCACAATTTATCGGCGGCTTCTTTATTGGCTGGCCATGCTTCATTCTTGCGATCAGTATTGATGGACTCTTCGACCGTGAAATTAAATTCCGCCTCTTTTTTTGCCAGCTGCTCAACAACTTCATTCAGGCGATGTATAAAGCGCTCATTAAAACGGTTATAGATTGCAAAGCTATTGGCAAGATTGCCTGCTTTGAAATCATCATCAAATGTTTTCCGGTACTTCTCAAATTCAGCAATATCTGTTGCCCACAAAAAGTTTTTTGCGCTATCCAATGTTTTCAGATAATCATCTAAAAATCGGGAACTCAAATTATCATTCAGCTCTTGCTGACGATAATGATGTTTGCTGAGTTGATTAACGATTTCAATGGCAGTTTTGGATTGAATTTCGACAGGCTTTAAAGGCTCGACTTTAGGATCAAGGGCAAGCGTGCTGAAGCTAAGAAACATTGAGGTAGCGAGAAGCGTTACTAGGGCGCGGCGCAAAAACAAACGTTGCATATCAAATATCTCAAATATTGAGCAACAAACTAAATTGTTGCTAGCGTGGAGGCTCACTATAGCGTAATTATTACCTTGTAAGCCATATTGCTGTCTACTCTGGGTATTACTCAATTTGCAGTGTAATACGTGTGTTACCTTGCGTAGTACCTATTCTAAGCTGAGATACCATCGCGTTTCGAAACATAGGACACAAAAAAAGTAAGAAGGTTAGGGTAAGCTTAAAAAAAGTGGCCGTAGCCACTTTTTATTTCGATTAAACCCCTGTTTATGGCTAGTATCCAAGCTCCTATCTTCAAATTCCATTTGCAAGCCCTCATTTCCGAGTTTCTATCTGCGAGTATCTCCAACAAATCTAAATGCCCCATGATCGAGTTACCTACACAGCTAGTCGGGCTAGTGTTATCTGCGGGCCAGGGCATCCTTAATGGTATCGCGCATTTTACGAATGGTTTTTTCGGTAGTTTCCCAGTCGATGCAGGCATCTGTAACCGATACGCCGTATTTAAGATCACACAAGTTGGCGGGAATATTTTGGCTGCCAGCACCAATATTGCTCTCAACCATTAAGCCAATAATCGATTTGTTACCTTCAAGAATCTGATTTGCTACATTTTCCATCACTAATGCTTGCAGTTCATGATCTTTATTGGAGTTAGCATGGCTGCAATCCACCATGATATTCGGTGTTATTTTTGCTTTTGCCAAATCTTGTTCGCAGAGCGCGACGCTGACTGAATCATAATTGGGTTTGCCATTGCCGCCGCGCAGTACCACATGGCCATAACCATTGCCACGAGTATGAATAATCGCAACTTGTCCTTCGGTATTAATGCCTAAAAAACGATGTGGTTTGGACACGGACTGCAATGCATTAATTGCAACGGTTAAGCCACCATCAGTGCCATTTTTAAAGCCTACAGCCGACGATAGACCGCTGGCCATTTCGCGATGAGTTTGTGATTCGGTGGTACGCGCACCTATGGCTGACCAACTAATAAGATCATGCAAATATTGGGGGGATATAGGGTCGAGTGCTTCGGTTGCACTGGTTAATCCCATTTCCGCTATATCCAACAATAGCTTACGGCCAATATGCAAGCCTTCCTGAATTTTGAAAGAGTCATTGAGGTAAGGATCGTTAATCAAGCCTTTCCAGCCAACGGTAGTGCGTGGCTTTTCAAAATAAACCCGCATAACAATATAAATGGTATCGCTTACTTCGTCGGCAAGTGCCTTCAAACGCTTGGCATAATCTTTTGCTGCTTCAACATCGTGGATGGAGCAGGGACCAATAACCACAAAAATGCGATGATCTTTGCGGTCGAGAATATTACGGATAATTGTTCGACCTTCGGTGACTACCGCCCTTGCTTTAGTGCTTAAAGGTAAAGCTGCTTTAAGCTGCGCTGGGGATATTAATAATTCTTGTGATACCACGTTGAGGTCATCCACTTGGCTGAGGTCATTAACCTGGGTGTGATTCATTATGTTTTTCCTGCAATTAAGTCAATTAAGAGGCTATTCTACTTAATAAAATGAACATTTGTAGATTTATTTATCTGTTTTCGGCAAAAAATAGTAATTTCTTTGTAGCTTTATCAAAATAATCGTGGCGTTTGAGCATTTATTAAATAATATGAAATCATGTCAACCGATTTCCCTGCGGAGCGTTATAACAGTAACCGCAGATTGGATATTTACGAGGTGAGCGAGTTAGCTAATCTTTCATGTGCTGAATGAAGGGCGAGTTACAAGGATTACTAACATAATCAGCTAAATAGAAGCACGTGGATCTGGTCGAGATTGACTAATGGATGACCATGGCTATGAATTATAAATATATTGGAACTGATGCATGTCTGATGTTGTTGCACTATTAGTGGCGGACGCGTCTGTCGGGCAATCGCTAACGCTGGATCAATTTTTAGCGCAAGTTGAGCAGCGTGCTTATCGCGCTGCGTTGTTAACGACACGCAAATCGGCGGATGCATTGGATATTGTGCAAGACGCTATGTTGAAGTTGGTGCAGCATTATCGAACACGTACGGCAGCGGAGTGGCCGCTATTGTTCCAGCGAATTTTGCAGCATTGCTTGACGGATTGGCATCGCCAACAAGCGCGTAATCGGAAATGGTTCTGGCAAAAACCAAATGATGATGAAGATGCAGAAGATGAAATGAATCAGATTGTGGATGAGCGCGAACAAAACCCGGTGGAGTTATTGGCACGAGCTGCAGATATTAATATTGTTTTAAAGGTACTGGAAAACTTACCTTTGCGGCAGCGACAAACTTTTATGCTGCGAGCCTGGGAAGGTTTTGATGTTAAAACAACGGCGCAGGTTATGGAGTGTAGTGAGGGTAGCGTGAAGACACATTATTTTCGTGCGCTACAAACGCTACGGAGCGAACTTACTCCGGCTAAATAAATTTAAGGCAAAGTGAATTGAATTGGTTTGAGGTAAAAAATGAAAACGGAAACCAGGTTAAAGGCTGATGAAGAGCTTGCTGAAACGCTAGCCCATACATTGAATAAAAGTTTAGCGGAAATAGATGATTTAAGTTTGCAGCGTTTAAAGAATGCTCGCGCTGAAGCCTTAGCTGCTGCGCCAGTTCGTTCGCTAAAGCCGACATACTTTTCTTCCTGGTCGATTCGGTTTGGCGTCGCAGCAAGTTTGATTATGCTGCTAGCTGCGCCAGTACTTTGGCAGCGCCATAATACGCAGCAATTTAGCGATCTGGATGGTGATTTGGTCTCGCAAGAAATACCACCTGTCGCGCAAGAGCTGGATGATATGGATATGTTAATGGCAATGGATGATATAGATGCTTAACTACCCACAGCAAAAGCTGCGACGTCCAACACTGAAGGTGCATTGCTGGATATTTAGTTTGCTGCTCCTAGCAATTCCAGTGCTGGCAGAAGCGCCTGGGCCTTCGCAAGAATTCTGGGAATACATGACTGATTTTGATGATGAAAACGGAAATATTTTAGATCCTTTGGAATATGATCAGTTGTCAAACTTAAAAAATAGTATTGTTACTGAAGATAATAGTAGAGAAGATTCGGAGCAAAAGAATTACTCCAGCATGAGAAATACTGATATGAAATTAAAAGCGCAATTATCCAGGCAGTCCTCGTCACTAATGATGAGGGGGGAGGTTCTATGAGATCCGTATTATTTATAACACCTGGGTTATTGAAATTAGCGTTGTTATTATCGTTAAGTGCGTTGCCTTTATTTGCGGTCGCAGCTCCTTCGCCAACGTGGAATGAACTAAATCCTCAGCAGCAACAGGTGTTGAGTTCGTTTGCAGAAAAGTGGGATCAGTTGCCTGAAGCGCGCCGCCAGCGCTTGCTACAAAAAGCAGATAATTTTTCCAATTTACAACCAGAACAGCAACAAAAGGTATTGCAACGTTTTGAGCAATGGAAAAAATTGCCGCCGGAAGAGCAAGTTATATTGCGTAAACGCTACAATCATTATAAAAATTTATCACCAGGCGAAAAAGCAGAGATGCATAAACGTGTAGAGTGGTTTCAGGCATTGCCCGATGATCAAAAACAAGAAATGCGTAAGCGCTGGCGCTCAATGAATCAGGAAAGAAAAGAAAAAATGCGTGAACGCTTTCGCAATATGACACCTGAAGAGCGAGAGGAGGTGCGCGCGCGGATGATTCAAAAGCGCAAGAATAGAAATAATCTGAGTTCAGTTTCGCCAAAAAGTTAAATTTTTAACGGTTGTCAAATAAAATGGCTTTTAGGTGAGAAGCACTGAATGCGAGTGTTCGTTAATATTAATGGCAGTACAAATTTACTCATGAAAAGGGTCGTATAAATATTTTTGGTAGTCGGCAGGAATATTTTTTATAAACGGATTGTCAAGATGAAATATTTTACGCTGTTTAAGTTTTGCAAACTGAATATTGTCGCCATATTCTTTTTGCCATAATTTTTTTAGTGAGCCGTCGTAATAAGCTATTTTTAAGCCCTCTTCAATACGTTTTTTAGCAAGTACATTTTCTGCAGCTATATAAAAAAATCGCGGTAATGGGTAAAAAATAACAAACGATTCATTGTAAGTAAGATTCATTGTTGTCTTAAACGTATTGTATTCTGATCGAAGTTCATTGGCGCCACGAAGAAATAGATCGATTCTGCCTGCAGAAACCATTTTAAATATATTTCCGTAATTACTGAATTCATTTACATGAAAGCCATTGGTGCGCAATATTTCTGCGTCTGACCAACCAATACCTTGCCCGATAGTATATTTTTTAAGTTGCTCGACAGAGGTGATTTCTTCTAGCTCTGCTTTAATTGCCGGGTTAACAAAACATATTCGGTAACTCACTATGCCCAAATCAATCGGAAAATTTATATAGGTGAGATCGCTTTTTTCCGTAAATTTATCGTCATAAGTTAATTCAAAAATTAAATTTTGATATCTGTTTGATGTTGCAACCGAAAGTAATCTAGGGGTAGTCATAGCGGGAATTGCTTGAAATTTGTAAGCGCCATATTTCGGCTTTGTTTTTTCAAGTGCGAGAGTAAGTAACTCATTATTATAATGCTGTCGCGAATCGCCCTCTGTTTCAGGTGAGCGGTGTGAAACGATAAATTCTGCGTGGGCCTGAGTTACTAGCAGGCACAACACAAGTAAATAATGTGACGGCATTATAATTAACAACGGATGCTGCATAAGGAAATTTATCCTGGTTAATGAGCGCAAGTTGTGTAAAACGAATCCAGCATTAGCTTGGAAAGTGAGGTTAAAACAGGCAAAGGGTGAGCCTTGGCGGCGCTGAGTTCAGCTTTCATTTGTGCATTCGTACACTGATACTTTAATGAATAAATCCTGGCGCTTAATGCTCCAGGAAAATGCGCGAGCACCTCAATAATCGCGCTTTAATAATATAGCGCAAGAGATCACCATAATACACTCGAAAAATAATGATGTAAAAAATATCAGGGTTGGCGATAATTTCAAGCTTCTAAACCGGCAAGCTGAAAATTTAATAACTTATTGCAATGATTTTTAATGTGCTCAACGAGAGAATATCTGGGCGTCATGAAGTTGTTCATTAATTGCTCCAAGGGGAGGCTCATCAATAATGAATAACTTCATGCATTCATGCGCATGTTTATGTAAGCCTCACTAGAAAATCTGATTTACTGAACTTCAAATTCAGTCATCAAACCTGCAGCAGAATGCGGAGCTATCCAGGCGCGGAATTTTCCTGGTTCGGTCACCAACTCCAACGCCTGATTGTAGAAGGATAAATCTTTTGCTGTGAGAGTGAAGCTGACTTGCTTTTGTTCTCCTGGCGCAAGTTTTATTTGTTGGAAGTTTTTTAGCTCGCGAATTGGGCGAGTGATTGAACCCGCTACATCTTGAGTGTACAGCTGCACTGTTTCTGTAGCTTCTCTGTCGCCCGTATTTTCTATCAATGCGCTCATTGTTAACTCACCCTGTTGAGAAATAATTTTTTTATTGATATTTATATCGCTGTAATTAAATGTCGAGTAGGTTAAGCCAAAGCCAAAAGGAAATTGCGGTTCAAAACCAATGTCGATATATCGGCTGACATTACCTAATGAATTTTGGTCAGCTTCGTCATCAATTTGATCAAACGGAACAAAGGGCAAAATATGTCCAGGTCGTCCTGTGTTGGTTGAATTGTAATAAATCGGAACTTGTCCGGTTACCTTTGGCCAGGTTACTGGCAAACGACCTGCAGGCGAAACATTCCCCATTACAACATCAGCAATTGCCGGTCCTGCCATGGTACCGGGGTGCCACGCCATAAGAATGCTGTCCAGGTCATTGATAACATCGTGCAAGGCTATCTGACGGCCCGCCATAATAATTAGCACAAGCGGTTTACCGGTTTTTTTCAGCGCGTGTAGCAAGGCTTCCTGAGCTCCGGGTAAACGTATATCAGATCGACTGTGAGCCTCGCCAGTTAACGCAGCTTCTTCACCACCTACAAAAATAATTACATCCACTTTTTCTGCTGCTTTGATGACCTTGGCAAAATCTTGGGTGTCAAACGAGCGCGTGTTTGATAAGGCTTTTTCATAATATAAATTAGTGGTTCCCGCAAAAGTATTTTCCAATGATGTTCGCAGCGTTACTGAATTTTCTTTATTGCCGTCAAATACCCAGGTCCCCATTTGATCGTGGGCGGCATCTGCCATTGGGCCTAGCAGCAAAACTTTTTGATTGGTGTTAAGAGGTAAAACTTTGTTGTTATTTTTTAACAAAACCATAGAGGCAATTGCAGTTTGTTTTGCGTTCTCCAAGTGCTCTTTATTTAAAATAATATTTTGTCGCGCAGGGTCAGTGTAAACATTGTCAAAAAGACCGAGTTGCTTTTTCAGTGCTAAAACGCGCTTCACCATGGTGTCAATTTGTAGTTCGCTGATTTTTCCTGAGGCGATTAATTGCGGAAGATAATCTGCATAACTAGTACTAACCATCTCCATGTCCAGATCTGCGTTTGCACTCAAGGCTGCTGCCTCTTTGTCATCAGCGGCCATGCCGTGAGTAACCGTTTCAGTGATGGATGCCCAATCACTGACTACCACACCCTTAAAGCCAAGCTCATCGCGAAGAATGGTTTTCAATAAATAAGAATTAGTTGATGCTGGAACACCATTTAAATCATTAAAAGCCGTCATAACCGATGCGCTACCGGCATTAAAGGCTTCTATAAAGGGGCGTAAATAAACGTTATGTAAGAGCGGCTCTGGAATATTAGTGGTGTTGTAAT
>JAZKFX010000069.1:0-17460 GCA_040386215.1 Pseudomonadota bacterium
CTGTAGCGGGTTTTTTATTGTCGATGAATAATCATTCAATCATTTAATGAGTTCAAAGCCCTCTCCCACTAATGCATTTTGCAAACGTTTGATTCGCTCAGCTAATTGCTGACTAGTGTAGGGCTTCATGGGTACCTTACCCCAAACCGGTTGTGGCCAGGCGGGATCATCGCTAAACCGCGCTATATGGTGCAAGTGTAACTGACGAACCACATTGCCAAGGGCCGCCACATTCATTTTATAAGCGTCAAACAAGCTGGTCATCACTTCTGCCAAACGGCAAGATTCACGCATTAACTGTAATTGCTCCTCTTCGCTCAAGTGATGAATTTCAAATACATCTTCACGCTGCGGCACTAAAATGCACCAGGGGTAATTAGCATCTTTACTTAATAATAATAAAGATAATTCAAAGCTGCCGATCACAATAGTGTCATCGGCTAAACGAGGATGAAGTTCAAACATAGATATTCTCCTTCTTAATTGCACCTGAATTGGAGCCGGGATTCCGACAAGATCTTAACGCTATTGTAGCTACTAACGCTATACCAAGTGCAGCAACCTCCGTAGAATATGCGCCTTTCATAGATTCTTTACACCTCAGTCATTATAGCCATCAGAAGATCTTACTATGCGTTCCAGCCGATTTTTAATTGCCACACTGAAAGAAACTCCTGCCGATGCGGAAGTTATTAGTCACCAGCTCATGCTACGTGCGGGTATGATCCGCAAACTAGCTTCTGGCCTTTACACATGGTTGCCACTGGGTTTGCGAGTGCTGCGCAAGGTTGAGCGCATCATCCGCACAGAAATGGATAAATCAGGGGCGCAAGAGGTGTTAATGCCAGTAGTCCAACCCAGTGAGTTATGGATTGAATCTGGCCGCTGGGAACAATACGGGCCCGAGTTATTGCGAATGAATGATCGCCATGACCGCGCATTTTGTTTGGGGCCAACCCACGAAGAAGTGATTACTGATTTGATTCGTGGCGAAATCAACAGCTACAAACAGTTGCCTGCAAATTTTTATCAGATTCAAACTAAATTTCGCGATGAAATTCGTCCACGCTTTGGTGTAATGCGTTCGCGCGAATTTATTATGAAAGATGCCTACTCCTTTCATAATTCATTTGAATCTTTACAAGAAACCTACGATGTAATGCACAGCACCTACTGCAACATATTCAGCCGTATTGGTTTGGAGTTTCGCCCGGTTCTCGCCGACACCGGCTCCATCGGCGGAGCCTTCTCCCACGAATTCCACGTACTTGCCGCCAGCGGTGAAGATGCTATCGCATTTAGCAACGGCAGTGATTACGCCGCTAACACAGAAAAAGCTGAAGCATTGCCACCACTGACACCCCGCGCTGCCCCTGCGAATCTGCTGCAAGAAATTGCTACACCGAATCAACATAGCATTGAGGAGATTTGTACATTCCTAAAAGTTTCCTCTGCGCAAACGTTAAAAACATTAATTGTTTTAGGTGAAGTGAAGGAAGATAAAAGCCAAGCGTTGGTCGCCCTGGTCGTACGTGGCGATCACGAACTCAACGATATCAAAGCCGAAAAATTGCCCGGTGTTTTCTCACCACTGACCTTCGCACCCGAGGCGCGCATAAAAGAAGAGCTAGGTGTAGGTGTGGGTTCAATTGGGCCACTTGGTTTAAATATCTCCGTCATAGTCGATCATGCCGCTGCACATGCTGCAAATTTTGTTTGTGGTGCGAACAAAGATGGCTTCCATCTGACTGGTGTAAATTGGGAGCGCGATCTACCATTGCCGATGGTTGCCGATATTCGCAACGTAGTCGCCGGTGACCCAAGCCCCTGCGGTAAAGGCACACTGGATATTAAACGCGGTATCGAAGTGGGACATATTTTCCAACTCGGCACCAAATATTCTGAAGCACTCAAAGCACGCGTGCTTGATGAAAATGGTAAAGAACAAACCATGGTAATGGGTTGTTACGGAATTGGCGTTACCCGCGTTGTGGCTGCCGCCATTGAACAAAACTTTGATGAAAATGGAATTATTTGGCCAGATTCCATCGCACCTTTCCATGTTGCAATCGTACCGATCAACATGAATAAATCTGTAGCCGTTGCACAAAAAACTGAAGAAGTTTACGCCCAGCTCCTGGCCGCTGGCATTGACGTTTTATTAATGGATGACGAAAAAGCACGTCTGGGTGTGCAACTTGCCAACACTGATTTGATAGGAATTCCGCATCGCATAGTGATTGGCGACCGTGGTTTGGAAGCGGGATCGATTGAATATAAAGGTCGTCGTGATATTGAAAAACAAGAAGTGCCGGCAGGGGAGATTGTGGCGTTTTTGCAAAAGCAAATAAAACGTTAATTTTTTCGTAGCACTTTGTTATTTTTCTTCCAATGTAGGTTGGGCCGGGCCACGTTGGGCTGCAAAGCCCAACACCTCGCCCTCGCAAATCTGTACAACGTAATTTTAAAATGCAAAGCTATTAATACTTTTGTTTTTATGGTTTGTAATTAAGTATGGACATGTTGGGCTTTGCAGCCCAACCTACACGCTTACGGAACGAAAAATATTATTCATCCACCGCATTAAACCGTGCGATTTCCAGCTCCAGCTTTTTACTCACATCATTTGGCGAGCCAGTATTTCTCGCTAACAAACTATAAGCTACCGGCACTACAAATAAAGTAAAAAAGGTCGCGACCAGTACGCCGGAAATAACCACCACACCAATCACGAAACGCGTTTCTGAACCGGCACCAGAGGCTATAACTAAAGGTACTGAACCGGCAACTGCCGTTAAGCTAGTCATCAATATAGGGCGCAAACGTGCAGAGGAAGCCTCTAGCAATGCTGCGGTAAACTCTACTCCGCGATCACGTAACTGGTTGGTAAATTCAACAATCAAAATGCCATTTTTTGCAGCCAGGCCAACCAACATAATTAAACCAATTTGTGAATACAAATTTAGCGTGCTGCCTGTAATCCATAAACCCAATAAGCCGCCAGCAATTGCCAAAGGTACGGACAACATAATCACAAACGGATGTATATAACTTTCAAACTGCGCAGCCAACACCAGGTAAGTAATTAAAATCCCTAACACAAACATAAAAAATAAAGAGCCGCTCGAATTTTTAAAATCGCGCGACATGCCGCGATAATCTACCGTTACATTAGCCGGCAAATGATCTTTAACTAATTGATTGAGATAATCGAGTGATTCGCCCAAGGTTAAGTTGTCAGACAATCCTGCTTCTATAGTGAGCGAGCGCACCCGGTTATAGCGATTTAATTTGCTGGCATCGGCAAGTTCTTTTATATCAACGAGACTAGCCAAAGGAATTAATTTATCGCTAGTGTTAGAGCGCACATACATATTTTCTAAACTTGATTTAGTTCGCTGCTGATCGCGCTCGCCTTGCAATAGCAAATCATATTCTTCACCTTCTTCAATAAATGTAGTGACTCTGCGGGAGCCCAACATGGTTTCGAGAGTGTGACCAATATTGGTCACACTCACACCCAGGTCGGCAGCTCGATTAATATTTACCTGCACTTCAACTTGCGGTTTCGTTTCCTTGTAATCCCAATCTACATTCACCAGTCCGGGATTTTGTTGATTTATTTTTGCCAATAAAATATCGCGCCACTTTGCCAGGTCTTCGTAGGTACCACCACCAATAACAAATTGCACCGGTTTTGCGGAGGTGGATCCAAAACCTTGACGCATAACCGGCGAGGCCATAATGCCAGGCAAATCACTGAGCTTATTGCGGATCTCTTCCATGATGACGAAACCGTTACGACGCTTCGACCAATCACTTAGAGCAACGACTGCAATACCACTATTAAAGCTTTCGTAAGTGCCAAAGGTTCTTGGGGCGCGTACCATCAAACGGGAAATTTCGCCAGCTTCGACATAAGGCATAAGTCGCTTTTCAATCTCTTCCATGTACTCATCCATATAGTCATAGGTAGCACCTTCCGGACCATTAACCATAATGAAAAAACTACCGCGATCTTCTTTAGGTGCATATTCACTAGGAATAATTTTCGCCAAGCCAAAACAAGCCAACAGCAACAATGCAAATAGGCCGATCATAAGATATTTCTTATCGAGGCTGGTTAGGATGGCTTTTTGGTAGCGATCGCGTAAACGTTGCATTCCATCATCAACTTTTAGCTTAAACTTACTGCTGTGCGTTTCCTCACGTAAAATTTTAGATGCAAGCATGGGCGAAAGTGTTAATGCAACCAACGCAGAGAAACCTACGGCAGCCGCCATAGTTATGGCAAATTCTGAAAACAATCGCCCAACATTACCTTTTAAAAATACAATGGGAATAAAAATTGAAACCAATACCAAGGTTGTAGCGATTACGGCAAACCCTACTTCTCGCGTACCATCATAGGCCGCTAATAACGCAGGTTTGCCTTTTTCTTCCATGTGACGAACAATATTTTCCAGCACAACAATTGCATCATCCACCACCAAACCTATGGCCAATACCAGAGCGAGCAACGTCAGCATATTGACAGAAAAATTTAATGCAGCGAGTACAGTAAAGGTTGCAAGAATTGAAATCGGCACCGCCACAGCAGGTACCAACATAGCGCGAAAGCTGCCCAGAAAAACATAAATGATTAAGATTACCAAGGTTATGGCAAGTGCCAGGGTGATATAAACTTCATGGATGGCACGCTCAATAAAAATAGCGCTGTTGTAACTATCCTCAATAGTAATGCCTTTCGGCAGACTTGCATTTAGCCGATCTCTTTCATTATTAACACCGCGCGCCACATCCAATGTATTGGCCGTGGATTGCTTAATAATGCCAATGCCTACTTGTGCTACACCGTTTCCGCGAAATAAGTTACGGTCGTCAACGGTGCCTTTAATAACTTTAGCAATATCGCCTAAACGAATCAGATGTCCGTCAGCACCCTGCTTAACAACCAAACTGGAAAATTGTTCCTGGGTGCGATAGGTGCGCGCCATTCGCACAGTATATTGACGATCTTTAGATTCAATACTGCCTGCTGGTAGCTCTACGTTTTCAGCTCGGAGTGCAGATTCAATATCATCCACCGTTAAATTGTGTGCGGCGAGTTGATTTTTATCCAGCCACACTCGCATCGCATAGCGTTGCTCACCACCAATACGCACTCGTGCAACACCATCCACAGCAGAAAACCGATCTACAATATAACGCTGCGCATAATCAGAAATTTCTGGCACTGACATATTTTCGCCAGCCAGACTCAGCCACAAAATTACATCATCATCGGAACTTACTTTTTGCACCTCAGGTGCAGTAGCCTCTATTGGCAGATTGCCTACAGCGCTGGACACCTTATCGCGAATATCATTGGCCGCCGCTTCAATGTTGTGCCCCACATTGAAGGTGACGGTAATATTTGAAACACCGTTTTCACTACCTGACTCAATAAACAAAATACCTTCAACGCCCGCAATACGGTCTTCTAACGGTTTGGTAATACGCGTTTCAACAATATTTGCCGCAGCACCGGGATAAGTTGTGCGAATTGAAACTACTGGAGGGTCTATATTGGGATACTCGCGCAAGGATAGTCGGTCAAAAGCCAGTATGCCAAAAGCTAAAAGCAACAGCGAAAGGACCGAGGCAAATACCGGACGACGTATGGAAATATCAGAAAGCATCATGATGGCTTATCCTCACTGCTTTTTTTGTTTCAATAAATCAGATAAGGATTCCGCAGGCTTATTGGGATCATTATGTTGCTCAGCCAATATTGTAACCACTTGACCGTCATGAATTTTTTGAAGCCCATGAGTGACGACTTTATCACCCTCGCGCAAACCTTCGAGCACTTCAACACGACCAGGATAGCGCTTGCCAATTTTGACTTGGCGCTTTTCCGCAATCCAACCTACCTGCTTTCCTTCGCCCGGCATTTGCTCTTTGGGTTTTAAAGCAATCGATTTTTCTACAGTATTGTTTTGTAAAACAAAAACAAAATTATTACTGCCCATGGGCACTAACGCAGCTTCACTAACGGCTAAGGCTTGACGCGAACTGGCATGAATCACAATGCTCATCAGCATGCCCTGCTTAAGTTCATGGTGATAGTTCTCTACTAACGCGCGAACTTTAATTGAGCGCGTAGCCTCATCGACTTTATTATCAATACTGGATATCACGCCTTTAAAAATTTTATTTTCTAAATCGTAGCTACTCGCCTCAACAGTCAAGCCGACTCGCAAGCCGCGCAAATAAATAGCGGGAACAGTAAAATCCAGTTTCATTTTACTGTCATCGTTCAGGGTAACAATTTCCTGGCCAGGAGTAATTAAACTACCCACACTAATACTACGAATTCCGACAACGCCACTAAAGGGGGCAGTAATGCGCAAATCTCTTAACCGTGCCTCAAGTGCTCTTAACTGCGCACGCGAAGTTTCATAATCGCGTTGATGCTGATCTAATAAGGCAGCAGGGACGGCACCTGTAGCAGATAAAGATTTAGCGCGATCAAGTTGTTTTTTTGCTTCAATAACATTGTAATTAGCCGCCTCCATTAAGGCTGCTTCTTCATTGTTAGTCATTTCAACCAAAGTTGCGCCTTTGCTAACGCGCTGACCATCCGTAAAATTAATCTGCGTGACCGTTTTAGTGGTTTTAGCAGTGAGCACTGTGGATTCATTTGCATAGAGGTTACCCAGTGCTTCAATATCATTTTTTAATTCTTGTACTGCCGCCGCTTGTACTATGACATCCAATGCCTTGCCTGGCGTTTGTGCATTTATAACCGATGCTTGCGCAATGAGGGCAACTATAAAAAATTTGGAAAAATGGGGCAGCATAGGGGTTACCGAGTAATTATTGTGTTGCTTGAATAAAGTGACATTATGACTAGCGAGTCACTGTTCACGCACGAGTTTAACATTTGCTTACACATTATAGTGCAAGGCGTTAAGGTTACTCTCCCCTTGGATCAATACGCTTTAGAACCGATTGGATATTCGTTGGACTAAAGCCACGAGAAGTTAAAAAACGCATTTGTTTTGACATTTGTTTTATATCCTGACTTACTTGGCCACCAAATTTCTTTATAAACACTTTTTCTGCAATTTGGTTCCATATCTGATCAGTTGCATCCATAAAAGCGGCCACCACTTCGTTATGAATACCGCGCTCTTGCAACTCCATACGAACGAGTAGCGGGCCCTTGCCCTGACGCTGACGCATGACAATAAATGCTTCCGTAAATCGTGAATCGCTTTGCAAACCCTCGGACGTTAGCTTTGCAATTGTCGCTGCTATGCATTCATGACAATTGAAAAACTCTCTATTATCCGATAAAGCGAAGTTACCAAATTTTTTCTGAAGTTTTTGCGTTAGCTCGGCAACAGAATGTTCGCGCATAGCTAATAAGTTCATTGCGGAAAACCGAATTGCTGCAGCTGTTATTTCAACATTATCCATGACGCGCTCTATTTTGATCTGTCATTTGTTGGTCCATATAAAAATGGCCGCAAAAAGCGGCCATTTTTATTATCATAGGATTTAAATTATTTTACGGGCGGAAATTGTGCAATAACTTCCAGTACAGCGCTGGCTAAAATTTGACGCTGTTTCTGTGGCGACAAATTTCTACTCAAACGTTTCTGTGAAACACCACGCCAAATAGGTTGCTGGGTTTTAGCATCGACCATATCAATAATTAAACTGCCCTGATTGTAAACGCTCATTCCACCACCAAACCTGGGATGATAAAATATGGACGATGGATAGCGGTAACCTCTGCCCCAATAACCATAGCCGTACAAATCATCGTAAACGTATGGGTCAAGCTTTTCTTCCATGATTACATGATAACTAACATAGAAATCCGGAATCGCATCGCCCGTAGCTGACTCATAGCGCTTTGATAACTCAGTGTTCACCAAGGTATGGATATGACTTAACGTGAACGGAGAAATCAGTAAATTTTCTTTGGTATCTTGCCTGGTATCTTTGACTGAAAAAGTTTTTAACGCAGAAAAATTATAATTATCTTCATAATCGGTGGATACCCGTGGCTTTGTAGCGCAACCCGTAACAAACAAGGTTAAGAAAACAAACCCCAGGATATTTATTTTCGTCTTTGTATTCGGCTTTAACATCACAAACTCCACAGTTACATTAATTGATAAATGCATCATCAATCGGCTAATCTTTATAATAACCGATTGATGATTATATTGTGTAGCGCACTCAGAGCAACCATGCTAAACGAGAATGTAATGTACAATTACTAAATAGCGAAACGGCCACAATGATTAGGACAACTCTATTTCGTCGCTAACATCCGCACCACCGGCGCTTAAGGATAATGCTGGCATCGCTAGAAGTTCTGTTCTGACTCTTTGCTCAAGCTCTTTCGCCATCACAGAATTCTCTTGCAAATATTTCATTACATTACTTTTACCCTGACCTATTTTATTTCCTTGATAGCTGTACCAAGCCCCTGCTTTATCAATCATGCCCAGCTTCACACCATAATCTACAATTTCACCCATACGATTAATGCCAGTGCCGTAAAGAATTTGAAACTCAGCTTGTTTAAAGGGTGGGGCGACTTTATTTTTGACAACTTTCACGCGGGTTTCCGAGCCGACCACTTCTTCGCCTTCTTTGACCGCGCCAATACGACGAATATCCAAACGCACAGAAGCATAAAATTTAAGTGCATTACCACCGGTTGTAGTTTCCGGGTTACCAAACATTACACCAATTTTCATACGGATTTGATTAATAAAAATAACCAAACAATTAGCATTTTTAATATTACCCGTGATTTTACGCAACGCTTGTGACATCAACCGTGCCTGTAAACCTACGTGGTGATCGCCCATTTCACCTTCAATTTCCGCCCTTGGTGTAAGTGCTGCCACCGAGTCAATAACCAATACATCGACTGCACCCGAACGCACCAGCATGTCAGTGACTTCCAAGGCTTGCTCACCAGTATCTGGCTGGGAAATCATTAAATCCTCTACATTAACCCCTAATTTAGCGGCGTAAATTGGGTCAAGAGCGTGCTCGGCATCAATAAAAGCGCAGGTTCCACCCATACGCTGAGCTTCAGCAATAACTTGCAATGTTAAGGTAGTTTTACCTGAAGATTCAGGACCATAAATTTCAACAATACGACCTCTTGGCAAACCGCCGATGCCCAGGGCTACATCAAGCCCCAGCGAACCAGTCGATATAGAAGGAATGGCAACCTGTTCTTTGTCCCCCATTCGCATTACGGTACCTTTCCCAAACTGACGCTCAATTTGAGCTAGTGCAGCTTGCAACGCTTTTTCTTTATTCGCATCCATTTGACACCTCAACGTAAAATTTAAATTAATTTTGGCCTTGCATTACGCTAACGCCGAACCTTTATGGAGAACTTACACAACATGTCACTTCTTGCTTGGCATGATCGCCTGCCGGAACCACGCGGCTTTAACTCTAGACTTAGGTTACATTAAAAAAGCTGTACACGCAAACAGCGCTAGCGTTATATACAGGAAAATTGGTGGAATTTAATGTATCAACTGACCCAATGCCCTATCAATTAGTTTCGTCAGGAATTTTAGCTGTATGGCTAACCTACGTAAATCACGAGAACCTGGATGTGCGCTTTTTTAGCCACAATAAAAAAACCCAAGCTTAGCCTTGGGTTTTTATTAAGATTTTTGGTCGAAGTGTTATGTTATAAATAGACAAATAACCATTTACTCAATCATTTTTTTTATGGCATTAATGATTGCGTCACCATTAAATGGCTTAACAATCCAGCCTTTGACGCCTGCAGCTTTACCCCGCTGTTTTAACGAAAGATCGTCCTCGGTTGTCAACATGACAACAAATATTAAATTGCCGGATTCCCTGACTTTTTCTACCATGGTTAAACCGTCCATATTAGGCATATTAATATCGCACAATATCAACCTTAACTCCCGATCTTCCTGGATTTTTACAAGACCATCAATACCATCTACGGCGGTGACTACGCTAATTCCCTGAGCGCGTAGATACTCGCTAACTTCGCTGCGTACGCTGGTAGAGTCGTCAACAACTAATATTTTTGCCATGTAAATTCTCCTGCCAGTATAATTTTACAGGCCTTATTGCACGGTCAGCAGAAACTTACCTTTGCCATCCAGCTCCCCAATATTTATTTATTGGGTGGAAATAGTAGGGGGATACAATTACCTCTAACGTTTTGGCCATGTGAGTCCCGCTCTAACCATAGCATCTTCTCAAAAAAATGCTTTAATCAACAAGCATCCACCCGGGTATTTTGATGAAAAATAGCAATCTAATCTCTTATCACCACTTACTTTTTTTACAACATGGTCTATAACTTATGTAACCGTTCCTATTGCATATTCTGAGCTTTCTATAGTTTCCAATAGAAGTATTAGCCGATTGAGTAAATGCTCCATTTGTTATCACTGATCTTTTCTTTGAGTGTAGCCAGTTCAAATGAAAGTGCGCAAAGCTATCCAAAGAAAATAAATTTTCGCAAGATCACTATGGTGATGTATGGCTTGAAGTTAACAACAGCATTCAACGCTTAAACATAGCGAGCGGCAGGCTTATTATTTGGCAAAGCAATGCCATTGATCGTTATGACTGGATGTGGGCGGGTAATGATCAAACTAATATTACCCAAGGTGTCGCGGTAGCTTAACCAAAGAGGAATGACATGTGGACTTAAAAGCGATGTGTAAATTTTTTGCTCACGCACAAAGCCTATATTTCCTTGCAGCTTTTTGGTAGATACGACTCACATCAACGTCCAGAACCTTTGATGATACTTTCGAATGGCTGGAGGTTTACCACCGAGCACTGTTACAGAAGTAGAATATTATCTTCCAGCATATCCACTGCGATGCGGAGATCGCCCTAATTCCAACAAATCGAGCGAGATTAATTGCACCTGCTATTGTAAAGTATGCAAATTGGTTAACTTGAACCATCATTGTGAGGATAAAAACTTGGCTTTTTTCAGAAGCTTTTACGTAGTAGACTGTAAAAAAATCATAAACTCTACAAAAATCATTTTTTAAGAAATTAGTTTCTAATGATTATGGCTTTTGTTTTCAGGATTTAATCAATTTATTTATGAAAATTTTATACTCGCTCCTATTTTTCAATTTTTTTTACTTATCTCTTTATGTTAACGCAGATCCCAGCGTTAACATAAAGATCGATAGAAATGCTGAATCGAGCGCCAACCCTGAATTCGTTGTTACTCTGCGATCCGGTTATACTGAACGTGATAAGCACCATGATTACGGCAATGAATTGTTACAGTTAGCCTTGGAAAAAACCCGAAAAAAATATGGTGACTTCCGTCTGCAGGATTTGCCGCGCTTAAATTATGTGCGTACGCTAAAAGCGGCAGTCGACAACAGTTATCCCAATCTTTTTTTTGAAGCTAATTATGATCAGTCATTAAGTACGGATGGTGGTCTTACCTTTATAAGCTTTCCCGTAGATCTCGGCGTGATCGGTCATAGAGTTTGTTTCATTAACCCGAAACTCAAAGAAAGCGGTAAGCAATTTCGCACTTTGGAAGATCTAAAACCATACACTTTCGCTCATGGTATTGCATGGGCTGATACCCAAATATTTCGTCATAACGGACTAACAGTACGTGAAATTGAAAACTATGATGGTCTTTTCCTAATGATTATTAGTGGACGCATTGATTTTTTTTGTCGCGGCGCGAATGAAGTATTAGACGAGAGGAACCAATTTAAAGAGCTGGATTTGGTAATTGATGACAGCTTTATGCTGGTATATCCATTGCCACGTTTTTTCTATACAAATAGTAAAAATGTACTTGCTAAAGAACGTATTGAGCTAGGAATTAATTTGGCTTATACAGATGGTTCGCTAAAAAAGCTTTGGTTAAAGCACTTTAGTGCAAGCTTAAAATATGTTAACCCTGGCGCTCGGAATATAATTCCCATGGAAAACCCCCTATTGGGAGATTTAAAATTTAAAGAACAACCCGACTTTATTTACTTATTGCAAAACGAAACGCAAAATACAGGCGGCCCCACAAAAACACCGCAGCGAAAACCTTAACCAAAAAAATCAAAACAAAAATAGTTACAAAATCAAAACTGCCAACGATTCGATTTTAGTTTTGTAACTATTACCTCAGCAACCTGAATCTTATCAAAGACTTTAAATCTCAACTTAATTCATTCCACAATGGAATCAAAAGTTGAAATGAACATCTTGAGTTAGGCAAGCGATTATTATTCCAACAAAACAATATTAGATTCAGCCAGGTAACATTCGGTTTGCAACACACCTTTATTAAGGTTAAACGATGTAGTCGAAACGATACTTTTATCACGCACTAAAAAAGTGGATTTCACATTACTGGCAAAATCAAAATAATAGACATCAGATTCACGGCACGTGCCACCATTTATAAAATAAACTCCTTTGCTATCTACCTTCAGCAATTTGCTGTTCTTGCTTAGTGTCGGTGCTACCTGTTCGAGCGAGTCGTCTTTGCTCCGCAAAACCCATAACCCACTTTCGCTTGCGTATTGAAAAAAGACATCGCCGTCATATTCTATTGCTGCCCCCAAAGAGCCAAAGGTTAATTGTTTTTGATGTTGATTCTTAAGATCAATACGCCATAAATTTTTAATATCACCATTACTCTTCAATATTAATAGTCGCTGAGTATCGGGAAAATAAGACACAGGTTGAATGTTATCGGATTCACTAAGCAGTGCAGATGTTTTTGCTGTTAAAAAATCGTAGTGATAAAGTTTATTATCTAAGCTGTAAAGCAAATGCTCGCCATTTTCAGACCAAATAATCGAAGTTACTTTCTTCTCTATTGGCTGGCTTGTAAGTTGGCGCTCGCCTTCGTCTTCAACTAACCATAAATGAATTTGATTATTACGCACCGAGGCATAAACCACTTTCTCGCCATCGGGTGAAAAAGCCGCAGAATAATTTAGGTCAGAGTTGTCGGTCAAATTTGTTTTAGTCCCGTCTAACCCAAGCATTAAAATATTAGCACTGCGCTTTTCCTCCGTGTAAAAAATGGCTCCCCCATCAGGACGAAAACGTGGTCGCGAGAAAAGCTTATCTTTGGTGTCAGTAAATGGAATTTCTGTTTGCTGCCCATCTAAATATAAAGCCAATAGTTTCCGCTCGTCCTCCGCGTAAACCAATACACCACTGCCATCGGGAATCCAGCTAATATCTACCGCTGTGAATCCAAGTTGCCAACGACTTATTCGCGATTGATTTTCGTTTAAGAAATCGATTTGAACAGAATTTTTATGTGCGCTGGCTATAGCCGTTTTTTTATGTTGAACGGTGCTTGCAAGAAGATTCACTACACCTTCCACTGCGTCCAGACTCGTTAATTGCTGATTTTCTGTTGCGTACCTGTAACGCGTACTAATGGAAGTTGAACCCTGCTTGGCCACAAACTCCAAAGTGTTTTCATCCCACCAGCTAACACTATAAATATGTCCCTGCCATTGGCTGAGCAATTGTTTTTCCAATAACCGATTACTAACGAGATCGAGTGAAAATATATGAAATGAGTAAAGATAATTGGGTTTTTCGTAAAAATCCGGGCTTGGCGGCAGGCCTTCGCGACGCTTAACTTCAACTGCAACGAGATGATGCCCTGCGGGAGACCACGCCAATGTAAACCATGAACCTTGGCTACTGGCGATGCGCCAATCTTTTCCCTGATTATCGCGAACGAGTAAATCGCTTTCAGTTTCGTTTACATTACTCGAGTTAAATTTTTCTCGAACATAAGCGATATGTTTACCGTTCGGGTGCGGCACTGCGCCTCTTTCATGCCCGGTTTCATTGGTATATCCACTTGCAACAGTAAATATTGTTTTGTGGTTTTTATTGATGGGTAAGCTATTTATTTTGAACAAACTATAAACTAGCAATGCGAGCGCCAATATAGCTCCAGTTAAACCAAGCCAAAGCAAAGAATGCTCGCCATAGCTTGAGCGCCACCGCTCAGCAATGTAAGCAGGGTTATTTAGCTTCACAGACTGTGCATCAGGTTGATGCGGAAGCGTAAAACGCGGTTCGATTTTGAGTTGGTAACCACGTTTCGAATAATGCGCAATTATTTCGTGCTCGCCGACCAATTCGGCCAATGCACTTCTGAGCGCGTTAATACTTTTTTGAACTGAACCATGAGTAACTATGCGGCCTTCCCATAAACGTTCAATCAGTTCTTCATTACTCACCACTCGAGTGTAATTGTGGGCAAGGTAAAGTAGGACTGCCGCTACCTTAGGCTGTACCTTCACAGCCTTATTTTGTAGGATCAATTGGTTATGGGAGGGCGACACGAGAATATCGCCAAGCGCAAAATCGTTTTCTCTATTTGCGTTCATTTTATTTACGTCCATTAGGAGACTACTGTTATTTGCATGGCAGATACCTTTTTTTTGCATGGAATACACTTTTGTCTACAAGCGTTTATTATTCGGCTACCACAGCTACTCGCGCCCCACCAACCCCCCTACGCTTAGTGCAATTTTGCAAGATATAGCTTGTTTAACACAAGCCTAGTTCGCTATTTGATAAATTCTAGGCTATTGATTTTTATGGAAATAATTTTGGTAAGAAAAAGGTAAGCGCAAAGTTTTGCTACGGTCAGTGTTTTTTTTAGCATTTGCCCTATATTCACTTCACGCACATCGTCCCGCATGACTACAAGGGGATGCTGCCTTTAGCTCGATCTAATCAACCCCAAATCAACCGGCGACTCAAAAGGAAATACCATGAAATTATTATTACTTACTTTAGCCCTTAGCTTTCCACTGTTGACCACGGCTGCTGCCACGTCGCAACTAAAAGCTGATGCCCCGCTCGTCTATATCAACCAAAACTTTGGATTCAATGTTAAAGGATACAAATATGCTCAAGCAGAATACCCCTGTGATATTGACAAGATCCTAGTTGAAAATTTGATTAGTCGTGCCAAATCAGAAGGTATTCGACTTGAAGCTATAACTACTATCGACAAAATTCAAAATGGCGTAGTGCCTGTTTTAGCTATAGATATTGAGCAATTAGTACTTGGCGATCAGGAACGTCAGTTCGGCACCAAACAGAATTCCAAATTGCCTAAAGTACAAATTACTGCTGCGCTCGTAAAAAATAAAGACAACTTCCTTACCGCTAAACATACCTGCGCAATCGCAACGCTTAATCAATTTTCACCGACAAGTGATATTACGGACTTGGGTAGTAATGGGGTAACTGTTTGTTCGGCAACGCGCAGGTGTTTACTGGATTTAAGCAAAGACGTAGTGGAATGGATTGCGCCACAGGTTAAATAAGTTCTATTCGATGTTATCTACTCAGCCACTTAAGTAGCAATAAGTGGCTTGAAGCAAAGTTTTTAATAGCTAAATCCACCGCTAATTACATGTGCGCATCAAACCAAACGACGAGTCAATCGCCACTATTTTATTTGATGCGCACTTTCCTAACTTTTTAAAATACCTCTTCCAAAATCTACTATTTATCCATTGCTATCTACCACGACATCACTAAATGAATTCAATGACTATTTCTTTATAGAAAAAATATTCGACGCCACAATGATGGGAAAAGCTATTTACATTAAAAAATAAAGGAGGAAAATATTTTTACTTAATTTTTTGCTGAATAGATAAGTAACTTGGCCGGTGTGGAAATTTTCATTCAAATTTTTTGCCGTCAGAAGAATTATTTACGCTGCAATTTTTTATACACTACATTTATTGCGTGTCTAGCTTATTTTCATTGAGCTAATTTTATCAGGTAATACACGCAGTACTAATGCGATTCGAATCTTAATAACCCCGGAAAAATCATGAACAATAAAAACTATCTGTTGCTTGTGCTGTTACTGATGGTCCCCGGAGGAGTTTTATTACATGTTAAAAATTCAGCGCAATCAAACCAGCTTGCCCCGTTGGTCAATGCAGCAAATCCAAATACTTTTTTAGTGGGTGACGTTCAAATAGAGTTCGATCTGAAGATTTTTACTCAACGCATAAAAGCAGGCTATGATGCAGTTGTTGATGCAGGGTCAGAATGTATTAATGACATCAAAGACTTAAAAACGAAAAAACCTAAAATTTTAGCTGGCAATATTGAATCATCTAAAGCGAAACTCGCGTGCGCAAATGCTGACGTAACTGCCAAAGGGATATATAGTGATGAAGTTAATGCAGATATTATTTTTAATTGAGCGCACTACATTGCTTAATTCAGCGACCATCACAACAATAGATTCTGTGTTCAGTGTTTTCTGTCACAGCAAAAAAAACGACCCGAAGGTCGTTTTTTTACATTAAAATCACATCGCGAAATTGCAATTACCAACCCGTAATTTCTTTCAATGCCTTACCAATATCCGCCAAACTTTCTACCGTTTTTACACCAGCGTCTTGCAACGCAGCAAATTTCTCAGCAGCGGTACCTTTACCACCGGAAATAATCGCACCGGCATGCCCCATACGCTTACCGGCAGGAGCAGTAACACCGGCAATGTAAGATACAACAGGTTTAGTCACGTGAGCTTTGATGTAGGCAGCAGCTTCTTCTTCCGCAGAACCACCGATTTCGCCGATCATAACAATAGCTTCGGTTTGCGGGTCAGCTTGGAACAACTTCAGGATGTCGATGAAATTAGAGCCTGGTATCGGATCACCACCTATACCTACGCAAGTAGATTGGCCAAAACCGTAATCCGTAGTTTGCTTAACTGCTTCATAAGTCAAAGTACCTGAACGCGATACTATGCCTACTTTGCCGGGCTTATGAATGTGACCTGGCATAATGCCGATTTTACATTCGCCCGGAGTGATAACACCTGGGCAGTTAGGGCCTATCAAACGCACACCCAACTCGTCACACTTCACTTTAGCGTCAAGCATATCGAGTGTTGGGATACCTTCAGTAATACACACGATCAACTTGATGCCGCCATTTGCCGCTTCAAGGATTGAGTCTTTACAGAAAGGTGCCGGAACATAGATTACTGATGCAGTTGCACCAGTCGTTTCTACAGCTTCAGCAACAGTGTTAAACACTGGCAAGCCAAGGTGAGTTTGACCACCCTTACCTGGAGTTACACCACCAACCATTTTGGTGCCGTAAGCAATCGCTTGCTCAGAGTGGAAAGTACCTTGCGCACCGGTGAAACCCTGGCAAATTACTTTGGTATCTTTATTAATTAGAACGCTCATTGATCACCCCTTATGCGTTAGCAGCTGCTGCGACAACTTTCTTGGCAGCGCCAGTCAAGTCGGTATCAGCAATAATGTTTAGGCCACTTTCGGTCAGTACTTTCGCACCGATCTCAGCGTTGTTGCCTTGCAAACGAACAACAACAGGGACTTTCACGCCTACTTCTTTAAC
>JAZKFX010000070.1:0-21839 GCA_040386215.1 Pseudomonadota bacterium
TTGTGTTGGTGGGCTTTGGCACCTTCTCGGTTAAAGAGCGCGCTGCACGTGCTGGCCGTAACCCGCAAACTGGTAAAGAAATTCAAATCGCCGCTTCTAAGGTTCCAGGATTTAAAGCTGGGAAATCGTTGAAAGACGCCGTTAATTAATATTGCATTGTCGCCCGCCTTCTGTTCATCACATTGGGTGGTAGGGTAGGAAAGGCGCATTTTTAAAGTGCGCCTTTTTTTTTAACAATGTTATATTTTACGACTATGACTATAAAGTTAGCGAATAAAATTAATCACTAAGAAGTTAGTTTGTGTTAATTATATTTGTACTAATACATAAGAAACTGTTTGGAGTTACATATGTTACAGAACATGCGGGACAATTCTAAAGGCGTGATATCGGGTATTTTGGTGGGATTGCTCGTTATTATTTTTGCTATATCGGGCGCAGAAGCCTTATTTCAAACAGATGTATCTGCTAATAAAACCGTTACCGTAAATGGTGATGTGATTTCTGAGACAGATGTTGCGCGTGCCATTGCTAATCGTAAACAACAAATTATTAGTCGATATGGTGAATCTGTTCCTGCAGAATTCCTTACCGATGAAAAGTTACGTCAACCTTCCATAGATGGTCTAATTCAAAGAACTCTTATAAGTCAGTCAGCAAAAAAAGGTGGTCTCGCCATTGGTGTTGATAGCCTCAATAAAGAAATCGTTGCTACTCCCGCATTTCAAAAAGAGGGTGGAGTGTTTGATCAGGAAAAGTTTGTTACTTTATTAAGTTATCAAGGCTTCACACCTGCCACTTATCAAAAAGCCATTGCTGAAGATCAAATAATTAGTCAGTTCCAGTCAGGCATAGTTAATACTGCTTTTGTTACTCCAGCAGAATTGAAAACAATTGTTGGTCTTAGCTTCCAAACTCGCGATTTTAACTATGTGATAATTTCTGCTGCTGATGCAGAGAAAAATATAACCGTTGATGATGCCGATATCAAAGCAAATTACGAAGCGAACCCGCAAGCTTACACTACCCCTGAGCGTGTAGCGGTTGATTATGTTGAGCTAGGTGTAAGTGAGTTAATGAAAAATATTGCAGTTACGGATGAGCAAGCTCGCAAGCAATTTGAACAAAATTCAAAATCTTTCGTTGCTAAAACTGAACGCCAAGCGGCACATATTTTGTTAGAGGGAGATGCCAAAAAAAATGCTGATGAAATTAAAGCTAAATTAGTTAAAGGCGAAGATTTTGCGAAATTAGCTAAAGAATATTCAACAGATGCCGGCTCAAAAGAACAAGGCGGTGATTTAGGCTTTAGTTCTGGCGACGCGTTTCCGTCTGAGTTTGAAGCGGCTTTGGCTAAGCTGAAAGTAGGTGAAACCTCCGCACCAGTAAAAACTGATGCTGGAATACATATCATAAAATTGTTAGCTGAACGTGGTGCTCAACCACCTTCATTCGAAGAGGCGAAACCTGCAATAATTGAGCAGTTGAAACAAGCAGAAGCCGACAATCAATTTAGCGTTAAGCTGAAAAAGTTAGGTGAGCTTTCTTATAATGCTGATAAGCTGGCAGATGTTGCAAATGAGCTAGGTTTGGTTGTAAAAAATTCTGATCTATTTGCAAAAACGGGTGGCAAGGATTTAATGGCAAATAACTTGTTTATCAACGCAGCGTTTTCTCCAGAAGTTTTGGAGCAAGGCAATGCTAGTGAAGTGATTGAGCTCGAACCTACTCGTGTTGTCGTTTTGAAGAAGACTGATCGCAAGCCAAGTCAACTCGAGCCCTTGGATTCTGTGAAGGAAAAAATTGCTGCAATTGTTCGCACCGAAAAAACTCAAGCGTTTTTGGCGCAGCAAGCAAAAGACTTTATTTCGGCAGTTAACTCAGGTAAAGCCATGGCTGATCAAGCAAAGTCTTTAGGGTTAACAGTAAAGACAGTTTCAGCTGTAGGGCGTAATGATCAGGAGGCAGATCGAGATGCGTTGCAATTCGCTTTTACCATGGCTAATCCCGCACCGGGCAAAGCTAATGTCGGCAGTGTGAAAACCACTAAAGGTGATGTTGCAGTTGTAGCTCTAACAGCTGTTAATTTGGCTGGCGAAGATAAAGTTCCTGTTGAGCAAAAAACGTCAATAGCTGCTCAACTTGCTAACATTAATGGTGAGTTTGATATGAAAAGCGTACAGTCGCACCTTGAAGAAGTGGCGAAAATTAAACATAAGTAAATACCATAACTATTGATAAATATTGATAGTGAGGCTTAGGATAAAAAAGAATTGCGGACAGATTAATTCTGAATGCAGTTCTTTTTTTATGGGCGATACTTTAAAAATAATTAAAATTAATTGAGTTGGTAATGGATTCGATTATTCAAGCTGTAGTTGTCTGGTTAAATTCTGTAGTGATTGGGCTGAACCTTTGTCCTTTTTCAGCCAAGCCTACGCGTGAGAACCGGGTGCGTTTTCAAGTCAGTCTTGCGACTGATGAGGAAAGTTTGTTAGAAGATTTAATGTTTGAAATGGAGCTGCTGGATAAAACTTCTTCCGCAGATATCGAAACAACATTATTAATTGCTCCCCAGGTACTACACGATTTTTTTGATTACAACCAATTTTTAATTTGGGCTGAGTCGCGCATTAAAAGTAGAGGTTGGAAAGGTATTTATCAATTGGCAAGTTTTCATCCCCAATATTGCTTTGCGGGCGCTGAAGCTGATGCTGTAGAAAACCTCACGAATCGTTCACCATATCCAATTTTACATATTATTCGAGAAGAAAGTTTAACCGCAGCGCTGAATTATATTCATGATGTAGAGGGGATACCAGAACGCAATAAAAAGCGTGTCCAGGAATTAACAACGGAAGAAAAATATAGTTTATTTCCTTACTTGTTTAGACCTTAATTACAAAGCCCATTCGGCTAAAAGTTTTGCGATTAACTAAAATATTCAATCAATTCGTTTATAGCATCCATATTGTCTTCAATAATCGATAATTTATTTTCCTTATTAACTTTGCTGTACTGCGGAGCTAATTTTTTAAAAGCACTTAACGATTGAATTGCCATTAGGTCATTATTTGGATTAAGTTGATGTATGCTATGAAACAAGCCTAGATTAATAACATCTACAAGTTGCATCCTGTGCCCTGTATTTAATGTCCATTCCCCTGTTCTACGCAAAACATCCAAAAATATGGGCGCCATGCCCCATTTTGTTAGCAGAATAGCTCCTAAATGTTTGCTGTAATGTTGGCATAGCACTTTGTAAGTTTGCTCCGCCGGTACGTCATGATTTTGCAAGGCAACGAGTAGCGTAAGTGTTCCCACCTCGCTCAATAAGCTAGCGATTAAAATGTCTTCGGCACCGGGAAAATGAATGGCTTTAGCAAGATAGTAACTCATAGACGCTTTTAAGGTCTGGCGTCTCAGCGCCTGCTTATATAAATTTTTAAGTTGATGATCGCGCAGTACAAAAAGACTTTTAATGCTGTGGGCGAGGGTAATGTTTTCTACTGTACGCATGCCTAAGCGGCCAATTACATCATGTAAATTTTTTGGCTTGTCAGCGGTACGATAAAATGCGCTACTCGCGTGTTTCATTAAAATTGCAGTTAGGCTAGGGTCTTTTGCGATGAGTATGCTTAAGTCGGCCACGGAAATATTAGGATTGCTAGTTGCATTGCGTATTTCAAGGGTAATTGTTGGCAAGCTCGGCAATTGGTCTTCATTGCTTTGCATTTTTTCAATGGCATCCTGGTAAATACAAAACTCTTGTTTACTATAGAGCGAATGCATTTCGTCAATGTTAGGCCGTATGGGGTCAGGCCCCCGATTCTTTGGAAGCGGTTGATTGGGAGAATCCATCTGCAGCTCGGCTAGGTTGTGATCATTGTAGAGTGGAGTATAGGCGGGATTTGATAATGTAGCGAAAAGAGCGCTATAAACTATGGCATTTGGAGAGGAAGAACGAGTTTTAGCAAAGAACTCAAATTGACATAGCTGGTAAAACAGGTTGTCGCCAGGCAGACCACTTACCAAATGACAAGTGGTCTACTTATTAATTAATTAAATAAATCTTCAATCGATAAGTATCTTTCGCCCGTATCGTAGCTAAAAATAATGACGCGACTACCGGCAGCTAATTCATGTTGCTTTTGCGCAACCGCAGCAAGCGTTGCGCCAGAAGAAATACCCACAAAAATTCCTTCTTTAATTGCGCACTGGCGTGTCATTTCAAACGCAGCTTCTTCACTCACTAAAATTGTGCCATCCAAGGTTTCTTTGTTTAACACTTGGGGAATAAAGCCCGCGCCTATCCCCTGGATACGGTGCAAACCTTTCTGGCCACCGCTGATCACAGGCGATTTCTCCGGTTCTACAGCGAAAGTTTTTAAGGTGGGAAATTTTACCTTTAGAGTTTCGCTACAGCCAGTAATATGGCCACCAGTGCCTACGCTGGTAATCAAATAATCGATTCCGTCGGGGAAATCGTTAAGAATTTCTTGCGCGGTTGTAGTCCGATGTATCTCAACGTTTGCGGGATTATTGAATTGTTGCGGCATCCAGCTATTAGCATTCCCCTTTAATAATTCGTTCGCTTTGGCGATGCAGCCTCCCATGCCAAGTTCTTTAGGTGTTAGCACAAGTTCTGCGCCTAATGCTTTCATATATTTGCGACGTTCTATAGTCATAGATTCGGGCATAGTTAGAATCAAACGATAACCCTTTACGGCGCAAACCATGGCTAATCCGATGCCGGTATTGCCAGAGGTTGGTTCAATAATCACAGAGTCCTTATTGATTAAGCCTTTCGCTTCCGCATCTTCAATCATTGCTAAGGCAATTCGGTCTTTGATGCTGCTACCGGGGTTACATCGCTCTACCTTCATCCATACTTCGATATCGTTACGAAATAAGTGATTAATGCGAACATGAGGGGTATTGCCAATGGTTTCTAAGATATTATTGTATTTCATAGTGCGCCTCCGCTGTAAAAATGAATGCCGCAATTCAATATCGAAAAATAACGGTCACCAGAAATTAATCTAACCGCTTTTTAAACCGTTTTGCGGCAACAATCAAGCCTGGGATGATAAAGCTTGCTGGCCAGCGCAAGTCTGACCCTAAATCAGTTCCATAGTAAAATAATTCCTACCATGTCCAGCAAAATTGATCGCTGAACTTCGTTTCAAATTGAAAAAAGTGAAAATTCAAAAATGGGTTTTGTGTAGCTAGTGGTTGTTAAAAAATTGCGTGAGCTAAGTGTTGTTATTGGCATATTTTTTAGGGCAAGCAAAGCGCTGCCCCGAGCCATCAATTATTAATTGCGCGAGTGGCCGTCCATCACCTAAGCGCTGTGGCAACTAGGCTTTGCCTAAAGGTCCCATAATATAGCTATAATAATCGCATCAAACAGGGTTCGATAGGTCGTGAGCAATTGCGATTTGTGCTTAAACAGGCGGCTCTATATATTATGGTAGCGTTTTATTCTAATTGCGCAGTGATGGGCCAACTAAAATAACTCCATCAACTATCGCAATATCAACTAACATTTATACCAACAATAAAGTGGACTAGCATGACTCATTTTTCGATGATTGGCCTTATTGGACATTTGCACAATGAGCGGGCAACCTATTCGCTCAAGCGACTCATCCGATTTTTGCAGGCTAGAAATGTGCAATTTGTTCTTGAGCAATCTACCGCAGAATTATTAAAAAATGACCCGATGTTTAATGCTGCACGTCAGGTGAAAGATATAGATGCGCTTGGTAAAATCTGTGATTTGGTTATCGTGGTTGGCGGCGACGGCAGTTTGTTGCGCGGTGCCCGTGGTCTGGCAAAATATCATGTGCCTTTGCTGGGTGTTAATCGCGGTCGTTTAGGCTTTTTAACCGATATCATGCCTGAAGATATCGAAGTGAAAGTGGCAGAAGTTTTATCTGGAAAATATACGCTGGAGGAACGCTTTTTATTGGATATCTCGATCAAGCGCAATGATGAAATAGTTGAAAGCAGTGAAGCATTAAATGAAGCTGTGTTGCATCCCGGTCAGTTTGTGCACATGTTGCAATATGAAATTTATGTGGATGGTGATTTTGTCACCACGCAATCATCTGACGGCATTATTGTATCGACACCTACCGGGTCTACGGCCTATTCATTGAGTGGTGGTGGACCTTTGATGCATCCTAAACTAGATGCCATCGTGCTTGTACCCATGAATCCACACACATTAAGCAGCCGTCCCATGGTAGTTACAGGCGATAGCCAAATTATGATTCGCGTCGGTGAGCATAGCCGTGCACTTCCCATGATATCTTGTGACGGGCACACCCATTTTGAAATGTGTTTGGGCGATGAAATCCATATCGCCAAAAAACCAGATTTACTAAAATTACTGCATCCTGAAGATTACAACTTTTATGACCGGTGCCGTACAAAGCTCGGATGGGGTGGAACACTTTTAGATACTGAGTAGAACTTAACGCGATATAGTTATGAGTCCTGCAGAAATTATTTTTGCTCCCGTCGAAGGTTATGATTTAATCGGAGATGTGCACGGCTGTGCAAATACACTTGAACGATTATTGCAAAAGTTAGGTTACAGCAAGCACAAGGGTGTTTATCAACATGCAAAGCGCCGTGCTATTTTTGTGGGAGATATTATTGATCGCGGCCCGCGAATCCGCGAAGCGCTTGCATTGGTGCATGGAATGGTGCGAAAGGGCAGCGCACATATGGTGTTAGGTAACCATGAATTTAATGCTATTACCTTTTGTACAAAAGTTGAATTGCCAGCCCCCGGGAAAATTGAATATTTGCGTCCGCATACTCCTGGTCACACACGTCAAATTATCGAAACTCTAGAACAGTTTGCACCCTATGCAACAGAATGGCATGAATATGTTGAATGGTTTAAAACCTTGCCGTTATTTATGGAGTTTGGCGAACAAAATGCTGGCAATGCTTTTCGCGTAGTACATGCATGTTGGGATCATGAATTAATTTCAGTCCATAAAGAACGCTTTGGTAGTGGCCATTTTGACAGACAATTTATTATTGAAACTGCACAAAAAAACTCGCTAGCTGCACGTATTAAGCAACGCTTAACCAGCGGCGTAGATATGCCTTTGCCGCCGGGTATAAGTGTGTTATCAAGTGATGGCTATGAGCGCAATAATTTTCGCACCAAGTTTTGGGCGCATCATGCCCAAACTTATGGCGATTTACTTTTCCAGCCCGACCCTTTACCGCATACGATTGCAAACGCACCTATTAGTAAGCAACATCGCGCGCAAATGATTAATTATGGCCTTGATGAGCCGCCTTTATTTATCGGACATTATTGGTTAAAAGGAAAGCCAAAACCTATTGCAAATAATATCGCTTGTTTAGATTACAGTGCGGTAAAATATGGTCGTTTAGTTGCATACCGGATGGATGGGGAGCAGCAACTGCAAGCAAAGAATTTTGTATGGGAATATGTAGATCCTTAACCGCGTAACCACTAAGGAACTATCGATGAATTGGATTGTTGTCAAAAAGTATCCATTGGAAACAGATTTATCTGCCGTCACGGCATATTTGCGTCAGCGTGGTGTTGTGCACCAAATTTATGAAGAGCGAGGCGAGCAAGTTATCGCTGTTGCTGATTCCTCTTTTGTTGAGCCTTTGCTGCAGTTTTTAGAAGGTGTCATGCATGGGAAAATTAATATTGAGTCAGATAATTTACAATCTATTCCTCAGTCGTCGGTGCCATCTTTGTCGAGTAATATCAATGCGACTTATATTACAAGCGCATTGATTTTCTTAAGTGCTATTGGCGCCGGCATAGTAGGTTTTGATAAAAACTTACAGTGGTTCACATTTCAAAACTTCACACATCAAAACGTTATTCCGCTGAGTACTTCACTGGCTGCTGGTGAATGGTGGAGATTGATAACCCCTGTTTTTTTGCATTTTGGATTTTTTCATGTGTTATTTAATTGTCTATGGTTGTGGGATTTAGGTCGTCGTGTAGAGTTCTTGCTTGGCAAGGCATGGTATCTATTATTTTTTATAAGTACCGGTATCCTCTCAAATATTGCCCAATATATGTGGTTAGGGCCAGGCTTATTTGGTGGCATGTCAGGTTTTGTTTATGCCTTGGTTGGATTTGTAATGGTGAGTCATAAGCTATCCCCACACCAGCTTACGGCAGTTCCTTCTGGCGTTATCATTTTTATGCTTGCATGGTTGGTTTTATGTATGACTAATGTGATGGACTATTTTGGGATAGGTATTGCTAATGCAGCGCATATTGGAGGATTGCTATCGGGCTGCTCATTTGCGTTTGTGAAGGTCAAATTTTTAAAATTCGCTAGAGGTTCATAATGAATTTGCAAGAGCTATTGTGTGGCATCACCCCTGAAATTTATGAAAATTTAAAGAGAGCTATTGAGTTAGGCCGTTGGTTGGACGGTGAAAAAATTAGCGCAGAGCAGCGCAATCTTTGTATGCAAGCGGTAATTGCGTATGAACATAAACATTTACCACCCGAAAAACATACCGGTTATATTCCACCAAAATCCCATAGTTATTGCGGTGATGATCATGATCACGATCATGACTCGGCTGAACAAGAACAACCTATTAAGTGGATTGAATAATTTTTGTTAATCCAAAATATGTGGTGAACAGCGTTTTGCCACTTGTTAATAAATTAAGGAATTCCAATGTCTGCGCTAGAACAACAACCCACATCAATTTATTTAAAAGACTATCAAGTTCCTGATTATTTAATTGATAAGACAAAATTGCATGTCGATATATATGATGGAAAAACTGTAGTTACTGCAAATTTGCAATTGCGCGTAAATCCAGCATCACAAAGACAGGTCAGCTCGTTGACATTGCATGGCGTTGATTTGGAACTTATTTCTATTGCTATTGATGGAAAACTATTAGGCCCAAACGATTATGGTTTTGGCGAAGAAACTCTTACCATTCGAAACACACCGGCGCAGTTCTCTCTAACCAGTGTTGTGTGCGTTAAACCAGAATTAAATACCTCTCTTGAAGGGTTGTATAAGTCACGCACTATGTATTGTACCCAGTGCGAGGCTGAAGGTTTTCGCAAAATAACTTATTATCTTGATCGCCCCGATGTCATGAGCGAGTTTACCACTACCATTGTTGCTGATAAGAAATACCCCGTGTTGTTATCTAATGGGAATTTAATTGAACAAGGTGATGTTGATAGTAATCGCCATTTTGCAACATGGCATGATCCGTTTAAAAAACCTGCTTATTTGTTTGCTCTGGTTGCAGGTGATCTAGCCTACATAGAAGATAAATATACAACGTGTTCTCATCGTGAAGTTAGGTTAAAAATTTTTGTGGAGCCAAAAGATTTAGATAAGTGTGAGCATGCAATGGTTTCACTTAAGAACTCTATGCGTTGGGATGAAGAAGTTTATGGTCGCGAATACGATTTAAATATTTTCATGATTGTCGCGGTAGATGATTTCAATATGGGCGCTATGGAAAATAAAGGACTCAATATTTTTAATACTTCTTGCGTGCTGGCAAAGCCAGAAACCACAACTGATACTGGATTCCAGCGAGTGGAGGGCGTAGTTGCTCACGAATACTTTCATAACTGGACCGGTAACCGCGTAACTTGTCGCGATTGGTTTCAGTTAAGTTTAAAAGAAGGTTTTACAGTTTATAGAGATTCAGAATTTTCAGCAGATATGGGTTCGCGCACGGTAAAGCGGGTGGAGGATGTTTCACTGTTACGCACGCTGCAATTCGCAGAGGATGCGGGGCCTATGGCACATCCAATTCGTCCTGAATCCTATATTGAAATTTCAAATTTTTACACCATGACAATTTATGAGAAAGGTGCAGAAGTTGTGCGCATGCTCGCCAACTTATCAGGTAAAGAAAATTTTCGCAAAGGCACCGACTTGTACTTTGAACGGCACGATGGGCAAGCTGTAACCACTGATGATTTTGTGGCTGCGCTAGCGGATGCATCAGGAAAAGATTTTGCCCAATTTAAACGCTGGTATTCGCAAGCAGGTACACCGCGTTTGCAAGTAACGGACGAGTACAATGAAAACGAACAAGAATATTCGTTACATATTAAACAAACTTGTCCAGCGACACCCGAATGTCAGCTCAAATTACCATTTCATATTCCTATCGCTATGGGTTTGCTTGGTAGTGCAGGTGATTTGCCCTTATATTTAAAGGGCGTGGAACCTGATTTCGAAACCAGTGATAATACTCATGCGGTCGTTGAGTTAACCCAGGCAGAACAAACATTTGTGTTCACTCGCGTTCAAGAAAAGCCAGTACCTTCTCTGCTGCGAGGTTTTTCTGCGCCGGTTAAGTTGAGTTACGATTACTCGCGCGAAGATTTAATGTTGTTAATGAGCCGCGACAGTGATGGTTTTAATCGCTGGGATGCAAGTCAGCAATTGGCACTGCAGGTGATGAACGACTTTATTGTTGCCTATCAGCGCGGTGAAGATATAAAAACCATTAGTGTTGATGAGCGTTTAGTGAATGCTTATCGCAATATATTGCGGGATGAGAGCCTGGATCAAGCCATGGTTGCTTACATGTTGAGTTTACCCTCCGAAGCTTATGTGAGTGAGCTAGCCGATGTTGTTGACGTAGAAGCAATTCATTACAGTCGCAGCCTCGTGCGAAAAATTATTGCCCATGAATTACGCAGTGAATTTGAACGTATTTATAACAACTATAATCATGGTGTGGCTTATTCTGCCTCCGCTGCCGCGATTGCTGCGCGCAGTTTAAAAAATGTCGCACTTGCTTATTTAATGTTGCTTGATGATGAACAAATTATTAGAGCTTGCCAGCATCAATATGCCACAGCTAATAATATGACAGATGTAGTGGCAGCATTAACCCAGTTGGTGAATGCTGAATCATCTTTAGCGCAACAACTTGCTGAGAGTTCTCTAGCTGACTTTTATCAGCGTTGGCAACATGAATCATTAGTGGTGAATCAATGGTTAAGTGTTCAGGCAAGTTGCGTGTTGCCTAATACTTTGACGCGTGTAAAAGTTTTGCAACAACATGCGGCTTACGATGCAAAAAATCCGAATAAAATTCGCGCTTTGATTTCCACTTTCTGCAATTCCAACGCTATCAATTTCCATAATTTAAGCGCAGCTGGCATTGCGCCCGGATATGTATTTTTGGCGGATCAAATAATTCAGTTGAATAGCCAAAATCCACAGATTGCGTCGCGTTTGTTAACGCCGTTAACCAAATGGCGGAAATATAATTCACTTCGTCAAGAATTAATGATTGCCGAGCTGAAGCGTATTTTGGAGGAACCCAATTTATCGAAAGATGTATTTGAAGTGGTAAGCAAAAGTTTAGCTTAGATTAATATTTATTTTTCAGAGATTTTTTTCATGCCGAGCAATTTTGGTAACAAATTAGTTATTGCGATTTCCTCACGCGCGCTATTCAATTTAGACGAAAGCCACCAGGTTTTTGTTAAAGAGGGCCTGGACGCCTATATGCGTTATCAAATTGAACACGAAGATGAAGTTCTAATGCCGGGAGATGGCTTTCCAATGGTGCAGAAGTTATTGCGCCTGAACGAAAGTTTAGGTGGTGAGCCACGTGTTGAAGTGTTGTTGCTGTCACGCAACAGTGCCGATACAGGACTACGCATTTTTAATTCTATCGAACATTATGGTTTAAATATTACTCGTGCAGCGTTTTGCAGTGGTACTTCGCCCTATGGTTATGCATCTGCATTTGGTTGCCACTTATTTTTATCCACTAATGCTGACGATGTACGTGACGCATTAGATCACGGTATTGCAGCAGCTACTTTGTTAGCATCCAAAAGCAAAGTGGATCATGACGGTATTTTACGTTTTGCATTTGATGGTGATGCGGTGCTGTTTTCAGATGAAGCAGAACGTATATATAAGCAGGAAGGCTTGAGCGCTTTTACAGAAAGTGAGAGGGCTGCTGCGAAATTGCCATTAAGTGGTGGACCGTTCAAAGAGTTTCTTGCGACTCTTCAGGGTTTGCAGCATGAGTTTGACGAACATAGTTGTCCAATTCGCACTGCGCTAGTCACAGCGCGCTCAGCGCCTGCACATGAGCGTGTTATTCGTACTTTGCGGGCATGGAATATTCGTATCGATGAGTCTTTGTTTTTAGGCGGGCTCTCAAAAGGTGCTTTTTTGAAGGCCTACGGCGCTGATGTGTTCTTTGATGACCAACGCATACATTGCGATTCTGCCAGTGAACACGTCGCGACAGGGCATGTGCCACATGGTATTGCCAATCAGCTGCTTTTACCGTGAATTAAGCTATTAATAGGTCCGCAAAAATAATTGTTAGGGAAAACTATATATCTGTAGATATGGTCTAAAGTTGTAAGAAATATTCTTTATGTGAAAGATGAAATAAAAATTGGAATTAACTGCAATGGATGTCTATTCTTCAACTACATAGAGTTTACGTGTTTTTATAACCGTTGATCAGTGTCTGATCGACAAGAACCTCCGATCCAATGAGCCATTTGGAGGGCTTATGAAGCTACAGCAGTTGCGTTACATCTGGGAAGTTGCTCATCACGATTTAAACGTGTCGGCCACTGCACAGAGCCTTTATACCTCTCAGCCGGGGATCAGCAAGCAAATTCGCTTGTTGGAAGATGAGCTGGGTGTAGAAGTTTTTTCGCGGAGTGGGAAGCATTTAACTCGTATTACTCCTGCAGGCGAAGCTATTTTGAAAAAAGCGGGCGAGATCCTGCGTAAAGTAGAAAGCATTAAGCAAGTAGCTCAGGAATTCAGTAACGAGCGTAAGGGTACGTTGACTATAGCAACAACTCATACCCAGGCTCGCTATGCTTTGCCGCCGGTGATTGGCCAGTTTATTAAGAAGTATCCAGAAGTTGCCCTGCATATGCATCAAGGCACGCCTATGCAAATTTCAGAGATGGCCGCTGATGGTACGGTTGATTTTGCCATTGCCACTGAAGCAATGGAGCTATTCAGTGACTTGATAATGATGCCCTGCTATCGCTGGAATCGTTGCGTGGTTGTACCTAAGAATCACCCGCTTGCGCAAATACAACACCTTACACTAGAGGATATTGCTAAGTATCCCATTGTGACTTATGTATTTGGATTTACTGGTCGATCTAAGCTGGATGAAGCTTTTATCAGCCGTGGTTTGGCCCCCCGTGTGGTCTTTACTGCTGCTGATGCCGACGTAATAAAAACTTATGTTCGTCTTGGTCTGGGAATTGGCATTATTGCGCAAATGGCATATGACCCTGCAGTGGACTCCGATTTGGTTTGCTTGAGTGCAAGCCATTTATTTGAACCTAGCACCACTAAAATTGGTTTCCGTCGCGGAACCTTCTTGCGTGGATTTATGTTCGATTTTATCGAAAGATTTGCTCCACATTTAACTAAAGACATTGTCAATGAGGCGTTTAACCGTCACTCGCGAATGGAGCTAGATGAGTTGTTTAAGGATATTAAAATTCCCATTTTATAATTACCTAGTAAAGCCGACATAGGTCGGCTTTATTTTTTGATTCCCGCTTTGTCAGCGTATCTATCTAATTAGTTTCGGTAATAACGTTTTATCTCGAGTTATCGGTTTGACAAAACCATTCCTGTGTTATGCATCTCCTTTTGAAGTATTAGTGCTTGGTCTATAGAGTCGGGTTGTCTATGATTGCAAAATTGATGTGGATATGGAATTTTCAATGCAAAATTTGCGCAATTCTAGTAGCGATGTTTTATCGTGGTTCTTGTTGTTACTGACTATGTCTGTAACCGGGTGTGGTGATGGGGCTAATAAATCTCAACCTTCAAGCGTCGCCAGCTCATCGATTAGCAATAATTCATCCTCAATAGCCAGCTCTACGACCTCGGTACTACTGAGTGGTACGGCAACCTACGACTATGTTCCGCATAAAAATAATAATATTGGTTTAAATTATCCGGAAACTGAGCAGCGGCCTATCCGTGGTGCAACGATTGAAGCCCTCAGTGACAGTGATACTATTCTCGCTGTGAGCAAGACTGCCAATGATGGAAGTTACTCTTTCAATGTGCCCGCTAATACCCTCGTCAAAATTCGCGTTAAAGCTGAACTATTAAATAACATTTCACCGAGCTGGAATTTTAAAGTAACCGATAATACCAATAATAATGCACTTTATGTTTTGGTTGGCTCATTAATGTCTACCGGTGATACCAATTCCCAGCGCATGTTAAATGCAGCTTCTGGATGGGGCGGCAGTAGTTATCTCTTTGTTCGCGCAGCAGCACCCTTTGCTATTCTAGATAATATTTATATTGGCGTTATGCGCTTAAATCAAGCCGGAAATAACCGCGATTTTAAGCCGCTTGAATTGCGATGGAGTACAAAAAATAATGAGGCAGACGGGGTTTATACGCTGGGCGAAATAGGCACTACTTTTTATGATGTCGATGCTATTTATATCCTGGGTGATGCTAATAATGATACCGATGAATATGATGGGCACGTTATTCTCCACGAATGGGGACATTATATCGAGGAAGTTTTTTCGCGTTCAGATAGTATGGGTGGCGAACATTCGGATGGTGAAAAATTGGATATGCGTCTCGCTATGTCCGAAGGATTTGCCAATGCATTTTCAGCAATGATGTTAAATAATCCGACATATGCCGACACTTCAGGTAGTGCGCAAAATTCAGGCTTTACTATCAATATCAGCAATAAAGTTCGTAGTGCAAAGGGGTTCTTTAGCGAAGGTTCGGTGGGAGCTATATTTTATAACTATTACTCTAGCTCGAATAACAAAATTGCTAATGACTTCACTCCAATATTTTCTGTATTGAATAACAGTAATTATTATCTGCATGATGCCTTGACTACTATCTTTTTATTCTATGGCCAGCTTAAGGTTTTATTAAATGATCAAGCAGCTGAATTCAATAGTTTGATGTTGGAGCAAAATATCAACGGTATTGATGAGTACGGTACAAGTGAAATAAATAATGGAGACTTGACAACAAGTTTGCCGATCTATAAAGAAATTAATCCCGATAATGTTGTAACGAATGTTTGTAGTTCGTCAAAATTCGGTACATTTAATAAATTTGGGAATTCGCGATTTTTAAAATTGACGATATCCCAAGATGGTGCTTATTTTATTAATGCAGCAACATCGGGTGGTTCCGGCACAATTTCAAAGCCTGAAATAATTATTCACAACAAAGGTAATTCCCTATTTAAGCTTGAAAATTCTACGAATAACGCTGTTAACGGTACGGTAAGTTTATCCAATGGGAATTATATTTTAGAAATCTATGATTTGAGTATTAGTAATCCTTTAAATTCACAAATTACTACTTTGTGTTTTGATGTTCAAGTGATGGCTAACTAACGTGTTGAGATTCAATATGAGAAATATATCGGTAATGGTGTTAATTTTTTGTTTGTCTCCAGTTCTCGGGTGTCAACAAAAAAGCAAACAAGAAATAATCACCGCTCAGCCTGAAACATCACAATCGTTAAAACGCAACAAAACAGCAAAACCTGGTGCGCCAGTGATTTTAGCGTCTGCGAAGTCAGTAACGATTAATGAAAATAAAGCATCAATTATAAAGCTTTTGCTGAAGGCTCAATTTGGGAGTGAGGTTATTGACGTAAAGGTAAGTTCTAGTGAAGGGTTGCAAGTGTTGAGTGATACTGAAATAAAAAATGTGCAATTAAATGCGGACGGCTACTATCAATTGCCGGTTAGCATACTAGCTTCACGGAATGGTCGTTATTATTTAAATTTACAAGTCATCACCAGTAATTCTGAAAATGTTCTCTCGCGTGCGTTAGCCATTATTGTCCAGGTAGGTTCTTCCGATGAGTCCAACCAAGTGCCATTGAAAATGATGAAATCCGTTACTGATGAAAATATCATTTTACTTCCTGCACAAGAAACTATTAATACTAAATAAAATCGTTTTTTGTAGTTAACTAAATACTTGAGGATATATATGTTGGGCAAACGATTACCTGCTGAATGGGAGCCGCAGGACGCAGTTCTTTTATTGTGGCCCCAGAATATTGTCGGAGCGCATTTCAATAATATTGTGCAACTCTGCGAGGCCTTGGTTTCAGTGATCTGTGATTACGCTGATGTTTTAATAGCCTTGCCTGAAGCTGAAATCGATAGTGTGCGCTCACGACTTGACGCTATGTCGATTCCATTAGAACACATTTATTTTTGTCCTATTGTGTATGGCGATGCAGGCTGCAATCTTTGGGCGCGGGATAGCGGCCCTATTACAATTGCAACTGCACAAGGTATGAAGCTATTAAGTTTTGCGCTAAGTAAGGACGATGAAAAATTTGATATCAATAATATATTGAGACAATTACAACTACAAAATGCTTTTCCTGCGGCCTGTTATGATATTCATGATTGGCCGCTTAACGGGGGCGTAATAGAAGTTGATGGGCAGGGTACTTTGCTTGCTAAAAAATCTTATTTTAGCAAATTTAATATTGGTTTATCTAAGGATGACATAGAAGGTCGTTTAAAAAATATATTTGGTGTTACTAATGTCATTTGGCTTGAAAATGGTAGTGTGTGTGAAAATACTCACCATATAGATCAACTGGTGCGCTTCTGCCCCAACAATACAATTATTTACACAGCTTGCGATGATGAGCAGGACCTACATTATGAGGGATTGAAAAAAATGGAAATGGAGTTAGGTCTTTTAAAAAATGCTGCAGGCGAGCCGTATCGCTTGCTGCCATTACCTTGGCCTGGAGCGATATTCAATGATGAAGATGAAAGATTGCCAGTGTCTTATGCGAGCTTTTTAGTTGTAAATGAAGCTGTTTTAGTGCCGATTTACAATGCATTAAGTGATGAAGATGCCTTGGAAGTTTTATTTCAAGCTTTCCCCGGGTTCGATATCATGGGCATTCCTTGTGAAACATTGGCCGAGCAGGGTGGGAGTTTGCATCGTATTGCAATGCAATTGCCTGAAGGTGTTTTGGGTTTTAATAGTTAAAGACAGTAACAGGTTTTCCGTGACTTATGAAATCAACAATCAGTGAAAACTCATCAGAAAATTTAATATGCGTGGGTGAAGATGAAAATTGCAAATTCATACATGAACTTCTTTACTTGCGTCGAGAAGTAAGCTCGTTGCAAGATCTGGTGAGAACAGATGCTTTGACAGGCTTGTATAATTTTCGTTTTTTCAATGAAACTATTGCGTTAGAAATGGAGCGTGCTCGGCGTGCAGCACAACCACTTGCCATGATTTTGTTAGATATAGATCATTTTAAAAAATTTAATGATGAGTGGGGGCATGAGCTAGGTAACCAAGCATTAATACATGTTGCCAATCTTATTAAAATTGCTGTTCGCAAATTAGATTATGGCTGCCGATTTGGTGGCGAAGAATTTATAATCTTGTTACCCAATACAGATTTATGTCAAGCTGTGCCTGTTGCAGAACGTCTGCGCGAGATGATTGCAACAATGCCGTTAATTTTAAATGATCAATCATCAGCTTATCTTACGGCAAGTTTTGGCGTTGATCAGTTTTCAATGTATATGAGCGATAGTTGTGAGCAGTTTGTACAAAAAGTTGATGCATGGTTATATCAAGCCAAACGCAATGGTCGTAATAGAATTTCTCATCCAGACTTAATCGAAAGAGCTAAAATCGAGGCCGTCACTTTAGAAGAAAAAGATGCACTTTTTGAGAATGCTTTTAATAAAAATATTTAAATGTAGAGGTTGTGGTTTATGATTTTTCCAGAAATTGGTGAGCTTGCACCTAATTTTACATTGCTAAATCAAGACGGGGAAAAAATAGAACTCAAAAGTTTTCGTGGTATAAAAAATGTTGTTGTTTATTTTTATCCTAGAGCCTCCACTCCCGGTTGTACTACTCAAGCATGTGCGATTCGAGACTCTAAAGATGATTTTGATGCCATCGGTACTATGGTTTTAGGGGTCAGTCCAGATTCGCCATTAAAACTTAAAAAATTTTATAGTAAATATAATCTCGGTTTTACAATTTTATCTGATGATACGCATGATGTTGCTGGAGCTTACGGTGTGTGGGCATTGAAAAATTTTATGGGCAAACAATTTATGGGAATTATTCGGACGACTTTTATTATCGACATTAATGGTTATTTGAGGCATATTATTGCCAAGGTAAATACTAAGACTCACAATTTAGATGCCATTCATTATATAAAAGACAACTTTTAATTTTTTATGATATATTAAATTAATTTTTGTGACTTTCAGATTGTTTTTGGACTTTTTGGTGGCACTTAAATTTTATTTACCTATAATGGTCGTACGGATAATAAATTAGAGTGATCGCGTAACCTTAATTGGTTCTGTCATCAACTGCTCATATTTCTCATGCCTTAGTAAGCAGAAAGAGAGGTCTTAATGATTCAGTTACAACGCAATTATCGTAATGAAGATTTTACCGCCAATGGTGAGTTTGCTCATTCGGCAGTTAGATCCTATGAAGAGTATTTATCCTTGGCTAGAATTCCTCATTGTGAAGGGGTCTCAGGACGAGTCGTTACAACACTTCACCAACGAGTAGGTCATTCTGATTTGTCAATTGATCGTGTTGCTGAGGATATCGGTTTATCCAAAAGGACTCTGCAGCGTCGTTTACAACAGCAGAATGCTAATTTTGCACAGCTGCGTGACGATGTTCGGTTTAACTATTCAATAAAATATTTAATTAACGATCATATGAGTGTAGATTTGGTTTCAAAAGCACTCGATTTTTCGGATAGGACGAGTTTCACCAATGCATTTAAGCGTTGGACTGGCTTGTCACCAAGTGTTTTCCGCAAACTCTTTAGGGATTATGCTTAATTTTAAATAGTACCGCTTAAATGAATAGCGCTAATTGCCTGTCCTTTATAAAAAGGGTAGAGTTAGCGCTTTTTAATTTCTAGGGGTTCTAAATGAGTTTTTTCATATCTTCTGCATATGCACAATCTGCACAAACACAAACAGCCGCAAGTCCATTTATTAGTATTGTAATGTTCGGTGGCCTATTTGCTTTCATGTATTTCTTTATAATTCGCCCACAACGTAAACGTCAAAAAGAGCATCAGAGTCTTGTCGCAGCTTTGTCAAAAGGTGATGAAGTGGTTTTGACGAGCGGTATGTTGGGGAAAATATTAAAAGTTGATGACAATTATATTGTTATAGAAACGGGCAATAATATTGAATTAAAATTCCAAAAAGTGGCAGTGCAGGCTGTGTTACCGAAGGGTACAATCAAGTCAATTGAAGCTGCTTAAAAAATAGGTGTTCGCGTAGGCTTGCTTGTAGTTGTAGTTCCAGATTGACTAATTTATTACAAGCAATTTGATGGCTTTGGTAAGCCTGCAATTTTGCAAGCTAATTTCGCTGGGCTGGGTGGGAAAAGTTGCAGCAAATAAATACTACGGCCTTTTTCTTTGCCCAGAATTTGCTCTGCGCGTTTTACAAGGGCTCGCATTGAGGGAGAGAGTTGATAAAGTTGATAAAAGTCACGAACCAATTCAATAATTTCCCAGTGGGCTGCGGTTAACTGAATCTTTTCTTGTTGGGCGAGTTCAATCGCAACGTCTTCATTCCAATCTATTAGCTTTTTTAAAAACCCTTCTTTGTCTAACTCAACAATTTTTTCATTAATGAGCCATTGCATATCAATACCAACTTTGTATACATTGATGCTCTATGCTAAGTTTTACGAAACCATCGTAGTCCGTAATGTAAATGTCGGGGTGAAGTTTGTCCTGTAACCCGCGAGCTTTCACATCTCCAGCTAATGCATAAACTTTCACACCTTTTCCAATAGTTGTAGACAATTCTTGAATGGATGGGGATCCTTTAATCGCGCAGAGCACGCCATCTTCCAAGAGCAAAATAGCATCATCTTTTCCGCAAAGTTGAAGGCAAGATAATAATATGGTGTGAGAAAAAGGCGACTTGTTAACCGTGTGTAAAATGCTCATTTTAAAAGCTCAACAATTGGTCTTGCTGGATCAATAGGTTGGAAATGGTGGCGCTATCTACAATTTTAACGCCATCGATAGCGAGTTCGTTTGTAGTTATTTGCCGCGCAAGTAACGATTCAAGATGCACAAAAATATTTTTGACTTCGTAAAATGTCAGTGCTGACAGCATAGCTGCAAAATTCTTTTGATCCAAATCTTTAGGATCTTGAGTCGACAAAAGTTGGAATACGCCATCATCCATAAATAATAAACTTAAGTTTTGATCGTAAGCAGATGCTGCTAAAACAGCGTCTAAGGCTTCTTTTGCGAGGGATGTGCCGTAGGGCGCGTGTCGACTAATAAATAGAATCTTTTTTTGTGTGATCGTTTGATTGATTGGTGTCATTTATTAGTTGCCAAAGGTAATAAGCTTGTTAGAAATGACAGCTGCATCAATCAGTTGGCCCAAGCCACTAATTTCAAAATTTTGATGCAAATTATGTGTAGGCTTGTCATAACGTTTAGCTTCGAGTTCGTTTAACACTCCGCGTTTTAAGGCAGCTGCAACACACACTACGAGATCAACGTCATGGTCTTTGCTTAGCTGTTCCCATTTAAGTGTTAAATTTATTTCATCTTGGGGTGGAGTATTCAATGCTGAACTATTATGTACTCCGTCATGATAAAAGAATACACGGTAGAGTTGATGTTTGTTTGCGATAAGTGCTGTGGCAAAACGATATGCAGTATCGCTTGCTTGTGATGAATAAGGTGCGGCATAAATTGCAAGAGAGAATATCATAAGGTGTTCGGTGTCTGGAAATGAACTGCAGTGATTCTACGAAGTTTAGCGCAGGAAATACAAATAAAAAAGGCACCATCTAAGGTGCCTTTTTTATTTGTATTATGGCGGAAGGGCAGGGATTTGAACCCTGGGTAGGCTATAAACCTACGCCGGTTTTCAAGACCGGTGCATTAAACCACTCTGCCACCCTTCCGTTGAGGCGCGAATTATACATGGGTTTTCGATATCAGCAATATCTAATGAAAGAAAATTTAGTTTTTATTCATTCATTTATAAAAAAAATCCAAACATCTTGTTTGGATTTTTTTTATAAAATAATACTATTCGTTCGCTTCTGGTGCTTGTTGTTGTTTCGCCATCCGGGGGTCATTTGCGGGGCGAGAAATAGGGCGAGGATTGTGCGCAACTTCGGGAGGTAAGCTTGTATCTAAAGCGCTTGATTGTTTTGATATTAGAGTTTCAGTTACGATTTGAATGGTAGCCAAAGGCTTGGGCGCTAAGCGTGGATCATTACTTGCTCGCGCACCAGGTGCGATTGGTTCATCGATAACTTCAATTAAGGGTAATTGTCGCGTTGATGAAGGTTGAGGTGAGTTTTTGGTTTTTTGAACTCCCATTGCCTCTGGAATCGCAATAGCTACAATCTCTTCATTTGTTGTGGTAATTGTTTTTTCCGGTTTCTCATGCGGAGTGGTGATAAGGTTTCCAGCTGTCGTGTCTGTGGCAGCTGCTTGCTGGGTGTTATTTGTTTTAGAAATGGCCGCCAACAAATTTGATTCTATTGCTGCCAGGTCGTGCTCTGATGCTGCAGATTTTGCTATGTATTGCGCAGTTATTGATTTTGGAGCACTGTTTTCTGATGTATGAATTGCTGAAGTTCTAACAGCTACTGGCGCAGTGCTAGGCTGGTTATTTTCTTCAGCTTCATTCAGAGAAGATTCAATTGGCTGTTCATCTGTAGCTGCCTCATCGCGTCTTGGTGAGCGACGACGCT
>JAZKFX010000071.1:0-11655 GCA_040386215.1 Pseudomonadota bacterium
CAAATAAACAGTCAGCACGACCTCTCCTTCCCATCGATTATTGCCGAACTCATGACGCCCGAAAAAATTCGCGACATAGTTTGCCAACAACCGCTCTACTGGGAAGAAAAAATAAAAAACAATGCCGACGAATTAAAGCAACACACTTTTGAATTTTTAACTTATTTAATTCGCAGCCAGGATAGCGATGAAAAAAGAGCTGAAATTTTACATTGTGTTGCCGAAGACAGCGCAGGCTTATTTTATTTGTCGATCCCCTTTATCGAAATCTATCGCGGCGAAACCGTGATCGACGAAGACTACAACATGTATCACAATGAAACCTCTAGCCTACATGAAGAAGAATTAGATTTAGAAGAAGCACAGACCTTTACCGAACGCCATTCCAGCGAAGACCAACATAGCCTTAGCTATGATGATCCCCGCAGCCTATTAGCTTTAATTCGTCAATTAACTCCAGATGTAGAACGCGATATTAAGAACCTGATTCGCAATGAAAGCTCGGGCTGGGAAGCGATTATTAACAAATTTGCCACCGAGCTTGTTATACAAGCGAAAGACAAAAATGCCGTGACTGATGAATACGCAGAAGTAGACGATATGTTTAGCTTTCTGGATTAAGAGTTTCTGTAGTAAAGCTTTCTCGATTACGACTCTCCAGGTTAAAGAACAGGCATGCCATGCAATTAGCAATACGAAGCTCAAATCAAGGTCCATTTTTAACCCAAGTCATTACCTATGGTTTGGAACACAAGCGTTTAACAGCGGAACATCTCGAGCAAATAAAAAATAAAGCCGTATTGATGAGCTTAAAATTTGCCGACAAATTTTATAACAAATACAAAATGGAGTTGTTGGAGCAAGCTGCGCAAGATATCATCGGCGTGGCCAGCCTGGGCCTCGCAGAATTATCGGAAGGAGATTTCGATAAAGCGCTCACAGTGCTCACTAGCCCGGAAACTATTGTAAAACCGTTTCAAAAAGGCTGGAGCATGCTCAGCCAGGTGAGCCTTATTAATGCTAACAATAAATCCTTATATGGCGATGTAGATGCACACCTGCTCGCCAATATCTCCAGCGCCCCCTATGAAGATCAATGGCTAGGCTTGCGTCACTATGAGCAGGCGCTGCAGCGTCGGCAACAAGACCAGGCGATTACCACACTTAAAGAAACTTTTTTTTACACAAACCATGAAGATGACACAGAATATTTTAGCCTTGAAAGCATGCTCGCCGAAGCGCTGATTTATAGAATCTGCTGCAATGGCGCCAAGGTAAAACCGGATTTAAAACACAAACTTAAAAATATCGAATTGCAAGACATTTGGTTTGATGAAGAATTTTTGCAAACGCAATTGCAAAACACGTTGAGTTTATTGCCACCTGAACTTGCTGCTGCCATTCGCGCAGACCTCGGCAAAAATTTTATCCAACAAATAATTAACACCTTAAAGTTTGCGAAACGCTATCAAAAGTTGTTAGCAGAAAATGCCTCACCAGAAAAACGCGACGCCTTCGAGTACAAACAAAGTATGTCGCACCCCTTACTAGGATGGCCGCAGTACCTTGAAATGTAAGCTGCGTGTGAGGCAGGATTTATCCCGCGCAGATCTAGCATTCTAAAATTCCAGCATCGCAACTTTATACGTGGTAGAAATTATCGTTCGGTAACGGATGTTGCAGAACGACGGGTTTAAGGATTTGGCTTTCTTAGAGCAAATGCCAAGCTATATCAAGGAACCCCACTTCCCTCGCTCGGCGCCCCAGCCCTCCTCGCAGATTTTAAACCCCCTCCCAGCCTCCCCCTTCGCAGGGGGAGGAGTTTGATCGTGCGAACTTTTAGCTCCCTTCCCCATAAGGTAGAGCAACTAGAATCCAGCGACCTCTAACTACCGTCCCATAAGTTAGAGCACCTAGAATCCAGCGACCTCTAACTACCGCCCGATAAGGTAGAGCAACTAGAATCCGGCGACGCTCTAACTCCCTCCCGATAAGGTAGAGCAACTAGAATCCGGCGACGCTCTAACTCCCTCCCCTGCCAAGGGGAGGGTTGGGGTGGGGTTATTCTTTTCGAAACACTGGCCTAAATTTATTTCGTTGGCCTAAATTTATTTCGGTAACTGGTGTCGCCTACACCTTCTAATATCAGTTTCGCCGTAGTAACTCTAGAATATCAACACCCCCTAAACATCTGAATGCTAGATACTTTTAATTTCACGACAAGAACTCCAAACAAATTTTAATTAAATCAAAATTTTTGAGCACTATCGCCACCACCAAAAGTATTGGCAGCATTAAAAATATCATTCGATACTTGATTATCTTTCTGCGCAACTATTTAAAGTGTCTATCACCTTCTACTAAAAGCACTTGTCACCGCCGACACAATATAGCTATCACTGCCCACAAAAAAGCACCTATCACTTTCTACTAGCAGATAAATTTTTGTCCAGCAAAAAACGCTCTCATGCAGAAAATTCTTGTCAAATAGAATCTGGCTATTGCCCCTTCTTCGCACCGGAAGCGCGCATAATTAATATAAAATAAACTCTCTGATACGCCAGGGTCCCCAAAAATGTGCGGGCTGCTTTAAATTAATCCGCAATCAACAATATCGCAATGTCAGCCATATATTTGTAACAATTTTTTCTTATCTGTAACAGATTTTTAATAATCGATACAATTTTGGCGAAAAATATATTTAATTATTGGAGAAAATCCTAAAAAAATTATTCTGCAATTTATCAATTTTTACAATACTCGCTATCGAACACTCAAAATATTAAAATTTTTTGTCGGCTAAATTTATATTTTATTTAGTAAGTTGAAATTAAAAATGTTTTATAAACATATTTAATTTGATATTAAGCTTGTGAAAATAAAATTATATGTTATGGTGGCCGCGTAAACGACCAAGAGCAGACGTGAATATAGTATATTTCAGTTTTATTAATATACGAATTAGCGGAAATCGTTCTGAATGCGTATAGCCTTGCTTAGAATTAAGCGAAATCTTGTAGTTGATTGTTTTACAAAGGCCAGCTCTCAGCTTGCCTAATCAACCTTAACAGAAATTTAAAAACCCTGGATATTGACGACCCTGAATCCTTTCAGTGGCGAAGCTATTCTTAAAATTTAAATTTATTGTCGATTTATATTTATTCCCCCCCCTTTTTTAATTAGTACAATATCTTTATGCTTCATGCAGCGCTAAATATTTATTAAATAATTTCAATAAAATCTGAAAAAACCAAGCATTGCAAAAATCTCCTTAAGATCGCAGCGAAATTTATGTCGCTGCTATTCATACATCCCCCTATTTATCCAGTGTATTTCGTATCGACGCAACTAGAATTTGTTGCCGCATGGGCCATTAAAGACAATCATGACAATTATTTACTAATTCTTTTTTTATAATTTTATTTAATATTTTTTTCTTCGCGCGTGAGTTTATTTTATTTTTTTTAAAAAATCATTTTATTTTTTCCGCATAAAACATTCCTATTTACTCTATAGCGATAATCAATCTACAAACACAATAAAAAAACTATAGTTCAATGTTAGAGTAAAAATGCCATCACAACTACGGCAAAAATTCTGGAGCGAGCGCATACAATGCGTAACATCCAGTTAACGGTTAAATATTTTCTATGAAAAGGTAGAATTATCATGAAACGATTATTAGCATTTAATATGCTGGGAGCTGCAGTTATTGCTGCTGCCAGCGCATCGGTATCAGCGGAGGTGAGCTGTACCATTAACAGAGATCTGAGTGACAGCAAGATTTATAAATTTGAATACCGGGTAAGAAATATTGGGACCACTCCGATAAAAGATTGGTCAGTGAACATGTTGTTACCCACTCGGGCGAAAAATATAACCAGTATTACTGGTGCAAAAGTATTCGGGTTTCCTGACATCACCGTGCAAAGGACGCACGTCACTCAATTGTCAGCGGGTTCGAGCGTAAAATTCACCATTTCCGGCAATCATCCATTAGACAAAAAGTTCACTCCGCCCGATTGTACTGAGACTAGAGTACCGGTTAACTCAGTTCGGATTGACCCGGATAGATCTTTGTTCGTACATGATTTAGAAACACTCGATAAAACCGGCATAACTTTACAAAATGTTTTAGATACTTTGGCAAGTGAGCTTACCAGCAAGAATCCCGCAGATCCTGTTGATGGGACCACCTTGTTTAACCGCATGTGGAACTTGCAGAATCCGGTTAGTGTGGAAAATCCCGAAGCTAGTTGCAAATCCGAGATGGATGTTGCAAACAGCGATGAGAGCATCAGAACCTTACCAGTGGAATGTCGGCCGCAAGAAGGGAAGCAAGCCTTAGATCCCACGGCAATCAGCAAATATCAATTAATTTCTCTGGTAAATCGTTTCGATCTGCATGATCGCAATTTTGAGAGCTGTGGTGAATACCGCATGATTTTTGCGGTGATGGGTCAACCGGAGGGCCGCAACCTCATTATTTTTGAAGCAGACTTAAAAAATAATATTGCCCTTGGTGAAGGCTGTTTGGCTGTGCAAAATTTCTGGAAGGATTTAAGTGTGCAGGGAAGCGCCGACGTGCGCGGCCAACGATTGGCGCACTTCTATCGCACAGGCATACCGGAGTTCGGCATACGCGCGCCGATCAGTGTGGAAAGTTATACCACTGGCCGCGGTCAAATCCGTACCAATCAGTTTCTGGAAAGTACACCTAGCTGGGTCTTGAAAGAGTATCAATTTATCCCTAACTCCAGCCGCAATGCTTTAGAAATTGTACCGGTTAAAGACAACCCGGTTGGGGCATTAATGAACGATGACACAGCAGAAGCCAGAACGTTTCGTAACCGGTTTTTGGATAACATGCAAACTCTTTTGGGTGATGCCAATACTTTTGGTTTCTCACCCCGCATAACGGATGCCAACAATATCCAAAGTCACTCAAGCGGCCCTTTACTGGCAGATAATATGTACCGTAATGTTGCTTCTGCAGACTTCAAAGACGCAATTCAAGCCAGACTCGTGCAACTGAATGTAAGTTCAACCATTAGCCCAGACCAGTTATTAAATCGGGCTACAGGCCTGACTTGTGGCGGTTGTCATATGCCAGCTTTCATAGATACGCTCCCCATAGAAACTACATCAGCCGGTACAACATTTCTCTTGCCTACAAACCTTTTTACTCATGTTGACGAGACTACAGTGGTAGATGGGAAATTTGTGTTATCTGATGCTTTAAATCTTGAATCTTTACCGCATCGCAAAAAAGTTCTGGAAAATTTCCTGGGCGGAACCATCGGGGAAACAGTTATTGGAGAGCAACGCTTTTTCCCTGCTGATTTAAATATTACTCCTACTGGTGGAGTAAGACTGACGCCAGAGGGCGATCCTGACGCTCCTATAGTTAACAAGCGTTCGGGCTAACATCAGCAAGAGTAGAAAGTGTAACCAAAACAAGTGCCATTCATTTGATTGACGAAATGGCATCGTGCAGGTGACAAGATTTTATAGCTACAGAATTTATAACTTTTTTGTCACATGCACACTCGATCAGGGTGAAGCTGGTTAGCCGGAACACTAACTTTTCTGCGGCCAGCGGATCCCTTTCGATCAAACTATCGCTTACTTAAAATGAAACCATTGGAGAGCAGTATGAAATTTTCCATTCGAAAAAAATTTACACCTAAAGTATCTACCCCACTATTTATTGCGATGCTTGCGGCCTGTGCGACACCCTTTGCCCTTGCCCAAACACAAACTGATATTGTTGGTTTTGAGTTAGCCCAGTACTGGTCTACAACTGCCGGTACCTTGGCAAGTACAACCGTACACTCTCAGGGAAATGCCGCATTGGCCGTTCGTAATTTCTCTTACACTGAGTTGCAATCCGCTCCACTTTCAACCTTGTCGGGAGTGTCAAAGGAGCTTGCAGTCGATGTACAACTCCCTGCCCTTTTCGCTTGGGGACAGGTTCAAGTTTCAGTTACCAGCCCCACTTTAGGGCTTTATAACGCGTGGATCGGCGCAGCAGATTTAGCCAATTTATCGACGAATAAATTTCATAAACTTACGTTCGCAGTACCTGCCAATATTGAAACAGCCTTAAAGCAAAATTATTCCGATCTCGTCATAAAGTTGGCTGTAAATGTACCCAATACTACAAGCCCCATCGTCATCGATAATTTGCGATTCTCGGGGCAGACGGTGACCGGATGCACAAGCAGCATTAATTTAATAACGTCTGTAGAAGGCCAATTCAATAACGATACCTTGAATAAACTGATCTGTACTTTCCATACCGTATACCCGCAGCTCATGGCCCGCTTTAACCCTGATGCTCCGAAAACGGTCTTTCTGGAAATACGTGACATAGATCCTCCAGCGGGCGTCAGCGGAAATCACTTGGCAGTACAAAGACAACACATGCTGAATAACCCTCAGGATACCGATATCGTTGTGCATGAGGGAATGCACCTTGTTCAGAGCTACACCGCGCCAAATCTTCCAGGCTGGATAACCGAAGGAATAGCGGACTATGTACGCAACGAATACGGTTTAAGCAAAGTCTTTTGGTTGCAAAATTACCAATACGGTCAACACTACCTCCATGGTTACGGTGTAGCGGGAAGTTTTCTGAAATGGATAGATGAAACTTATTCGAGTGGAGGCATTTCACGTATAGACCAACTTGATAAGTTACTGCGTAGCGGACTCTATACCAATAACATCTGGGTAGAATGGACCGGTCTCGACATTGATCATCTGTGGTATCAATACAGCGTAGAAAAAGGCGCCCTGTTTAATGAGCGCGAGGGTGTGCTACCAACAACAAACGGCGTCACGATTTTTGAACACGGCGAGTTTGAGGGCAGCGCATTCCGTTTAGACGTTGGTGATTATTTACCTACTGACTTAATGGCGCACGGTGCTCAAGATACATGGTTCGATCCAAATAGTCGGGACTCGGGAGTTTCTTCACTGAAGGTTCCTGCAGGCTATCGCGTCACGCTATTCAGAAGTTATGATCTATCCGGCACTGGTGTGCCATTCACCTCGGATGTTTCGTTTGTCGGCACGTTGAACGATGACATTCATTCAATTCGCGTAGAGCTGATACGGTAAAGTTTGCGCAAATGAAATGTGGCGGCGAGCATAGCCCTGTAAATGCTCAATGCTAAAAGAAATGCGTTAAAAATTGGGTCGGAGTAAAGTTAATAAGTTATTTACTCCGACCCAATAAAAAAATATTGCTGCACATATTTTTTATTCCCGAGGAAGATTGACCCGCGTAGGCGCACGATTACTCAATCGATATGTCACGAATGTCTGAACTACCGAAACATGATTTTATAATTCGGAGTTTTCCGATTTAGGATACCCGGATGAACAAAAATAAAGTAATTAAATAACGCTGATAAATTCAGGCGGCACTGCGTCCACCAACCAAACGGCGTTCTCAGATTTATAGAACAAATACCCTACTTTCGACATACCTGCACTATATATCCGTAATAGTATTATATGGAGTATGATCCAGCGTCCATTCATCATGCCCTGCTAACAACCCATGTCCCACGATCTTGCGTTGCTCCAACTCTTCATTAATTCCCTAATAGCAATATTTTTGCTGAGTATCCGTTCTGGCAATCTGGTCAGCAACCGCATTTTAGCGTTTTATTTTGTTATTTTTAACCTTGATATCAGCAACTTCGTTTTTATCAATTTTTACAGTGAGCATCTCAATCTTGAGATGCTCAGAAATAATGTATCAGCATTGCTGGCACCGACACTTTACCTTTACGTGCGCTCTGTTTTACATACTGACTTCAGTTTTAAGGCAAGAGATTGGGCGCATGCGCTACCCTTTATAATCGTTATTATTACCTTTATACCTCGCTTTTATTTGGTCGAGGATGCGGCTTTAAAATTGCGGATTAATAATAATTTGCAGCCCTTATTCGAGATAGTGTTTGTCCATATATTGCAATACATTCAAATGGCAATCTATCTTGGGTTAATTTTTATCACGATCCGACGCAACAGGCTCACAATTCTTAATGCCTATTCCGATGAATTGAAGCTCAATAAACAATGGCTAAGCCATTTTATGACCTTTTTCATGATGAGTTTTGCGTTGGCCTTAATTCGAAATGTGGTTAAATTTACCAAATTCCAAAGTGCACTTGAAGTGATAACGCCCATAATGATGCTGGCAGGGTTGGGATTTTCATGCTGGATATTGTGGCAAGCGCTTAACAAGCCGGAGCTGTTCAAGGGCATTAGCTCGCAGTTGGAAGCGGTTATATTTCCCGCTGGCAATAAAAAAATCTCAACCGAGCAGGCCGTAGCCATACTGGCAAAGCTTGAGTCACACATGCACTCACAAAAACCATTTTTAAATCCAACGCTGAATATTGATACCTTGGCAGAGGAAGTAGATATTGCTGCGCAGGATATTTCTTTGGCACTCAATCATCATCTGGGTCGCCACTTTTTTGACTTTATAAATGGCTATCGAATTGAGGCAGCGTGCGAAATGTTGGCTTCGCCAGATTGTAGTGAGAAAACCGTTTTAGACATATCATTGGAATCTGGTTTCAATTCAAAATCTTCATTTAATACTGCCTTCAAAAAGCAAATGCACTTGACGCCATCTCAATATCGCCAACAAGGCAAACATTACCAATAATTTTTCAATAAATTCCAAGCTATTGATTTATAAGATGTCCGACTTTTTTACTCGGTCGAGCACACCGCAACAACCCGCTACTATCATCACCTCGAAACAAACTCAAAGCCTCAAAGGCTAAAATAAAGGTGAATATACTATGAGTAAATTATTCAGTATCACGTGTTTTTTAATCGGCTTGTCTTGCAATGCTTATGCGGCAAGCACTCAAATGGACATTGAAATAGCGATTAAAAAAGAAGCTAAACACTTTCTGCAAGATAATCGCTTTACTTCAGTTTCCATTGGTGTTGTCAGTGATAAGAAAAGCATCACGGGACATTATGGAGAGCTGACAAAAAAACAAGGCAACAAACCGAATGATCAAACCCTTTATGAAATTGGTTCTGTAAGCAAAACGATGGTGGGTTTTTTAGTGGCCTATGCCGTTGCAGACGGAAAATTATCACTGGATAAAAATGTTAACCATTATATTGATAATCAGTTAGATAAAGTCAGCACCGCTTCCCAGCCAATCACTATCCAACAACTTTTAACTCATACATCAGGATTGCCACGAGATTTCGAGCAGTTAGGTCTTACAGAGGAAACCCTGAACAAACACTCATTCATCAAAGCAATGAATAAGTTTGATACGTCTACATTTAAGGGGCAGTACCATTACTCAAGCGCCGGTGCAGAACTCTTAAGTTATATTTTAGCGCAGGTCTATCGCAAGCCATTCGATAGGCTCCTTAAACAAACGCTGAGAGAAACGGCGGGCATGATGAATACACAGGTTAATTTATCAAAAACTCAAATACCTTTTTTGGCTTATGGATATGATGATAAGAATGAGGTTGCAAAATCCCATGTGGCTCCCCATAAACTCTGGGGTGGCAGTGGCTTTGTAAAATCAACTATGCCTGATTTGATTAACTATATGAAATTGCAATTACAGGGAGAGCTGCCTGCAATTGCGTTGTCACATAAACGACTATTTGATGTAACCGACACCGAATATTTAGCTTTTTTCTGGATAGTTGCGCAGGATGAAAAACTCGGCACTTACATCATTCATCATGGCGGTATGCAGAGTACGCAAAATTGGATGATCATTTTTCCAACCCATAATTTGGCCATTTCCGTGGTTTCAAATAGTAGTTTTCCTGAGGCGCAGGTTTTACTACGTGATGTCGGAATGAACATTGCCTCTTCGCTAATAAACTAATCAGCTGGTGGGAATCGGGACTAGTAGGCCTCACGGCCCTTGTTCTTTAGCACTCTCGCTCGGAGATAGAAATGGAAACGAAGAAATTATTTGTCTGTTGCCTTTTCACTATTTAAAAAGGCAACAGACAAAATGAACTATTCCCCTTGCCAGAAATTGGTAAATTTTCCTGCTCGATATTTCACATCCGAGAAATTCGCAATAAAACTTTCAGCCAGAGGTGCCTGGGTAGTAAAACCTATGTGTACCGGTGTTGTGGATTTCAATTCGAAATGACGTACAAAATTCCAATCCTTGCCATCTTGAGATGTATAAAAAATATAAGAAGAGTCGTGCCTGACAATTTTCAAATATTGATGATTGGAATCCCTGGTGCCATGGTAGGCATCGTCACCGCTGCCCTTTGAAACGGTTGTCGCTATGCCAATTTTTCCTGATTTGAAACGCTCAAACAGCAGCTTTCCCCAATTTTTTGAATCAGCATAAACAATTAATGCTCCGCCATCGTAGGGCGTTTCGCCGAATTTAGCTGAAACCCTCGCAGAGAAAATAAAATCACCTTCAGGTACAAACAATAGTCTTGGTGTATTGTCTGCATTTTTTGCACCGGTTGTATCAGTAAATAAATCAGAACCTTTTAGGGCTGCGATTTCGATTTGCTCGGCATTCAACTTCACTTCGCCAAGCTGGTTATCTATACGCATTTCGTAAGGTACAGATTTTATTGTGATTGGCTTTTTAGTTTTCGAATCCTGCGCAGCAAAAGATGATATTGATAGTAAACATGCGCCTAAAAATAAACCGCTGCATTTAAAGTAGATCATAAGTTTTCTCTATACATTAGTGTTTTACAAAAAATAGTTAAATCAGGTTTAAGTAAAAAGCAGGATATTATTTCCTGCTTTGCAAACCTGTATATGGCTTATTACTGAATATTGTAAAGATGATCCCTACCGCAAAATTTGTACAGTTAACTAACATACTTTAAGACCAAGCTAAATATAGCTCTTTAAAAGTTTCCAATTTAAAAATACCTAAATAAATTATCAAATAACGCTGATAAATTCAGGCGGCACTGCGTGTAAGGCGTGAACCGCACCCCAACATGACCGTCTTCCAGCAATAACAAAAAATCGACATTTTCTCAAGTTAATTAAAATTCCGCATTTCAATTAAGTGCATTTAAAAAGTCAGAAATGTTGGGGCGCGCATGTTTAATTAACGTGGTCAGCCCTACCCAACCTACCCTTAGCACCTTTCCTCTGATCATTAGAAATACTTGGAATAGCCCTGATCACCAGACATCTATCACTCACCTCCATACAAACAGCAGTGCCAATGGTAAAACCCACTTTGTTAAGCCAATAACCCTTAACGTGTATCCACGGTACCGGTGGTGCAGCTTTATAGGAATGAATATTATCGATGTTGTTTAATTGGTAATCGTAAGAGCCCGAACGGACTTTTAGTTTGCGGGTATAAGAAGATTTTTCTTGGGCCGAGCAAGGCTCTGGCGCTATAGTACGTTTAGCCATGACTGATACTCCTGTTATCGATTGTGGTTAGCTGCCTCTGGGTGTTCGAGCACTCAGGGGTGGCGTCTGTTTAAGTTTATTTAGTTTTAAATTTACAGTTAAAAAAACCTCCGATTGAATAAAAACTGCTCGCCTATAAAACACTAAAAATCTGGATGAATCAGGCCCTTCCCCAAATCAAGTGGGTGACATTTTTGGATATAAATCTAATCCACCAA
>JAZKFX010000072.1:0-17138 GCA_040386215.1 Pseudomonadota bacterium
CCGTCTGCCCAATAGACGCAGCCGCAGTAGAATCGCCATTATTTTTAGTGATTTTAGAAGAAGCGTCTGAGGTGGCTCAGCTAACGCTACGCTCACCAGGGTTCTCGGCAACAAATAACAATCAAGATCATAGCAAAGACACAGTGGCACAGATCGCTGAACTGAACGAAGAATTACAAGCCAAGGAAGAATACCTTTATGCAGCCAATGAGGAGCTGGAGACCTCTAACGAAGAACTCAAATCTTCCAATGAAGAAATGCAATCCATCAACGAAGAGCTGCAATCCACCAACGAGGAACTCGAAACCTCCAAGGAAGAGCTGCAATCTATCAATGAAGAATTGGCAACGGTCAATACCGAACTACAGACTAAGGTTACCGATTTGTCGCGCGTGAATAACGACATGAACAACTTATTAGCCGGTACTGGTATAGGCACCGTTTTTGTCGATCACACCTTGAGCATTTTACGTTTCACACCTGCCGCTACTTTAATTATTAATCTTATCCTCAGCGATGTCGGGCGACCCGTGGGGCATATTGTTTCCAACCTGGTGAATTACCAAAACCTGGTAGCCGATATCAAAGAGGTGCTAAAAACACTGCAGCCCAAAGAAATTGATGTGCAAACCATTGGCCACGAATGGTACACCCTGCGCATTCTGCCCTACCGCACACTGGATAATGTGATTGAAGGTGCGGTCATTACTTTCGTCGACATCACCGAGATGGTGCGCATCCGTGAAGCGCTCCGCATCCTCAATGAACAATTGTTAGCCCTGGCAAAAACTGAACAACTCACTCCCATGCAGGTTATTGAAAATCAGGAGCCCTAAATGCCCCATCAGGATAAAGACGACCTTGACCCCTTGTTAGTCAACTTAAAGCAATCGTTAAGAAATGTTGACCAAAGTACTTTTGAAAGAATGGTTTTATCCCCCGAAACCCTGGAGGATTTAACCCCGGGCAATATGTTGAAGATGATGCACCAATTGCAAGTGCATCAAATTGAACTTGAAATGCAAAACGATGAATTGCGTCGCACACAATGGCAGCTAGATGCCGCTCGTATAAGATACTTTGACCTCTACGACCTTGCACCAATAGGTTACTGCACGATTGACGAAAAAGGCATGATTATCGAGGCCAACCTTATGGCCGCACGCTTATTAGGTTGTGATCGCACTGCACTGGTAAAACAACCACTCTCGCGTTTTATTGTTAAAGCAGATCAAGACACCTACTATTTACATCGCAAATTATTACTTGAGCTGACTGACCCGCAGACCTGTGAGTTGCGCATGTTAGACAAAGAAGGTGCAACCTTCTGGGTCTCTTTAGCATCAACCTATGACAAAAATCCCGAGGGCACACCTTTATTGCGCATGGTAATGAGCGATATTAGTGAGCGTAAAAAAGCTGCGGCAGAGCGAATGTTACTCGACGAGTTACTGCAGCAAAAGAATAATCATCTTGAACATGCCATTGCTGCAGCGGAAAAAGCCAACCACGCTAAATCTGATTTCTTATCCGATATGAGTCACGAATTACGCACTCCGTTAAATGCCATTTTAGGTTTCGCACAATTAATCGAGGGCGGTACTACCCCACTAACGCCACTGCAAAAAAAGCACCTGGATCAAATTCTTCAAGCGGGCTGGTATTTACGCGATCTTATCAACGAGCTACTTGATCTCGCTCTTATCGAATCAGGCAAACTTTCTCTTTCCATGGAGACCGTTTCAGTGGCAGATGTACTTCGCGACTGCCAGACCATGATTGAGCCACAAGCAAAAAGCCGGGGAATTACATTATATTTTCCGCAAATTGAAATCTCGCATTATGTCAGCGCTGACTACACCAGGCTAAAACAAGTCATTATCAACTTACTTTCCAATGCGATTAAATATAACAAACGAAATGGCAAGGTAGCGATTAGCTGCGTTAAGCAATCGGCAGAGCGTTTACGCATTTGTGTTGAGGATAGCGGCGAGGGCTTAAACCCGGAAAAAATACATCAGTTATTTCAGCCATTCAATCGCCTTGGTCAGGAGACCAGTGGGGAAGAAGGCACAGGCATTGGCTTGGTAATGACGAAACGCCTAAGCGAATTGATGGGCGGAGCAATTGGCGTAGAGAGCGTTCCGGGTAAAGGCAGTAAATTTTGGATAGAAATAAATCTGACAGATGCAACGCAAACTTGCATGGTTATAGATCAATCTCAAACTGATATCGAATATGAGTTTCAAAAAGATTCCCCACAACACACACTGCTGTACATGGAAAGTAACCCTGCTAATTTAATGCTGGTAGAAGATCTAATCGCACGCCGTCCCGATCTGCGACTACTCACTGCAGTTGATACACATACCGGCATACATCTCGCCCGCAAAGCTCAACCAAATATTATTTTGATGGATATGAATCTGCCGGGAATGAATGGGATGGACACCTTTAGAATTTTGGCGGAAGACCCGCTTACTGCACACATTCCGGTAATTGCCGTGAGTGCTAACGCCATTCCCGGAGATATTGAAAAAGGCCTGAAGGCGGGTTTGTTTCGCTACCTGACTAAACCGATCAATATTAGTACATTCATGGTTACCGTCGACGTTGCATTAGCCTTTGATGCGACTAGAAAATTTCCGATTTAATCTATTTTTCCTCTGGGGATAATTTTCACTGTTAATTTTAATGTTAAAACTAGACAATGCTGCAACGCAATTCATCCTCTTATGTATCGACTGAAAAAACGCCAAGTAAGATTACAACCGCTTTTACAGTTAGGTTACAGTCGGCCATAATCCACCCCACACCTATTGAACATCATTGACGGACGTCAGGCTGGAGGAAAATTGGCTAAGAATTCTGACAAAATCCGTAAATCCAAGATTTGGTTTACGGCTCCATCCTTAATCGTTTTATTGTTAGCGGCAACCTTATTTTGGTTTTTCAACCAACTAAAAGCCACGGATATAAAACGCCAACAGACTTTACTTTTAATAGATACCGCGCAGTCGTTGCTGCACCGGCTAACTGAAGCTGAAACCGGTGCACGTGGGTTTTGGTTAATGGGTGATGAAAGTTACCTGGCATCCTATGCCGACATCCGCGGTGGCATAACTTATGATCTGCAACAATTGCATCAACTCACAGATAACTCTGACTTCCACGTTTACATTACCAGCACAAACCTCTTGGTAGAGGCGAAATTAGCCTATCTGGAGCAGCTTAATGCACTAAAACGTACTCAAGATTCGAATGCCCTCTTCACTGCGCAAAGCAAGCACGAAGGCAAACGCTTAATGGATTTAATACGCGCAGAAATTAATAAATTAACTCATCTTGGCAACGAGGAACTCAATCGTTACAACAATCAGTTCCAAACTAATATGGGGCTGTTGTTCACGCTGATTGCCTGCGCTGCCGTGTTTATGTTGCTGTTTGCACAAGGATTTTCTTACGGAGCCTATCGCATCATAGGCGAACGTCTGCTGAAATTAACGCACGTCAAAACCAAACTGTCACTCGATACTCAGGAAGCTCTCAATCAACAACTCAATCTTGCTTATCTAACTGTGCAGCAAAGTGAAAAAAAATTGGAAGTTACGCTCAACTCTATCGCCGATGCCGTTATCGCGACTGATGCCAATAGCAAGGTCACGTTAATGAATCATGTGGCCGAGCAACTGACCGGGCGAACACAAGAACAAGCCGTTAACCAACCGATAGACAAAATATTTCGAATTGTCAGCAAAGAAACACGTGAACCCGTTACTACTCCTGTTCTGGATTTATTGTTGCAGGAAAGCGCACAAGCAGACAATCACACCATCCTGAACCTTCACAATGGCAACGCATACATTATTTCTCACAGCTGCGCCCCTATTCGCGATCAAAATAATAATGTGATTGGTTCCGTGCTCGTATTCCGCGATGTCAGCGCTGAACATTTAGCAACGCAAGCACTGCACGATAGTACCCAACTGGTTCAATCCATTGTTAATACGGTGCTGGATGGCATCATCACCTTTCACGCTTATACCAACAGGATTGAAACGGTAAATCCTGCGGCTGAAAAAATGTTCGGTTATTCCGCTAATGAGCTGATTGGTAAAAAATTTAGCGTTTTAGTTCCAGAGCTGCACAATGGTCAAGGTTCACTCGATTATTACAATGCTAGCCCTGAAGCACGTGCGAATGGTCTTGTGCATGAAGTGAGGGGCCGCACTCGCGATGGCGATACATTTCCAATGGAAATTGCCGTCAGCGAAATGCATTTAGGTGGTCAACGTTATTTTACCGGGGTCTTGCGTAATGTCGCCGCGCGAAAATTGGCTGAAGCCGTAGTACGTGAGTCTGAAGATCGCTATCGCAATTTATTCAATTCTATTGACGAAGGTTTCTGCGTTATTGAACTCATTCACCAAAACGAAAAAGCCGTCGATTTTCGCTTTTTAGAAGTGAACCCTTCGTTCGAAAAACAAACCGGATTACACGAAGCAGAAGGCCAATGCATCATTGAGCTTGCGCCTGATTTCGATGCGCAATGGTTGGAGCTTTTCGATAAGGTTGCGAAAACGGGCGAACCCGTTCGCTTTATGAATGAAGTACAAACGCTTGGGCGCTGGTTCGATGTATACGCTTGCAGGATTGGTGAATCGCAAAGCCGGAGGGTTGCTGTGCTGCTCAACAACATTACCGAACGTAAACGCACAGAGGAAACATTACTCGATAGCGAACGCCATTTACGCAGTGTTATTGATGCTTTACCCGTAGCGATTTACACCACTGATGCAAACGGTTGCTTAACCCATTTCAATCAGGCTGCCGTGGAATTTTCTGGCCGCACACCCGAGTTGGGTAGTGATCACTGGTGCATTAGCTGGAAACTTTATCGCACTGATGGAGCCCCACTGCCACACGATGAATGCCCTATGGCACTTGCACTTAAATATAATCAGCCTATTTATGGTGCCGAAGCTATCGCCGAACGCCCGGACGGAACGCGGGTTTGGTTTAAAGCGCACCCTACACCATTGCGTGATAACCGCGGGAAATTAATTGGCGGTATCAATATGCTAGTGGATATTACTGAGCGTAAGCAGTTGGATCAGGCATTACTCGAAAATAATATCGAATTAAAAAAAGCAAAATATTTAGCAGAAAAAGCTAACCTCGCCAAATCTGATTTCCTGTCCAGCATGAGTCATGAATTGCGCACACCCTTAAATGCAATTCTGGGTTTTGCACAATTAATCGATTGCAGCACACCCCCGCCGACAGTGCCGCAAAAAAGGAGTGTGGAACAAATTCTACAAGCGGGTTGGTATTTGCTGGAATTGATTAACGAAATTCTTGATCTCACATTGATTGAGTCAGGAAAACTGTCGATGTCAATGGAACCTGTCGCTTTAGCTGACCTCATGTTGGAATGTGAAACCATGATTGAGCCGCAGGCACTCAATCGTAATATTAAAATTGAATTTCCAAAAGATGAATATGCATTAGTCAATGCAGACCACACGAGACTGAAACAAGTGCTCATCAACCTACTTTCCAATGCAATTAAATACAACAAAGAACAGGGTGAAGTCAAAGTGAGTTGCCAAGAAATAACACCAGAGCGACTCCGCATTTCTGTACAAGACACCGGCAAAGGTTTGTCAGCTGAAAAAATTTCCCAATTATTCCAACCGTTCAATCGACTTGGGCAGGAAAATGGCAAAGAGGAAGGCACCGGTATTGGTTTGGTCGTAACGAAAAAATTGGTCGAACTGATGGGCGGTAAAATTGGTGTAGAAAGCATCGAAGGCGAAGGTAGTCAATTTTGGGTTGACCTTGATATTGCAGAGCAAGAGCGTGAAATTAAGGATACACCTGAAAACCAAAAAATTGCTCGCCTGGTTAAACCCACCGGACCAAAACGTACGCTACTTTATATTGAAGACAACACCGCAAATTTACTGTTGGTTGAAGAAATCATCGCCAAGCGCTCAGACATTCATTTATTAACAGCGCGCGATGGCAACAGCGGCGTTGAGCTTGCGCGTTTAGCACAACCAGATTTAATTTTAATGGATATTAATTTATCGGATATTAGTGGTATTGATGCGCTGGCTATTTTAAATAAAGATCCTGCAACGCAACATATTCCGGTGCTTGCACTCAGCGCGAACGCTATGCCGCACGATATCGAAAATGGGCTTAAAATAGGCTTTTTTCGCTATCTTACAAAACCCATTCGTGTGAATGAATTTATGGAGACATTGGATATTGCATTTGATTTCGCAGCGCAAAAGCCACCGCAACCACAAACAAAAAATATGGCATGACGTAGCAAAGAAATTCTTCGTGACGTCATTGCCATATCATTCGAAAAACCGACGTTGGTTTTATTAACGTCAGTTTATCGAGAGTTTTTATTTAGAGTTTCCTACCCTGAATCACTCTCACCAATATCATAATGACGGCTACAACTAATAAAATGTGGATGAAGCCACCCACAGTAAAAGATGATACAAGTCCCAGCGCCCATAAAATAAGTAGGATAATTGCAATAGTTTCTAACATGTTGTTCTCTCCGATTTTGGCCAGCAAGCAGCAATAAATTTTTATTTCGTTATCGAAGTTTTTATAAACTCCGGTACCTAAGATTGAGGCCATACCATTGACATATCGGTGCGCGAACACACACAGGTCCGCGTATTACTCATTTCGTATTGATACAGCTAGCAAAAATACTGAGGCTTTAAAGTAATTCTTTAGGCTTAGATGCTATGTTAGGCAACACACAGACTGGCACATAAAACAACTACACAATTAAAAGTTACCAAACTTGAGCACACCTTTAATGAAAACTAATCCAAAGCTCGCGATTTGGTTAACTAGCGCTCTAATTTTAGTGGTAGTCAGCGTAGCAACGTTATTTACATTCTTCTGGCAACTTAAAAGTGCTGCCGACATGCGTCAGAATACATTTATAGTATTAAATAATTCGCATAGCCTGGTCTCAACGATAAGAGGGGCCGAAACGGATTTGCGCGGTTTTTTATTAACCGGTAATGAAACATTTTTAGAGTCATTTATAGACTTGCGCGAGAGTGTAGAGCTGCAATTAAAACCATTGCATCAGTTAGCAAAAATTCCCGCTGCACAAGTTCACTTGAACAAGGTAACACCTCTTATTGAAACGAAATTAGCTTACATGGAAGAGCTTATCAAGCTGGCCCGTAGCGATAATATAAGCACTGCAGTTAATGCAGTTCGCGATGTCGGCGATAAAGATGTGATGAGCGTTATTCGCACTGAAATGCAAAGTTTTATAGAAATTGAAGAAGCCGCATTCAAACAATACGACACGGCTTTTCAATCACAAATGCGTCATCTGTTTGGCATTATTATTTTCACAAGCTTGTTTGTCCTACTGTTTGCAGCATCATTTGTCTATTTTATTTTTCGCAATAGCCAGCAACACATTAAAAATTTAGTTCACCTTGAAACCAAGCAATTGTTAGATTCACAGGAAGCATTAAACGAGCAATTACAACAAGCCTACTCCACTGTACAACAGCGAGAAGAGACGTTACTTGAAGAAGGCGCTTTACAGCGCGCGATTTTTAACAGTGCGAATTTTTCCAGTATTGCGACTGATGCGCAGGGCGTAATACAAATTTTTAACGTGGGTGCAGAACGCATGCTGGGCTACAAGGCAGCAGATGTTATGAATAAAATTACCCCGGCAGATATTTCAGATCCATTAGAAGTCATTGCTCGTGCCGCCACCTTAAGCCTCGAGCTGGAAACCAGTATCACACCTGGCTTCGAAGCTCTGGTATTTAAGGCCTCACGCGGCATTGAAGATATATATGAGCTGACTTACATCCGCAAAGATGGCAGCCGTCTTCCCGCAGTAGTATCGGTTACCGCACTGCGCGACGCAGCTGAAACAATTATTGGCTACTTACTAATAGGCACTGATAACACCGCGCGCAAACAAGTTGAAGAGGAACAAAAAAAACTGGATCAACGTCTGCGCGATCAGCAGTTTTATACGCGCTCACTGATTGAATCTAACATTGATGCGTTAATGACAACCGATCCTGCCGGAATTATTAGCGACGTTAACAGGCAGATGGAAGAATTGACGGGCTGCACCCGTGACGAATTAATTGGTGCACCTTTCAAAAATTATTTTACTGACCCGGATCGTGCAGAGGCCGGCATCAAACGCGTTCTTAGAGAAAATAAAGTAACCAACTACGAACTAACTGCGCTTGCGCGTGATGGCAAGCAGACAAATGTTTCTTATAACGCTACCACGTTTTATGATCGCGACCGAAATTTGCAAGGCGTGTTTGCTGCTGCCCGTGATGTTACCGAGCGCAAACTTTTAGATCGCGTGCTGGAAGAAAACAATGTTGAGCTGGAGATGGCTAAATCAGTTGCAGAAAAAGCTAACCTCGCGAAATCCGATTTTTTATCCAGTATGAGTCATGAATTGCGCACGCCGCTCAGTGCCATTTTGGGCTTTGCACAATTAATTGAATCAGGAAGCCCAATTCCATCACCGATGCAAAAGCGCAGCCTCGATCAGATTTTACAAGCTGGCTGGTATTTATTAGATTTGATTAATGAAATCCTCGATCTCGCACTGATTGAATCGGGCAAGTTATCCTTATCAATGGAACCCGTATCGCTTGCGGAAGTTATGCAGGAATGTGCAACCATGATCGAGCCTCAGGCTCAGAAGCGAGGCATTACTGTTAGCTTTCCCCATTTTGATTCTTCGTACCTGGTCCACGCTGACCACACGCGCGTAAAACAAGTACTTATCAATTTGCTTTCCAATGCCATAAAATACAATAGCGTTGGTGGCACGGTAGTTTTAACCTGCGAAGAACATACTACGGGGCGCTTACGCATAACCGTAGCAGACAATGGCGAGGGTTTATCTAGCGAACAAATTACTCAACTCTTTCAACCCTTCAATCGCCTTGGGCAAGAATCAAAAGCGGAGGAAGGCACGGGAATTGGTTTGGTAATGACCAAGCGACTCATTGAATTAATGGGTGGTGCTATTGGCTTGGATAGCATTGTTGGCAAAGGCAGCATTTTTTGGATTGAATTAAATTTAACATCTGAAAAGGCAAAGATCGGCGCATCTGAGCCTGTCTATCTCCAATCAGAAGCTGACATCGGGATATCGCTAAGTACTCTGCTTTATGTGGAAGATAACCCTGCTAATTTGATGTTGGTTGAGGATCTGATCGCGCGGCGTCGAGATATTCGCTTATTCACCGCACGCGATGGCCACAGTGGCGTAGCACTGGCCCGCGAAATGCTACCTGATTTAATTTTGATGGATATTAACTTGCCCGGGATCAGTGGTATCGAAGCGTTAAAATTACTTAGCAAAGACCCGACAACTTCTCATATCCCCGTAATAGCACTGAGCGCTAATGCGATTCCACGGGATATTGAAAAAGGTCTACAAGCCGGTTTTTTTCGCTACTTAACTAAACCGATTAAAGTAGACGAGTTTATGCAAACTTTGGATATAGCCTTGAAATTTGCCGATGCAACTACGGTAAGATCACTGAGAAAAAATGGAGCTTAAGAATTAAACCGGAACAACTCAACTAAACGATCAATCGATCACACTATCAACCAAGAGAATCAAGAAATCACAACACAAGAGAATAAAGCATGAAACTCACTGCCGCAGACATCCTTAACGCACGCATATTGATCGTGGATGATCAACAAGCCAATGTGCAGTTACTTGAGCAATTATTGGGGGACGCGGGATATAGCTGTGTCAATTCCACTATGGACCCGACGGTGGTCTGCTCCTGGCATCGCAAACACCATTACGAACTCATTTTGCTCGATTTACAAATGCCGGTCATGGATGGCTTTCAGGTAATGGAAAGCCTTAAAACGATTGATAGCGATGGCTATCTGCCAGTGATCGTATTAACCGCACAACCCGGTCATAAGCTGCGTGCTTTGCAAACTGGTGCGAAAGATTTCATCAGCAAGCCATTTGATTTAGTCGAAGTAAAAACGCGAATTCATAACATGCTTGAAGTTCGCATGCTGTATAAAAAACTGGAAGATTACAGCAAATTATTGGAAGAAACTGTCGCTGAGCGCACCGCTGAACTGCGTGAGAGCGAAGCCCGTTTTCGCAGCCTTACGGAACTCGCCTCTGACTGGTATTGGGAGCAGGACGAGAACGAACAGTTCACCAAGGTTTCCGGTCCGGTATTAGAAATGCTGGGCATTAAAGTTGATGGCATGACAGGTAATACCGACACCTCTGACGCAGGCTGGAATCAAACTGAACGCAAGCTGTTGCAAGAGCGTATTGCCGCACGTCAACCATTTATTGATTTTGCGTTTAGCCGCGTCAATGCCGATGGAACAGAACAACATTATCGTGTAAGTGGGGAGCCCATGTTTAACCAGTCCAGCCGTTTTATCGGTTACCGCGGCATTGGTATTGAATGTCAAGACATGAATCAAAGTCAGGCCAAAGATTCTCCAAAGGATGACAATGCAACCAATCCCTAATCACAACCCACTGCAGAACCATTTGTTAGCAGCTTTAACCGCAGAAGAGTTTGCGCGTATATCTGCGCGCTTAGAATTGGTTCCCCTGCGCTTGGGCGATATGCTCTATGAACCCAATGAACAACTACGCTACGCCTATTTTCCGACTACCGCTATTATTTCATTGCACTATGTTACTGAAGCTGGTGCATCCTCCGAAATGGCGGGTGTAGGCAATGAAGGTATGCTGGGGGTTTCGCTATTTATGGGGGGAAATACCACTCCCAGTTCAGCGGTGGTGCAAACTGCTGGACATGCTTATCGATTGGATCGCTTTGTTCTCAAAGAAGAATTTAATCGCGCTGGTTTGCTACAACGTTTGTTATTGCGTTATACACAAGGGCTCATGACACACATGTTTCAGACAGCTGTTTGCAATCGCCACCATTCCGTAGAACAACAACTATGCCGCTGGCTATTGCTAACCGTTGATCGCATTCCAGACCGTGAGTTAGTAATGACTCAAGAGCTAGTCGCCAGCATGATTGGAGTACGCCGCGAGAGTATTACCCAGGCTGCAGGAATTTTACAAAGTGCGGGCTGTATTAGCTACCGTCGTGGACATATGGCTGTACTTAATAGAAAAGCGGTAGAGGCCAAAGTTTGTGAATGCTATGGCGTAGTGAAAAAAGAAATGATTCGGTTGATGAGCGATATTCGCTAGGCAAGCAATTAAGATAATTGAACAGTGAGGTATTAATAAAAAATTATTAATAAGGCAACGTAGAAGCTGAATTGATAAAGTTAGATATAGAAAATTAGTTACAAAGACTTACAATGAAAAAAAGCTGCAAGCTCTAAAGGCTGCAGCTTTTTTCATAATGGGCTCGCAAGTAATAAAATTACCGTTCCCATAACCGCCATATTAAAACAGGGGCGCACTAGTAACGAAGCTAACTGATTTTTATTTATATGTTTTTGCAAAAAGAGTTGGCAAGGAAATGCATCCTTTAGAGCCGCCCCATTAACAACAAAACTACAATTACGATAAGTAATAAGCCTACGCCACCACTTGGACCGTAACCCCAACTGCGACTGTGCGACCAGGTAGGAATAACTCCAACCAAAGCTAAAATCAAAATAACTAATAAAATAGTTCCTAAACTCATGGTGTTCTCCAAAAATAATCGTAAATGGTACTCGTTCTTTTAGCTCAAGCCTAAAGAACGAGTAACCAATAGTGCACTAGCTTATTTAGCGTCTGTCGCAGGATTCGCGATAATAACTTCAACACGACGGTTCATTTGACGGCCACCGGCTGTATCATTACCTGCAACTGGTGAGCCTTCACCTTTACCTGTGGCAACAATACGATTTGCTGCGACACCTTGATTTAACAAGAAGGACTTCACGGCATCAGCACGGCGTTGTGACAACCCGAGGTTATAATCTTCAGCACCGGTACTATCGGTATGACCTTCAATAACTACACTGCGATCTGCATATTTGTTAAGAAACGTAGAAAGCTTGGCAAGGTTATTTACTGCGTTATTTTTTAACTCGGCACGACCGACTTCAAACAACACATCACCCAGCGTTACTACCAGACCGCGATCTGTTGCTTTTGCATTTAATTCATTCAACTCAGTAATTTGACGCTGTAGCTCTTCCGCTTGTCGCTTTGCAGCATCAGCTTGTTGCTTGGCAAGTTCAGCTTCTGTGCGAGCTTGATTTGCTTCCGCAGTGCGCGATTCCAAACGTGCAGTGGCACTTTGCTCACCAATTGATTTGAACTGATCTTCTGCTAAACGAGCTTCAGCTTGGGCAACAGCAGTTTGCACTTTACGATCAGCAATCCAAATTAAATGCTTGGACAAAGCTTTATCTTGCGTGGGCTTCTCAGCTGCACGAACAGCTTGTTCCGCATCATTAATGGCTACTGGAGCACGGCTGGCTAACTGCGGATCAGATTGCAGTTGACTCAATTTGCTGCGCACTGCAACTGCCCCTTCTGGAGTCTTAGGTGTACTGGCGCAAGCTGTTAACACAAGTGCAACTGCAGCAACCATGCTAAGTTTTTTTAAATCATTTAGCGTTTTTTTCATGGCTAATGTTTTCATCGTTAATGTACTCATTATTTAACTCCCGTGTTACGGTTCATTTCTTGTTTTAAAGTAGAAATGCCTTTTTGCATTTCTTCATTAACGGCCTTAGCTTTAGCTGCATTTTGTTTAGCAAGGGCCAATTCCGCATCCACCCGCGCCTGCTCTGCAAAACGATGCGCCGCTAACATGTCTTCCTTTTCTACAGCAAGTCGTGCCGCAGTAAGTTTTTCGCGCGCTTCAACTAACTCCGGTGATGCATAATCAGCAACGCGTGCCTGTTCGGCATTATTTATAGCCGTTTCTGCAGCCTGAAGAGCTTGAGTCGGCGGTTTTGGCGTTGACGCGCACGCACTGAGAAGTAAAGCGAAGGTTACTGAACTTAATAATGCAAGAGTCGCCTTTGGTAAAAAATTTAGCGTTGGCCGATCTGATTTTGAAAGAACAACTATCTTATTTGTGTGTTGCATAATGACTTTCCTCATGGATATCGTCGACGCGTGTCGCTCCGACCTTGGCACCATATTCAGTTATCACAACTTATCTTTCAGTGTGCTGGCGAACTTAACAAGAAACTAGAGACATTGAGGCTCCCTATCTAGTCGCATCGGTCCTTAATAACCCATCAGTTAGTAATGCGAAATAAAATATTATTGTTTCAAACGTCTTATTCTGTAGAAACAATTATTTATTATAAATTGCCGAAATATTTTGCGTGTGTTCGCGCACAGACGCAATTCAGTACGACACTTAATGTAACGATTAAATACGCGGGATATTATTACGCTATCTTCAATAAAAAATGAGCAGGAGAAGATGAAATATGGGTTGGTCATCGCTTATAAATAAATTACACACACCGCCGCCACAACCGGACGGAACTGCAACACTGATTAATTCTCTGGATATCATTCGTTTATTACGTTCTGCCGGCGCGGCGCTATTTACTCAAGCGGCGCTGCACACAGAACTTATTCGCGTGGAATGGGCTGAAGAAAAAAATAGGCTCGTGCAAATGTTGATATTTGCATTATTTGGATTTGCGTGCGGACTTTGCCTTTTGATATTTGTTGGCGTGCTCGTGCTAGCGTTCACTTGGGATACTGAATATCGCATTCATGCAGCAATTGCCTTAATTGCTATCTTCGGTCTTGGAATATTTATCGCCTATCGACGCTTTCAAAAATTATCGGTACTTAGCCCAAATGCTTTTGCTGCCACTCGCGAAGAAATTGCAGCAGACCTAGCTCTTTTGAAAAGCGCTTTTATTAAGTAATGATTATGTATGCGGAGTAAAAATTATGACCTCAACCACAGAATTATCTCTGAGTGAAAAGCGCAACATGCTGCGTCAACAAATTCATCAACAACGCGAGGTGATTGCTCGTGAACTGATTCATACCACCGAGGTAAATAACACTTATCCGCGCAGTATAACTATGCGCTTTTTGACTCAGCAATCTGGAGCAAAAATAGTTGCTGAAGCTGCCACCTTATTTTTAGGCGCTCGACTTTTCAAATCTCTAGGTAAAGCATTTACCTTCGCGAAAATTATTAAAACCATGGCCACCAAGTCAAAAAGTTAACCATTTGATGAAAGCTTTATACAATAAGATAGCACTCAATACAAAGTTAAACGTGCTACGCATCGCAGGTGATGCTTTAAATTCTTAGCGCCTTTTATATTGAGAGTTAATCTTATTTTCTTTTATGAATAAATCAAAAAAAAATTCACCTGCACCTATTTGATTCTATTTAACCCTAGCCTAGCCACACTCATGGCTTGCCGATCTTCTCAGCAAAAAATCTGAGAAGGGCAAGATATAGCACTATAGCCACGAAAAAAAATAACTGGTTCGGTGCAGCATTTTTTAAGAAAGAATAAAGAAAGCCAAGGATGATCACTCCTATTAGATATATGTATTGTTTTTGCATATTATTTCCCGCATTCGCATGAACCATTACCTGCTTTACCGACTGCTTTTGCTCCTTGATACGCAGTCTGTGTTGCGACAGCATCTCTTATTTTATTTTTATGTTTAGCAATACGCCCAGCAATTTTTGCGGCACGACCTGCTGTATTGGTAGCTTGGGAAGAAAGAGTCCCAATAGCACGGCCTGAACCCCAAGCTGTTTTTCCAACACTTCCCCAGCCTGGAGCAAAGGCTCCTACCGCAGCAGATACTCCGACATCCCACCAATCATAATTATCCGGATCTAGTAGGTCGCATCCTTTTGAATAATTCTTATATGCTTGAACCCCTACTTCAACAACGGCTCCTATAACTGCTCCTGCCAAGCCTAACTCACCAGTAGGATCAATGTAGGAATTTGGATTTCCTTCAGCATATAAATAAGTATTAATTCCACCTTCCAACCCTATCGGATCACTTTGAATATATCTACCAATGCTCGGATCATAATCGCGGAAATAGTTTTGGTGCAATCCAGATTCTTTATCTAAATACTGCCCCGCAAAACGCAAATTGTATGTAATAGCCACGCCATTCGCATCAGGGTCTTCATTTACCAGCATTTCCCCAAACGCACTTTGCTTCGCGCTCCACACAATTTTTTGCGCGCTATCTGTCAAGAAACGTGCAGTACCTAAATGATCCGAATGCACATTATAAATACCGTTCGCGTCTTGAACCTGAATTGGATCAAAACTATCGGGTAAATACGCATAACGTTTTTGACGAACGCCTGTGGCGGAGTATTCAGCACTGAGTTGACCACCATCCCACACATAAAAAGTAACAACACCATTGACAGTTTTCTTGATGCGGCGACCAAACGGATCATAAACGTACGTTGCACTGGTGGTGCCTTTGGTGTAACTGATTAAACGATTGTCGGTGTCGTAGGTCATCACCACACCATCGCTTCTTCCCGTTTGGTTTCCAGCTGTATCATAGGTGTATTGCAGCAAGCCGGGGCTTTGCGTGATACGGTGATTGTTGTCGTATTGGTAAATCGTTAGGTCGCTCGGTAAATCGCGATTGCCGACTTTATCGTATTGATAAGCCTCATTGGCTAAACCAAAACCGGCAGGGTGGGTCACCTGCGTCAGCTGATCCAGCCCATCATAGGCGTAAGTGTGCAAACCGCCATCGCGCGTAGAATTGATATTGCTAATGGTCATGCCATTAGCGTAGGTGTAAGTTAATGCATCCAAAGTGCCCAAGGTGTTTTTGATCGTAAGGCTTGATAGTGCGCTAGCATTATTAAAGATATTTTCTGCCGTCACTGCCGAAGGGTAGGTTAATTTTTGAATTAAACCTGCATCAGGAATATAAGTCGCCGTGAAATTTTGCGTCCCTGCCAAAGCAATGCCAGAGAGCTGGTTAAGTTTATTGTAGGTAAAATCGCTTTGCGCACTAGCAGTGTCTTGCAGCGTAAAACGGTTACGATTGCCATAGCGATCGTAAGTGTTCGTACTCACAATATCCACACCCGCAATATATTTTGCCGTGGTGGCATTCACACGATTCAACGCATCGTAAGTAAAGGTGTACATCGGTGTGGCACCCAGGGTGCTATCAATAACGCTCAATAAATTCGCATTATTATCATAGGCAAATTCAACACGCTTACTGAGCGTGGTTGACGTTTCCGAGGGATAATATTCCACACGGTAAATCGGACCCCAGGCATAATATTGAAAACTCGTTTTTAAACCACGAGCATCAAGCTTATAGTTCAGTTGGCCCGCCGTGTTGTATACATATTTTGTAAATTGGCCGAGGGGTTGCGTGATTTTTGTTTGCCGCGAGAGCGCATCGTAGGCATAACTGGTGGTTTTGTTTTCCGGATCTGTGACGCTCAGCAAATTACTGACCGCATCGTAACTCATAATGGTAATTGCGCTCGGATTAACGCCGTTGTTTTCGGTTTTAATTAAACGATTTAATGCATCATAGGTATAAAGCGTGATTCTGCTTTTTGCATCAGTGCTTTGCTTCATATTGCCAAACATATCGTAAGCATATTGCGTGACATTATTATTGGGATCGGTTTCTTTAATTAACCTGCCTTTCGCATCATAAACATAAGCCGTGGTATAGGTCGTGCCGTTGCGATAGGTGATCGTTGTTAATTTTTGCCCGTCGCTGTTAAAGGTTGCGGCATAAACGGTTTGAAATGTACCGTCATCTTTCTTTTCTTTTACACCATTCAAAAACCCTTGCGTGGTGTAAGTAAATTGACGTACCTGCCCTGCTCCGGCAGCTACAGTTGCACCGCGCTCCACTTCAGTAAGTTTTTTTTCGGTGTATCTTCGGTAACTTATTTGCGCAAGTGCATCGGTGATTTCCACCGGGCGTTTTCGAGTATCAAACAAAATTTGCGTAGTTTGGTTTTTTGCATCGATAATGCTGTTGATATTGCCGTAAGCATCATAACCGTAGGTGGTTTTAAGCTGCGGCACCGCAACACCGCTTACCCACAATTGCGTTTGCGTAAGTTTATTATTGGTGT
>JAZKFX010000073.1:0-30262 GCA_040386215.1 Pseudomonadota bacterium
GATGTGAATGCAACCCCTCAAGATTTACTCAATGTTTTAAAAACTACGCCGCAAACACGCTTGTTAGTCGCAAGAGATGAATTGGATAATTTGCTGGGCGTAGTACAAAGCCGCGACTTACTGACCGCAGCACTCAGCAATGAGCCTTTGAATCTCGCCAAACTTGCGGTAGAACCATTGGCTGTACCCGAAGGTACGAGTGCGCTCAATGTATTGGAAATGTTACGGCAGCAAGCTGTACCACTGGCTATTGTGATTGATGAGTACGGCAGCATTATCGGTATAGTCACCACCAGCGATTTACTCGCTGCTATCACCGGTGAAATTGCTGATAGTAAAGAAACACCTTTAGTGATTGAGCAAGATGACGGTTGGCTATTGGATGCCAGCATCGCGCTTGAGCAACTGGAAGAATTGCTGGAAATAAAATTAGAGCGTGAAGAAGGTGATTATTTTACTTTGGCAGGATTACTGCTCGAACAACTGCAACATATACCTGTCACTGGTGAATCGTTAATTATTTCCGGATTTAACTTTGAAATTACAGTGATGGAAGGCCGAAGAATTCAACAGGTGCTAGTAAGAGCATTGGTTAAAACAGATTCGGAGTAGCTATAGAAAAGTAAAAAAAGCTTTTCAAAAAACGCCACCCAAAAAAAGGTGGCGTTTTGCTTTCTGGATTGAGGCAGGTACGCAAACAAATTGGCTTGTTAATATCCAACACCAACCTTTGGATTTTTATTCAACTGCGCTACTTTTTTTAGCTCTGCTTTATCATCTGCATATGCATCTAAAAATTTAAAAATAATATTGCGAGCTAACTTAGTTTCGGAATTAGTTAACAATACCATTCCTATTTGTAGCTCTTGATTAAAGACTACTTCTGACCGGAATCCTTTTACCCAGCCGCCATGATGAACAAAATTTTTGTCACCGCGATAATCAAAAATTCGCCAGCCCAGACCATAATGCGTATCAGTAGCTCCTACATTCGCACCATAATGTGATTGCGCAGCCGTATTGCGCGTTACTTTTTTATGCAACTGGTTTAACAGTTCTGAAGGCAATACATCGGGGTTATGGCCCATTTGCGCTAGTACCCAACGCGACATATCGGCGATGCTGGCATTGGCACCAGCAGCCGGATTGATGTGGTAATAATTTTCATCGATGCTTGTCGTCGTCCAGCGAGCGCGATTCATAATGTGTGGTTGTGCAAAGTTATTAGTGGCCTTCAAGCCAGCCATACCAAAGGAAGCGGAAGCCATTCCTAGAGGTTTAAATATTTTTTCATTTACATATTTGTCAAACACTGTCCCGGTTTTTTTCAACGTAATATTACTAATTAAACTGAATGTGACATTCTGATAGGCGTAGCATTTGCCAGGTGGGCAAACAAAATTAACGTGACGCAAACGGCCCACCGCATCTGCGTAGGACATGTTGTCTTCTATAAGATGGGTATTGGTATGTGTAGGTAGCCCTGTAGCTTGCGACATGATATCGCGCACGGTTATTTTATCGCCGTATCTTGGATTGCTAAACCGCACTTCTGGTATTAATGAATTAATCGTTGTATCCCAACTAATTTTTCCATCGCGAACCAACACTGCCGCTGCCGTCGATGCAATGGTTTTTGAAACGGAAGCCAGGCGAAATACAGTGTTGGTATTAACAAAATCATGCCCGTCCACTGTTTTTTTGCCATAGCCTTGCAACACTTTAACTTTACCATCAGCAATAATAGCCAGAGCTAAACCAGGCACATTGGGCGCTATTTTTGTCGCAACAAAATCTTCAAATTCACGAACAAATTTTTCTCGTGGTGCAGTTATTAGTGCTGACGACTTATTATTTGCACTTGATATTTCAGGTGCAGTTGGTGCAATTTTTTGTAGGTCTTTTTCTTTTAATAAAACATTTTTTTCCGCATTGTTATCGTTAAGTGTGGTGCTGTATTCAGGTCCAACATTACCTGAAATTTTTACATCGCTCTGCTCTTGCGAATAGTCAGGTTCAGCATAAGGGTTCAGCGGTTTATCATCATCTATTTTCGGAAAAGCTTCGACAGATTTTTCTAAAGCATCTGTCTCTGACGTCGGATATTCTGCTGGCGCTACTTCTGAAGTGGAGGGTGTGGCTAGTATTGGAGGTAGTATTTGCTCCTCTTTATTTTTTGTTTTTTTAGAGGAGATCTTTTTTTCTTTTTTGGACTTCCACCATTTTTTATTTTTTGGAGTTTCATTTTCTTCTGCAATGACTGGCGACGCTTCACTATTAACGGGGGCCGTAGAATTTTCTAAATCAGCTTGGGAAACAGGTTGCGCGTTTTGTTGTAGATCAGTGGTTATTGAAGGGGTAGAAGCATTGTTTAATGATGTTGCACTTATTGTTAATTCGTCCTTTGTTATCGCAGAGCTTTGCGAAGCTTGACTAATCGTCGTTTGGACTAGGGTTGGTTCTTGCGTAAACGTTACAGCAAAAACAGGCTGCACAATAAAAACTTGCGTAAGTGCGACTAAAATAAGTACCAGGCGACGAGATAAAAGCGACAACGAATATTGTGGCACTAGCAGGAAAACGCTCGCAGGATTGTTCCTCGTATTGTTGGTTTTCGTATTTTCTGTTACTGCTGTCATTGTTGTCATCAAGGCTTACGCAATCATATTAAAAAATCTCTGTGTCACGTCAAAACTTACCCCGTTGCAACATTTCACTAATCAATGTTGCAACGGGGTAAGCAGAATTAACGTTTACAGCGTTTTAATGTATTCAATTAAATCCCATCGCTCCTGTTCCGTCAGTGGTGGTTTGCCATCTCGGCCTGTGCCATATTCATGGCCTATATTCAAATCGCCTACTTGTTGCGTTTGAAATTTAAATCCGGCATCGCCTTTACATTGGAAACCAATGGCTACTATATCCAGTTCCCGACAACCTACTTGAAAAACCTCTGGCCGATATTGACCTTCATCTGGATCACCTTCCCGTTTTTTTGGTAAGAGTAAACTGTAAAGGTTAGGTATTGAACCATTATGTAAGTAGGGTGCCGTTGCCCAGATGCCGTTTAGAGAACGAGCCTTATATGACAACAAGGATTGAAAAGGGTTGGCTGTAGTATTCACTAAATAATTGCCGGATTTTACACTCTCCATGATCTCATTATCAAAAAATGATTTGACTAATAGGTACAGCCAAAACACTCTCCGTGATATAAAATTCATATCGGCGTCAGGGGTTGAGACTGTGCCAATAGTGACAGCACTCAGTATTTGAGCAACTGGTGCGCGATTTTGAATGATTACTGAGCCAACATCTGTTTTTTGATAAACAGATTCAAAGTTGCCGGAGTAACCTTTGTATTCAACACTGTGTTTAGCCATTGCTGGATCTGTTCCAACCACATTAATATCGGACATATTCACTGTAACTAAACGGCCCCAATCCGTGCGGTCAATCACTTGGTGACAAGATTGGCAATATTCGTGATATACCATCGCACCACGCCTGGCTTTCCCGGCGTCGATCTTACCTGGATCGCCCGCGCCAAGTGCCTGCATTGCATCCTCCCAACGCGGTGAGGTTAGACTTTGTAAGTGCGATTCGAGACGCGATAAGTTGGGTAAATCAATTGATGATTTGAATTTAATCCGCGGCCGTTTACTACTTTGCCCGGATATAAATCCAGACACGCTAAATCCAGGTTCGACCGTAGTCCAATCCAGCGATGCAAATACACCTATAACTTCGCCCGCATTACGTCCCAAAGGTGCAGCACCGGCATTAGCTGCTACTGAATTCCACTGTACGTAATCGGAATGCGTAATATCCCATAAGAATGGGTAGCTCACGGGGGCGCTTGGCTCATTGAAAAGAGCATTGCGCACACGCAGCATGTCTTGTTGACTCAGGTTGGGAAAGTTGCCTTCTTTACTTTGCAAACGGTTGAGAACAATTTCAAATTGTCTCCCGCCAATAATCGTTTCGCTAACACCATTTAATACAGCATCAACTTGTGCCTCAGTTAGAATATGCCGCCGCTCGGCGTTAACAATTTGTAACAAAGCAAGGCGCAACTGCGCTTTATTGATGACATGTTCTAATACGCGATTGTAGATACGCCCAAAACCATCCAGTCGCGCATAACCATCTTTAACACTGCTGTGATTAATGGTGTTATAGACTTTAATTGAATCTGTCCATTTACTTAAATCCTGAACAACTTCTTCCGGGGTAGAGTAATCGTTGTTTAACGCTAAAACATTTTTCACAAACCGTTCGCGTTTTTGCCCATCATCGCGGGTACTTTCCAGGCTTTTTTCCAATGCTGCTAAAAAGCTCACCATATCTGCCATGGACGGACCGCCGTCAATACGCACTGCCTTGCCTTTATAATTTACTTGACTGGTATGGCAAGCAGCACAGGTATGCCCCACGTAATCTTTCTTTTGATACTCATCTTTAACAAAACCTACCGGCAATCCATCAGGATTAAAAAAAGTCTTTTTTTGCGGTAAGTAACGGAAGAAATCCATGCTTTGATTCGACCGTAATAATTCCGTAGAGCTTGCTTGTTCCAATACCACAAAAAAATCGTATGGTAATAAATTCGACCCTTGGGTAGTGTTGTAATACCATAGGCTATCCGATTCATTCCAGCCTTGATCTATATATTTTGGTGTTTCATAACTCTCATCAAATGCACCATTGCTAATACCAATGGCACCGCGATCGGGATCGTTATCCCATTTTTGATATCCCTTCCAAATGAGTAACCCTGCAATAAAGGCAACGATGAGTAAAATTTTTATTTTAACGATAAGACGAATGTGCCGTCGGGTCTGATGATATGACCCGGAAATTAGCTTATTTATCATGGTGAACTCCCAAGAAAATTCCATTTAACATTTATGTGAATGCAAAGATAACGTTTATTCTTAGTTTGAACCGACGTAATAGACCTCTAGGTTTAGGTGCCAATAATAACCAGCGAGGCCGGCGCATGCCAGCAACGAATGCATTTTGCGTAGCTTTATCCCAATAACCACTACAATATAGCCCAAATTTCTTATTTTCATTCAGTCCTTAGGTTTATATACACGTCAATCTTTGTTAGTGTTGCATATTCATATTCATTTATTATCCGTTAAATTTCACTAGCTTTTTTGTCTGGGGTTTATTGTGTCTAGCGCTTTTTTCAATCGTGAGTTAAGCCTGCTCGAATTTAATCAACGCGTACTTTATCAAGCTTACAACAAGAGTTTACCACTCTTGGAAAGGCTTAGATTTCTCTGCATTTTTTCCACTAACCTTGATGAATTTTTTGAAGTTCGCGTTGGTGGCCTGGTAGAGCGCCTTGAGCTTCCAACAGCTTCCGCATTAGAGCCTGACGGCTTAACCGAAATACAAACATTGGAACAAATCTCTGTGCGTGCGCGGCAGTTGGTTATCGAACAATATCAAATCTTGAATAATGAAATTTTGCCCGAGCTACGCGAAAATAATATCTGCGTGTTGCGTCGTGAAGAATGGACGCCTGCGCATATCGCTTATTTGAAAGATTTTTTTATTTCCGATGTGTTACCCGTATTAAGCCCAATTGGCCTGGACCCAGCACACCCTTTTCCACGCATTCTCAACAAGAGCTTAAATTTTATCGTCAAGCTAAGCGGCAAAGATGCTTTTGGCCGAAGTTCTGATTGCGCTATTGTCCAGGTGCCGCGCTCGCTTCCGCACATTATTGAGCTGCCAGCCGAGTGCGCAACACAGGGTCGGGAATTTGTTTTTATTTCTTCCATTATTCATTTATTCATGTCTGAAATATTTGTTGGCATGAACGTCATTGATAGCTATCAATTTCGCTTAACGCGCAATTCTGATATTTTTTTGGATGAAGAGGAAACCGAGGATTTATTGCGCGCGTTACAGGGTGAATTGGCACAGCGCCAATACGGTGATGAAGTACGCCTGGAAATATCTAATACCTGCCCCACCGATTTGATTAAATTTTTACTGCAGCGCTGCGAAATTAAAGAGCGCGACTTGTACAATATTAACGGACCGGTAAATTTGAATCGCTACAGTGATTTATTTGATTTAGTGAAGGATAAACATTTTTATTTTCGGCCTTTTATTCAATCTATGCCGAAATTGCCTAAACGCACTAATAGTTATTTTGATTTATTGCAAAAGCAAGATATTTTGCTACATCATCCGTTCGATTCATTCCAATGTGTCGTTGATTTTTTACGTGAGTCAGCCGCTGATCCCCATGTGCTTGCGATAAAACAAACGCTTTATCGTACTGGATCAAATTCACCTATTGTTGACGCCTTGGTTGCCGCTGCGAAAGCAGGCAAAGAAGTTACCGCTATTGTCGAATTACGTGCGCGCTTTGATGAAGAGGAAAACGTTGCCTTGGCTGAGCGCTTGCAACGTTTTGGTATCCACGTTATTTACGGCGTTGTAGGCTTTAAAACACATGCAAAAATGCTGTTAGTTGCACGTCGCGAAACAGGAAAATTACAATATTACGTGCATATGGGTACCGGGAACTATCACCCTAAAACCAGTAAACTTTATACGGATTATGGATTACTCACCTCTGACAAGGAAATTGGCGATGATGTTTATCGTATTTTTTTACAATTAAGTAGCTTGGGGAAAGCTGCAAAAATGGATGCACTTTTGTATGCCCCCTTTACCTTACACAAAGGCATAGTACGCCGTATCCGCACGGAAAAAGAACACGCTGAGCAAGGAAAACCTGCGTCTATTATTGCCAAGATGAATGCACTCTATGACGAAGTGCTTGTTAATGAGCTCTATGCGGCTTCGCAAGCCGGTGTGCAAATTGATTTAATTGTTCGCGGTATCTGCCAATTGCGCCCGGGCGTAGCAGGACTATCAGATAACATCCGCGTACGTTCAGTAATAGGTCGATTTCTAGAGCATTCGCGTGTTTTTTATTTTGAAAATGATGGCAGTCCAGAACTCTATTGCTCCAGTGCTGATTGGATGAGTAGAAATATGTTTCATCGCGTTGAAACCTGCTTTCCCATTAAATCCAAAAAAATACGCGATCGATTATTGAATGATTTAAAGCTGTATCTCGCTGACAATACCCATGCCTGGTTATTATCTGAAGATGGTAGTTATCATCTCAAGGAATCATCACAGGATAATAACTCTATTGATGCACAAACTATTTTGCTGGATCGTTGGTCGGTGCGAATTCCCAATTAACGGAGTTATGTGATTGTATCTAGCATTAAATGATAATGAATATCTTGCAAATAACGAATTTCTGTTTCTAAATCGGCAAGAGTTAAAGGATGTTGATTAAGCCATTGCTGCGGAATTTGTAATGTAATATTTTTTTCATTTGCACTTAATACTAACAAGGGCAATTTGTCTTTTTTCTTGCCACGATGAAAAATTGCTGCAAGTCGCAATAAAATCGCCAAACGAATTAAATTTTCTCCCTCATGTACAAAGTATTTAGTTGGAAATCTTTTACGGTGGGCAAGTACAAGCGCAGCTAATTGCGACTGCTCAACGCGCGAGCAACCTGCCAGATCAACATGTTGAACGACGTAAGCGCTGTGTTTGTGATAGTCATTGTGCGCAATATCCAATCCTACTAGATACAATCGCGTCGCCCAAGCCAACAACTTACTGGCTTCTATATCATTCAGTTGCCAGCTATCGGCAACCTGCGCTAACAATTCCAGAGCCGTTACTTCAACGCGCTTAGCTTTTTCAATATTGACGTGAAACCGCTCTGCCAAAGCATCAACACTTGCCTGGCGAATATCAAGATTTTCCAGCCGTCCTTTTAAATCAAATAATAATCCTTCGCGTAATGCCCAGCTAGCCGCAGTCATTTCTTGCAACTGTAAACTTTCAAATAAAGATTTAAGTACTATGACACCCGCCAAAAAAACTGCTTGTCGATCCTCAGCAAGACCAGTAATTTTTAAATCGGTATTTCCATGCTGTACATACAGCTGAATTATTTTTTCCAAACTGTCAGCGCGAATGATTCCATTACTCCAGCCATTTGCTTCGCACACCTTTGCAACAGTTTTTATTGTACCTGACGCACCTAAAACCTCGCGCCAGCCTTGCTGTAAAAATGATTCGCTTACGGGTTCCAGCTCTTGCAAACAGGCAATAAAAGCCGTATTCACATTTTTTTTGCTGACATTGCCGTCCAAAAAAAATCGTTTTGTAATGGCGACACAACCCATATTTAAACTTTCTTTTAGCAGCGGAAACATCCCCTCGCCCACGATTATTTCCGTACTGCCACCACCAACATCCATCACTAAACGTTTACCCGCTTGCGGCTCAATACAATGGGCAACACCCAAATAGACTAAACGCGCCTCTTCATCTCCTGAAATAATTTCGACAGGATGACCAAGCCGTAATTGTGCATCAGCTAAAAATTGCCGTGAATCATTGATGCTTCGCAATGTCTTGGTACCCACAATCCGCACACTGCGCGAGGGGTATGCACGCAAACTTTCACCAAATTTTTCCAAGCAAGCCAATGCTCTGGTACGCGCTTCATCACTCAATGATCCATCACTTTCCAAACCCAAACCTAGACGTACAGGCTCACGTAAACGATCCAGCAACACTAGCTGGCCGTTATCCCATTTTGCAATAATCATATGGAAACTGTTGGAGCCCAAATCAATTGCAGCAATATGGCTGGCCTTTGATGGATCAACGCGGGATAGATTAAACATCGGCTTTTACACCTGAAAAAAATTGCCCGACTAAAGTCGGGCATTATTAATACAAAATTCCCAATTAACAGAATTCCATTAATTCATCGTCGCAGACGCTTCGCCTGTTCCTGCTGCCGCCTGCTGTTGGGCAATCTCTACTGCTTGAGCAAATACAGCGTCAAAATTAATAGGTGCGAGCATCAGCGGTGGAAACCCGCCACGAACCAAAATACTATCAATGGCTTCGCGAGCATAAGGGAACAAAATTTGTGGGCACAAGGTATTGATGGCATGGCTTAGGTGCATTCCTTCCAAACCAGCAATTGCAAATAAACCGGCTTGTTTTATTTCTACTAAGAAAATTGCTTTATTTTCAATTCGTGCAGTTATGGTTAGCAACAGCACAACTTCATGCAGACTTTCATCCAGCCGACTGACCTGAACATTTAAGTCTTGCTGAATCTTTGGATTCCAGGCTTTAGTTAAAGCTTCAAGGCCGCTTGGAGTTTCAAACGAAATATCTTTTAAATAAATTTTGTGGATTGAAAATCCCATTTGTGGCGGCTTTTGTTCAGTATTTTGTGGTGTATTATTTTCTTCGGTCATATCAGTGCCTCACACTATTTCTGATTTCTTCATTATTTATTAATGCGAATTGTTATTTATTTTGTAAAAGCTCGTCGAGTTTACCTTGCTTATCCAGTGTCCATAAGTCAGTAAACCCACCAACATGATGCTCGTTAATCCATATTTGCGGTACAGTTCTTTGTCCGCTTTTTTCCATCATCTCATTGCGCAATTGTGGGTTTTGATCGACTCGAATTTCTTCAGGCGTAACACCTTTTTGGGCAAGAAGTTTCTTTGCATTGACACAGTATGGACATATTGCCGTTGTGTACATTAAAACACGAGCCATCTTAACCTCTACAGATTTTATTTGCCTTTAATTAAGGGTAAATTTTGGCCTTGCCACTCACTAATGCCACCCGATAAACGTCTTACATCATATCCTTGCTTAGCGAGCAAACGCCCAACATGGCCTGAGTGCTGGCCCATCTTGTCAATAATAATAATAATAGTTTTGGTTTTATATTTTTCTAACATTGTTGCGTCAGTGTTTATCTTCTCATGGGGAATATTAACTGAATCGACTAAATGACCGGCTTTAAACTCTGCTGTTGCGCGTATATCCAACACTATCGCCTTTTCAGAATTAAGAAGTTTTGTTAACTCATGGGTCGATATTGGCACACCACTTTTTATTCTTTCTGACCAGGAATAAACCATAATCAAAATCGCTAGCCCACTGACTAGTATCCACTCTTGCATAACAAAATTTAAAAAATTCACGATTTGCACCTGGTTCTTTATTACATTTTGCGAAACACAAAATTATCTATTAATCGCATTATACACTCAGAGATGCCCCCTAGTGTCTTTTGCATCTCATTTCATCAATCAAAAAAAATGCCCGCGTGAGCGGGCATTTTTCTAAGCAAAGACAGAATTATTTTTTATTATGCGCGTAAATAATCCACAATCTCGATAGTCGTGCCAAATTAGATTTATCTGACACTGACTGAAACGCTTTTATCGCTTCGGCTTTTTTATTGATGTTCAAGTTAGCAACGCCTAAACGCACATATGCCTCGTCAATAGAGCCGACTCCACCTTTGGCAATTCCTTCTTTTAAAGCAACAGCAGCTTTATCATTAAGACCATGCCCCAAATAGGCTGTACCTATTTTTGCTAATGCATCACCCTTTGGTAAAGTCTGAGCTTCCTTAGCACTCACATCCAGACTTGCCAAATCTTGTGCAGCTTTTGTTTTAGCTAAATTTAATAAACGGGTTTCACGTTCCTTATCTTTAGCTTGACCCAATACGCCAGCGCTTATACCCGCTTCAAGGGCTGCTTTTGCGTTACCGGGATCAGTCATTGCTAAAGAAAGTTCAGCCAAATCGATATATTCTTTAGCATCCAGAATACCCAAAGCTTTCTTAAGTCTTAAAATTTCGATAATTTCCCTTTCCGAATAGCTGGCCTCATTCATTAAATATTTAAACATATTGCCCCAGTATTCTTGCGTAGGGTAATGGTTTAACAAAGCTTCCAGAGTTGTAATAGTTCCTGACTTATTTTCCAATTTAAATTGTGTGCTCATTAGCAATTCATACCAGCTTTTTTCCGGTACTTTTTTAGCTTGTTCCGCTTGCTTGATTAACTTCTGAATCATCTCACCAGCAGTTTTGAAATCGCCTTTTAAATAATAAGCGCGCGCGACCATATCCGTTATTTCGGTATTAGCGCCATTTTCTTTAATAAAGCGTTCGCCGTATTGAATCGCTTTTGGATAATCTTTTATTTGAAAATTGATTTTTGCTAAAAATTCAATTTTTTCTGACACTTCATTAGCCGGTATTTGATTGCCAGCTATCATAGCTTCATAAACTTTTGCCTGGCTTGCATAATCTTTCATTTGTTGAAAGCAGTATGCTTTTAGCTCGTTAATAATCTTTTCTTCTTGCGCCGTTTTACCAGAAATCGATGAAGTTTCATTTACCTTATCAAGCGCTTCTTTAAACTTTTTCTGAGCAATTAACTGTTGGGCTTCCTGCAGAGGCTTACCCACTTTTTGACTGATTTTTGGCTTGTCCGCTGCAAAAACCGCAGACGAGGTTAGTGCCGTTACAGAAGTAATACTGGCAGCGACAACTACTACAAACGCTAAGGGTCGTAACGTTGATAAAATTAACTTTTTAACGCACATACTCTTTACCACTTCCTGATCATTACAGTTGTTAAATTCTTAATAAAACGCTGGAATATTATTCCAGCGCTTCATTACCTACAATACCAATATTGGTTACACCTAAACGCTTGGCGGTGGCTAGCACTCTGGCTACCGCATCATACTTAGCTAGCTTATTCGGCTTCAAATGCAGTTCCGGTTTAGGTTCTGCATTTGCTGCGTGAGTAAGATAACTTTTAAGCATCTGTACGCTTTCAACTTTGCTGCCATTCCAATAGATAGTGGTATCAAAATCGATGACAATATCAACCACCACTGGAATCGTTTCTGGCTGATTAGGATTAGGCAACGGCATATCCAATTTCACCGCGTGAGTTTGTGGTGGAAGCGTAATAATTAAAAACACAATAAGCACTAGCATTAAATCGATGAGCGGGGTGGTATTCACCTCCACCATTACATCGCCTTCTGCTCCGCTACCTACATTCATACCCATGATGAATACCCTTAAAATATATTTATGCTTTTATAAAGCTTAGTCATTTCTTGGTTCAGTCAAGAAACCTACGCGAACTATGCCTGCCCTTTGGCAATATGCCACTATTCGGCCAACATATTCATAGCGAGCATTGAGGTCTCCACGAATATGAACTTCTGGCTGAGGCTTCTTAGGTGCTACCTCTCTTAGTCTTTTAGCTACTTCCTCTTTTGGAATTTGAGTTGCATTCCAATAAGTTTTCCCCTCAACGTCAACGGTAATTACAATATTTTCAGGCTTTGTAATTGTTGCTACGTTGGCAACGTTAGGAAGTGCGACTTTTTTAACATTACGTGCGACCGGAACAGCGATTAAGAACACAATCAACAAAACCAACATCACATCCACTAGCGGAGTTGTGTTAATGGTGGCATTGAGTTGGTCTTCGCCTTCGCCGGAAGGAATATTCATTCCCATTTTTTACTACCTCATTTCAAGTTTTTACGAATGAATAGAGCAGAGCATTAACTAAATAAGTAAGGCTCTGCTCTTTCATTAGGTATTAAATCACCATGTAAAATTACTTGCCGCCGGGAATACCTAATACTAAGTAAGCATGAACATCAGCAGCAAAATGATGCAAATTCTCTGCGGTTACTTTGTTGCGACGAATGAGCCAGTTATAGAAAAATACTGCTGGTACCGCTACTGCTAAGCCGATTGCAGTCATGATTAAAGCTTCACCTACAGGGCCTGCTACTTTATCAATACTTGCTTGACCAGAAATAGCAATCGCGATCAGTGCATGATAAATACCATATACAGTACCAAACAAACCCACGAACGGAGAGGCAGATGCAACTGTAGCTAATACAGCCATACCCGTTTGCAATTCGTTAGTAACGTTAGACACTGAACGTTGGATGGACATACTTACCCAACTTTCCAAATCAATTTTATCGGTTTTCCCATCATGACTTTTAACAGCATTCATTCCGTCTTCAGCTATTGCACGGTAAGCGCTATTAGGTTTTAAATTATTCACGCCTTCTCTCAAGCTCTTCGCATCCCACACTTTGCGTGCTTCTTTAGCTTGACTATTTAACGAAGACTGAGCTAATAACTTAACAGCGGTGAGATACCAGGTTGCTGCAGACATAACCAGCATTAGAATAAGTACCGATCTTGCTACCCAATCTGGAACGCCGTTGTGACCAGCCCATAAAGCACCGAGGGTAAATTGTTCTTTTGCATTTTCTTCTGCATCTGCAGCTGCAAGCACATTTGATGCATCGTCCGCAGCTTCTGGAGCAGGAGTTTCAACTGGTGCTTCAGTTGGTGCGGCGACGGATGGGTCAGCAGCTGGATCAACAGCGGGTGCAGTCTCTTCCACGGGAGCGGTAGCATCTTGTGCAAAAGCAGAACTAACCAGGAAATGCTGACCACCAAGTGCCAACGCCAAAATTAAAACGGATGTAAGTTTTTTCAACATTTTATTAACCCTGCAGTTAAATTTAAGATCTATTTTTAATTTAATGATTGATTTATCAAAAGGCAAAAAGATTACTTTTACTTTTTGGCATCCTCAATTTTAAAAGTGAATTTAATTGTATGCCAACACGCAACTGGCTTATCGCCTTGCATGCAAGGTATAAACTTCCATGAACGCTGAGCATGCTTAACAGCAGATTCATCTAAACGCTCAAAACCACTGCTTGCAGCTACTTTAGCTTCGGTTACACGACCCTCTTCATTTAAATAAAGTTGGAGACCAACAGAACCTTCCTCACCTAAACGGATAGATGCTGACGGATACTCTGGTCGACTCAAGCCTTTCGTTGGCGACTTAGCTTTACTCATGGTAGTTGGCTCAGCGACTGGCTTAGCCACTGTGTGCTGGACAGCTTGGATTGCCGTTGTGTTAGCTGGAGCATCCGGCACAAAATCAAATGACGGTGGCGGCACAAAATCGGGCGGTGGAATTTTTGTATCTGGCGGTGGTGGCGGTGGTTCAACTACCTCTTCCGGCTTGATTTCTTCTACAACCTTCGTTTGAAGAACCTCAGAGATTTTTGTTGATACATTTCCAGCTAAGCCGCTAGCCAAACCATAAATTAAAACAATATGAAAACCAATTACAAAGAAAAGACCAAATGATCTTTGACCTGTAGATTTTTGGGCGTGATATGACATAACTGAGCTGCCACCTTTCTGAAATTCACCTGCAAAAATGATAATGCTACACAAGGATAAACGAGATTTTGTATTGGCAATATCATGGAGTTAGCGCCTAAAGCACCTGCGCCTTAGGTTGTAGTATATAGCTACAGCTCAAGATTTAGATGACTTAATTAGCCGACGCTGACAATTCTTTAGGTTATTTTTGTGTATTTACGAGCAGGCTTACTGCCCCCTAAAAAACGCGGTTATCTTAACTTCTCTTATTACGCATGAAAAGCGCTATTAAGACATTTCTTTATTTAAATCTTAAATGATTGACGTTTAAGTTTACATCTGTACGACAGCACAGGCGTCAATTTATTCCATTTATTTTTGAATTATTTGACTAATACATTATGTCTGAGCACACATTTCAACCAAAACGGACCTGATTAGCTTGCGCATCGCGGATTTATCTGTACTCAATCAGACATTTGGGGATATAGCCAAACTAAAAGGCATAAAGAGCTGCTATCACAGAAAATTACCCATATGCAACAACTAGCAATAATCAAGAATTGGCATTGGGCTAAAACTTCAGGTATTAGCCCAATCGTTTAGCTAGATATTAAAAACGATAATCGAAATTTACACTGGACATATTAGGTTTGTTATATAGATCATCGCAAATATTTTTGTATTCGAAATTAATATTGAAATGCTCGTCAATTACAAAACCTATACCTATTCCGTAAGAAACACCCGAGTAACTCTCGCTCGAACCTTTAACCTCCACACCGGCAAGATCCTTAGTTGTTTTAGACGTGCTTATTTGGGTGTATCCAATAAGTGCATACAATTTAGCATCATCATTCTCTAACTCAGGCTTATAATAAATGCTGCCATAAGTTCCTAGATCACGCTCGAATTCACCTCTCTTCTCAAGCGCACCCGCGCCAGTCACCCCGTAAGTAATGCCCTGACCCGATCTTAAACCTGAGCCTATCCTGATTTCTCCACCTAATGCATTATTGTATTTATAACCACCAATCACTTCTCCTGTGCGAATAGCAGTTGTGTCTCCTAAGGTCATACCATTACTTAGAGTAACCATATCTTGTTTATCATTAACACCAGATGCGCCAATGCCAACGTAAAAACCTCTATGGTTATCAGCTAGCGCGGGTACGGCCAAAAGCGTAAGAGCAAAGAAATAAGCTTTATTCATGGAGGGATTCCTTTAAAAGATTTAAAAATTTCTTATCATTAATAGATGTGGCCCATCATAGCTGAGCATTGAGCATAAAAAAAGCATTGGTTTTAACGCCAATGCTTCTTAAGATTACTGTTAAATTCCCTGCTAGCGATGTTTTATTTTTTCACTAGATTTCAAGCCTGAGACAACCTCTATATTAATTCCATCTGATAATCCTGTTTTCACTTCACGTTTTTCAAATTTCTGCGGCGCTACTTCTACCTCTACAAAATTTGCTTTGTCTTCAATAATTAAATTTCCTTCATTTATAGCTAAAACGTTTTCTTTCTTATCCAGCACAATATCAGCGTTCGCACTGTAATTAGCCCTGAGAAAAAGTTGCTCATTTAATTTTACCGCAGCACGAATTTGGAATTTAATAGTGCCTTGATCCGATATACCTTTAGGTGAAATATATTCCAACACAGCTGTAAATGGTTTACCTTCCAAAGCCCCTACATTTAATACCAACTCCATACCTTCACGCAGCTTCCCCACTTCAGATTCATCTACGTTGCCTTCAAAAATCATATCGGTCATATCAGCCAATGAGGCTATTGATGTCCCTGCTCCAAAAGTGCTGGATTCGACTATAAATGCGCCCTCTTTGTTAGGGACATCTAGTACCATTCCAGTTACTGTGGCAGGTATCATATTTGATATCTTGTCTGATTTTTTTGTAGCTCCCGACTTTAACAAAAGTACATTATTTTCGGATGCGGTTACCGCTTCACGCTGCAAGTTATAAGTTAGTAGGAATTTATTGTATTCTGATGCGGAAATTAATTTTTGTTCGAACAATTTTTTCTGACGTTCGTATTCAATTTCTGTATTTCTTAAGTTAATTTTGGCAGTTTCCAATTGCGACTCTAATTGGTTAACTTGCAACATGCTCGGGGCTAAAGTGATTTTTGCCAAAATATCCCCTTTCTTTACTTTTTGGCCGGCAACTATAAAAAGCTTCTCAACCACACCTGAAACTTGAGATTTAACTTCAATTTCGCGGCGCGGAATCACTTTGCCAATGGCAACGGTCTTTTTAACAATAGTAGTCTTTATTACTGGATCAGTTTGATAAACCACAGGTGCCTGTTGCGATTTTTTATAAAGAAATATTGCAGTACCAACAAATACAATCGCAATTAAACCTAACACCACAAACCACATAATTTTTTTCATTTTTTCCCTTCTTACCTTCTGTTAACAATTAGTATGGATAATTTTTTATTCATCTTGCAATGCGACTATAGGATTTACAGCTGCTGCTTTTGATGCAGGTAATAACGACGCTAAAAAACCGGAAATAAGTAATATCACTAGCGCCATTATTGCTACTTTAAAATCAACTGCTGGATGACGAAACATACCCGTGTTGCCACCCGTTGCATCCATAATTTTATTGACAAGTTCTAACAGCAATACCGCACTAACCAGACCAAAATAACCGGCCAGTGCGGTAATAAAAATAGACTCCTGCACAATCATTCCAATGATGGATAAAGGGGTAGCACCCAAAGCTTTACGCAAGCCTATTTCGCGAGTGCGCTCTTTAACTACAATTAGCATAATATTACCAACGCCTATGGCGCCTGCCATAATGGTTCCTATGGCCACTACCCAACTAAATACATTAATGCCTTTAAAGAGACCGCTTATTTTGTCGAATTCCTTTTGTAAATTAAAACTACCAATGACTCCTGAATCATTGGAATCAATTTTCTTGAGTGCATGCAAATACTTTTTCACATCTCTTTCTACAATTTCAGCGTGTACACCTGCTTTTGGGACTATCACAAAACTTCCAACATTATTCACCTGATTGAAAGCGTAACGCAGGGTATCATTAGGTATATAAATTTTTTCTGTTTCTGAACTGTTGGGATTAGTTGAACTGGATTTGAAAACGCCAATTACCTGAAAACTAATGCCTGAAATTGTGATATTTGCCCCAACTGCACTTTCACCGGCAGCAAATATTAACTCTTTTACTCGGGTGCCTATAATGGCAACCTTGCGTCGTTTTTCATCGTCAATTTCATTGATATAGCGACCTTCAAGCATTTTTTGCTGATGAATATTTGCCATACCCGCGTGGGTGCCTTGAATGGAGAAGCTACCATTTTTGCTTTTATATACCGTATAGCCAGGCGACCCGCCCCATATACCTAAACTGTTTTGCGCGTAAATTTTACCTATATTAGGTACATTATTTTTAATGGCCTCAACATCCTCTGCTTTTAACGTTATACGTCTTCCTATGGGCATCCCCTGGTAAGCAATTTGAGTACTGCCTTGCGACCAAATCCAAACTGAGTTGGGGGTTTCTTTAAACTCCTCCGTGACTCCATTTTCCAAACCTTTTCCCGCACCTAACAATACACTCAGCATGAAAATTCCCCAAAAAACACCAAAGGCAGTTAAGCCAGTACGCAATTTATGTTGCTTTAAGGTGAGAAATATTTCTTGCCACTTTTCGGTATCAATAAACATTTTATAGTTCCCTATTCGGCACGCATGGCTTCGATGGGCATAATGCGCGCTGCCTTTAATGCCGGCATCAAACCTGCTAAAGCGCCAACTATAACTAGCAAGATGATGGATGTTATAGCTACCTGAAAATTTACTTCTGGATTATCAAAAAATTCCAAATTTGCACCCGTTGAACGTAAGCCAAAGGCTACTAATTCAAGCAAGCCTATACCTAATACCAAGCCGCTGTACCCGGCAACACTAGTCACTAAAATCGATTCCATTAACAAAGTGCTTACAATACCAAATGGCGTTGCACCTAAAGCTTTGCGTATACCAATTTCACGTGTGCGTTCTTTAACAGTTATAATCATAATATTGCTTACGCCGACAATTCCGGCAGTTAAAGTGCCTAGACCAACAAACCAAATAAATATGTTAATGCCAATAAATAAGCCATTGACCATTTTAGCCGGCTCCGCCATGTTAAAAGATTTGATTGCGCGCTTATCTTCCGGCGAAACATCGTGGCGACTTTTTAATAAGGCAATAACTTTTTTCTCTACTTCAAAACCATCGGCACCTGCGATAGGTCTGAACCAAATCGCTCCTGCAGCTTCGCTGTTACCAAACAATTTAGCGTGAATTGTTTTTGGGATATAAATACGTTCAGCGTCTTGACCACGGTTGCCTTTATCATGAAAAACACCTATTACCCGCATAGCAACGTCGTTTATGCGGATAGTTTTACCAACCGGATTTACATCTTTACCAAAAAGTCTTTCTGCTACCACTGACCCAACTGCAGCAACTTTTCTTATCTCCTGGTCATCAAAAGGATTCGTTTTACGCCCCAAGGTGAACGGAATATCTTCTTTAATTTTAAAGTATTCATCAGGTATACCGTGTACGGAATAATTACCTGTTTTGCTTTCAAATTTGATAGTGACGCCGTTGGTTCCAAAATCTGAAGCTATGAATCTAACTTCCGGAATTTTTTGTTTTATTGCTTCAATGTCAGCAACCTTCAAAGAAACCTTTCGCCCTAAACCCAAGCCATTGTGTGCAATTGATGTTGTCTCACTCCAGATCACAACAAAATCCATTACGTCTGAACCAAAACTTTTGTAAACACCATTTTGCATACCTTTACCTGCACCAAGTAAAAGTATTAGCATAAAAATTCCCCAAAAAACACCAAATGCAGTAAGCACTGTACGCAATTTATTTTGCTTTAAGGTGTAAAGAATTTCTTGCAAGCCATCCATATAATTAACCTAAAATTTCTTCTTCATTTTGATCAGTTATATTACTCAAATGAGCGTATTCATTTGCTACGATCAAGCCATCTTTCAGAATAATTTGCCGTTGTGTTTGATCGGCAACATCTTTTTCATGAGTTACAATGACAATGGTATTACCCATACTATGTACTTCTTTTATGAGTGCCATAATCTCTATTGTTGTTTGGCTATCCAGCGCACCGGTGGGTTCATCAGCCAAAATAACTTTCGGTTTAGTAACCAATGCACGGGCTATAGCGACCCGTTGCTTTTGGCCCCCTGACAATTCATTCGGCATAAAATTAGCGCGATGTGAAAGCCCAACCATTTCCAAATACTGTGCAGCGCGATAATTACGTTCTTTCCGGCCAACGTTTTGATAATACAATGGCAAAGCTACGTTTTCGGTGGCATTTTTAAACGGTAACAAATTGAATGATTGAAATACAAAGCCAAGTAATTGATTGCGCAAGTGTGCGGACGTTTTTTCTTTAAGATTTTTTATTTCGCGACCGGCAAGAAAGTAGTCACCCTGGTCATGATTATCCAATATACCTAAAATATTTAGCAAAGTAGACTTGCCTGAGCCCGACGAGCCCATAATAGACACTAGTTCGCCTTCCTCGATGTGCAAGTCGATTCCTTTAAGCACATGCAGAGGTTGTTCCCCTGAATGATAGTATTTATGGATATTGTGTAACTTAATCATGTTGACTTCGGTCCTTTATTAAGCGGCTCATTTGCGATAGTTCGGAACATATAATTAGTGGTCAATCTACTCTTGGATTTTGTGTGTTGTAAAATTATCGTCTCTATCAGTTGTTACCCATATTCATACAGGGTTTGATGCAAGTTTTTGAAAATTAGATTCAGCTGCATGACAAAATTATTCTCCGCTTTATTATTCATCTTGTAGCGCAGTAATCGGATTAACCGACGCCGCTTTCATGGCAGGCAATAATGAAGCGACGACGCCCGCCGCTACGAGCACCAAAAGGCCAATCAGTGCCGTACTTATGTTGATGTAAGGTGACGCAAACATACTGGATTCCTTACCGATTTTTACCAGGAATGACTTAATTCCTTCGAGCAAATACACTCCTGCAACCAAGCCCGTATAACCCGATACAATCGTTATTAACAATGATTCCTGTACAATCATCAAACTTATTTTTGCAGGGGTTGCTCCAAGTGCCTTACGCAAACCTATCTCACGCGTACGCTCTTTTACTACTACTAACATAATATTACCAACACCGATCACGCCGGCAATGATGGTACCAATAGCAACCAGCCAGCTAAAACCTAAAATGCCTTTCACCAAATTTTGCTGTTGGCGAAACTCTTGTTCCACATTATAGGTTCGTAAAACTCCGACATCGTCAGGATGTATTTTTTGCCTCTCGTAAACTAACTTTTTTGCATCTTTTTCTATCTGTTCAGCTTTGTAACCATCCATAGGTTGTATCCAAATATCGCCCAATCTATCCATCTGATTAAACGCTTTGCGTAAACTATCGTTAGGAACAAAAACGCTATTACTTTGATTTCTATTGCCATCGTCAGGCTCGGTTGTAATGTAAACACCGATTACCTGAAAGTAGACTCCACGAATATTAATAGCTTTTCCTATGGGGTCTATCCCACCTTTAAATAGAATATCTCGAACACGTGTACCTATTACCGCAACTTTACGAAACTCAATTTCATCCAATCGGTTGACGTAACGTCCGGCAACCACACGATTTGTTTGTAAAGACTCCCATCCAGCATGCGACCCTAAAACGTTAAAGGAACCACTGGCTTTTTCATGGGTTATAAATTGTGCGCCGCGTAGAAAATTTTGGCCGTCAATTAACTTTATGCCAGAAACTTTTTGTTTTACCGCTTCAATATCACCTTGTGTAAGTACAATATTTCTGCCTTTGCCTAAGCCTTTATAAGGTAGTTGTGTTGGATTCGTTGACCATAAAAATATGACATTTTTTCTATCGCCAAATAGTGCATCTACTTTTATACCGTAACCCGTACCAAAACCCAACAAAATGACCAACATAAAAATGCCCCAAAAGACACCGAATGCGGTTAAGCTTGTTCGCAATTTTTGCTTTTTTAATGTGCTTAAAATTTCCTGCCACTTGTCCACATCAACTAATTTTAATTCCATTATTCGGCTCTCATGGCTTCAATCGGCATAATGCGTGCAGCTTTTAATGCAGGGACAAGACCCGCAATCACACCGGATATTATTAACAACATCAATGCACTGAGTGCCACCCCAATATCCACTTCCGGTTGTTGAAAATAGGCTAGTTCCATTTTAAATTTTGTTAATACACTTGAAATAACTTCAAGTAAAACTACACCAAATATCAGTCCACAATAGCCTGCAGTAGCAGTGACTAAAATAGATTCTATCAATAGGCTCCCGATGATTGCTTTAGGGCTCGCTCCTAAAGCCTTACGAATGCCAATTTCACGGGTGCGCTCCTTTACGGTGATAATCATAATATTGCTCACACCGACAATACCGGCAAGAAGAGTTCCTATACCTACCACCCAAATAAATAAATTTAGTCCCGCAAAAGTTTCTTTAATCTCTCCTGTAGTTCGTGCGTAGTTAGCAACATTTATAGCTCGTGCATCATCAGGAGCTATGTGGTGGCGCTCTTTGAGCAATTTCATTATTTTTTCTTCGAGTGCTATTCCGTCGACGCCTTCTTTTGGACGCACAGTAATTAGTGCAACTTCTTGCCCGCCACCAAAAGTTTTTTTGAAAGCACTAATGGGTATATAGATGCGTTCTGACATCACCCCGCGATTACCTTTATCGTAAAATACACCAATGATGCGAAAAACAATTCCACTGACCTGTATTTCTTTACCTATTGCCTCAGCGTGAGAGGCGAAAAATTTCTCAGCAACTCGCGTTCCAATCACAGCGACTTTTCTGCTTTCGTCTTTATCCGAAAAATTCAAACGCCGACCCGTTTTAAAAGTAACTTTTTCTTTGATATTAAAATATTGATCAGCAACACCAAACACACCAAATGCACCTGATTTAGTGCCAACATTCACTAAAATATCCGAGCTTGTAAATGTTCCCAGCGTGTTTTCGCTGGATATATAACGTACATCGGGGAATTGTTGACGAATAGCGGTCATGTCATCTTCCGTGAGTTTTATTTCACGACCTGTGGGATAGCCTTTGTAAGGCATAGATGTTGTATCGGGGAAAATCCATATTGAATCTGCGGTATCGTTAAATCTTCCTTCTAAAAATGCTTTCTCCATGCCTCTACCTGCACCTAACAACAGGATTAACATAAAAATCCCCCAAAATACTCCAAAGGCAGTAAGTCCTGTTCTTAATTTATTCTGCCTTAAGGAATATAGAATTTCCTGCAAACCATCCATTTATGATCCCAATTTATTATAGATTTTTACTAGTAGCACTTAGATGAAATTTTCCGTGATTTGGATTCAACAAAACTTCATTTTGCGTGAATACAGTGGTTTACCAATATAGCAGCTTACAAACAATAATAAATGGCGGCCAGGTTACTAAACGCTAACCGCCATTTTTTTGCAGGATACATTTACAATTTAACGAGCTTGGCGATTTACGCCATTGATGAGTGCTTTTATGGCTGCCGTAACTATATTGCTATCTCGGCCAATACCATACACCGGTTTATTATGATTTATTTTTAATTCAACATAACAGACGGCGGCCACATCAGAACCTTCCCCTATAGCATGTTCCGAATAATCAATTACGCTGATATCTTTTCCTATGAACTGGCTAAATGCGTGAGAAGCGGCATCAATAGGACCATTACCCTTTCCGTTAATTTCGACAAGCTTGTTATGGTGTTGAGCATGGATCAAAATATCTACCTGATGCTGATTATCTTCGTCATTACGCATTTTCGAGCTTTGATAGGTAAAAGGCGTGTTAATAGAAAGATATTCCTGTTCAAATATTTTTAATATATCTGCACTTTTTACTTCTTTACCCGTTGTGTCACTAATTTTCTGTACCACTCCGCTAAATTCGATTTGCAAACGCCGTGGTAATTGTAAACCAGCTTCTTGCTCCAATAAAAAACTCACGCCGCCTTTTCCGGATTGTGAATTCACACGCACTACCGCATCGTAGCTGCGATTTAAATCCGCAGGATCAATCGGCAAATAGGGAACCTCCCACAATGCTCCTTTTTTTTGTACGGCAAAACCTTTCTTGATCGCATCTTGATGTGATCCCGAAAACGCAGTAAATACCAATTCTCCCGCATAAGGGTGCCTTGGATGCACAGGTAATTGCGTACATTCCTCAGCTAAATTTCTTATTTGATCTATGTTAGAAAAATCCAGGCCTGGATGAATACCTTGCGAATACAAATTCAATGCAAGTGTTATCAGATCCACGTTGCCGGTACGCTCACCATTACCAAATAAACAACCCTCTACACGATCTGCACCCGCCATTATTGCAAGCTCGGCCGCTGCAACTGCAGTACCGCGATCATTGTGTGGATGAACGCTTAGCACTATGGAATCACGATCATTTAAATTGCGATGCATCCATTCGATTTGATCTGCATATGTATTAGGTGTATTCATTTCTACCGTAGCAGGTAAATTGAATATTATTTTTTTTGTCGGTGTAGGCTTCCAAATATCGCTCACTGCATCGCAAACTTCTTTAGCAAATTCAATTTCGGTACTGGAAAAAACTTCGGGCGAATATTGAAAAGTCCAATCTATTTCTGGCATCTTTGCAGTCAATTCCTTGCACCACCGCGTGCCCTGGATAGCAATATTTTTTACACCATCTTTATCAGTGTTATAAACAATTTTACGAAATGTCGGTGCAATGGGGTTGTACATATGCAAGATAGCGCGCTTGGCGCCCTGCAAACTATTCACGGTCTTTTCAATTAGATCGAAACGCGCTTGTACCAATACTTCGATAGTTACATCATCGGGTATATGATTTTCTTCAATTAACACTCGTGCAAAATTGAAATCTATTTCAGATGCCGATGGGAACCCGATTTCAATTTCTTTAAAGCCTATAGCAACGAGCTCCTTAAACATACGTAACTTTGTTGCAACAGACATCGGGTCGATAAGCGCTTGATTACCATCACGCAGATCCGTACTCATCCAAATAGGCGGTTTCGCAATAAAGTGATTTGGCCATTGGCGGTCGGGCAAACTTACACCAACAAAACGCTGATATTTAGAGGATGGATTGTCAATCATGCTTAGCTCCGCGGTGCGATCGATGAATTTTAATTAGTATCACCTGGGGACTGCTTGAAGATCGCAGCTGGTTGGCAGCAATCAATAAAAGGACAATGCTAAATGCACTCTCTCATTTACCTCAACAGTAGCTTTTGGCTCTATCCCACAAAGGAACTTAGTTGTATAAGTTTCTGTAGTGCTTCAGGTTATCAAAGTATAAATACGAATTCGGGACAGGCGATTGCTAAAGTTGTTGCTATAGCGCTAGTTGCGCAATATTATTCTAACAACTGCTGGGTATTGGCTATAAATATAAAATTGATGAGGAATGTAATGGCAATTGAGCTAGACCGTTATGATCGTTTGATACTTGAAACTTTGCAAAAGAGCGCACGCATTACTAATCAAGAACTTGCCGATGCTATTAGCTTATCGCCATCGCCCTGTTTACGACGTGTGCGGCAACTGGAAGAGTCAGGTCTGATAGATGGTTACGTAGCATTACTCAATGCTCGTAAACTTGGTTTGACCCTGATGGCCTTTATCCAAATCAGCATGGATAAACATACACCTGAGCGTTTTGAATTATTTGAAAGAATGGTCGCTAGCTACCCTGAGGTCCTTGAATGCCATCTTATTACCGGGCAATCCGCAGATTATTTGTTAAAAGTAATAGTGAAAGATATGGATGGATACCAGCAATTTCTCCTGCAAAAACTTACTCGCATTGAAGGAGTAAGTGGTGTGCATTCTTCATTTGTGTTGAAGTCACCGATTGATGGAACTGCATTACCACTTCTATAATTTTTATTTTGCTAATGAGCAACCTAGCCAGATTGACTCAATTATCGTGATGCAATTTTTTAACAATGTTTTCTCACTAAAAATTTCTTACAAAAAAGGAGCCTAGGCTCCTTTTTTATGTTTCGACTCACTTTTTTTGTCCCCGCCTATCATCTTTTCGACGATTTTCAGAGGCTTTATTAGCAGCCTTTTCTTCCTCTGTACGCCTATCCGACCGTTGTCGCTCTTCAAGAACGTCTTCTAGTTGGCTCAGAATAACCGGTTGGATCTTCTTCTTTTCCATTTCAAACTCCTCATATGTTCTCTTTGAAACGCATTGTAGGTTTGGTTCCCCCCAAACCCACTCTGAGTATAGATCACATTTTCAATTAAATATCCAAATTAGCGACAGCCAAAGCGTTTGTTTCTATAAATTCGCGACGTGGTTCAACTTGATCGCCCATAAGTGTGGTGAATATTTGATCAGCAGCAATGGCATCCTGAATAGTTACCCGCAACATGCGACGAGTTTCAGGATTCATAGTGGTATCCCAAAGTTGATCAGGGTTCATCTCGCCGAGACCTTTATACCGCTGGATGTTATAGCCTTTGCGTGATTCTTTCATTAACCAATCCAGACCTTCCGTAAAACTACTAATAGGTTGTTTGCGCTCACCCCGTTGAATATAGGCACCTTCTTCAATCAGCGCTTCGAGGTTTGCTCCGAGAGAGACAATAGAAGCGTATTCTCCCGATGCGAAGAAATCGTGGTTGAATGGATAATGAGTGGAAATACCATGTGCAATAATTTCAACCTGCGGTAAAAATAGATGACGCTCTGGATCCTCACGCACAGTTATCAGATATTTCTGGCTACCGGCTCGATCATCAAGACTGAAACTTGCCAGCATTTGATCGCACCATTGTTGCATATAGCCTTGGTCCGCCAGATGTTCTGGACGCACAGCTGACACATAGATCATCTTTTCCAAAACTATTGCTGGATACAAGCGCGATAGCCGCTCAATGGTTCCCATTACCTTACGATATTGCTGAACAAGCTTTTCTATGGCTTCACCACCAATACCTGGTGCCTCTGAATTGACATGAAGACTGGCACCTTCCAACGCCGCCTGAGTTAAAAACTCAGTCATAGCTGCTTCATCTTTTAAATATTGCTCCTGCTTACCTTTACTAATTTTATAGAGAGGTGGTTGGGCTATATAAATATGCCCTCGCTCAATAAGCTCACGCATTTGGCGGAAAAAGAAGGTTAACAGCAGGGTGCGGATATGCGAACCATCCACATCAGCATCCGTCATGATAATAATACTGTGATAGCGTAGCTTTTCGGGATTATATTCATCTTTCCCTATTCCGCAGCCTAACGCAATAATCAAAGTACCTACCTCAACACTCGAGAGCATTTTGTCAAAGCGGGCTTTCTCAACATTTAAAATTTTACCTTTAAGTGGCAAAATCGCCTGGGTTTTGCGAGCGCGCCCTTGTTTAGCTGAGCCACCTGCAGAATCACCTTCCACAAGATAAACTTCGGATAATGCTGGATCTTTTTCCTGGCAATCCGCAAGCTTTCCAGGCAGACCGGCAATATCCAGTGCGCCCTTGCGACGAGTCATGTCCCGCGCTTTGCGTGCCGCTTCACGGGCTCTTGCAGCATCAATCATTTTGCCTACAATCGCTTTTGCTTCGCCCGGATTTTCAAGTAAATAATTGCCAAAATGCTCAGCCATCTCTTGCTCTACAGCATTTTTCACTTCAGAAGAAACCAATTTATCTTTAGTTTGGCTAGAGAACTTAGGGTCTGGAACCTTAACAGAAACAATTGCTGTTAACCCTTCCCTAGCATCATCTCCCGTTGTCGCTACTTTGGCATTTTTACCCAAGCCTTCTTTGTCAATATAACTATTCAAGCTGCGAGTTAATGCTGCACGGAACCCCGCCAGATGTGTGCCACCATCGCGTTGGGGAATATTGTTGGTGTAGCACAGCAATGTCTCCTGAAAGGTATCGTTCCATTGCAATGCAACTTCAACGCCTATGCCATCTTCTCGGGTGAGCGATACAAAGTGCACCATTTTATTGATCGTGGATTTGTTTTTATTCAGGTGATCAACGAAAGCACGTAAACCTCCTTCATACTGATAAATTTCTTCCTTACCGCTGCGCTCATCTTTTAACACAATGCGCACACCGGAATTAAGAAACGATAATTCGCGCAAACGTTTCGCTAATAGCTCGAAATGGAATTCGATATTAGTAAAGGTTTGTGCTGAAGGTTTAAAGTGAATTTCCGTTCCTGTAGTGGTTGTTTCACCAACTACCTTAAGCGACTCATCTGGTACGCCGTGACGATATATCTGCTCATATATCTTACCTGCCCGGCGAATTGTTAATTTTAAGTATTCCGACAACGCATTCACTACAGATACGCCAACACCATGCAATCCACCGGAAATTTTGTAAGTATTATCATCGAATTTTCCACCAGCATGGAGAATTGTCATAATTACTTCTGCAGCCGACACCCCCTCCTCATGCATATCAGTAGGAATTCCGCGACCATTGTCCGCTACGGATACTGTTTCGTCCGGGTGAATGATCACTTTGATTTCATTACAGTGGCCAGCCAAAGCTTCATCAATTGAGTTATCGACAACTTCAAATACCATATGATGTAAGCCTGAACCGTCATCCGTATCACCAATGTACATCCCTGGTCGCTTACGTACAGCATCCAGCCCTTTTAAAACCTGAATACTGGACGAGTCGTAAGTATTTTCATCTGACATAACTGGGAATCTCCGTTGCTTTTATTCGGGTGCGCTTATCGTTAATTCGATAAACGATTTATTTCTTTAATATTGCCTTGTTCCACGTGAAACAATTTTATTGCCGTATCTGGTTTGTCTCGCCAAATATCTGAAAGACTTTTCTCTTCAACACCGGTAATAAACACCTGAGTGGACATAACTTGCAACCAATCGGCAAGCCGATGGCGATGCTTTTCGTCTAACTCTGCAGGTAAGTCATCCACAAGATAAATAGATTTACGGCCAGTTATCTGGGAAAAAACATAACCTTGCGCAATTTTTAACGCGCACACTAATAGCTTTTGTTGTCCGCGAGACAAAATTTCAGCTGCGCTCTGCTTGTTAATACTAATTTGGATATCTGCTCGGTGACTACCTAAATGCGTATATCCCTGCTGCTGATCTCGCTCTAGATTTTCCTGTAGAACGGTAGAATAAAGTTTTTTATTGTCCCAACCACAAAAATAATCGATGTCTATATTATCAACACTAACAAATTCTTTAAGAAGGCTGTAAAACGCAACTTTAAATTGATCCATGCACTTGAGGCGCAATAAATGAATTTGTTCTGTATGCGCTGCTAACTCTTGATTCCATGAGATCAACTCAAAATTCTGCACGCCGCTGGGCCTCGTCATTCTATCACGCCGCAACAAGCTATTGCGGTGTTTCAAGCAGCGCTGGCAGTCCTTCCATAATTGAAAAAACGTAGGTTCCACGTGAAACACTAACCAATCTATAAACTGCCTCCTAACTTTTGGAGGCCCATCCAGCAATAAAAAAGTTTCAGAGTTAATAACCTGAACAGGTAATTGACTAGCCAAGCTTGCTACCGACGATACAAGATCCCCATTAACTTTAAAACTAGCTGTACCATCCCGCCGCCGATTTATTCCAATGGGAATTTCGGAACCATCATATGTCGTAATCTTTCCGAATACTGTAAAGCTGGCTTGATCATTTTTTATTAATGGTTTGTGTTTATGAGTGCGAAAGGATCTGCCGACAGCCAAAACATTGATGGCCTCAAGAATACTTGTTTTACCAGAGCCATTCTCTCCATATATAAGATTAACTCGGTCTGATGGGTTGATATCGACCGAGTTAAGATTGCGTAGATTTTGAATAAGCAGGCGTTTTAAGGTCATAAGCCCAACAAGCAAAGCATGAACAACAACTAGCTACAACCGCATCGGCATAACAACATACAAAGAATCGCCATTATCCGGATCTTCTAATAACGCACTTGAGTTTGAATCAGATAAGGTAATTTTTACATTTTCATGATTAATGACATTAGTTACGTCTTGCAAATAACTTACATTGAAACCAACTTCAAGGCTTTCTCCGCTATAGTCAACAGCAACCTGCTCCTCGGCTTCTTCTTGTTCAGGGTTATTGGCGACTATGGTTAAAAGGCCATCCGATAATAAAAAGCGTACTCCACGATATTTCTCATTGGATAAAATTGCCGTACGACCAAAAGCCTGTTTCAACTCGACCCGCGAACCAATCACCACCTTATTTCCACCACGGGGCAACACGCGCTCATACTCCGGGAATTTACCGTCAACTAATTTAGACGTGAAGGTATATTCTGGTGAAGTTACGCGTATATTATTAGCACTCAAGGTAATCTCAACCTGTGCAGTAGAATCATCCAGTAAACGTAATAATTCTAAAACACCTTTACGAGGCAAAATTGCTTGAATAACCTCTTCGGTGTTAACAGCAACTGCACGAGTGCACATAGCCATGCGATGGCCATCAGTAGCAACCACTCGCAATTGATCCTGGCGAACCTCCCATAACATGCCATTCAAATAATAGCGCACGTCTTGCTGCGCCATGGCAAAGGACGTACGTTCTATCAAGCGTTTAATTTCTTGCTGCGCACAACTGAAGCGTAAATTCCCGGGTGTATCTTCGACATTGGGAAAGTCTGCAGCGGGTAAGGTTGAAAGCGTAAATCTACTGCGCCCTGACTTAACAATGATGCGCTGGTCTTCTTGAAAAAACTCAATATTCGCACCTTCTTGCAGTGATCTACAGATATCCACCAGTTTGCGGGCAGGTACTGTGACCTCACCGGATTCACCAGCCTGAGCCAACTGCACACGACCGACTATCTCAACTTCCAAATCCGTACCTGTCAGGGATAATTGGTCGCCATTCAAAACAATAAGCACATTTGAAAGCACCGGTAAGGTTTGACGACGCTCGACTACACCGGCAACTAATTGTAAGGGTTTAAGTA
>JAZKFX010000074.1:0-2140 GCA_040386215.1 Pseudomonadota bacterium
GCACGACCTTGCCAAGGTCGGGGTCGCGAGTTCGAGTCTCGTTTCCCGCTCCATTATTTTTCTTCTGTGATTTTAATCTGCACCGCTTCCAATTTAATGTAACCCGAAAACCATGGCCCGAGCGTTCTCGTAAGAGAAGTTGCTGTTCGATTCCTGTGCGGCTTGACGTTGTTCATCGAGCAATTGGTATAAACTGATTTCTTCATCAGGCATGTAGTGCAAACAGTCCCCGCCAAAAAACCATAATAAATCCCTGGGTAGCTCGTGCATAAGCTGCGGATATCCGGCTACAATTTTGCAAAGTAACTCTTGCCCTTGAATTAATAAGGCTGCGCCCCCAATTGTAGGTAATTGTTCTAGTGCAGCCAAAAAATCCATGTCATCCTGCTCACAATTCTCTCTGCAAAATGGAGGCTGGTGGGACGCTTTTTCGACAAAAGTGTGCAAGAGCCGCAGATGAAACTCAATATAGTTTTGCTCGTATTTATCGCTAGTCATGTTATGGTTTCCACTTTCCTAATTCATTTAACTATTTTGTATTTTTACAATTTTAATCAAGTCGAGGCTTTATGTCTGTAGCACTTTCGATTCGAAATTTAACTAAAGTTTACAATAATAAATTTGAAGCTTTGAAAGGTATTTCTTTAGATGTTATGCCGGGTGATTTTTTTGCGGTATTAGGGCCAAATGGTGCGGGCAAGTCTACCACAATCGGCATTATAAGCTCACTGGTCCGTAAAACCTCTGGTGATGTAGAAATATTTGGTAACAATATTGATACTCATTTTTCTCAAGCGAAAAAATTTCTCGGTGTGGTACCGCAGGAATTTAATTTCAGTATGTTTGAAAAGGTTGAGGACATTGTTTTGCAGCAAGCTGGTTACTATGGGTTGCCAAGAGCGTTTGCCAAAACACAAACAGAAAAATATTTAAAAAAATTAAATTTATGGGATAAGCGAAACTCTTCAGCGCGTATGTTATCCGGTGGTATGAAGCGTCGCCTGATGATAGCGCGGGCATTGGTGCATGAGCCAAAATTATTAATTCTGGATGAGCCAACAGCTGGTGTCGATATTGAATTGCGGCGTTCTATGTGGGAATTTTTGCGCGAAATTAATGCGGCAGGCACTACTATCATTTTAACCACGCATTATCTTGAGGAAGCAGAAAGCTTGTGTCGGAATGTGGCCATTATTAATGATGGTGTGTTAATCCAGAACACAACGATAAAAAATCTTTTGCAGGGGTTAACGAAAGAAGTATTTATATTTGATGCTGTAGATCTTCCGCAACCTCTCTCTCTGCCAGGTTTTCCTTGTCAGAGAATTGACTCTCATTCCTTTGAGGTTGAGGTTGAGAAGGGGCAAAGCTTAAATGATGTTTTTGTAGCCTTGTCGCAACAGAAGATTACCATTGTTAGTATGCGCAATAAGGCAAATCGACTGGAGGAAATGTTTGTTACTATGATCAATCAATCACCTGCAGCTCAGTTATCTGCGCAGCAAGCAGTGGCAAAAGGAGAGGTGTTAGTATGAATATGGCCGAGCAGTGGATTGCATTTTTTACAATTTTGCGCAAAGAAATCAAACGTTTTTCCCGTATCTGGGTACAAACTTTATTACCGCCTGTTATTACCATGGCGTTGTATTTTGTTATTTTTGGCACTTTGATCGGTGCTCGTATTGGTGACATGGGAGGCTTTAGTTATATTCAATTCGTTGCTCCTGGTTTGATAATGATGGCGGTATTAACCAATGCTTATTCCAATGTGGTTTCGTCATTTTTTAGCGCAAAGTTTCAGCGCAGTATTGAAGAAGTTTTGGTGTCACCCACCCCAAACTATGTAATTTTGTTGGGTTACACTATGGGCGGTGTTGCGCGCGGTTTAGCGGTAGGGATATTAGTTACGGTGATGTCACTATTTTTTACGCATTTGCATATGCATAGTTGGTTAATTACGCTCACTATTGTGTTATTGACTTCAATGTTGTTTTCGTTGGCAGGTTTTATTAACGCAGTGTATGCCAACACTTTTGATGAAATCTCTATAGTGCCTACTTTTATTTTAACGCCGTTGACTTATTTTGGCGGAGTATTTTATTCAATTAGTTTATTGCCTGAATTTTGGCAGCATGTTTCA
>JAZKFX010000075.1:0-27710 GCA_040386215.1 Pseudomonadota bacterium
GTGCTTGAGCCAAATGTATTTAATATTGCGCTTCAAGGTAATTTTGATGATTGCCAGAACATGGTAAAAGCCAGTTTTGGTGATCAATCATTCTTGCCTGAAGGCCGCCAGTTAGTCGCGGTGAATTCCATTAACTGGGCGCGCATTATGGCGCAAATCGTTTATTATTTTTACGCGGGATTAGCTTTAGGTGCCCCCCAACGACCCATTGCATTCTCTGTCCCAACAGGAAATTTTGGCGATATCTTTGCAGGTTATCTGGCAAAAAAAATGGGCTTGCCCATTGATCAGCTAATTATTGCAACTAACTGTAATGATATTTTGCATCGCTGCATTAGCAATAATGATCACAGTAAAAATCAATTGCAACATACCTTGTCGCCGAGTATGGACATCATGGTGTCCAGCAATTTTGAGCGTATGTTATTTGATTTGTACGATCGCGATGGCAGCGCAATTCGTCAGTTGATGGAAGATTTTAAATCCGGCAGCATGACCTTAAAAGAATCTGCGTTATCTAAAGCTCGTGAACTTTTTACCAGCTACGGCGTTAGCGATGAAGTGACCATGAACGTGATCCGCGATGTTTTCGAACACACGGAATACTTGCTTGATCCACACACTGCGATCGGTGTAGAAGCTGCTCGTAAAACTCGTTGTCGTCATGATATTCCTATGGTGTGTTTGGCCACTGCGCATCCAGCAAAATTCCCGGAAGCTGTGCGTCAAGCAGGGCAAGCAGAAGATCCAGTACTGCCGCATCATATGAACGATCTATTTACGCGCGAAGAGCGCTACACAGTGTTGGCGCAAGATATTAAATCTGTGCAGCAGTTTATCGCAGAAAATATTCGCCGCTAGTTGTTGTTAATACCATTTAAACTAAACGCCGCGTTGGATTTCTGATGCGGCGTTTTACTTTTCAGAATTAAAAAAATATGCAAAAAACTATTCGCCGCCGCTCACCAACGCAGAACATATCTTTCGAACAAACTATCCACCCTTTATTGCAACGGATTTACAGCGCCCGCGGAATTCAGCACGAGCGTGAATTGCAATATCAGCTCGCTCACTTATTAAAACCGACTTTCAAGGGCTTGCCGGAAGCGGTGAGCCTGTTAGCGGATGCTGTAGTAGCACAAGCAAAAGTTATTATCGTTGGTGACTTTGATGCGGATGGCGCAACCAGCAGTGCGCTCGGTGTTTTAGCTTTGCGTGCAATGGGTTTAGCTTCGGTGGATTTTTTAGTACCCAATCGTTTTGAATATGGTTACGGTTTAACACCGGAAATTGTTGCGGTTGCTGCGGCACAACACCCGGATTTAATTATCACGGTAGACAACGGAATTTCCAGTATTGAAGGCGTAGCTGCTGCCCGCGAATTAGGTATTGCAGTGATTGTGACTGACCACCATTTGCCTGGCAGCGAATTACCAGACGCTGATGCAATCGTGAATCCAAATCAACCTGGCTGCGATTTTCCCAGTAAAAATCTCGCCGGTGTAGGTGTTATTTTTTATGTAATGAATGCACTGCGCGCCGAGCTACGCCAAATGGGATGGTTTGCAGAGAGTGGAATTGCTGAACCCAATATGGCAAGTTTTTTAGATTTGGTTGCACTAGGAACTGTAGCGGATGTGGTACCTCTGGATCACAATAATCGAATATTAGTCGCGCAAGGCCTACAACGTATTCGTGCTGGCGGCGCACGCCCCGGTATTAAAGCCTTACTGGAAATTGCGGGCAAGCAATCACACAAAATTATCGCCAGTGATTTCGGTTTTGCACTTGGCCCACGTCTAAATGCCGCTGGCCGTTTGGATGATATGTCATTAGGGATTCAGTGCTTAATGTGTGACAGTGAATCTCTCGCGCGCGAAATGGCAATGCAAATGGATGAATTAAATCGCGACCGCAAAGCTATTGAATCGGGTATGCAACAAGAGGCTATGATCACCTTACAAAAAGTGTTGACGGCCGATGAAAATTCTTTGCCCTGGGGCGTCTGTTTATTTGATGAAACCTGGCATCAAGGTGTTATTGGAATTTTGGCCTCACGAATAAAAGATCGATATCATCGCCCGACAATTGTTTTTGCTGATGCAGGCATTGCCGAGAATGGTGAAGCACAAATAAAAGGCTCGGCACGATCAATTTCCGGTTTCCATATCCGCGATGCCCTGGATGCAATTGCGACGCGCTACCCACATTTATTGCAAAAATTTGGTGGGCATGCGATGGCGGCAGGGATGAGTTTAACGCGTGAAAATTTCATTCCGTTTGCAGCCGCTTTTGATGAAGAAGTTCGTCGCCAATTGACTGATCAAGATTTGTCAGCCCTGGTTATGAGCGACGGTGAATTACAAAGCCAGGATTTTAATTTAACCCTGGCGCAGCAGCTTCGCGAGTCTGGACCCTGGGGGCAGCATTTTCCTGAGCCGGTTTTTGATGGAGAGTTTTATGTAGTCCAACAAAAATTACTTGCTGATAAGCATTTAAAAATGACTCTGTCATTTGACGTTAAGGGTCAACAGTTAATTGATGCGATTGCCTTTAATATTGATCCAAAAAATTGGCCAAATGTGCAGGCCAAAAAAGTAAAACTAGCTTACAAGCTAGATGTAAATGAATATCGCGGTAATAAAACAATACAGCTAATGGTTGATTGCATTGAAGTAATAAGCCACTAAATTTGAACATGGTATTGTAAAATTCCTTGCGCCAAGGATATGTATTCTGACAACTCTTTGAAAAAATTGGCGTCTTCCAGGATGTGCCCTTGACGTTCGGGCAGCAAAGGATTTGCTGCGGATATCTGCAGTACGAGATGCGCTGGCACGCCGACACCGATAAACTGGGCGATTCGTTTATCTTCTACAGCTTCCCGTCATATAAAAATATTCTACGCGAATTTCCGCTTCAATATAGACCTCTTCATTTCAGTCATTTATCTATATTTAGTTTTTGTGCCATTTTTAAGATTTTACAAATAATTAAATCATTGTATCTGACTAGTATTTTATGCTGTGTGTCTTCTCGAACAGACCAACGCTGCTAGCGCTTTTAGCATGGAAAAATATTTAACATCAAAATCAGGGGCTATAAAAAATTTAATGTCGGATAAAATCAGCAAGTGGTTTGAATGTCGCTAAATTTTTGTTCACCTTGCTAAATTGTGATTGGAGGACAACATGAAAGAAAAAGCTTCCTCATCGCTTTTCAATATTTTTCTTTGGATGGTGTTTGTGTGGTTGATGTTAGAGCTTTTAAATTTTATGCGTCTCGGTGAAGACACACAATCTATTCCGTATAGCGAATTTATTTCGCTATTAAATGATGGTCATGTCAATTCCATCCTTGTAAAAGGTGAATACATCGAAGGTGAGCTGAAGGACACTGCGCCTGAAAATAAAAAACGTTTTGTCACTATGAAAATAGATGATCCATCACTCACGCAAAAATTGCTGGACGCTGGCGTGCGTATCGAGGCCATAAGAGAAAGTACACTAGGTAAAACTCTTTTGGCATGGGTCTTCCCGCTTTTTTTAATGATCGCGGTTTGGTGGTTCTTGTTGGAAAAAATAGGCGGTGGTGCGCAAAAGCAATTTATGGCGTTAGGCAAGTCCAAAGCTAGAACTTACATTGAACATGATATTAGAACGAAGTTTGCTGATGTCGCAGGGATTGATGAAGCAAAATTGGAGTTACAAGAAGTCGTTCAATTTTTAAAAGAGCCGACAAAATATGGACGCCTTGGTGGCAGAATGCCTAAAGGAATTTTGCTTGTAGGTCCACCAGGAACCGGTAAAACACTTTTAGCTCGCGCAGTTGCGGGCGAAGCGAGCGTGGCTTTTTTTTCTATTAACGGTTCAGAATTCGTAGAGCTTTTTGTTGGTTTGGGCGCAGCGCGGGTGCGCGATCTTTTTATTGAAGCCAGAAGCAATGCGCCCTGTATTATTTTTATTGATGAATTGGATGCCTTGGGTAAAGCGCGGGGAAGCAATGCTTTAAGCGGTAGCCATGAAGAAAAAGAGCAAACGCTGGATCAGTTACTTGCAGAGCTCGATGGTTTTGATCCCTCGCAAGGTATTGTTCTTCTCGCCGCCACTAACCGGCCAGAAATTCTCGACCCGGCACTACTGCGTTCGGGCAGATTTGATCGTCAGGTAGTGTTGGATAAACCGGATCGCAAAGGACGTTCTGATATTTTGAAAATTCATCTTAAAAACGTCCAGCTTTCCAGCGAAGTTGATGTGGATCAGCTCGCAAGTTTGACCGCCGGATTCTCTGGCGCTGATCTTGCGAATCTGGTAAACGAGGCTGCATTGATCGCGACCAGGAGAGGAGGCGAGGGCGTAGAGCAACGCGATTTTACTGCGGGAATAGAGCGATTGGTGGCCGGACTCGAAAGAAAAAGTCGAGTGTTAAGCGAAGCGGAAAAAAACAAGTTGCTTACCATGAGATGGGCCACGCTTCAGTATCCTTTGCTTTGGAAAAGAGCGAAGCGGTCCACAAGGTGAGTATTATTCCGCGTGGAATAGGCGCCATAGGTTTCACTATGAGAAGGCCAACCGAGGATCAATATTTAATTAATAAGGAAGATCTGGAAAAAAAAATTTCGGTGCTCTTGGGTGGTCGTGCTGCTGAAACGATATTTTTAAATAAAATATCCACAGGCGCGGCAGATGATTTTGATAAAGCGACCGATATTGCCCGTACCATGATTACGCGATATGGCATGAGTGATGTGTTGGGATTGCTAAGTTACGACCGAGCAACAACGCCGTTTTTGGATCAACGTATTTTATCCAGAAGCCATGATTACAGTGAGAAAACCGCTGAAGCAATTGATGCGGAAACGCGAAAAATAATAAATCAAAGTTTTGATACCGCGGTGAATACCATTCAAAAGCATCGCCATTTTTTAGAAGAGGGCGTTGCTCTGTTAATGGAAAGGGAAACACTGGATGAGGAAAATCTAAAAGAGCTTTGGCGAAAAAGCTCCATAACTCTTTGACAGTTTGAATAATCGAGCTAAGGATTTCAAGCACTTTCACGCGACGAATTGGTAATTGCTGTGCCGAAATATGCCTGTTGTTAAAACTTTTGCAGTTAACTTTTGCAAACAGAACCATCACTCAGGCTACAAACATTTAATGGCTAGCGCTGCAGCTGAAGTTCTATTTTCTACCCCCAATTTTTTAAAAATCTGTTCCAAGTGTTTGTTGACGGTGCGTGGGCTCATTTCTAATATCAAACCAATTTCCCGATTAGTTTTTCCGTGAGCAATCCACAATAATACATCAGCTTCGCGACCGGTCACTGCAAATTGCTCTTTGAAAACGCGGGTATCATCAGCGGGTTTGTGTTGGTTGGTCAGGCGTAATAAATATTCGCGGTTATCAATAAAATTAAGCATTTCGATAGTTAGCGGAGGATCAAGCTGTGAAAGTTTCAGGTGATGGCCCGTGGTGGGTTTATGCTTAAACCAATCCTGTAATAGCTGAGGTAAGCATACGCTAAGTCCCTGAGCATTTTGGTCGCCTGGCATAGAGTCAAGTAGTTGATGAACTTGAGGCGTAGCCCACAACAATTGTCCATGCAAATTTACCGTGAAGAGAAATTGACCGGCAGTATCGAGCGCCATGCGCGCGCTCTGCGTCATACGTGCATTGGCCAAATGCACTTGCATTCTTGCGATAAGTTCATCGGTATTAATCGGTTTGGTTACGTAGTCAACACCGCCAGCGGTAAGGCCCATAAGTACATGCTCAGTGTCACTCAAACCCGTCATAAAAATAATCGGTACATCGATTAATTGTGAATTTAATTTTAATTTTCTACAGGTCTCGAAACCATCCATATTCGGCATTATGGCATCAAGTAAAATAATGTCGGGGGTAATATTTTTAGTAATCGTTAAGGCTTGCGAACCCTCCAAGGCTACCAGCACAGTGAAGCCGGATTCCTCCAGCACATCATTAAGCATATGAATGCTTTCAATACTGTCATCAATCACTAATACCACATTGCGTTGTTGCTTGTTCATTGCGCTTTACTCTGATTCTTCACTGTATTCGGCATCTACCCATTGCACAATTTTTTCAAATTGAAAATGGTTAGTAAGGTTTTTTAGCTGCTGTAAAAATTCAGGTGTTGCGAGATTATTTTCTTCTAGTTGGCGAATCTTTTTTTGTAAACCTTGCTTGTGACCGATGCTGGCGAGATGTGCGATATCATTTAAATGCTCCGCGCCGGGTAACGCCAATGGTTGAAAAATTTTTGCTACAGGATTGGCTGATGTGGGTAATAAATCTTCTTCATAGCACCAGCGCAGATTCAATAGATGCCCAATGTGATCGAGCAACAAAGGTAGTCGTACGGGCTTGGTAATATAAGCATCATGCAGCGGTGATGCTTCTTGTGATTGTGGTTGATTACGGCCTTCGCTGGCGTCTGCTGAAACCATAATAATGGGCAGGCGATACTGAACCTGACGTAATTTTTCTGCCAGTTCCCAACCATCCAGTCCGGGCATAGACACATCAAGCATGATAAGCGCAGGTTGATTATGCTCAGCGGTTTGTTGCGCAAGAATATCGAGTGCGTTAAGCGAGTTGTCGACTTCAATCAAATTAAATCCAAGCGGTGTTAAAAATGTTCGCATTAACATGCGATGAGTTTTTTCATCATCCACTATCATGATGGTGCGCGGCGAACCGTGATAACCGTAAATAGTTTGTACGGGTGCGTGCAAACTTTCTTCAAAAGGATTATTAATTGCCGCCAACATTAAACTCGCTTTAAATGTGCTGCCCGCACCGGGTAAACTTTTTACGGAAATATCACCGCCCATGATTTCCGTGAGTAAACGCGTGATGGTTAAACCTAACCCGGAACCTGTAGCAGTAGAGCCGGGTCTTTGGATGCGTTCAAAGGGGCGAAAAATCCGTTCGATATTTTCAAGGGCTATGCCTTCACCTGTGTCTTGCACGGTAAATTCTGCAACCTGATTGCGGTATCCTAGCTGAAAAAAAATGTTGCCTTTGTCGGTGTACTTTATGGCATTCGATAATAAATTAATGAGAATTTGACGCAGACGTTTTTCGTCCGTGCGGACAAATTCTGGCAAACGATCCTGACACTTATAGATAAATTGCAAACCTTTGGCCTCAGCCTGCAAACGAAACATGTTAACCAGCTGATCCATTAACAGCTGTAAACGAACCTGATTTTTATTTAATTCCAGTCTGCCAGCTTCTATTTTAGAAATATCCAATAGACCTTCAATGAGGTCTGCCAAATGTTCGCCACTGCGACGAATAACCCCTATGGCTTCTTTGCGATGTGCAGGCATGCCCGGGTCTTTCTCCAGCAATTGTGCATAGCCTAATACTGCATTTAACGGTGACCGTAATTCATGACTAATACCCGTAAGATAACGGCTTTTTGCCTGGTTAGCAGCTTCAGCTTGTTCTTTGGCGATTTGCAGTGCATTGTCAGTGCGTTCGTGAGCTTCAATTTCTTCCATCAGTAAACGTGTTTGACGTTGTGATTCTTCTTGCGCAACATGGCGACTTTCATGTGCTAGCACAAATAGCCAGCTGACAATGCCAGTGATAATAATCAGTAAGAAAAATACTTTCCACAAACTGTTTTCCAATAGCAGCGCGGTATCGCTATCGGGGATAGGTGTTTGAAAATAAATCAGCGACAACAAAATGGCCGAGAGACCATTGATCGTTAAAATTAAAATAATAAATTGTCCAACTTGCGAACTGATTCTGGAGGTTATCCAGTGGGGTAAAAACAATTTAAAAAAATTATTCAATTGCTCCCTGTAATTAGCGCCAGGTTTGCAAAAATCGTTGCAACGCGCATCTAGCGAACAGCACAGGGAGCAAATATCGCCAGCATAAGCGGGGCAATAAGTCATATCTTCTGATTCAAATTTGTGTTCGCAAATGCAGCAGGTGACGGTGCTGTATTGACGCTGCTCTGGATAGCTAGGAATTTTTAAAACTTCAGTTGATGTAGCGAGTGTAGGGCGCGCGATGTAATAACGGCCCTTAGTCACCCACGCGATAACAGGTGCGGCAATTAAGGCGCAAGTCAAAGCGATAAAGTGAGACAGTGCTTGCGCAATATTCCCGAACAAATCTGTGTGACAAGTTATTCCAATCACCGATGCAAATAACATAGCACCGAAACCAACAGGATTAATGTCATAAAGGTGGGCGCGTTTAAATTCAATATAATTGGGGCTGAGACCAAGCGGTTTGTTAATCACCAAATCAGCGACTAGTGCACCTAGCCATGCCACCGCGACTATGCCGTAAAACCCCAGGGTTTGTTCGAGCGCGCGATAGACTCCCAACTCCATTAGCAACAAGGCAATGGCTACATTAAACACTAACCAGACTACGCGACCCGGATGACTGTGAGTTAAGCGCGAAAAGAAATTCGACCAGGCAATTGACCCCGCATAAGCATTAGTCACATTAATTTTTAATTGACTGAGGATGACAAAAATTCCCGCGAATGCCAATGCGACCTGCGGTGAATGCGTTAAATAACCAAACGCAATCATATACATTCGCGTGGGGTCAGCGGCTTCACTGGAAGGTACGCCGTGAGTCAAAGCAAGCACTGCCAGAAATGAACCTGCCAGCATTTTTATCGCGCCGATAAAAATCCAGCCCGGGCCACCGGCAAGAAGTGCTGTCCACCAGCGCCACTCTTTCCCTTTTTTTGCCGGTGGTAAAAAACGTAAAAAATCGACTTGTTCACCAATTTGTGCAATCAATGAAAATACCACTGCAGATGCCGCGCCAAAAAATAAAATATTAACGCCTTGTTGCGCTGGTAATTGTTGCAGACTGCCGGAAAATTCTTGCCAATTATCGACCGCGCTAGCATCTGCATAAATAATAAAAACAAATGGAATAAGTTGCAGAACAATCCACAGCGGTTGGCTCCAGAGTTGAAAGCGGCTAATAACGGTAATGCCATGAGTCACCAGTGGGATAATCGCGATAGAACTTAATAAATAACCCCACGGCAGCGGAATATGAAATAAAAGTTCCAATGCCATTGCCATGATGGCAGCTTCAAGCGCGAAAAAAATAAACGTAAAGGATGCATAAATCAGTGAAGTAATGGTAGAGCCAATATAACCAAAGCCAGCACCGCGCGTTAACAAATCAATATCAACACCATATTTTGCTGCGTAATAACTGATAGGAATCGCTGTTAAAAAAATAATAAAACTGACAACACAAATCGCAGCAATGGCATTGTTAAAACCATAGTGCAAGGTAATTGCACCGCCTATAGCTTCTAATGCGAGAAAAGAGATTGCACCCAGCGCAGTAGTGGCGACTCGAGCGCTGGACCAACGTCGCGCACTCTTAGCGGTAAAACGCAGCGCATAATCTTCGAGGGTTTGATTGGCAACCCATTGGTTGTAATTGCGTCGCACACGAAAAATGTGTTGTTTGGCTGTCATGTACAACCTTTAACTTAGTGAGCAATAGACTTCAATGTGCTTTAGTTGTGCTTTTTAATTTTTGCGGTGCTGCTTTGGTGCAAATTTTTTAATGGAAATCAACTTTTTCTTTGTCAGAACGCAAAACTGTAAAAAACATTGTGGCGCATTAATTACCTTTCAATTCCCGTACCACAAGATCACCAAGCCAAATTTATTTCATCCCTCTCTATATCTTGAAAAATACGGAACTTAAGTAAATTGCACTATGCGTTAAATGACGTAGTGCCCTGCGCTATTTATCGAATGGGTAAGCAGGGCCGATGTGCGTAGATTGCAAGCTGTGAGCAAAAATGATTGTTATTCCAAAATTATTTTCTCAGTCAGTAATGATTTTGTTGGTGCCACTAACCTAGCCTGAAATATTAAATGTGAGGAACGACCATGAATGTATCCATTTTTAAAGGCAGTGATGCGCACACGCATACATTTGCCAGCACACTTAAATTACTTGATTGGAAAATCTGTTTATTCGTGCTCGCCGCGTCACTCGCTGGCAGCGGTGTGCGAGCGGCGGAAGTCAATACAACGGGCCTTGCTGTTACCGCCACCACGGTGAAGGTAGGCATTTTGCATTCGGCCACTGGCACCATGGCGATTAGTGAGACGGGTTCAATCCAGGCTGAAAAATTAGCCATTGAACAAATCAATGCAATGGGGGGCGTACTCGGCAGAAAAATTGAATTTATTCAGGAGGACGGCGCAAGCGATTGGCCAACCTTTGCCGAAAAATCCAAAAAATTATTAGTCAACGATAAAGTAGCTGCAGTATTTGGTTGCTGGACATCCGCATCGCGCAAAGCAGTATTGCCGATCTTCGAGCAGTACAACGGTATGCTTTATTACCCCACTTTTTATGAAGGCCTGGAACAATCAAAAAATGTGATTTACACCGGTCAGGAAGCGACGCAACAAATTATCGCCGGTATTGATTGGGTCACCAAAACCAAAGGTGCAAAATCATTTTATTTGCTCGGCTCAGATTATATTTGGCCGCGCACATCCAATAAAATTGCGCGAAAACATATCGAAAAATTAGGCTTGAAAGTTGTCGGTGAAGAATATTATCCGCTGGGTCACACCCAATTTAACTCCGTCATTAATAAAATTAAGCTTACTAAACCCGATGTGATTTACGGCATTGTTGTCGGCGGCTCCAACGTAGCCTTTTACAAACAATTAAAAGCGGCCGGCATAGATATGACCAAAGAAAAACCACTGCTGTTAACTATCTCGGTCACTGAAGATGAAATCCTGGGCATAGGTGGTGAAAATATGCAGGGCGCCTATGCCTCTATGAAATATTTCCAAAGCCTACCGAATGAAAACAACAAAAAATTTGTTGCGGATTTCAAAGCGCGCTGGGGTAAAGATGTGGTGATTGGTGATGTAACTCAAGCAGCCTATTTGGGCGCATGGTTGTGGAAAGCCGCAGTAGAAAAAGCCGGTTCGTTTGATGTTGATAAAGTGCGCGCAGCATCACCCGGCCTCGAATTAACAACGGCGCCTGAAGGCTACGTCAAAATCCATCCTAATCATCACCTCTGGTCCAAAACCCGTATCGGTCACGCGCGACCAGACGGCCAATATGATGTGGTCTTTGAAACCAAAGAATTGATTGAGCCGGATCCTTTTCCAAAAGGTTATCAATAAGTTGAAAAGACAAGTCACTCGTGTAATAGCGAGTGACTTGATTTTGCGAGTGAAATTCAACAGAGGAATACATCATGTTTGCTGAATATAGCACCTCGGATTTAATTTCCATTTTTGCGATGCAGGGTGTAGCAGGGTTAATTTTGTTTTCGGTATTTGTGTTGATGGCCTTGGGTCTAGCGATTATTTTTGGGCAAATGGGTGTTATCAATATGGCGCACGGTGAATTTATGATTCTCGGTGCTTACGTCACTTATTTAACCTCAAATTTATTTTCTACTTATTTACCGGGCCTATTCAGTGTTTATTTTATTCTCGCGATGATACTGGCTTTTATCGCCGCTGGCGCATTGGGTGCGTTAGTGGAATGGGCGATGATTCGCCATCTTTACCATCGCCCACTCGATACCTTGTTAGCAACCTGGGGTTTAAGTTTAATTTTACAACAAACTTACCGCAGCGTATTTGGTGCGCGCGAAGTAGGTGTCACCTTACCCGACTGGTTGATGGGCTCAGTAAAAATTACCGAGACTATTGAGCTACCGATTAACGGTTTATTTGTAATGTGTTTAGCGCTGGGTATTTCCACCGCAGTGGGAATCTTAATGTATCGCTCGCGCTGGGGAATTCAAGTGCGCGCGGTAGTGCAAAATCGTCCTATGGCAGGTGCTGTAGGTATTAATACTGCACGTGTTGATCGCATTACTTTTGCGCTCGGTTGCGGCATCGCGGGTGTTGCCGGTAGCGCTTTTACCATGATTGGTTCAACCGGGCCTACCTCCGGCCAACTCTATATTGTCGATACTTTTTTAGTCGTGGTATTTGGTGGCGCAACCAGTTTGCTTGGCACTATTGCTTCTGCATTTAGTATTTCACAAGCGCAATCGACGATGGAATTTTTTATGAGTGGCTCTATGGCGAAGGTATTAACACTGTTGTTTGTGGTACTGATTTTAATGGTACGCCCACAAGGTTTATTCACGCTAAAAGTTCGTCGCTGAGGAGAAGATTATGTCTTATCAAGGCTTGGCATCACTCTTACCCAAAAAAGAAATCTTCGGATTTTTAGTGCTGGGATTGTTGTTAGTGCTGGTGTTACCACTAACGCTGGATATTTTTCGACTGAATCTAATTGGAAAATATTTAACCTATGCTTTTGTCGCCATTGGCTTGGTGTTGTGTTGGGGGTACGGCGGTATTTTAAGTTTGGGGCAGGGCGTATTTTTTGGTCTCGGTGGTTATTTGATGGCGATGTTTTTAAAGCTGGAAGCATCAGACCCTATTACCACCAAAATTCAATCGACGCCTGGCATTCCTGATTTCATGGATTGGAATCAAATCACCGCGCTACCTTTTTTCTGGAAACCTTTTTACAGCTTACCCTTCACCCTCGCAGCCATTATTGTTGTGCCAGGTATTATTGCTTATGTGGTGGGCGCAGCCATGTTTAAACGCAGGGTAGGTGGAGTTTACTTTGCGATTATTACGCAAGCTGTTGCAGCAATCCTAACGATTTTAATTATCGGCCAACAGGGTTATACCGGTGGTGTAAACGGCATGACCGATTTACGGACGTTACAGGGATGGGATATTCGCACCGACGAGGCTAAATATATACTGTATTTTTTTTGCGTGTTTATGTTGTTTGTCTGTTTGTTCGTTGCGCAATTTATTCGCAAAAGCAAATTGGGGCGTTTGCTGGTAGCCATGCGTGAAAAAGAAGATCGCGTACGTTTTTCTGGCTACGATGTTTCCAGTTTTAAAATATTTGTATTTTGTGCTGCTGCCGTATTTGCCGCAATCGGTGGTGCGTTGTTTACCTTGCAAGTCGGTTTTATGTCGCCCACGTTGGTGGGAATTGTGCCATCTATTGAGATGGTAATTTTTTGCGCGGTGGGCGGGCGCATGTCTATTATCGGCGCGGTTTACGGCGCTCTGCTAGTCAACTGGTCTAAATCGATTTTGTCAGAAAATTTTCCTGAGCTGTGGTTGTTTGCACTGGGCGGATTATTTATTGCCGTCGTCATGGCCTTCCCGGACGGTTTAGCTGGTTTATACACAACCTATGTTGCGCCCAAATTTAAAATCTGGAGTGCCGCTATAAAAAATATGGGTAAAGCAAAAGTAGAAGCTAAACCCAAACAGCAAAATACACCCACACCGCAGCTGGACGCGAATCACATTGCAACTGAAAAACCAAAACCAATAAAAGTCACCACCGATGTATCCCAACAAAATCTTCCATCCATCACGCAAGGAGCTCTCCATGAGTAATACAGATTTCCTGTTAGCGGTTGAGGGCCTCACCGTTTCCTTTGATGGTTTTAAAGCGGTGGATGATTTAACCTTTTATGTCGATGAACACGAAATTCGCGTGATCATCGGCCCTAATGGTGCAGGTAAAACAACCGTGCTGGATTTAATTTGCGGGCGCACTAAAGCCACCGCCGGTTCGATTAAATTTCGCAACAAAGAAATTACCAAATTAAAAGAGCACGACATTGTTAACTCTGGCATTGGCAGAAAATTTCAAACACCGTCAATTTATGGCGACCTAACGGTTTTCGAAAATTTGGAAATTTCTTTTCCACGTGGTCGCACTGTGTTTGGTGCGCTGGTTTTTAAACGCGATCAGGAAGTCATTAATAAAGTACATGAAGTTGCCGATATGATTTTTTTAGGCGATCAATTGTATAAACAAGCAGAGCTGTTAAGTCACGGTCAAAAACAATGGCTCGAGATTGGTATGTTATTAATTCAAGACCCGGAATTATTAATGCTCGATGAACCGGTTGCAGGAATGTCGGTGGGCGAACGGCAACAAACTGCCGAACTCTTACGGCGCATCACCAAAGATCGCTCGGTCATTGTGATAGAACATGATATGCAATTCGTCGCCAAAATTGCAGATCGCGTTACCGTATTGCATCAGGGAAAAATTCTTGCCGAAGGCTCGATTGATAAAGTGAAAGCAGATCCACATGTGATTGAAGTTTATTTGGGGCATTAACTAGCGAGGAATTTATATGTTATCTGTCTCTGATTACCGTGTGTGTTACGGGCAAAGTGAAGTCTTGCACGGTTTAAATTTTACGATCAAATCGAATGAGATAGTCGCCATTATGGGGCGTAACGGCATGGGGAAAACCACACTGATGAAATCCCTGATGGGTGTTATCCCAAGTTCCCAAGGCAGCGTGAAATTGAATTATGCTGAAGTCAGCGGCTTGAAAAGTTATCAGCGGGTCGCCAGTGGTTTTGGTTTTGTGCCCCAGGGCCGCATGATTTTTTCCAGCATGACAGTAAAAGAAAATATTGAAACCGGTTTAACGGCGACCAATAAAAAATCTGTGCCCCAGGATCTTTACGATATGTTTCCGGTACTCTATGAAATGCGCAGCAGGCGCGGTGGAAATTTGTCTGGCGGTCAGCAACAACAATTAGCCATTGCACGCGCATTAGCAAGTGATCCAAAACTATTGTTGCTGGATGAACCAACCGAGGGAATTCAACCCTCCATTATTCGCGAAATAGGGCGCACCTTAAAATCCATTCGCGATAAACGCGGCTTGTCGATTATTGTTTCCGAACAAGTATTAAGTTTTGCCTTGGATATTGCCGACAGGATTTTGGTGATTGAAAAGGGTGAGATAGTGCATGAGGAATTAAGGTCATCGGTGGATGAAGCCAAAGTGGCGTCATATCTTTCGGTGTAGGTTTTATAAGCAAGTTGCTTTCCAAGTTAGAACACGTAAATTGATTACAATTTTAAATGCGATACTGAGAGATAACCAACGGTGGTGCCATACCTAAAAGTTAAAGGTTGACACCACTATCGCTTGTTATATTTTTAGTTATTAATTATGTCTTTCAGCGTTTTTAATTCGTCGATTGATGCGTTTATTGGGCATCACTAGTCGAATTTGGGATCAGCGGAAAAGTAAACCGCGTGACTAGCTTATGGCCCATTCGGCAGCAATCTTTCCCACTTCAGCGAGGACAGCTTCATGCCTCGCTTCTATTTTTTCCGTGTATTCGCCGCTGTCGAAATAGGCTGCAATAACGATTGGGTTCTTGCCGGGCGGAAAAGTAATAGCAACGTCATTGCACTTGTTGGTCGTCCCCTGGTCGCGCCCAGTCCCAGTCTTGTTCCCAGTACGCCACTCACTGGGGAGACCGGCGCGCAGCCGCCTGGTACCCGTGGCTGTATTTCGCGTCCACGCCAGAAGTCGTTCGCGCGAATCGTGCCGTAAAATATTGCCAGTTAGAATTCGCCTGACAAGCTGCGCATAAGCAAGGGGTGAGGTGGTGTCGCGAGTATCGGCGGAAAGAACCAAACCTAGATCCGGCTCGTAGCGATCAAGGCGGGTCACCGTATCGCCCATTTCCCGGAACTTCGTGGTGACAACATTAGGGCCACCCAGACGCTTAACCAAAAGGTTGGCGGCAACACCATCGCTCATTTCTTGAGCCGCTTGCGCCAAAGTGGCAATGCTCAGCCCGCCCTTGGCGAGATGCTTTCTTGTGACCGGTGCCCAAGGAAGAAGATCTGCCTCTGAATAGGGAAGTATCTCCTCCAAATTCAAGCGCCCGTTGTCGGCCTCGCGCAGGCAGGCAGCAACCATTGCCAGCTTGAACGACGAGCACATAGCAAAGCGTTCCTCAATGCGATTACCGCTGATTTCACCGGTAACTGTGTCGATGAAGCAAACGCCGAGGCGCGCCTGTCCCACTTCCAACAACCGAAGCCGCTCGGCGGCATCAAAGCGGCGCCTGGCAGGTTCTGAGGCAACAGGCATGGCCAGAATTGTGCTCGCTGCCATGGATGTAATTAATGTGGGCAACATCGTTGCAGCTCCTGAAGCTCCTATCACTTTCATAAATTTCCTACGATTCATTTTTTAACCCTTTAGTGAAACTCTGTTTACAAAAACTACAAAAAAATTGAACTACTACCTTGCCAGAAATGGTTAAACTTTTCTGCGCGATATTTTACATCTGAGAAGTTCGCAATAAAATTGTCAGCCACAGATGCCTGGGCTGTAAAACCTATTTGTACCGGTGCCGTGGATTTTAATTCGAAGTGGCCTACTTAATTCTAATCGCTGCCATCTTGTGATGTATAAAAAAATATAAGAGGAGTCGTGCCTGACAATTTTCAAATATTGGTGAATGGTATCCCCGGTGCCATGGCGGGCTAGATAAATTTGGAGATATACGGCTTTACTTTCACCTGTGTCAATTTTGCATCTAAGGGGGAGGGAGGGATTTTAAAATGATCAAATTGTTTGAAATTAAATTCCTCCGTCCCTTGTACTCAGCCGCTGTAAAAATACGCGCAGTTAAATTGTCGTTAGCAATAGCTAAAGTTTGCGAATTGTGGAATTCCATGGGACGAAGTTAGTAGGTACGCCGGCTCTTGAATTTGGATAGCAATGAAACAAAACATATTTTTCATTGTTTAAAACGAGATAGGTTCCTTCAAATGAAATGCCAAGAGTATCCACCAGGTATTTTTCTCCTTGGTTGAATGATTCTCTGCCGCCTTCAACCAGAGGCGTGTTTGCAGCCCAGAGAGCCATGAAGCGCATTGTGTTATCTTCGTGCCAAGCTTTGCTGGCTTTGTGAGTTGGGAATTTTTCACCTTCAGCAACCCGGGTTCCTATTGGCACACTTCTGGGTTGGTGTTTCATTTGGTCGTTGTCCAGCATAACTTCAATGGTTTCTTCATTAACACTGTAGCGCGCAGTGTGCGCTGCTTGCGCTCTAAGGTCAGTGACTGCTCTACCTGCACGGACTGCGGCATTCAGAATCCACTGGCGTTCTACTGCCAAATTAAACATCCGCTCCTCTTTTGAGTCACTGATGCAAGCATTTGCTAAATTGAACAGTTGAGTCTTGTCGGTTTCATTGAGTTCAGGCGTGATCGCCAACACCAATGGCATGTGCTCATTAATTCTTGTATTGCGATCTTTTCTTGTTCCCCGCAGCCAAAGTTTTCGGATATCTGAGTTGCTAAACGAGTTAACCCACGCTGATTCAAAGTCTTTGCTATACGGCATTTTAGAAATTCCTCATAAATTTAATTTAGATGGTTTCAGATATTAAGTGCAATTGGTAAGAGAGGTCAGCTGATTGAATTCATGCCGACCTCCGCCAAGAGAAGAGCACTATGAGATACCACCAGCTGATCGAAAGCGAAAGATAACAGATTTATGCATTAAAGAAAGTTAATGTGAGATTGCGCTGTAACTAGTGAAGCCTAAGGTAGTTCAACTAACTCACTCAAACCTGTAACTTTAGCCGCCATTTCTTCTCGCCATTCATCGAGGTTCTCCACCTCTATTGAAAAAAGCAATTTTTTTGGTGTTTTTAAATTTAAATTAAGGTTTCTCTTTCTTGGTCAAAATGAGGATCAAGAATGGAAATAGAAATTCATTACTTTTTTCAATAAATCTTACTTTTGCTTTTTTTGTCCACTCACCAAGCGAGTTGTCTTGATATCGAAAAGGTTAAATGACTCCAGGAATGAAATAGCCTCATTCAGATTGTTATTCCGAATGAATTATTTTTAGCTGGAATAGGCGGAGTAAGCACTATAAATGCTGTATACGTCAGTAGCCATTACATAATATTACGAATTTAAATTCGAATCCCTGGCCTGCGCAAAACATGATTATTAAATCTCCAGCCCATATTCCCTGCTGATGTAATGCGCGGTAATGGTCATCCATTCGTTCGGTCATTTATCTTAAGTATCTTATTTTTATTGCACATCATTCGGTGTGCATTTACCTCTACTGCTGCCTTCGCCAAATACAATAATTATTAACGGAGAAAATCATGATCAGAAACGGAAAAGATATTCCCTGTGGAACGGTGCTGTCTACACAGGTATGCATTATTGGTTCTGGCCCTGCGGGTATCACTGCCGCATGGTATTTACAAAAAGCCGGAGTGAAAGTTATTTTAATCGAAGGCAGCCGCGATTATGGTGCGCAGTGGTGGAGTAGTTGGGCAGATAAAAAACTACTCTATAACGGAAAAGCCGATGGATTATTTGCGACCAATAATATTGAGCCGGATTTTCTTATCAGGCCCTACGCGGAAGACAGCGCTTCCCCAACAGAACGCGAGCGTGTGTTCGGTGGCACTTCTACGCACTGGGGTGGCCAATCGCGGCCGCTGGACCCAATCGTGTTTGAAAAGCGCGAGAACTTTCCTGGTTGGCCCATCAACCGTACCGATCTCGATCCTTATTATGCTGAAGCAGCTACATTTTGTAAGCTTCATAGCAACAATTTTGATGCTGAGTATTGGGCGGATATATTGCAAGCAGAGGTTCCGTGCCTCGACGGTTTCAATACCGAAATGTATCAGTTTATTGGTGCTGATTATTTAAATTTTGCGAGCAGAACGTTTGACAAAATAACGATTGGCCAAAGCGCTGTTGATGTCATTCTCAATGCGAGTTTACTCAACATAAATCACCAGCAGGGCAGTGTGGCAGAGTTGAGTGTGGCAAGTATGGGGGATGCTAATCCGCCGCAGAAAGCAACAGAGTTTACTATCAAGGCAGACATCTACGTGCTCGCTTGCGGAGCAGTGGCCAATGCTCATCAACTTTTATTATCGAATGCCGGGAACGAACACGATTTGGTTGGCCGTTATTTTATGTGTCATCCACTGTCGCAAAATCAGGTAATTCAGGTCACAAATAAATATCTTAGTGAGAGTGAATCCAGGCTTATGGATGGCCAAACACCGAGTGGAAATTGGAAGGATGCAAATGGCGTAACTGTCGCTGGCAGGTTTATTCCCACTGCAGAAGTGGCGCGAAGCGAAGGTATTGGCAGGTGCTGGTTTTGGGCTAATTATGGCCAATACTATTTTGAAATGGCACCTAATCCTGAGAGTCGGGTCACGCTGGCCGATACATGTGACTTGGTCTTTAACCAGCGGCAAACCATGATTACCTGGAAGCTATCCGCAGTGGATGAGCAGACCTATACAAAATCCACAGCACTTTTCAAAGCAGCAGTGAACAAGTTGGACGGTGATATTTCTTATCAGTCATGGAGCGATGTTAAAAACCAGCTCACCGTCAATGGGCACCATATCGGAACAACGCGAATGTCGAATGACCCTGCGCAGGGAGTCGTTAACGCGGATCTTAGGGTGCATTCACTCGATAATCTTTATGTGGCAGGATCTTCGGTTTTTCCCACGACTGGAATCTCCAACCCAACCTTCACGATTATCGCGCTTTCAATTCGTTTGGCTGAACATCTAAGTAATAGGTTGGAAAGAAAATAATTTTTAAAAATTACAAATTAATTTTAGTTAAGAAGCCCAGTGAGAGAATGAACTGGGCTTTTACGTTTGTAGTAACGCTTTTTAAAAACACACAGAGTCAATAAAACATCCTGAATTCTCTTCATTGATTCTAAAAATCAAAACCATCAATATCGCCTTTAGATGGCTTGCTTATAGACCTAAGAAAAATGGAAATTACCCGGAAGGGAATATCGACGATAAATCTAAAATATCCCACACTACCGATGAATCCTTTTCCCCAACCGGCCATCGTCAACCAACCTAAACAATTAACAGTGTGAAACACGGCGTAGCGCCGAGAGCGTTGGCGCACAGATCCCGCCAGGAGGCCCTGCTTTACTAGTTTTACCATGAGTGAGGCTCGCCGAACTCCTCTCAACTGACCCGGGAAGAACTCACTTATGCCACAGCTCAGCCACGATCACGCGCAAGAGATACCTGCCCCAGAGCTGAAGCGCACATTTCGCATCGAGATCGCACCCTGGACGCTGATCAGCGTAGTTGGCGTGGTACTCGGTGTAATGCTATTAGCGCGGCTTATACCGGTGATTCTGGTACTCATTACTGCATTGATGCTGGTGGGAACCTTGAATCCGGCCGTCGAATGGTTCGAACGGCGCAAACTGCACCGGTATAACGCAATCGCAATCGTGTTTACGGCATTGCTGTCTGTTCTGTCGGCATTGGCAATATTCACGGTGCCGCCCTTTATTGCCCAAGTTATCAGCTTGGCGGACCAGGAACCGGAATTGCGCGGGCGCTTGGTAAAGTTCTTCGCCGGGTATCCGATTACCGTGCCCTTAGCCGATGCTTTGAAACAGGTAAAGTACGCTGCGCTATTCAAATCTTACAGCGCTGAAGCAATGGCATTTTCAAAGATCCTTATTGAAATCATTGCTTACGGTGCCGCTGCTTTTTTTCTTGCGGTGTATATCATGATTGACCGCGACCGGTTGCGTGGCGCATTGTTCTCGGTCATACCGCGGGCCCACCACATCAAACTTTCGCGCATCTTACTCAATCTCGAAACCATCGTTGGCGGATATGTGCGTGGCCAGGTACTGACCTGCGCCTTGATGGCGATTTTTCTGTTTATCTTACTCACTGCCTGCGGCGTGCCGAATGCAATTGCAATCGCGGCTTTTGGGGGAATTGTTGACGTACTTCCTTTCGTGGGTGTTTTTCTAATTTTGATTCCCGCAGTACTAGCCGCACTGGCTGTCGGCACTGGCGTCGCGACCGTAGTGTTGGTGTTATTGCTAATTTACGAAGAGTTTGAGAGCCGAGTATTAATTCCAATTGTGTATGGCCGTTCATTGCGCTTGCCATCGTCGATCGTGCTGTTCGCATTGATCGTTGGGGGTACGCTCTACGGTATTGCTGGCGCGCTGCTGGGCGGCGTTGCTGATGTTGATCGATGAACTAAAAGTCGAGCTTCCTGGCGAATCGGTGCAGGTTGAGGATGTGACAGTGGAGCGCGGCGATATAGTCGGCGAGGTCGAATACTTGCGCCGCACCGAGGGCATGACTGCCGAAGCGGCGGCGGGGATTGCTCTGGAAATTACTGAAGAACGAAAACTCCAGGAAGATGGAAAAGTGTCCTAAGACTAATTGCGGCGGGAGTAATTAATGCAGTTGCACATTCAATGCTACGCAGATAAATCTAACCCGAGGGCATCACATGAAAGATCTGGCAACTGTCTACAAAGATCGTATAACCCTTGAATTTGCAGACGAGTTTGAGCTCGCGCTGCTAAACGCTGCGCTAAGTAATTTAGCTAAAGCTGACCTTCTTCTTCGTGTTAATAACTTTGCATTTGCACTTGGCGAATTAATTCGTTATGTATTACAAAATTCATCGCCCGATGAAAAAGTTTCAGCATGCGATTGGTTTAAAGCTGATCCTACATCGTCATCTGGAATTACTCAGAGGCATCGTATTAAGTATGCAGTGCAAGGGGAGCTGTCTGATATTTATGTTTCGAAGCAGTTAGGATTAGATGACCTTGAGGAAAAAATTAAAGAGCTGCTAGAAAGCATTGATCAACTCAATGGCTACAAGCGTGTAGAACCTAATAGAATCTTTCTTAGCGATGCCGAGGTCGAGACGCTTGCGATAGAATGTTTAGAGGCAACCCTGGGTATCGTTGAAAAAATTAGTGAAACAAGACATCAAGTTCAGAAATTAGTAGCTGGGCAAATGGAATAGAGCCTGCTTTAGCTTTTAATTTCTCGTTTATCAGTTTTAGCTTTGCATCGCGTACTCCTCATTAACTTCCCCGCAGTTTCCGTACGTTAATCACTCGCTTAGAGTGATTAACGGTCATCATTGGCTAATGCCAGAAATTTAAAATGAAAAAGCCGTAATATTCTGTAATGGTTACTAGCGTACATAGTGTTTATGGTCTTTAATTTAGCGGTTGTGAATAAAAATAACGTATTTGAGTTTTGAGCTGTTTAGAAATTGAGTTTTAATATTTTTGCTTGCAGCTGTTCTGACTTGGTTGTAAGCCACCGATAGCGATTGCTGCATTATTTATTTGTGTGGAAGTTGAGTGGGGCAGGGTTGTGTTATTAAAATTAAAGCAATTTTTAAGGTTTGTTGTGTGCCCAAAGCTGACTTCCGCATGTGAATTACCAGCACTACACTCTAAACGACCTCCAGTGTAAGAATGTTTGAAACTGTATTCGATAAGATCAATTCTTTAGCCTGATGCAAGCGTGTGCATTAATACCCACACGTAAAGAGCGCGGGCGGGGGTCTGACTGCGCGCAAGAAAAATAATGGCACGTATTCCCTGTAATGCTATTCAAAGGATAATTTATGATTATTGATAAACTCGAGCTTACTAATTTCAGAAACTTTGAAGCAGCGGACATGGCTTTTAAAGAGAGCACATTAATCATTGGTTTGAATGATGTTGGCAAAACAAACGTGATATATGCTTTGAGGCTTTTATTGGACAAATCTCTTTCAGATAGAGAAATAGAACCTAGTGAATCTGATTTCAATATAAAAAGTGATGGCACTCAGGCCGATGATTTCATTATAACAATTCATTTTTCAAATATTAATGAGGAAGCGGTTCTTGCTGTGCTTAGAGGGCATATTAGTGATGAAGGAAAATCTATTCTAAGATTCACAGCGTCAAGAAAAAACCTTGATTATAAATTATATGTTGGATCTAATATTGATGAACTTGAAGAGATAAACAGCAGATTTTATTTGAAGTATATAAATTTAAGATATGTTCGCTCACAAAGAGATTTGCAGAAATTTATTGATATGGAAAAAAAACAACTACTTAAGATATCCCAATTAGATCGAACTGAAGAGGATAAAGAAGTCGATAGTAAACAAATGGATAAAATAGGACGCGGGCTAAATGTTGTTAATGAGCGTGTAAGAAAATTGAATTATGTTAAAAATTCTACAAATTTGATTAATGAAGAACTCCAGAAATTATCTCATACATTTAATGGTTACGGAGTTCATTTAGATTCGGGCTCCATTAAGGTTCAACAGTTTATAGATAATTTACAGTTGGGTGCTTCGTCTAGCGGATCAAAAATTATGCTAGGTGGTGATGGAAGAAATAATCAAATTTTATTGGCGTTATGGAAAGCCAAAAGTCAGCGAGAACATGACCCCGCACATGAAGTTGTTTTTTACTGTGTCGAGGAACCGGAAGTTCATTTGCATCCTCATCAGCAACGCAAATTAGCTGATTATCTAATTAGAGAATTGCCGGGACAAACTCTTATAACTACTCATTCCCCGCAAATAACAGAGAGGTACAAACCTGATTCAATTGTTCATTTAGTAAATAGAGGTAGTGGTACATATGCGGCTAGTGGAGGTTGTTCAGCCTGCATTAGTGATGCATGGGATGACCTTGGTTATAGAATGAGTATCCTACCTGCTGAAGCTTTCTTTGCGAAGGTTGTGTTGCTAGTAGAGGGCCCATCTGAAAAGCTGTTCTATTCAGAATACGCAAAAACTAATGACATTGACTTGGATTTTTATAATATTTCTATTTTATGCGTAGACGGTGTGCAGTTCGAGGTTTATGCGAGCATTTTAGATGCAATGGAAATTCCTTGGGTTGTGAGAACCGATAATGATGTTTCAAATATCACTGTACAAAAGGTTGAGATGAAAAATCTCGCTGGTATTAATCGATGCCTAACTATTTTAAAAATGAAAAAGCAAAAGCATGTGGATATTACCGAAACTCCTCAAACAATTGTAGCTTCTGGTGTATGGCAAAAAATATCTGAGGCAATTAATCCTCAAGGAGTTTATCTATCTAAAGTTGATCTGGAGCATGATTTGGCGGATGAGCTTCCCAAGGAGCTATTAGCTTTTTCTGGCAAGGATAATATTGATGATGCGGTAGCTTATATGGCAACAAAAAAGGCAATTAGGATGCGAAGCTTTTTGCAGGATCATAAAGACTCACTTGGCACAATGAAAGAAGGTGAACTAGCAAAGCCAATATTAAATTGCTTAAAGATCGCAGCAGGGAATTGAGAATGACTATTGTTCCAACACAACGTCAAATATTGGCAATTAATTCGAACTCTAGCATGGTAATTACAGCATGCCCAGGCAGTGGAAAAACATTTGTTATCGTAGAGAAGATTAGAAAAGAATTGCAAGATCTTAAAAGTCATAAGGGCGTTATCGCTATCACATTTACAGTTAAGGCTAGTCGAGAACTGAAACGAAAATGCAAAAAAGATGGTTTTGATGTGAAGTCAAGTTTTTTCGGTACTATTGATCATTTTTGTTTAAGTGAAATTATTTATCCTTTTGCAAGTAAAGTTTACGGAAAGATCACCGACCAAGTTCGTTGTGTTTTATTCGACGAGCTTCACCAAGAAATTAAAGAACATTTTCCTGAAAATTCAGATCAAAATCCGTTTTTAGAAACACATGAATATGGTCGGTATCATGGTTTTTTTCTAAGTTGCTACGAAAAAGGAGTTATAGTATTGGAGGCCGTTGGGATAATCGCCAACTTTATATTGGACAACTCCTACGCTTGCCGACGGTATTTAGAAGCTCGGTATTCATCTATTTATGTAGATGAATATCAAGATTCATCACAGCCACAGCATGAATTATTTCTAAAAATAATTGATATGGGATTGAAGGGCACGGCTGTAGGTGATGTGCAGCAATCCATTTATGCGTGGAGGGGAAGTAGCCCGAAATTTATAAATGAACTAGTTTCGGAATCTGATATTTTTGAGCATCATGTTATTGATACTAATCATAGGTGCCATCCATCAATTACCAATTATGCTAATAGGTTATTTTCTGAAAATTGCACGCTGTTAAATGTTGATTCAATACGAATGTATCATAGGTGCTATGAAGGGACACAGCTAGATGTTGCAACAACACTAAATACAGTCATACACAATGCAATGCAAAAATTCAATATTAATTTATACGGGCATGTTGCAATTCTTGTGCGAAATAATCAAAGCTTGGCATATATATCGCAGAACTTAACGATTCCCCATCGAATATATACGGACGATGCCTTGGCTGGCATGAATACAAAAGTCACTAACTTTTTTTCTGATTTGCTTCGATATAGATTTGATCAGACGTTTCTAATAAATGATATCGTTGGGTTTTCTGATCTGGAGGAAATTTTGAGCTCTAAAAAAATACAAGAGCTTAGAGAGAAAATTCGTGAATTTAAAAAAGGTTCGGAAAACTCGTTAACAAACGATATTTGTCAGCTCGCGGGTCTTTGTTTAAATGAGTCAATTACCGCCTTGGATATTGCGGCATTGGCTGAAGTCGTTAATACCCCTGATAAACTCCACCAATATTCCCCTGCTAATGAAGAGAAGCTTCAAGTTATGACGCTTCATAAGTCAAAGGGCTTAGAGTTTGAAATAGTGTTTCATTTGGATTTGTATGACTGGGTTTTTCCTTATCGGGTTCCTGGAGAGACCTTCAATGATAAAGTTTATCCAAGTTGGGAGCAGGATCTTAATCTGCATTATGTTGGGATAACTAGGGCGAAAACTGCCTGTATATTGGTTCATAGCAAATCTCGGCTTAAACAGGATGGAAGTGTTAAATCTGGGCAGCCTTCTGATTTTTTATCAATGCCATGTCTTGCAGGTCTTTATAAAAGCTAACTGTTGGTTCTCTTGGTCGGGCTATACAAAAAGAAAATCTGCCTGAGTTATGTTGGTCTTTTAAAGTTTTTCAATGAGATAAAGGCAAACTTCCGCTCTTGGCCGATTTGCGACCTAACGTCTATTTTTCAATTGCTAATATATTGACGGTAAAAAAATAATAAAACATGTGCTAGGGGTCATTATAAACGTTTGTAATGTCTGCTTTGCCAAAAAGGGACATTTCAATATAGCCTAAAGTTAATCCTAGGAAATTGATCTTATAAAAATAGAGCATTAACAAAAAGAAGGTAATCTAGAAGTAAAATCGGGTAATTGAATTTATTTGGCAAAAAAATGCATCGTTAACTAATAGCGCACCCTCACAATTTCCTAATAACTGAATACATTAGATTTAGAGAAGAAATCAAATGATAAAAATTCCAAGTGGCGTGCAGCTTTCTGTAAAAATAATAATGTATTCATTGATTGGTTTTATGGTATTAATAAATGCAATTATTTGGGTTGCTAGTCATGAGCGTGACGAGGCAACGATAAGTCAGGCACAATTATATATCGAAACTAAAAATAAAGTGGCTGCTATCGGGGAGTTGCACGAAGAAACTGAAATATCAGGAAATAAGCGTAGAGTGGAGCGTTCCTTTTCTTCAGGATTCTCAATGCTTAGCGAGGAAGCTGTGCTCAGTTCAAGTGAACGTACCGAGTCGAATATAAACCCGACTTTAGCTAGTGCAGAAGTGAAGGACAGTATACATATTGACGAAGAACCGAGGGTAGCTAAGGTTGAAAGTGCTGTTCAAGAAAATCTTGCGGAATCCCAAGATGTAAAGGCAGTTTTCGAAAAGGTCAAAAGTCTATCTACTGATTATAAAAGTTACCGTGATAGCTGCATTGATACTGAGCTGATTTCAAGGTGGAGAAATTCCTATTTTCCAAAGGGTGGTATTCGCGCATTATACTGCAACTTGAAATCTGAAATAAGTTTTGCAGTTATTCGGAAAGCAGTTGGAGAGGATGTATTCGCTAATACTGATAGCCACAAGGTCCCCAATTTATATTCGAAAAATCAGTTTGGGCATTACAACAAGAAATTTCTAGAAAAAATTTATTCCTTGCTTGACGAAATAGAGAGTGATGGTTCATACAAATCCTTACAGCCGGTTTACGATACATATTTTAGAGATCTATTTCGTATTTATTACACCGTTTATAAGAGTTTAAATATTAATTCTGCATTCAGAAAAGCAGTATTTTTTGAATATCAAAACTCAATTTCTAACAACTTAAGTATTAATGTATATAAATTTACCGAGTGCCCAAATATACAGGCCTATTGGCCAAATGAATATAAAATTGAATGGAGTATGCAGTATTATGTTTCATCAACTGCTGTCTATTTTTGGTTACGACGTGGAATGGATGACACTGAAGTTAAGATGTTTGATATTCTGAAAAGGGCGATTTATTTATATGATAGAAATTTTATAAGCGCAGTTGAGCAAGTTGTTGTAGATAGAAATCTGATAGGTGAAATATGCTATAGGCCTGTTTATGATTAAATCGGGTAATTAAACTATTACCCGCTTTTGGTTGTGACATTGGAATCGATTACAGCAGAGGACAACGCATATTAATTCTAGTAATAAACCAAATTAGTCCATCGCCAAAGTATAGCCGGCCAAAAGAAATTGCACCCACAATTGAATATTCTTTTTTTTTATTCTTGGATTTTCTAAAAGAATTTATTTTGCTGTTTACACATCTGTTCATGCGTCTGTACTACAGTCGAACTGCAAATGATGAAAATTAAAACCCTCCCTGACCGGGCGCCCCCAGCCCTCCCTTGAACTAAGGGAGGGGGTAGATGGGCACTTGGAAAAAGTTGGTGCGGCCTGAGAGTTTTTTTGAGTTGGTTTTAAAATTACATACTAATTATTTTTTAACTAATCAAAAAAACCTGTTGATTCATCCAGATTTTTAGTGTTTTATAGGCGTGCAGTTTTTA
>JAZKFX010000076.1:0-5366 GCA_040386215.1 Pseudomonadota bacterium
TGATTTGAACAATGCGTTTAAACAAACATACCGCGAGAATATGAAAAATCTACGACAAACATCCAGGGTGGTGTTTATCAGATTTAGGCAAGCCACTTGGGTAATTCTGTAGCTTAATCGGGTCGGCAACGTCGGTGGACGCGCTTCAGCACAGGTGGATGGTGCGACAAGAGGGTGACTTATCGGGGAGCAGATGAAGATCCGAGCTTATCGGCCATCTGCTGGCCATCCAGCGAACTCGCAATTCTCCCAAGATATGCGTCAAAGTCAAGGAAAAGCTGGATTTAGATGGAAAATATCAGCCTCAATGCTTCCTTTGCTAACGATGGGTAGGCAACTAGACGATACATTAATAATTAATTGCGTTGGTAAGCCAAGCAAATTGCAATTAAATATTTTTCGGAAACTAGCGCTCTGGAATATCTTTTTTCGCGCAAAAAAAATGGAGCCAGACAATTAATATCTGCGCCCCACTGTAATTTTATCAATCTTAAACGAATTAATTATTTCACTTTATAGAATACCAACAAGAGTCAGCTTCGTTCGTTGCACGAGGAAGCCAATTATTTTTTAAAGTTATTCTGCAAATGGATGACGCAATACAATGGTTTGAACACGATCAGGCCCAGTGGAAATAATATCAATGGGAGTAGACATCAGTGCTTCCAGGCGCTTTATGTAGGCACGAGCATTAGCAGGCAAATCTGCGATAGTTTGCGCACCTACAGTAGATTCACTCCACCCCGGCATTTCTTCATAAATAGGTTGAATATCTGCCCAACCTTCTGCGGTATAGGGGATACCAACAGGCTTACCTTGGGAGTTTTGATAGGCAATACAAATTTTCACCGTCTCTAACCCATCCAGCACATCCAGCTTGGTTAAACAGACTCCAGTAACACTATTAATACGGTTAGCGTGATGGACAGCTACCGCATCAAACCAGCCACAACGGCGTTTACGACCAGTAGTAGCTCCAAACTCGTGACCCTTTTCACCGAGATAAGCACCTACATCACAATCCAATTCCGTCGGGAATGGACCTGAGCCTACGCGTGTTGTATAGGCCTTGGTGATGCCGAGCACGTAATCTAAATACAGCGGACCAAATCCAGAACCAGTCGCGGTCCCACCTGCGGTGGTATTGGACGAGGTTACAAAAGGATAAGTGCCATGATCAATATCTAACAATGAACCTTGCGCACCTTCAAACAAAATGCTGCGACCTTGTTCGCGCGCGCTGTGCAACAAATCAGTTACATCAGCAACCATCGGCAACAATAATTTTGCCCAAACAACGCAGTTGGCCAATGTTTCTTCGTAGTTGATAGCATCAACTTTGTAGTATTGCGTAAGAGCAAAATTGTGATACTGAAGAATTTCTTTAAGCTTAACGGCAAAAGACTCCATATCGAACATGTCGCTGACACGCAAACCGCGACGTGCAACCTTGTCCTCATAAGCTGGGCCAATCCCGCGACCAGTAGTGCCAATTTTTGCAGCACCACGAGCTATCTCACGCGCCTGATCCAGCGCAACATGGTATGGCAGAATCAATGGACAGGCTGGCGACAAACGTAAACGCTCACGCACCGGTACCCCAGTAGCTTCCAGCTCCCCGATTTCTTTAAATAAAGCTTCGGGAGATAAAACAACACCATTGCCAATCAGACAAGTAACACCTTCACGCAGAATGCCGGAAGGGATTAAATGCAATACTGTCTTTTTGCCCTCGATAACCAGGGTATGACCAGCGTTATGACCGCCCTGAAAACGAGTCACTAAAGAAACTTGATCAGTCAGCAAATCTACGATTTTGCCTTTGCCTTCATCACCCCATTGGGTGCCCAATACAACGACGTTTTTGCCCATGACTGAATTAACTCTCTGTTAAACAATGAAAAAAATTAAAGGGTAACGACCTGATATGCGCCATTGATTAAGCACAACTCACGATTGCTTACAAAATTTTGTCTACCAACGACATAAACCACACGCTCACCTGCCGAGCGTAATGCCTGTATTGCTTGCCATTGACGACTATCGCCATCATCAATAACCGATATAGCCGCTGCTGCGATCCTGGGTAACAACCCCAACTTGCTAATTGCGCTCACATCTAACGCAAAACCTGTGGCTGGACGCGCCCGGCCAAATACCTCGCCAATGTGGTCATAACGGCCACCGCTAGCAATCGGGTTGCCATAGCCGGGGGCAAAAGCGGCGAATACCAGACCGGTGAGATAGTGGTAACCGCGCAACTCACTTAAATCGAAATAAAGTTCAGCTTCGGGGTAACGCTGTGACATAACCTGCGCAACCGCTTGCAATTGATCAATTGCCGCTACCGCCGCAGCGACACTCGCCAACAACTGGCGCGCTTTTGCCAACACTTCAATTCCGCCTGACAAGCTCGGTAATATCAATAATAAAGAAGCATAGGTAACATCCACTACATTGGTAGAAACCCATCGGCGAATTTCAGTATTGGCCTTGCGCTGCAATAAATCGAAAAGCTCATCTTCTTGAATAGCGCTAAGTTTTGCCGCCTCGGCCAAGGCACGATAGATGCCCACATGGCCTAAATCAATATGCAATTTTGGCAAACCAGCGATACGCAACGACGCAAGCAGCAACGAAACTACTTCAATGTCCGCCGAAATACCCGCCTCACCATAAAATTCAAGGCCAACCTGAATAGGAGTGCGTGTTGCTAAAGGATGTTTAGGTTTGGTGTGTACTACATGACCCGCATAGCAAAGACGATTAGCCCCTGCGGCGGCCATGCTGTGCGCATCCATCCGCGCAGTTTGCGGGGTAATATCAGCGCGGACACCCAAGGTACGACCAGTAAGCTGGTCAGTGACTTTAAAGGTAAGCAAATCAACATCGCGGCCGAGGCCAATGAGAAGCGAGTCGGTGTATTCCAGCAATGGAGGAATTACCAGGTCGTAGCCCCAAGTGGAATATAAATCCAGCAACTGGCGGCGCAGCAATTCTAGAGGTTTAGCTTCAGCGGGCAGAATTTCTTCTACTCCATCTGGTAGCAACCAGCGATCGGCGTAAGTCATAGGGGGACTCTAACAATCCTGAAATTAAACAGTTGCTTGCAACTGAAAACCAACTGTTCGAACATAAAAAAACCGAGCGAGCGGCTCGGTTTCGGCATTTTAACACTGATTGCAGGAAGATTTGTAGGTTAATCGCTACGCTGATTCACCTATTTCTCTCCGCAATTTATTTCTTGCCTTGAGATTCTTTCAAGTAGCGAAAGAATTCACTTTTAGGATCGAGTACAAGCAAATCTTCTTTTGAACTGAAGCTGCTGCGGTAGGCATTCAAGCTACGAACGAACGCATAGAACTCAGGATCTTTATTGAACGCAGCAGCATAGATAGCTGCCGCCTTGGCATCACCATCTCCGCGTAAACGTTCCGCGTCACGATAAGCGTTAGCTTCCAGCACTACGCGTTGACGATCCGCATCGGCGCGAATAATTTCAGCTTGTTCTTTACCTTGTGAACGATATTCACGCGCTTCTTTTTCGCGATCCGCAGACATACGGTCGAAAACCGATTTACTGACTTCCGTTGGGAAATCAATACGCTTCACACGTACATCCACCACCTCAATACCCAAGGAGTTGTTTGCCGTTTCATTTAAGCTGTTCTTTAATTCAGCCATTAATTCGTCACGCTGACCAGAGACCACATCGTGTAACGTACGTCGACCAAACTGATTCCGCAACCCGGCAGCGACTGTCTGACTCAAACGATCTTCAGCGATTCTCTCGTCGCCGCCTGTCGCCCGGTAATAGCCGGCAACATTACTAACACGCCATTTAATATAGGAATCAACCACTAATCGCTTATTTTCAATCGTATAGAAGCTTTCTGGCGTCATATCTGCCGTTTGTAAACGACCGTCAAAACGGCGCACCTTATCGGTTAAAGGCACTTTGAGATGGATGCCAGGCTTAACATCAGTCGCAACCAATCCCCCAAAACGTAAAACTACAGCCCGCTCATATTGGTTAACAATATAAAAACTACTGGAAGCAATAACCAAAACAAACAGAACAATGATTAGCGATACTAGATTTTTAGTAGACATTAGCGCACCTCCCGACGAACGACTGGACTACTGACTTCAATGTCACGTTGTGAATGATCGTTAGCGCCTTCAACCACAGGCGGAGGAATTTGACGAGTGAGCTTATCTAAAGGCAGATATAGCATACTGTTGTTATCCACATCGACCATTACTTTTGAAGACTTAGCCATTACTACTTCCATAGTTTCCAAGTAAAGACGTTTACGCGTAACTTCAGGTGCGCGCTTGTACTCCGTAAGTAAACGCTCAAAGCGCTCCGACTCACCTGTTGCGCGCGAAACCACTTCTGAGCGATAGGCTTCAGCTTCCTCCAGCAAACGCTGCGATTTACCACGAGCTTCAGGAATTATGCCATTAGAGTAAGACTCAGCCTGATTCTTTAACCGCGACTCGTCTTCTTTAGCCTTAATCACATCATCAAACGCAGCACGCACCTCTTCCGGTGGCTGCGCTTGTTGAATGTTTACATTGATAACTTGAATGCCCGCTCCATAGTTATCCAGATAGCGTTGCAAGCGCAATTTAACTTCGGCGGCAATACTCGCTCTGCCTTCTGATAAAACCTGATTTAATTCTGCCGATCCTACTGCATGGCGCAATGCACTATCAGTAGCGTGCTTTAAACTAATTTCGGGATCCTTAACATTCAATACGTAAGCTTTAATATCCGACACGTTATATTGCACAGATATAGGTAACTCAACGATGCTTTCATCCTGAGTCAACATCAATCCTTCAGTGGAATATTGACGCTGCCCGGTAACATCAACAATAAAGACTTTAGTTACTAGCGGCGCATTCCACCTCAACCCTTCACTCTTAATATCACTGAAAGCGCCGAATTGAAGCACCACAGCGCGCTGTTTAGCATCGATAGTATAAAAGCCACTCAAGCAGTAAATAATTATTGCAATACCGGCAATAATTCCGAATATCATGCCTGAGCCGCCGCCAGCAGTATTGCTACCGCCACCTGAGCCACCGCCAAAAATGCCATTAAGCTTCTTTTGAAATTTCTTTAAAGCTTCATCCAAATCGGGTGGCCCATCATTACCACCTCGTCCTCCCCACGGGTCTCTTTCCTTGTTTGTTTTATCTTTATCAAGATTGTCTTTCCCCGGTTCATTCCAGGCCATAGGTGTCTCCAATGCGTTTAATATTAAATTCGAAGTGCGATGGATGTTAGGGCGACGAATCGGCTTTTCAATCCGCCCAGACTAAATTTTCAAAACTTATCGCTTGCGCGCTTAATA
>JAZKFX010000077.1:0-26515 GCA_040386215.1 Pseudomonadota bacterium
TCGGAGCGTAGCGCAGCCAGGTAGCGCACTATACTGGGGGTGTAGGGGTCGTGGGTTCAAATCCCGCCGTTCCGACCATTTTTTATTCAACAGTGCAATCCTGCTTAGTTCAATATCTGCCCCTTGGCTGTTTTTTTAATAGTTAAGAATATGCAGAAACCATGTACTCACCCCCCACTTCATTGAGTTACTGCAACAAGGCGTTTTGCGCAGCAAATACTTAAGTGAACATTTCATCTAAAGCTTATCGCGATAGAAAATACACCGGCAAGAAATTTGTACCTTTAATAAAGCAATCGAGCAAAGCTGGAATGCGCGTACTTTATAGTGGTAATTGGTGTGTTTTGTGATGAGCGTCTACCTAACAGCAAAAATCAAACGACAATGAAGCACAAAACATTTGAATATATTTTATTCATACCCAAATTATTTATTTGATCTCTAAGCTTTCGATTGAAGATCCGGTTTCAGTCCTCAATGGTTTTGAATTTAGTGCTAAGGAAATTGCTCTGATAGGTACGATTATTCTTTGATTCCTATGCTTTATTGAAAGCTAAACTAAGCAGTTAACAAATTGCTAAATATTGTATTTTAAATATCTTGGCTTAGTGTCGGTTATCGATTAAGGCTATTGATTAAAAATGCGCGCAGTTGGCGTGCTTTTAAATCATCCATAGGGCCTAATAATCCTCGTGCGGCTTCAGGTAAATGTTCGCCTGCTAATCCCGAGTCGGCAAAAACGTAATAATCAAATACGGCTTGCCATGCTCGCTTTTCATTTTCCGGGCGATTGCGCAAACTCAAAAGTGCATATTTGAGTGTGTTCATGGGTGTTCCCATATAGAGCGCTGATTGGCGATACCAGTAATTAATTAAAATGTTAAATGTATTCAGTGCTTCTATGTGATGCCACCACATGCTGGGAATATAAATCGCATCGCCGGGTTCCAATTCTGCATACTGACCTGCAGCAATAGCTTCGCGAAAACGTGGATGCTTTGCGAAATCCGGCGCCTGAAAATCCACCATGCTCACCGCTTGGCCGCCGGGAGTAAGATCCAGTGGGCCGGGATATAAATTATTAATTTGTTCGGGTGGGAAGAGGGTAGCGCGCCGCTTTCCCGCAACGCAGCAAGCAATATTGTAAGGCGCATCATAGTGACAACTGGCCGTAGTCCTATTGCCGATCCAAATGCTTTCTAACAGATTACCTTTTTCCAGATTAAATAAATCAAAATAATGATCGAGATTGTTAGCGCTACGTAATTGCGGAAAAAAACCTTCAAGTGATGTTGAGCCAATATACAGTGATGGTGGCGTCGGGTTTGATCGCAGCACAAGAATTTCATCCAAAGCTTCATCAATTCGCATTTGGCGTTTTTCAAAATTTAATTCGGTTGCGTCTTGATTATAAAAAAAACGACCTTTGATTTCCGGCTGTCCGAAAGAAGCACCTACGGGCCTGCCGTTATAAAAAGATTTTATATGCGCGACGGCTTGTTCATCAGATTCTCTACCTGCTTTGACGAGGGCCCAATGAGCAACAATATTTTTTAGTACAACGGGTTGGTTTAGCGGCGCAATTTCTGCGAAAAAAAGCTCGGGTGTGCATCTGTCTACCACGGGAATTTTATTGGCTAGAATTGACATGGCCTTGGATTCCTGGACTTAGCGTCACTTTAGCTTTGGGAAGTTACTTCCATAGCGCTTAAAAAAACACTCGTTACAAAAAAAACAAACGGTTCTTTGCTAATTGCATCGAGTGTAATCTACTTCCATTAAATCAAAAAGCCAAATTATTAACCGTATTGTTTTTCGCAGTGAATAAGAATGATTTTTCGTTCTCTCACAACCTGTATGATTAATTCCTTTGCTATAAACCAAAAACAAGTCAGCTGTGATATTAAGTTGGCCTATATTGTCGGAATTGCTTGCCAGGCTTTTAAAAGCTTGCGCCATGATTACGTCAGGTTCCAGTCTCCAATACTAAACATCTTGTTTCTTACCTGATAAATTAAACCTTAAGCGCTTTTTGGCGAACTTCATCCAGTGTGTAATCAATAGTAACCTGACCATTATTAAAAACAGTAACCAATTGATTGGCCGCTACATCTACAGTATCGCGAGCAACTGTTTTGAATTTGCCGTTTTCTTTAATTAAAGCCAGGCGACCTTTCTTGGAACGTTTACCTTGATCGGTGATGGGGTCTTTGTATACATCTCTCCACACGCCCTTGATGCAAATTGCAGATGCTTTCATGGCAAATTTTTGCGTATCGCGATTCACTTTTTGCAACAACTCGCCTCCCATACCGAAGGCGACATTGTCTGCGCTCAAACCACGTTTTTTCATCTCTGCCAGAATAGCTTCGATAGCTGTTGCACAAACACCATCGCCTTGAATTAAGCGAACGCAAGCAGGTAAAACTTTATAGCCCTTGGTGTTTATCGTAAAACCAAATTTAGCCATTAAGCGCTCAACCGCCTGAGGAACAATTTCAATCGGCTCGCCAGAATCTGGCCGAACAACCAAAGTGCCGCCGGTATTTTCTACCTGGGTTTTTAATTCGGCACCCCAGATATTATCGATTGCATTCCAGATATCATAAGAATCACTCACCACAGCGACCAATTTATTGCTGCCACCAAATTGTTTCAGCATATTGGCATAAGCCGCTGTTTCTCCAACCCGGCCCCAGCTGGTAATCGTGCTGTGCTCGGCAGCGGGGATAGAGAATCCTGCCATATCCGCTTTGTAATAACGGCGTGCCGCGACTAATGCAGAAAAATTATCAGTACCCATAAAGTTCACTAAATGGGCTAAGCCGCCAATGGCTGTAGTTTCTTCAGAACTTGCACCGCGAGGACCGAAGTCATGAAGTTTAAATGGCAAGCCACTTAGGTCATCAGCGGTTTCCAAGAGGTAACGCGCAATAATAGTGTGGCAAGTTTTAGACACGGTTGCCACAGTAGTGGGATACCAGACTGCACGCAGCAATGCGGTTTCGATGTAGCTGGTCAACCAGGGGCAGGTTGGATCGGTGTTGATGACTTGTACCAACACATTGCCAGTCGGCACTAAAGTACCTTCAGGCACGGCTTCAATGTGCAAGGGTAAAAGCCCAGCATGAGCATTCAAAATATGGGTCCAGCCGGCACGGTTAAACGGTACACCATGGGCCGTACAGATTGCTTCAGCTTCATCAATATCCGCCAGGGTGATTGGCTTGCTAAGATATTGCTTGATAAACATTTGCAAGCCAAAAAATATCGTTGCTGGATAAACACCACCGCGAGATTCGATATAGCTAGAGACGTATTCAGCACCTTCAGGGTACTGAACAAAGTGAGAGGTTTTGTAAGAATCAGTATTGAGAATCAGGTTTTGCATGATGGAAATCCTCCAGTCAGTTTTTTTGTTATATGCCGGTCTATCCAGCATACTTATTTAGTTTGCGAGATAGTTCCTATCGCGCAAACATATAGTGGCAATTGGACACTATATTGTCAAGCGAAATTATGGGCAAAATGACACTATGTTAATTTATGTGGTTTATTCTGTGATGGGAGCTTATGTCAGCCTATCGCTGATAGGTATAAAGGCTCCGCGTTGTCTGATTTCCAAAGTGGTGCCAACTGCATCGCCGCAGGCTAAGCCAATTAAACACCCTTTTACTTTATTTTTGATATCCATAGCTTGTGTCCATGTTCGCGAAATAATAATTTTCGGTGTGCACCAATAACTTCGATTTTTCCAATAATGTTTTGGTTAATTTATTCTAAATTCACGGCCGGTATCAGCCATGCTTTATGTTGCAATCGCAATTTCGCTGCGCATTATTAGCTCGCTCCCAGCATATCCTGAATAATAAAATAATGATCTTCAAACATAAGCTGTGGATCTAGTTCGCTCAGCGGCACCCAACGGGCACATTTTGCATCGTCACCACCTTTTACCTTCGGTAATTCTGCGCTAGGTTCCAGCTCAATATAAAAAGCATGTGTAAGGGTACGGCCACGCGCCGAACGATGCGGATCATCGTAGACAGCCTGACGTTTGACCGAACCTTTTAATACGGGCGCAGGCACTTTTAATTTTGTTTCCTCGCGCAATTCGCGCAAGCAGGCATCCAGTAAGCGTTCACCTTTATCTAAAAATCCGCCAGGTAAAGCCCATAAGCCTTTGCCTGGGCTTGCGCGGCGTTCAACTAACAGCACATGGCCGGATTGAATAACTATAGAGTCTACGGTTACAAACGTAGGTGCGTAAGGGGCTGCGCTCCATGCTTGCTGATATTTTTTAATGTATAGGATTTCATCGCGAATTTGTTGGAAGCCTTTGTTGGCTTTGGCAAATTGCTGTAAATAGTTGGCTACCGCTTGCGGCAGCACATCAGCCGTATATGAATTTTCAACAGCTTCGTTTTGATCGGCAATAAAAAAATCTTCCCGCAAAGGTGTTGCACTTATATCGCGATGGTTTTCAATACTGATGCTATGCCACTGTGGAAACAGGTTTAAATAAAAACCGGTTTGATCTTTTTTGTGGCCAATCAAAGTAATTTTTGCCGCACGATGCGGCGTGGCGTGGTGAGCAGTCACTAAACCATTCACCGTAGATTGCACATTGCGTACCCAGATTTCATCATTGTAGGGAACATCCATTAGTGGCAAACAAAGTAAGCGTGCATTATCACTATCACTTAAACACGCACGAATCATTTCTTCGCGCTCTTGATGTGTCCAGGGGTTGCGAGTATTGCGCGGCTGCCAGGCAGAACCAATCAATAAAATAAGCTTGTCAGCTTGTTTTAGACCTTCCTCAACGACTTTTAGGTGACCCGCATGGAATGGCTGAAAACGTCCAATAAATACGGTGAAATCAAATGCTTTGTTCATATCGCAAGCCCCTTGCTGATGGTGAATAGCAGCAAGTCTATCTCGCTGCCGGTAATTACTAGCACTGCAATTAGCTTGCTAAGTGTGCAGGCTGGATTTATTATTGGCTAAGTGCCACTTAATTGGCAAGTTATTTTTTATTCTTAATAGTGGAAAATCAAATAGCCATGTATACCTCCGAAAAAGATTATCTCAAGCATTACAATATTCACGATTACGATGCGCCTTTAGTATCGGTGGACGTTGCCATATTTACATTTATCGATGGCAAGCTACATATCCTGATGGTCGAGCGTGGAGATTATCCGCATAAGGGACGTTGGTCTTTACCAGGAGGCTTCATCAATCAAAAGCAAGACAAAGATCTGCACGCTACCGCGTTACGCAAACTAAAAGAAAAAACCGGTGTAAAAGCACCGCATCTGGAGCAAGTGACTACCCTGGGTAATGCTAATCGCGATCCACGAGGATGGTCGGTGACATCGCTGTACATGGCATTGATACCTTATGCGCCCACCGCTGAATTCATAGCCACTGTTGTTGGTGCCCGTTGGTGGCCCGTTGCTATTGCATTGAAGCAATCTCTGGCATTCGATCATGGGGACCTTATTGCCCAGGCTCGCGAACGCTTGCGCGCAAAAGCGGGTTACACCGCATTGCCTATGTATGTACTCAATGCTCCATTTACCTTGACGCAGTTACAGCAAACTTATGAGGAATTATTGGGCGTAGTCTTGGAGAAAAAATCTTTCCGTCGTAAGTTCCCTGTGGATCAATTACTCGAGGAAGTTGGTGAGGGTTTACCGGAAGGGGGGCGAGGTCGTATTGCAACGCTTTATCGCCCTAGGAAAGGTGGAGATCGGTATACTTTTTTGCGGTCATTTGGTGCTGGAGAAGATTTATAAAAAATCGAAGCTATAGTTTATAACCACTATTTCTTATTTTGTTCGCAGCCTTCAAGGATGACCCCTAATTCCAGGGGATTAATATCAGCTTTCAATACATGAAGAATTTGCAAAAGTAGTGCTGCGCCAAAATTCCCTTTGCTAATTTTCGATCGTAGTGTAGCTTCTGATTGCGTAATGCTGATGCCAGCCAGCTGTTCAGAGAGTCTGCGATAAGTGATGCCGCGCTTCTCAAGTTCAGCTTTTACTAACCTGCTGGCAACGCACTGCCAATCTGAATTTGTGTTTCTCATAATAAACCTTTGTTGCCTATTGACGACATAATGGGGCTAATGGTACACATGGCGCACAGAGAAAAGCAAACGCTTGTTTTTCATTATCACTAAAGCGAGGTAAGGGACTTGAACAACAAAATCTATAAAGCTCTGAGTGGAATTGCTATTTACATAATTGCGGTAAGCGCTTTTGGGGTCGAATATATAACCCCTCAACCACTGGCAGAATTACTGCAAAAGCAAAGCTCTGTAGGCTCTGTCAAAGCGGGTGTTACCGAGCTACCTATTATTTCCTGGGGTGCGGATATCGCTACCATCTCCGCTAATGGTAATGGTACTAGTACTACACCCAACTCATTATTTGCCCAGGCAGGGCTCGATTTTAAACTCGTGCGAGAGGATGTATTCGCGCGTCAGGTTGAAAAATATTTGTCCGGCAAAACGCCTTACTTACGCGGCACCATGGGCATGATTAACATGGCCAGTGACCTGTTAGCGAAAGATTCAAGAACTAAACCGGTAGTGATCGCTAAATTATCCGATTCAGCAGGTGGTGATGCACTGGTGGTGAAGGAGGGTATTCGTACTGTCGCTGATCTGCGCGGTAAAACGATTGTGTTACAAGCCTATGGCCCGCATTTGGAATATTTGAGCCGTTTGCTTGAAGATGCCAATTTGTCGCTGGCTGATGTCAAGGTAAAGTGGGTTCGCGATTTAACCGGCACGGAAAATTCACCTGCTGAAGCCTTTCGTCAAAAAGACGTAGAAGCTGCCTTTGTCATCACACCTGATGCTTTGGCGCTCACCTCAAATGGTAACGTTGGGACAGGTGCAGAAGACTCAGTACGCGGCGCTCGAGTATTGGTTTCCACCAAAACTGCCAACAAAGTTATTGTTGATGTTTATGCGGTGCGCGCTGACTACCTTGAACAAAACAAAGCCAGTGTAGAAGCCTTTGTAAGTGCACTGTTGAAATCCCAGGAGCAGGTATCAGCGTTGGTGTCGAACAGCGCTTCGCAAAAAGCGGATTATCAAAAGCTGATGAAATCTGCAGCCAAACTCCTGTTGGATTCAGAGCAAGCGGTAGCCGATGCTGAAGGTATGTACCTGGATGCGTCTATGGCATTATTCAATGGTAATAAAGCGTTCTTTACCAATCCTAATGATCAGCGCCGCTTCGAGGTTATAGCCCGGGAATCGCAAGCTGCCATTAAACAATTTGGCTTGGCAAGCGGGCGTGATACCTTGCGTTCACAAGCGTGGGATTATGGCCGCCTACAGGTGCAAATTGGTTCGGTGAAGGCTGCTCCGGTAAATCACTTTGATGAGAAAGCGGCCATTGCCGTGGTCAACCGAATGCAGAAACAAAATGCATTGGGAGCGGGCGAACTCTATTCATTTGAAGTGTTTTTTGCTCCGAACCAAAATGCTTTTACGATTGATATGTATAAAGATGCCTTTGATCGCGTCATTGAACTTTCCTCAATTTATGGCGGCGCATTGATTACTGTAGAAGGACATAGTGATCCGATGGAATATTTGCGGAAACTTAAAGCAAATGAGTCGCCCCTGGTTTTAGGGCAAATTAAACAGTCAGCGCGTAATCTTAGTTTGAGTCGTTCACAAAGCGTGCGCGATGCCATATTGCAATATGGTAAATCCAAAAACCTGCTGCTGGATGCCAGCCAATTTGTCACTGTAGGTCACGGAATTGCTATGCCAAAAACCGGAGTATGCGGAAATGAACCTTGCGCGCCCAGGAACGAAGCTGAGTGGCATTCGAATATGCGGGTAGTCTTCCGGATTGTTCAAGTTGAAGCTGAAGCCGATGTGTTTAAGCCTTTGTAGGCAGGGAGTTAATATGAACAAAATAGGGCTAATTATTCCTCTGCTGGTCTTCCTGGCAGCATGTGATCCTGTCGCTAACTCAGGTACTACTGAACCGCAAACAACTACCAATCAAGCTAAGGCGGCGGTCGATGAGTTCTACGCGCGCCGCCCGACCCAATACACTTGGCCAGCTGTCAGTAAATCATCAGGACAGGACTCGGGATCACTATTAACAAAAAATTATTATCTTGTTATTGATGGTTCAGGTTCTATGGAAGATTCTGATTGTTCTGGTAATCAGCGCAAAATTGACGTTGCAAAAACTGCCGTCGCCCAATTTGTTGGCGGTATTCCGGCTGACGCTAATGTGGGATTGTTTGTATTCGACCAGTATGGAATTAAGCAGCGCGTCGCCTTGGGAGAGCATCATGCTGAAGTACAACAGCAAGTGCAGAATATATCCGCCAGTGGCGGCACCCCCTTATTGCATGCGGTGAATGCTGCCTATCAAGCGCTAACTGTGCAGGCGCAGAAACAATATGGATACGGCGAATATCACATGGTCATAGTGACTGATGGGGAAGCCAGTAAAAACGAAGATCCCGGCGACCTCGTTACTAAAATAATACGGGAAAGCCCAGTGACTATTCATACGATTGGTTTCTGCATAGGTACCGGGCACAGCCTGAATGTCCCTGGCATAACAAATTACAGCGCAGCGAGTAACCCCGAGGAATTATTATCTGGCTTACAAAATGTCCTTGCTGAATCAAGCCAGTACGTTATGGATTCTTTTGACGAAGCTACATTTGACAAAGCTAAGGTTGCGCCATGAGCGCCCATTTAAAAGCGGCTGCCGGCATTTTCATTGCAGGTGCTATTGCGGTGTCAGGCTACTGGTTCTGGAATGAAAAAAAGGTCGAAAATGCCTTTTATAAAACCTCTGACGCAGCAGGAACCAAAGATAAAATCCGCATTGCGGTGGATTCCTGGGTGGGCTATTACCCGCTGTGTTCAGCGCTGCTGAAAAGGCATTTGCGCGAGCTGGGTTATGCGTTGGAATGCGTCGATGATGGTGCTGATTACCCGGGCCGAATTCAGGCGCTGGCGCGCGGCGAATTTGATTTTGTGGTGGCAACGGTAGACAGTTATATAACAGCAGGTGCAGCGACTCGCTTTCCTGGTGTGATGGTTGCGGTAATCGATGAGTCCAAAGGCGGTGATGCGGTTATTGCACGCAAAGATAAGCTGGGTTCATTAGATGCTTTAAAACAAGGAAACCCTAAAGTTGCCTTAACTCCCCAATCGCCAAGTGATTATTTAGCCAAATCACTTGCAGTTCATTTTGATATTCCCACCCTCGCAAAAGGCAAGCCTTGGCGCACCGAGGTTGCCGGTTCCAATGCAGCCTTAAAAGCGTTGCGCAAAGGTGATGTAGACGCAGCTATTTTGTGGGAACCGGATGTCAGTCGTGCATTATCTGAAAACCAATTTCATCGTTTAATTGGCACCGAAAAAACCCAGGGGTTGATTGTCGATGTATTGTTGGCGCAGCGCGAGCGCAGCATTGAACAACCAGAAAAAATGAAAATATTTTTGCAACAATATTTTCGCGTGTTAAAACTATATCGTGATGACACTGCCATCTTTGAGGCAGAGCTGGTTGCGTTTACGGGCTTAAATACCGCTGAAGTTACCGCTATGACAAAAGGTGTGAAATGGGCATCGCTTGCTGATAACGCCGAACTGTGGCTGGCACACACAGCTCAAGTTTCATCAAAGGAAGCACTGGTCAGTAGCATTGAGTCGGTGATCACTGTATTGCGAGAATATGGTGATGTGACTAGTAATCCGTTACCGGAAGGCGATGCTTATGGTTTGGTGAATAGTGCTTTTATTCACGAACTTTATTTACAAACTGGTGTAGGTGCATTTAACGATGCAAAATCAGCGCAAGCCAAAGATGAATATACTATTTTGAGTGATGCGCAATGGCTGGCGTTGCGCGAAATAGGTACCTTAAAAATGCGCCCAATCAGTTTTGCATCAGGCAGCGATATGCTGACCATCGAAGACAAAGAACAATTAGATGAAATAGAAGAAAGCCTTTCTCACTATCCCAGCTTTCGCGTGGAGATCCGCGGACATTCAGGTATGCGCGGCGATGAGCAGGAGAATCGTTTGTTATCGCAATCTCGAGCTGAATCGGTGGCCCGCTATCTGGAGTTAACCCATAACATTCCAATCCAGCGTATGCGTGCTATTGGATTGGGCGCGAGCAAGCCTTTGACACGACAAAACAATGAAACCGACAGAGCCTATAATTATCGTTTGCCACGGGTTGAGCTGGTGTTATTAGGCGCGGAATTATGACTATAAAAAATCAACCGGTTACGCCACAAAAAGTTCAGGGAAAATTATTTACGCGGTCACTGAGCAGCCCGTTTGTGTTGTACCCGACAGTGACTGCAGGGCTAGGCGCATTAACGGGCGCCTTGTTTGGTTTTAATTTGCTGTTGGGAGCGCTATTAATTGGCGGTGCTACTCTCGCTGCCGGTGGATTCTTAACGGAGTTTGCCGTTAGGCGCGAAACTAATGTTAAGGCAATTATTCTTGAAGCTACGCACAAAATGGAGCGTGAACGTGAACAAATTATTGCCTCTTTACATCAAGAAATTGATGAGAAAACATTGCCGGGCGCACGCAATCAGTTAGAAGATTTCAAAGCTAAATTTGCCACCTTTGTTGACGTCCTGGATGATCGCTTCAATCCCGGTGAGCTTACGTTTATTCGCTACATGAGTGTTGCTGAACAAGTTTATCTTTCCGCGCTGGATAATCTACGCAACGCCGTTATTTCCAGCAAAGCTATTCAATCGACAAACCCTTTGGAGTTAACTCATCGTCTAGGTAAGTTAGGTGCTACCGCTAATGATGATATTCAACGTCATGCACTCAATCAGCGTTTGCACGGCTATCAGGAAACGACCAAAGATATCGCAGATCTTGTTGCATTAAATGAAAAAGCGCTGGCAGTTCTCGAAGGTGTTACGCACAAGCTCGCGCGAACACAGGTAACAAAAGGTATGGCAGATAGCGATACAGAATCCGCCGTGGAAGAATTGGGACGTATGGGTGCGATGCTTGCGCAATACGTAAAATCGTAACTTACAACATCGAAGGGGATCTGTAGCAATGACAACAATATCCGAGCAAGTAGCACCCGCCAGTAATTTGCATGTGCTTACCAAAGAAATGATAGCGCCGGAAATAACAGTGCCCACTGCTGCTACCACTAGCGAAATGGAAACTGCCGTGGATAAAGTTGTTGAACATTTATTTGCAGTGGATACGCAAAATGACACCCAGAAAATTGCCGCCGTACAATCTGTGGAAACCATGGGGTTGCGTGTGCAACAAGAAGCATCGCGTCGCTCACAAATGTTGAAACAACCTATAGCAGCATTAGCACGCAATGCTGAAGATGGTGGTCCGGTTGCAAAATCGCTGCTGGATTTGCGCGATCAAGTGGAGGATCTGGATCCGAATCGCTATGATTTTTCGTCATCTGGATTGCGTCGCTTGCTCGGAAGTATCCCTGGCATTGGCAGCCCGATTCGCCGTTATTTTTCCAGATTTCAAACGTCTGAAGCGGTTATCGATAATATTGTCGATGCGCTTGAAAAAGGTGGTGAGCAACTTAAACGCGATAATATTACACTGGCGGATGATCAAAAACATTTTCGCGAATTAGCAGTGAAATTGGCGGAGGCAGTAACTTTTGGTCAGCTGGTTGATGCAAAGTTAACAGAAAAATTAGCAGAGATATTGCGCGACGATCCACGTTATATATTTATCGAACAGGAGTTATTATTTCCCTTGCGGCAACGCATTATGGATTTGCAACAGCAACAAGCCGTCGCACAACAATCGGTATTAACGGTTGAGGTAATTATTCGCAATAACAAAGAACTGATGCGCGGTGTGCAGCGTGCCTTGAATGTGACTGTGAATGCATTAAGCACAGCCGTGACTTTGGCACTGGCGTTGGAGAATCAACGCATTACGTTGGATAAAGTCAGCAAAGTGAATCAGGTCACCAACGATCTGATTGCGGGAACCGCCGCAAAATTGCGTACTCAGGGCGTCGCTATTCATAAGCAGGCCGCCTCTGCGATGCTGGATATGGAAGTGTTAAAAAAAGCATTTCAGGATATTGCTGCGGCGCTGGATGATATCGAAAAATTCCGCAGTGATGCCTTGCCGACCATGAAGAATTCCATTGACGATATGGATCTTGCCAACAAAGAAAATGCTGAACGTATTGAATCACTGATTCGTGGCCGCGATTCGCAAACCAAAATGGGTGTGGGAATTGGCGATGAGGTTTTTGAATGGGTTGACGCAAAAGAAACAAAAAATAAATAAAATTGATTTTAATAAAAAATGAATATCGCAAAGGATTATTTAAATGAATTTTATGCAAAAATGTTTCGTTATTATTTCACTGATGCTGGCTTCAATAGCAGTAAATGCAGCCGATAAGTTTAATGTTTGCTGGTCACATTACACAGGATGGGAACCTTGGCAATATGCGCAGGACAGCGGGATTTTAAAAAAATGGGCTGACAAACAAGGTATTGAAATAAAGCTAACGCTCATCAATGATTATATCGAATCGATAAATTTATACACAACCGGTCAGTTCGACGCATGCACCATGACCAATATGGATGCGCTCACTATTCCGGCAGCGGGTGGTATTGATTCTACAGTGTTGATTGTTGGCGATTATTCCAACGGTAACGATGGCATAGTGGTCCGCGGCGGAAAAACCATGGCGGATATCAAAGGGCTTGATGTGCTAATGGTAGAGCTTTCTGTCTCTCACTATATGCTAGCGCGTGCATTAACGCTGAATGGCATGAGTGAGCGCGATATTAACCTTATCAATACGTCTGATGCGGATATTGCTTCAGCATTTATTGCGCAGCCGAAAGCAGCTGTGGTGACCTGGAACCCACCCTTACAACAAGTTCGCCAACAAAAAAATGCTAATCTGGTTTTCGATTCATCTAAAATTCCGGGTGAAATATTGGATTTGATGGTGGTGAAAACTGCTGCAGATGCGCGATTAAAAAAAGCGCTGGTCGGTGCCTGGTATGAAACCATGAAAGCCATGTCATCTGGTAGTCAGCTACAGCGTGCGGCCATTGCCGTTATGGCAAAAAGTGCGGGCGGCACTGAAGCTGAATTTAATGCGCAGCTAAATACCACAAAAATGTTTTACTCCCCGGCAGATGCAGTAAAAATAGTTCAGGATGCAAACTTGATAGCCACTATGGATGCTGTGCGAAAATTCAGTTTTGAAAAAGGCCTCTACGGCACAGGGGCAAAAAATATTGATGTTATTGGTATAGAGTTCCCCAATAATAAAATTCTTGGCAACCCCAAGAATATTAAATTACGTTTCGACTCATCCTTCGTTGTGCAGGCACTTGATGGCAAACTCTAATAAAAAATTTACTCCACGTTTATGGGGAGTACACGCACAACAATTCCGGTGGTTAAAGTTTCTCCTGGGTGCGCTGCCATTCGTGCTTATGGTGACTGCCTATTTATGGGCTTCAGATGTTCGTCACGAAGAGAATCCTGACGATAAATTACTGCCCAGTATTACGCAAATGGTTGAAGCTATAACGCCAATGATGTTTAAGGAAAATCCGCGTAATGGCAAATATTTATTTTGGGATGATACTTTGGCGAGCTTGCAACGTTTGGCCATAGGAATATGCGCTGCTTATTTGGTGGCTTTATGGCTCGGTATCAATATGGGTGTTTTCAGCGGTATGGAATCTATCGGTGGCCCCTTTAGTACCTTTGTTGCGATGATTCCTCCGATGGCAGTACTACCGATTCTTTTTATCACCTTGGGTGTTGATGAGTTGGGTAAGGTGGCTTTAATTTTTATTGGCACTACACCAGTCATGTTGCGCGATATCTATCTTGCTACCAAAGCTTTGCCACGTGAACAATTGGTGAAATCCTTGACTCTCGGTGGAACCGATGCTGCTTATGTATATCGCATTGTGTTACCACAAATTTTGCCGCGATCAATCGATACGTTGCGCTTGAATTTGGGCGCTGCCTGGTTATTTTTAATTGCTGCAGAAGCTATTGCGTCCACTTATGGCCTTGGTTATCGAATTTTTTTAGTGCGCCGTTATTTATCAATGGATGTGATTATTCCTTATGTTGCATGGGTTACCTTACTTGGCTTTATACTCGATTATAGCTTGCGAACGATGAGTCGCATGGTGTTTCCCTGGTACCACGGAGTTGCTAAATGAATTCTGAATCAACCAAATTACACCTTGAGGATGTGTATAAAACTTACGGCGAAAAATTGGTACTTGATAATATCGACCTCAAAGTTGCCGCGGGCGAATTGTGCACAGTAGTGGGTCCTAGTGGCTGTGGTAAAAGTACACTCTTACGTCTACTGCTAGGGCAGGAGGGTGCAGATAGCGGCAGCATTTTTATCGATGGTAAACCTGTCTCTCATCCTGATCCTGTGCGCGGTATTGTTTATCAAAAATATTCACTGTTCCCGCATTTATCGGTTTTTGACAATGTCATGCTTGGTTTACGGTTTGCATCGTCGCCCTGGTGGTTACCCTGGCGAGATAATCCGGAGCACACAGCATTTGCTATGCACATGCTTGAAAAGCTACGCCTTGTTGATGCTCGCAGTAAGTTCCCGCATGAATTGTCAGGCGGTATGCAGCAGCGTGTAGCCATAGCTCAAGCCCTGGTAAAGCGCCCGCCAATATTACTGATGGATGAGCCCTTTGGTGCATTGGATCCTGATACTCGCGAACAAATGCAATTATATTTAATGGAGCTGCACGAAGAATTAGCACTAACCATATTTTTTGTCACTCACGATCTTGAAGAAGCCTGTTTTATAGGGTCGCGCTTGCTCATGATTTCACAATATTATGCTGATGATCGCGGACAAAATGCGGGAGTAAAGCGTGGGGCGAAAATTGTTGCAGACCATCTTCTACAGCGTCAACCGCTGGCCTCAACTGTAAAAGACAGCCATGTATTTCGCGAGTTTATTGCGGAGTTGCGACAAACCGGCTTCAACCCCGCCAACAAACAACACGTGAAAGAATTTAATTTGTTACACCCAAATTCATTTCAAACGCTTACTTCTGCAGAGCATTCTTAATGAGAATGCTTTTGCTGATGTCTGTGTTTGTGTTTGAAATATAACCAACTGTGCTAGTTGATTGATGGGTCTGACCCAATCCGAAAGGGGTAGGGTATTTGATGAGATAAAAGCTGACAAAGCAACTGTAGTGGGGGGGCATCGATCGGCAATACTCACTGTTCCATGTCGGTCATGGGTCGCGTCTGGATCGCAGTTTTGGTTGCTTTTCCAACATCTCGCTTAATGTAAATAATTCCATATACGTATGATTTTGTGAGATTTTTTGACCCTCAGCGTCAGATTGTGATGTTCGAGGTGAACGTGTAACATGCGCTCTGCATTTGCGCACTACACTGGGGGTGTAGGGGTTGCGGGTTCTAATCCGGCCGTTCCGAGCATTTATATCTCGCGTTAAATTTCCCCTTTGTAAAAAATAAGCTACAGTTTTGTTGGCAATTTTTCTGCTGCAAAAATTTCAGTTATGTAAATAAAAATTCAGACACATTCGTGATTCAGGCACATTCGTGCATCAACAATAAAAGAGAGGATAGTTCAGTGTCAAAACAATTGATGATATACGATAACATTCAGCCTTTGTCTGATAAGCATGCGAAGTGGTCAGTCGATGTTAAAGACTACGGTTTTGTCGCGCATTTAAATTCAATACCTTTGTTGGCAACAGAAATTGCCTTAGCAGCGACGGAATTCCCTATTGTTTTTTCAGCTACAGCAACTGAGGGGAATTTTATTCCCTTGGCAATTATGGGCCTTAAAGATGGGCAAAATTTGCTGATCAGTGATAATAAAAAAATCACCACTCGATATATTCCAGCTTTTATTCGTCGCTATCCTTTTATTTTGGGAGGCAATAAAAATTCGGATAAGATGGCGCTTTGTATTGATGAAGACAGTAAGTTTTGCGTGCCCAGTGGTAATGAAGGTATACGCTTATTTGAAGAAAATGGTGAGCAAAGTTCTCATTTAAAGGGCGTCGTTGAGTTTTTAAAAGATTATCAGTATAGAGCAGAATTAACTAACGTGTTTTGTAAACGCTTAGGTGAGCTTGATCTTTTAGAGCCAATGCAAGCAAGTATTACCTTTAAGAATAATGAAGCTGCTAATTTAAATGTGACGGGCTTTTTTGTTGTTAAGCGAGAAAAATTAAAAGCCTTAAGCGATGCTGATTTGTTAGATCTATTTAAAAGAGATGGATTAGAATTGATTTATGCTCATTTGCAATCATTATCAAATTTCAATCGTTTGATTGATCTTATGTCCAAGCAGCTCGAAGCCGCAAAAGGTTAAGTTGTAATCCAGGCAGGAATCATAAAAAAACCGAAATATCGAATGAGATTTCGGTTTTTTTATTTCAAATATTAAGCAAAAAATACTAGTATGCTGTTCTTTGTCGAGCTGAAAGTTTTTTGATTTTTCTTTCAGCGGTATTAAATGCATCGCGCACTGCGATATGAATGGATTCATGGTCTTGAGCCACTGCAATGGGATTACCCTTGATATCTATTTCAATAGAAGCTCGGAATTGTTTACCTTTGTGTTTGTGATTATGTGGTGTGTCAAGTACAACACGGCTATGAACGATTTGGTCGGTGAATCGGTTAAGTTTTTCCAGTTTTTTGGAGATCATTTCATTGAGTAGTGCAGAAGAATCTAAATCGCGATATACAACATCAACAGCAGATTTCATCGTGTAGCTCCTTACTTTTTGTATGTTTGAAGAACTGATTAAATTTCATCTTACTTACGCTAATTGGAGGCTCGGATAACTTTCGATTCTCAATTCCAATATTGATGGTTTGAGTTTAAATATCAAGACGATCTTTTCTTTTTTTCATAATATTTCGAGCTTTGCTCAAGTTGCTAATAGTAATATCGAATAAGCGAAAGGTTTTGCCTTATGTTATGGCGCATTCTCAACCAGATGCACTTTTATATAACATTAATATCGTCATTTATCCTAATGGAAATTAAGTGTGCGAAAATTAAACTGCGCTAAATAGTTTTGCTCTTACAGTCGTACGATAAGCTATCGGGGTCGCTGCTAAATGCTTTTTAAACAGCGTAGTAAAAAAGCTCGCGTCTTGATAACCAACCTTATCGGCAATCGCATTGATTGATAAATTGCTCGTTTTTAATAGATCTTTAGCGATATTGACGCGCACTTCTTGTAAGAAATCCAATGGGGAAATTCCCAGCGCTATTTTAAATCGACGATTTAATGTGCGCGTACTCATGCTAAATCTTTCGGCAACCTGCGACATAATAATTTCACGGTGGTAGTTGTCCTGCAGCCATATTTGAATTTGGGTAATCTCTTCGTCAGGATGGTGACTACGCTCTTTTTCAAAAAAACCGCTAGCCTCATAGGCGCGGCGAATTTCATGCGAAAAATGACGCTCCACATGATTGGCTATTTCCTTATTAAATAGACGTTGAATAAAATGTACCGTTAAGTCAGCGAGTGAGTTAACGCTAGCGGCACAATAGAGATTGCCCGCTTGAGTAATAAAATATTGCCGCTTGAGTTGTACCTGGGGGTAATCTTTCTGAAACTGATCGAAGTAATGCCAGTGTGTAGTTGCTGCCTTGCCATCCAATAGGCCAGCCTCGGCTAAAAAACAACATCCAGTCCCAACCGCGCAAATAAGCGCACCATTTTGCTGTTCTTGTTTTAGCCAGGTCAGTAATGGGACATTTTTTTTAATAAGTGGGCGAGGGTTGCGCCATAAGCCGGGGATATAAATGATTTGATTCGACTGCGCATCACCCATTTTCATGTCGGGCTGCCAGCGTAGACCGGAGCGCGTTAGTACGCTTTCGCCATTCAAGCTGACAGTGCGCAAGCTTAATAGAATGGTGGGTTTGTCTTTACGCGAAACTGCACTCTGCGCTGCTAACAGCATCTCTGCCGGCAGCGTAGCGCTAGTAGCGAGCATGTTTTCCAATAGAACAAAAGTGATGTTAATGGTTTGGGTAGAGTTCTTCTTCATGATGAGTTCGCATTTATGGCTTGAATACCATCTATTGTGGCTAATTTGGCAATGACTTTAAATCTTTTAACCCATAAACTGACAAGTATTGTTATTTATAAGGGTTAGTCTATGTCACAACCATCTATGTCACGCTTACCTGTTATTGTTGGTTTTGGTGGTTTTAATGCCGCAGGTCGAAGTTCCGGCCACCATGGTTATCGCCGAATGGTTATTGAGAGTTTGTCTGTTCGGGAGCGGCAGGAAACTCTAGCGGGTTTAGCGGTAATGATGGGTTTGATAGTATTTAATGATGGCCATTACCAGGACGAATCAGGTCGCACTTATACAATTTCACAAATTGAAGCTGAGCTGGGTGCGGCTGTTATAGATGGCACCCTGATTCGCCGCATTGAAAAAACCTATTTTGATGTGGACGCTGTGCACTGGCAAAAATCTGCGTCTTTGGTCGGCGGTGAGCCTATTAGCTTTGAACTGCGTAGTCGCGAATTACCTGAACCAGTTCCTGCTGAGTGGGTTGTTGAGGATATTGATGGCGACCGCGTACGCGTTACCCTCAATAGCAGCATCGAAGTTAAATTTGATAGTTTTCGTGAATTGGCTGTTAAATCGGCGGGGCAATTACCTCGGGGGTTTAATGCAGGTGCTCTATATAAGTCACATTTCCATCCGCGAGCTATTCAGCTCGCGGTTATAGGTGCGTCAGATGCGATTCAATCCATTGGCATCGACTGGCAAACTATCGCTGATGCGGTCAAGCCGGATGAAGTGGGAGTTTATGCTGGCAACGTAATGAGTCAAATGGATGAATTTGGTTTCGGCGGTTTACTGCAGGCGCGTTTGAAAGGCGGTCGTGTTACCACCAAGCAATGTCCTTTAGGTTTCAATTCCATGCCTGCGGATTTTGTGAATGCCTATATATTGGGAAGTGTTGGTCACACCGGTGGTGTGGTCGGTGCTTGCGCCTCCTTCCTATATAACCTACGTGCTGCTGTAGAAGATATCAGTAGCGGTAAATGCCGCGTGGCTATAGTGGGCAATGCAGAGGCCCCGATTTTGCCAGAAATTATTGATGGCTATGCCGCTATGGGGGCTTTGGCGAGTGAAGAAAAGCTGAAGAAGTTAGACGATGTGGATATTGTTGATCCTCGTCGAACCAGTCGACCGTTTGGTGAAAATACAGGTTTTACTTTAGCCGAAGCAACGCAATATGTCGTGCTGATGGATGATGCTTTAGTGATGGAGTTGGGGGCTGATATTCACGGTGCCGTGAGTGACGTATTCGTCAATGCTGACGGCTATAAAAAATCCATATCGGCGCCTGGCCCAGGCAATTACATCACTATGGCTAAGGCGGTTGCGGCTGCGCGCGCTATAGTCGGCGATGAAGCCATTCGCGAACGCTCTATGATTCAAGCCCATGGTTCCAGTACACCGCAAAATCGTGTTACTGAATCGCATATCTTTAATGAAGTTGCCCAGGCATTTGGCATTCAGAAGTGGCCTGTTTCTGCCGTTAAATCCTATGTTGGTCATTCGCTCTCAGCGGCCAGCGGCGAGCAATTAACCGCAACATTGGGTGTGTTTAAATATGGATTTATTCCTGGAATCAAAACCATTGATAAAGTTGCTGATGACGTAGTAGCCGAACGGCTACAAATTTCAATTACCGATATTGATCGCAAAGATAACCCGATTGATGTCGCCTTCCTTAATTCCAAAGGTTTTGGTGGCAACAATGCTACGGCCAGTGTATTAGCGCCGCATATTGTTGAAGCTATGTTGCTGCAGCGCTATGGTGCTGAAGCTTTTTCTGCTTACGAAAAAGGCCGTAAAATCTCTGTGGCTCAAGCGGCAAATTATGATCTTCAGGCGTCGCTTGGAAATTTTTCTACCATCTACCATTTTGGTGAAGGTCTTATCGACGAAAGTAAAATAAGCGTCACGCAAAGTCAGGTTACTTTGCCGGGCTTTGCCCAGCCGATTGATTTGATGGCCAATAATCGGTTTGCCGATATGTGTATTAAGATCTAGCAGTATTAAGCGAATCCATATCTATACAAACCATCGGCTTTCACTTAGAATGCTGCGCCTTTCGTACTGCTTGTGTGCGAGTAAGATTTTTAACCGAGAATCCATGGTTCTCCATCAGTAAATATTAGGAAGAAACCTCAATGGTAACTATTCGTTTGTCTCGTGGTGGCTCTAAAAAGCGTCCATTTTATCATCTCACTGTTACCAACAGCCGTAGCGCCCGTAATGGCCGTTTTATTGAGCGTGTTGGTTTTTTCAATCCAGTTGCTCGTGGTCAAGAAGAAAAGTTGCGTGTTGACACAGTTCGTTTGCAACACTGGATTAGCCAAGGTGCACAACTGAGCGATCGCGTTGCCTCTTTGGTTAAAGCTAGTCAAGTGGCTGCTCCTGCTGCTGTTGCCGCTTAAGAGTTTGTTGCTGCCTAATGTCTGATTCCTCGAATTTAGTGAATGTTGGGCGCATAACAGCTCTGTTTGGTATTAAAGGGTGGGTAAAAGTCCACTCTTACACTGAGCCTCAGGAAAACCTCTTTGAATATCAACCCTGGTGGTTAAAAACCGCGCATGGTGTGAAAAAGGTTGAGATTGACGAGGCTCGGCCGCATGGCGATGCTTTCGTTGCCCATATCGTCGGTATTGATGATCGCGACGTGGCTGCTTTATATACCGCATGCGATATTGCGGTAGAGCGGGATTTGATACCTGTTCTCGATGACGGTGAATATTATTGGAGCCAGCTAGAAGGTTTAGCTGTTTTCACGCAGTTCTCAGGCACGCGTCAGCGTTTGGGAGTTGTTAATAAAATGCTTGAAACGGGTGCCAATGACGTACTTGTCGTATTGGCTGATGCTGCCAGCATCGATCAACGTGAACGCTTGATTCCCTATGTTCCCGAGCAATTTGTACTTTCTGTGGATTTAGTCGCTGGTGAAATACTGGTTGATTGGGATCCTGAATTTTAGAATCTTAAAACATGAGGCCTGTGGTGGATAATGAGCCACAAGAGAGTAGAGCACCGTTGAAAATTGCGGTTATCTCGATCTTCCCCAACATGTTTAATGCTATTGCTGATTTCGGTATTACCAGCCGTGCGCTCAAGCAAGGCTTGGTGGAGCTAAAAGTTTGGACTCCACGCGATTTTGCTCATGATCGTCATTCAACCGTAGATGATCGCCCCTTCGGTGGTGGTCCGGGTATGGTGATGATGGTACAACCTCTGCGCGATGCCATCCTGGTCGCTAAAGAGTGGGCCGGCACTGAAGCAAAAGTTATTTACCTGTCACCGCAGGGTAGAACACTGAATCAAGCAGGTGTTGTTGAGCTTTCCAATTACAACAACATGATTTTGATTGCAGGGCGCTACGAAGGTATAGATGAACGCTTGCTGGATACAGTTATCGATGAAGAATGGTCTATCGGTGATTATGTTTTGAGCGGCGGCGAGTTGCCCGCGATGGTGTTAATAGATGCATTAGTGCGTTTGATACCAGGAGCATTAGGGCATGCGCAGTCTGCAGAGCAAGACTCATTTACGGCGGGCTTGTTAGATTGCCCGCATTACACTCGACCTGAAGAATTTGAAGGTATGAGGGTTCCAGAAGTGCTTATGTCTGGTAACCATGAACATATTCGGCGCTGGCGCTTACAACAAGCGTTAGGGCGAACACGGCTGAAAAGGCCAGATTTATTGCTTGCAATGAATTTAACCGAGGAACAGCAAAAGCTGTTGACGGAATATCGTCGGGACCTTGATAACGACAAACTCTAGCTGTGAAGCTATAGACTCTTAGGAGAATATCAATGAAAAATCCAATTATTCAGGCGCTGGAAAGCGAACAACTGAAAACCAACGTCCCTGAGTTTTCACCAGGTGACACAGTAATCGTACAAGTAATCGTAAAAGAAGGTGAGCGTGTGCGTTCGCAAGCATTCGAAGGTATTGTTATTGCCATTCGTACTCGCGGCCTTAACTCTGCTTTCACCGTACGTAAAATTTCTCACGGTGTAGGTGTTGAACGTACGTTCCAAACACACAGTCGCCAAATTGAAAGCATCACTCTGAAACGTCGCGGTGATGTGCGTCAAGCCAAACTTTACTACTTGCGTGACCTTACTGGTAAGGCAGCTCGTATTAAAGAAAAATTGGTTAAATAAGGTTATTGACCAAATTAACCGAAAGCCAGAGTGGGTAACCATTCTGGCTTTTTCGTTTCTGTTTTCGGGTGTTTTTGTTTCGCGCTTTGATTTTGCATCAAACTTTCAATTTAACTTTTTTGTACTTTTAAGTTGAGGCCTTCTCATGGATAACGCTCAACTAGCTGTTTTATCGCCAGTCACGCCGCAGGAAGAAGCTGTCATTGCTCTCTATCTGGATGCGATATGGATGGAAAAGGGTTTAAGTAAAAATTCACTTGAATCCTATCGGACGGATCTAACTCTTTTTGCACAATGGTTGGCGTCGCAAAATCTTGGCTTGTTGCAAGCTGATGCGCAAGCAGTGTTAAGCTATTTGGCGGTGCGCCATGAACGGAAGCTATCCAGTCGATCAACTGCCCGTTTCCTTTCCTGTGTAAGAGGTTTTTACCGGCACCAATTGCGCGAAGGTGCAATTGTGCAAAGCCCGGTGGCAATCGTCAAAAGTCCAAAGCTGCCACGGGCGTTACCGAAATCTTTAACGGAACTTGATGTAGAAAGTTTACTCTCAGCCCCTGAGCTAACTGATCCTATAGGTTTGCGCGACCGCACTATGCTGGAAGTGTTATACGCTTGTGGTTTGCGAGTAACCGAGTTGGTTAGTCTTACCATGCCGCAAATTAATTTACGGCAAAATGTTATACGAGTAATAGGAAAAGGCAGTAAGGAACGTTTAATTCCCATGGGTGAGGAAGCGGCGATGTGGTTAGCACGATATTTTCGTGAAGCAAGGCCAGAGTTGCTGAATCATTTACCTAATGAGATAGTGTTCCCCAGTACCCGTGCGCAAGCGATGACACGACAAACCTTTTGGCATCGCATCAAGCATTGGGCTACAGTAGCAGGTATTGAAAAACCTTTGTCACCACACACGCTTAGGCACGCATTTGCAACCCACCTATTAAATCACGGGGCTGATTTACGAGTAGTGCAAATGTTGTTGGGTCACAGTGATTTATCAACAACACAAATTTATACCCATATTGCACGCACGCGTATGAAAGAGCAGCATGCGGCTCATCATCCACGTGGATAACTAAATTAACGGAGTCAATTATGATAATTAAATATGTACCCTCATTGATGGGTTTGCTTGTGCTTTGTTGTGCAGGAACGGCATTAGCACAAACCCCGCCAGTATCAGATGGCCCTGGTTTGCTCAAACGTAAATCAGTAGAAGAAACTATCGTTAATCGTTTACAGCAAGCGCGTCCGGATGTGAAGCTCAGTTCGGTACGCCCATCACCTATTGCCGGGTTATATCAAGCACAAGTTGTTGGTGGACCCTTACTTTATGTTACGCCTGAAGGCGACAAGTTTATTGCCGGTGAAATTTTTACGGTTCAACCAACGGGTTTTGCTAAATATGAAGATCCTGCGTTGATAGAAGAGCGCAAGGGTTTGTTAACTAACTTAAAAGCTAAAGACGCTATAGTTTTCAAAGCCAAAGGTAAAACGAAAGCAGTTGTCTATGTGTTCACTGATGTAGATTGCGGATACTGTCAAAAATTGAATAGCCAAATGACCACCTATAGCGATCAGGGGCAGCAAAAACCTGGCTATACCGACTTGGGTATAGAGATCCGTTATTTGGCCTATCCTCGCGCTGGTATCCCTAGCCCATCAGCTGACAAGTTGATTACGGCCTGGTGTTCCAAGGATCAGCAAAAAGCACTCACTTTACTTAAACAAGACCAACCAGTACCCAGCATGACTTGCGATAACCCTGTTGCGGCACAATTTGAATTGGGTGCTAAAGTGGGTGTAAACGGTACTCCTGCTCTTTGGTTGCCTAGCGGTGAAATGAAGCCTGGTTATTTGCCTCCGGCAGACCTGGCTAAAGAGCTAGGAATTCTTTAATCGCTAGCGAGGGTTAATTCTCAGTGGCTTGCCACACAATAGATTTCTGGAACAAAAATATACCTCGCTGCTTGCGGCGAGGTGTTTGACTTCAAAATGTTTTCCAGCTTCGCTTTACTATCAGGGCTGGCAGATTGACAGCCCTGTGTTCCCTGAGTATCGTGGCCATCTTTTTTAAGATTGCTCATCTGCCTTAATTTAAAACTACTAAATTTAAAACTACTAATTGTATGCTTAGGGGAATTCACTTGAATCCAGTTCAACCTGTCCGTTCGGTCAATATAGGTATTTGCGGTCTTGGTACTGTAGCTAGCGGCACTGTCAATATTCTTAATCGCAACAAGAGTGTTATTGATGCTCGCTCCGGGTGCAATATTAATATTGTTCAAGTGGGAGCACGTCGCGATAACCCCAAGTGCGATTTAACAAACGTAAATATTACGCGCGACATCTTTGATGTTGTGAATAATCCCGATGTCGATATCGTTGTTGAGCTGATTGGCGGTACCACCGTTGCCAAAGAGTTAGTGCTGAAGGCAATCGCAAACGGCAAGCATATAGTGACCGCCAATAAAGCCCTCATAGCTCATCATGGCGATGAAATTTTTGCTGCGGCAAAAGCTAAAGGCGTAACCGTTGCGTTTGAGGCAGCAGTCGCTGGCGGCATTCCGATTATTAAATCTATTCGTGAAGGTCTAGCGGCTAACAATATCGAATGGCTCGCCGGAATTATTAACGGCACCACTAATTTTATTCTGACGGAAATGCGCGATAAAGGTCGAGCATTTGCTGACGTTTTAACAGAAGCCCAAGCCCTGGGTTACGCAGAGGCTGATCCTACTTTTGACGTAGAAGGTATAGATGCTTCACATAAGTTGGTGATTCTCGCTTCACTCGCATTTGGTATTCCACTGGATGTGAAAAAAGTTTTCACCGAAGGTATTACCAAAATTTCTACTGAAGACGTTAATTACGCGGAAGAATTAGGCTATCGCATTAAACATCTCGGTATCGCACGTCGCACCGCAAGCGGTATTGAATTGCGTGTTCACCCTACACTTATTCCTGAAAAACGGTTGATTGCCAACGTTGATGGTGTGATGAATGCTGTGGTAGTAAAAGGTGATGCGGTTGGTGCAACACTTTATTACGGCGCAGGTGCAGGAGGTGAGCCAACCGGTTCGTCTGTTGTCGGTGACATTATTGATGTAGCACGTACGCTATTAGCTTCTCCTGAGCATCGCGTGCCTTATCTTGGTTTTCAGGCAGAGTTTGTTGTTGAACAAAAACATTTGCCCATCGAAGAAATTGAATCAGCGAATTACTTGCGCATGTCGGCAGCGGATAAGCCGGGCGTGTTATCCAAAATTGCAACCATCCTTAGTGATTCTGGCATCAGCATAGAAGCCATGATTCAAAAAGAAGCTAAAGAAGGCGATGCAACTGTGCCCTTAATTTTGTTAACCAATAGTGTGCAAGAAAAGAAATTGATGGTTGCGCTGAGCAAAATTGAGACATTGGATTCTATCAAGGGTGCAGTGCAACGTATTCGTGTTGAAAGCCTTAAATAATTAAAATGTTATTTTAGCGCAGTGTGGATTTATGATTTTAAATCACCGCATCTCCACTACGCGAGGATAACGGTAGAGCCATAAAACATTTACTTTTATTTAATACATTCTTTAATATCAGGTTCTTATTGTGAAATACATCAGCACTCGTGGTTTAGCTCCCGCACTTAGTTTTGAAGAGGTCGTATTAACAGGCCTCGCACCCGATGGCGGTTTATACGTACCAGAAACCTTGCCAACTTTTTCACAACAAGAAATTGCTTCCTGGGCAGGTTTGTCTTATCAGGCGCTGGCTTTTAATGTCATGAAGCCGTTTATTGCTGGCACTATCAGTGACGACGAATTCAAAAAAATCATTGCAAAAGCCTACAGTACTTTTAGGCATGATGCGATTGCACCCTTAGTGCAAACGGCTCACAACGAATGGATTCTAGAATTATTTCAAGGGCCAACACTTGCGTTTAAAGATTTTGCATTACAGTTGTTGGGGCATTTGCTTGATCACTTTTTGAAAAAGAGAAATCAAAAAGTGGTTGTAATGGGTGCAACCTCAGGTGATACAGGTTCTGCTGCAATAGAAGGTTGTCGTCGCTGTGACAACATCGATATTTTTATTATGCATCCGCACAATCGTGTGTCTGAAGTACAGCGTCGTCAAATGACTACGGTGCTTGAGCCAAATGTATTTAATATTGCGCTTCAAGGTAATTTTGATGATTGCC
>JAZKFX010000078.1:0-3673 GCA_040386215.1 Pseudomonadota bacterium
CTCCGATTGAGTGAAAACTGCACGCCTATAAAACACTAAAAATCTGGATGAATCAACAGGTTTTTTCGAAAGTTTAAAAACTTTTGTGGTGAAATATTTTTCGTATGAGAAGTGTTAAAAAATATTGCGACAAATCAATGTCTTCGCCTAAGCCTCATTAATATTTAGTGAGGCTTTTTATGACGCGCTTAACTTGTTTTATCATCCCCGGCCAACCGCAGCTCAAAAATTCGGAGTCGCGTCTTGCCTTTTTCCTTTTCAATGTTGTAATTTTTTTTAGCGTGTAGGTTGGGCCGGGCCACGTTAGGCTGGAAAGCCCAACATTTCGGTCTTGCAGCCGCCGCGATGTAATTGAAGAAGTAATTTTATAAATGAGTTGCGGATTGTTGTGCGAGATTGTCGTGTTGGGCTTCGTTCCTCAGCCCAACGTGGCCCGGCCCAACCTACGAAATTAAATTGTATTAAAAACTTTTGCTGCGGATTTAAGTAAGTAGGCTGTATGGGGTGAAACATAATTCGGAACTTACTCGCTAAAGAATCCTGTACTGCGTTTCACTTCATACAGACTACGCAGTGGTTAATTTTCAGAATTTTCTTCCACATTTATATTAAGCGAGTCACCCGCAATTCGGTGGCTCTCGCTTGCCCATTCGCCTAAATCAATCAAACGGCAGCGATCGCAACAAAAAGGGCGGTGGGGGTAATCATCGTTCCAAAATACAATTTTTTTGCAAGTAGGGCAGTTGAGTTTAATCGGTTCTTCAGTACTACTTAAAATATCGTTCATGTTTTGCCAGTTCTATCGAAGTGTTAAATTTGCTGTGAAAGTATTAAATAGTGAGCATGTAACTTTTTTACTTGTTCGTCTAATTCTGTAAGATCACCGTGGTTGTAAATAATATCATCGGCTTTTGCCCGGCGATTAGCGCGGGACATTTGCGTTGCCATAATTTTTGCTATTTGTTCGCGGTTATTTTGATCGCGTTCACTTGCGCGAATAAGTTGCAGCTCTTCATCGGCATCTATCACCAGTACGCGATTTACCAATTGATGTTGTGTGGTTTCTAATAATAATGGCGAGGCTAAAATTACGTAATCACTTTCAGCCAATTGCAACTGGCGAATGGTTTCTTGCCTGATAATGGGATGGAGAAATTTTTCTAACCAGATTTTTTCTTGTGCATCAGCAAAAATAATCTGGCGTAATTGCCCACGATTCAGTGTGCCATCCACATTAAGAATATTGTTGCCGAAATGTGCAGCTATAGTTTGCAATGCTGGGCTATCAGGTTCAACAACTTGACGGGCAACTTCATCCGAATCTATAACGGTAATGCCTAGTGCTTGAAAGCGACGTGATACTTCAGATTTCCCACTGCCGATGCCACCGGTTAAACCTACGATCATTTTAAAATATTCCCTTAAATATTAGGAAGGGCATACATTAAATAAGCGCGGTTGATATCCTGGCCCCACATTAATGCAATCCAACCGGCCACGGCCAGGTAAGGGCCGAAGGGAATAGGAATATTTTTATCGCGACCGTTGATAACAATCATACTAATACCAATAATGGCTCCAACGAGGGACGATAATAAAACAATTTGCAACAACATTTGCCAGCCGAGCCATGCGCCTAAGGCTCCCAGCAATTTAAAATCACCGTAGCCCATACCTTCTTTTTTGGTTAATAATTTAAATAGCCAATAGATAGACCACAGCGATAAATAACCAGCAATTGCTCCCCAAAGTGCGCTATCCAGCGTGGTGAATAAGCCAAAATAGTTGGCGATTAATCCCAGCCATAACAGTGGTAAAGTTATATTGTCTGGCAACAATTGAGTGTCGACATCAATCATCGTTAAAGCAATCAAACACCAGGTAAAGACTAAACAAGCAAGGCCAGCAGGTGTAGCGCCAAAGGTATAAATTGCAATCACAGAAAGAATGCAGGTTACTAATTCAATAATCGGGTAACGGTAGGATATATGCGTTTTGCATGCAGAGCATTTGCCGCGCAGAAATAAATAACTGACTATCGGAAAATTTTCCCAGGGTTTGATTTTATGACCGCAACTTGGGCAAGTTGAGTTGGGTGTAATTAAATTAAATGCTGTTGTTTTTTCGGTTGGTGGAGATGCGACAATATTGTCTGCACCTAAAAAATCCACGCACTGCTCGCGCCATTCGCGCTCGAGCATTTTAGGTAAACGATAAATTACCACGTTTAAAAAACTACCCACTAATAAACCCAAAATTCCAGCTAAAATTAAACCGCTCGCAGGAAAAAGTTTTAACATTAAAACAAAATCTGTCACGGTTATACCACCGCACCCAGTTGGAAAATGGGAAGATACATTGCAATCATTAAGCCACCGACCAATACACCTAGAACAGACATAATAATGGGTTCAAGTAATGACGTAAGTGTGTCAACCATATTGTCCACAGCATCTTCGTAATAGTTAGCCACTTTATCTAGCATCGCATCCAGTGCGCCAGACTCTTCGCCAATGGCAGCCATTTGAATTAATAAGGTAGGAAATATTTGTCGCGCTTTAAGTGCAGAATTCAATTGAATACCAGTGGACACATCTTCGCGAACTCTAATAATGGCATCCGCATAAATGAGATTACCCGCTGCCCCGGATACAGATGTAAGTGCATCAATCAAAGGTACACCAGCGGCAAAGGTAGTTGACAGGGTGCGCGCGAATCGAGCCATTACGGAAAGATATAATATTTGCCCGACAATCGGTATTTTCAGCATATATTTGTCCACTAGATAAGCAAAAGCTCTCGAGCGCTTGACCGCCGTTTTGAATCCAAAAGCAGCACCGGCCATGCCAATTAAAACAACATACCACCACTTGATTGCGAGGTCTGAAAGCCCCAACACAAATAGCGTAAAGGCGGGAAGTTTCGCACCGAAATTGCTAAACGTGTCTGCAAATTGCGGCACTACTTTCACAAGTAAAACACCGGTGACTATTATGGCTACAACAACAACTGCAATTGGGTAGGTTAAGGCTTTTTTAATTTTTCCTTTGAGCTGTTCCGTTTTTTCTTTATAGGTGGCGATACGTTCAAGCATGGTTTCTAATGCACCCGCTTGCTCACCTGCGTCAACCAAGCTACAAAAAAGATCATCAAAATACTTGGGATGTTGGCGAAGCGATGGGGCAAAGCCACCGCCAGCTGCAACGCTATCGCGAATGCTTAATACCAATTTGCGTAGATTGGCATTTTCCAGTCCGTCGGCCACAATATCGAAGGCCTGCACCAGCGGCACGCCCGCTTTCATCATGGTCGCCATTTGCCGGGAAAACACGGCTATATCGGCAGGCTTAATGGCTTTGCCGCCTTCACCAAAAAGTGGCTTGGATTTTTTAATGACGGTTTTAACGGATACACCCTGCTTCAGTAATTGGGCTTTAGCAAGCGCAGGACTGGTACTGTTAATTTCCCCTTGAATTTTTGTTCCTCTTTTATCAGTGCCTTTATAGGCATAGGTATGAGTAACAACGCTGGGTCTTGCTTTAACAGCAGCTGCGTTAGTTTTTTGAGTTGTTAGGCTAGCCATAGGTTAATCCTTGGTGACACGATTAGCCTCTTCGAGGCTGGTTAACCCCATTGCTACTTTGCGCAATGCGGAAATACGTAAATTATTAAA
>JAZKFX010000079.1:0-22889 GCA_040386215.1 Pseudomonadota bacterium
CCGAAGATCAAATCTGCCTGCTCGGCGAGGGCGCGAACTATAGGTTTACACCACATCCTTTGCAAGCTTTTTTTAACTTTTCAATGATATTTCCGTTCGCCAGACCACCAAAAGAACAAATATATCAAAGTGCAATCAATTAGAATAAATCTCAAGCACTCTACTTTACTCTAACAGCGCCAACTTTCTTAAATAGCCACAGCGCAGGAGCAGAAAGACCGTAGATTACTGCAATCGCAAGCAAACCTGCTTCTTGATAGATAATCAAAGCAGCAAACACCAACACGATGACCAGCATTACACCAAAAGGAACACGACCACGAAAATCGACACTTTTAAAGCTAGTGTAATGAAAACTTGAAACCATCAACAAACCAACAAAGGCGGTAAGTAGCGCAGCTGAAGCCGCCCAAATGCCCTCTGGATGAACATCAGACCAAGTCCATACAGTGGCCGCGACAATCGCCGCAGCAGGAGGACTCGCCAAACCAATAAAATACTTCTTATCCACAACACCTATCTGCGTATTAAATCGTGCAAGGCGCAGCGCCGCACAAGCAGTGTAAATAAACGCAGCAGCCCAACCCCATCGACCCAAGTCATGCAGCGCCCAGCTAAACATTACTAACGCGGGGGCCACACCAAATGAAACCATATCCGCCAAGCTATCGTACTGTTCACCGAACGCGCTTTGAGTATTAGTCATGCGCGCTACGCGGCCATCCATACCATCCAGCAGCATAGCCAACAAAATAGCTACCGCTGCATGTGAAAAATTTCCATGCATCCCAGAGACGATGGCGTAAAAACCGCAAAACAATGCGCTAGTCGTAAATAGATTGGGGAGCAAATAAACACCTCGATGACGGACCTTTTGCCCGCCTTCGGAAACCTCCTCCTCTAAATCACCAAAAGGTAGATCGCTGTCCCGCTCTTTTTCTGCGCGCATGGCGGGCTGTTCGTGCTCATTATTATTCATATTAACCTCTTCGATTATCCAGCAAGGAGCCTGGGGAGCGCTATTGTACACAGTGGAACGAAAAAACGCGGCCTGAGCCGCGCTTTTAAATAACATGGCTGAGCTATTAATTTTTAGCTTTATCAACAATTTTATTTGCCTGAATCCACGGCATCATGGACCTTAACTTGTTGCCCACAACCTCAATGCCATGCGCAGCATTATTACGGCGGTAAGCAGTCATCGATGGGTAGTTAGTCGCACCTTCAACGATAAATTTCTTAGCATATTCTCCATTTTGAATATCTTTCAAAGCCTGACGCATAGCTTTGCGCGATTCTTCATTAATAACTTTAGGGCCAGTGACATATTCGCCATATTCTGCATTATTTGATATTGAATAGTTCATGTTAGCGATTCCGCCTTCGAACATTAGATCGACAATCAATTTCAATTCATGCAAACATTCAAAGTAAGCCATTTCCGGCTCGTAACCTGCTTCCACCAAAGTTTCAAAGCCCATCTTAACTAATTCAACAGCGCCGCCACATAACACCGCTTGCTCGCCGAACAAATCAGTTTCCGTTTCATCTTTAAATGAAGTTTCGATAATGCCAGTACGGCCACCACCTACTCCTGAGGCATATGACATAGCTATGCTTTTGGCTTTACCTGATGCATCTTGGTAAATCGCGATTAAATCGGGAACACCGCCGCCGCGGACAAACTCAGAACGCACAGTATGACCTGGCGCTTTTGGTGCAATCATGATGACGTCAAGATCTTTACGCGGAACAACCTGGTTGTAATGAATCGCGAAACCATGAGCAAAAGCCAAAGTAGCGCCTTGCTTAATGTTCGGCTCGATTTCATCTTTGTATAATTTTGACTGAAACTCATCGGGAGTCAGAATCATTACAACATCCGCCGAGGCAACAGCTGACGCTACATCTGTTACTTTCAAACCATGAGCTTGTGCTTTGGCAACAGTTGCAGACCCCAGGCGCAGGCCCACAACGACATCGACACCTGTATCTCTTAGGTTGCATGCATGAGCATGACCTTGCGAACCATAACCGATAATGGCTACTTTTTTAGATTTGATAATGGAAAGGTCGCAGTCTTTATCGTAATAAACATGCATGGCAGGCTCCTGAGTTAAACGCCGAAAGTCGGCTGATATGAGAAAGAAAAAGCATTGTAGAAAAGATTTCACATGACGTAAAATGATATATTCGCAATTTAATAATGCGAATAGCGCAACACTAAGAGTATTTCATGGATATCACCAAACTTAAACTCTTCTGCTCGCTCGCTAGCACGTTACATTTCGGTCGAGCTGCCAACGCTTGCCACGTAAGCCCATCTACATTAAGCCGCAACATCAAACAGCTGGAAGAGGATTTAGGCGTGCGCCTTTTTCAACGCGATAACCGCTCTGTAGCTCTAACCTACGAAGGCCAAAGCTACCTAAATTTTGCGCGCGAAGTGTTACAGCAATGGGGGACATATCAAGATTCTTTATTGGCGCAAGCCAATCACCTGCACGGACAACTTAGTATTTATTGCTCGGTAACTGCAAGTTACAGCTTTTTGTACGATATTCTCACCGAATTTCGCGTACGCCACCCGAATATTGCTATCAAATTACATACTGGCGACCCGGCACAATCCATTGAGCGAGTACAAGCTGGATACGAAGATATTGCCATTGCCGCCAAGCCAGACAAATTACCCGCTGACATTAGTTTCAAGCCGATTGCCCATTCGCCGCTGGTATTTATTTGCGCTAAAGGACAACAAGAATGGAACAATGCAGAATGGACTGAAATCCCCATTATCATTCCTGAAGAGGGTCTAGCGCGCGAACGCTTGGATGATTGGTTTGATGCGCAAAACATCAAACCCAATGTTTATGCTGAAGTAAAAGGTAACGAAGCCATTGTCAGTATGGTTAGTCTTGGCTTTGGTGTAGGTGTGCTACCTAAAATTGTTGTGGACAACAGCCCGCTCGCTGAAGAGGTCGAGATCTTTTCGATTCAACCAGATTTAGGGCCTTACTCAATGGGGATATGCGTCATGAAAAAGCGATTGAAAAGTCCAATTATTAATGCGTTTTGGGGGCAGCTGGCGACAGAAGAGATAACTTTTTCCATGCGAGCTAGTCTCGATCACACGACCTTGGCCTGAGTGGCCTGAGCGCTGAATTCAAGCGAAGCTCCTGTGTTTCAACTACAACGCATGTTGTCCTCACACACTTCCCTTGCTTCTGGAATAAACTGTCCCTCGATAGATTCGCTTTTCTGCAGCTCATAAAAAAGTGCCCGCATCTTTCGATCCGGGCACATTTCAAACTAGCTCCATGAATTATTAACTAGCTCTATCATGGACAACTATTGCAGTTTCAAGGGTAATTACTGCGGTTCCAACATCCATTTGACCATTATCTGTAGCAGTGTAGTCCAGTCGACTTGCATCCGAGTGATTTGTTCGTTAGAACCATCAGCATCGGTGAATGACGCAAGCGAAATAGCTAGGCGCATCTTGCCCGAGATGTCTGAGGCCTGGATACGGGAAAACATTTATAAACCTCCGGCATGCAATCTTTCCAAGGTATGCATAACACCCCGTAGCTCTGCCAATCCTTTCATCCTGCCCGCATAAGAATACCCGGGTTTTACATCCGGGTTGTCAGCCTCATCGGCCATAAGATGCCCGTGGTCTGGGCGCATAGGAATACAAAAATTACTTTCACCATTTTTATTTCTGCGGCGCTCTTCACATAGCAACGCATTGATTAAGCCAACCATGTCGTTGTCGCCATTGAGGTGTTCAGCTTCAAAAAAAGAGCCATCATCTTCACGCGTCACATTTCGCAGATGAACAAAATAAATACGTGAGCCAAATTCTTTCGCCATTGCGACTAAATCGTTATCGCCCCGTGCACCATAGGAGCCTGCACATAAAGTTAATCCATTGGATTCGCTGGGAACGGCTTCGAGAAGTTTACGCGCATCGTTTGCAGTAGATACTACGCGCGGCAAACCAAACAAGGAAAAGGGTGGGTCATCTGGGTGAATGCACATTTTCACCCCAACACTTTCGGCAACCGGAATAATTTCGCTCAGGAAAGCAAACAAATTTTCGCGCATGCCTTCAGTGCCCAACTCGATAAATTGTTGGATAGCTGCGCGAATAGTGTCTCGGGTATAGGAACCTTCTCCACCCGGCAGCCCCGCAATAATATTCTTTTCCAGCAATACTTTTTCTTCGTCATCCATACCCGCAAAGCGCTCTTTGGCTCTTGCCATAACCTGTGGCGAATAATCTTTTTCTGCATTTTTTCGCGCTAAAATATAAACATCATAAGCCGCAAAATCTGTCATTTCAAAACGTAGCGCGTGACTGGTACTGGGCAAACGATACATTAGATTGGTGCGCGTCCAATCAACAACAGGCATGAAGTTGTAACAGATAACTTTAACACCCGCCTTACCAGCGTTAAGGATAGAAGCTTTGTAATTATCGATATACTGCTGAAAATTTCCCGTACGCGTTTTAATATCATTGTGCATAGGAATACTTTCAATCACCGACCATTCCAGCCCTTCTGCTTCGATCATTTGTTTACGCGCTTGAATCTCTTCCAGCGGCCATACAGCACCCGTGGGGATCTGGTGTAAAGAACTTACAATGCCGGTCGCACCAGCCTGAATAATTTTTTCTAAAGAGATTGAATCGCTAGGACCAAACCACCGCCAGGTTTCTTGCATTGCTACATTCCTATTAAATAAGTTAATTGCGGGATGGTGTTATCGAGTCCAACCCAGAGCCATTTGCATCGCCAACAGGAGGCAAAATTTTTAATGATTAACCGCTGCTTTCTTTTGGTAATAATCGTGCAACACATACCAAGCTTGTTTACGAATTCCCGTTTCAGAGATCAGGCCCTTTCTATTAAAAAAATCTTGAATATCAGCCAATGAACGTCGCGGGGAGCGAAAATCTTTTAGTATCCATGGAGTCACACCGCGCAGTGCCGTTATTTTTTCGAGCATGGCAATATTGTGCATATAGACTTCAGCTTGATATTCCTCTGTCCAACGCTCGGTTTTATCGCCGTGTCTGCCTTGCAGCGCGCCCGCACCGAACTCACTCATAATAATTGGCTTATTGTATTTCGATTGCCACCTTAAGTCGCCACAATTTTCCGGTTTCTCAGAATACCAACCACAATAACTATTAACCCCAATTACATCGACCAAGCTTGCCAGTGGATCATCAATCACCTTGCCCTTTTCAGAACTACTCTGGGTATCCATGGCTGCAGTTACCAAACGACTCGCATCCAACTTACGAGTTTTTTTGATTAAGCTGGACAGAAAATCTAACCGAACTTTGTTGACAGGTGTTTCATTTGCTACGGACCACAAAATAATAGAAGCGCGATTTTTATCGCGAATAATCATTTCAGTAAGTTGTTTTTCTGCTTTTGCATAAACGAATTTATCGTCAAACATTACCGTCCAATACACTGGAATTTCCGACCATACCAATAAACCCATTTCATCGGCAATTTTTAACATAGCCTCGTTGTGCGGATAGTGCGCAAGACGGACAAAATTACAGCCAAGCTCCTTCGCCCAGCGCAACGATGTGCGCGCATGATCTTCACTCCACGCGCGTCCGGGGCTTAATGGGGATTCTTCGTGAATACTAATGCCCCGCAAAAAAATGGACTTCCCATTCAACTCAATATTTTCACCTCTCACGGCCACGATTCTAAAACCAATGCGATCTTTAATCGTTTCGCCATTAAATGCGATTTCAACATCGTACAGCTTAGGATCTTCCGGACTCCAGAGAATTGGATTTGCAGGCATTGAAAAGCTACCGATGCCTTCACGATTAATCGCAATAGCCTGCTTTATATTCAATTCAGGAATGGAAACCACAACATCTGCAGCTTTGCTGGCAAAGCTGCCTGCCAGTTTCACGCTTGCCTTAATCATTGCAGGATCAGTACTACTAAGCTGTAGGGTGTAATCCGCTACGTAAGTTACTGGCACCTCTAAAATAGCTACCGGACGAGTAATGCCACCATAATTCCACCAATCAGTATTAACAGTCGGTATTTGGTTGCGTTCGCGGCGATTATTTACTTTTACGACAACAAAGTTTTTACCGGGATTCAGATTATCGGTAATATCAAACTGAAAAGAGGTAAAGCCACCTTCGTGATCGCCTACTTTTACACCATTCACATACACGATTGCCTGATAATTCACGGCACCAAAGTGAAGAACATAACGCTTGTTCTCTCGCTTGCTGAGTGAGAAATCTTTGTGATACCAAAGCGTTCCTTCGTATAAAAACAACTTTTCATCCTGCGAATTCCAATCGCCGGGCACTTTGATTTTATCGGCCGTAGCAAAATTGTATTCGAGCAATTCGGAGGGCGAACTCACTTTTGCATTTTTAAAATAACCATCAGTATGTGGCTGATAACGGTGGTTGTAATAGCCATTTTCGTAAGGGTCAATAATGCGATTCCATTGACCATCGAGACTTATCAAACTCCGTGAGTAAGCATTCTGTACATAGTCGATAGCAAGGCATTGATTGGCAATTGCAAGTATCGGCAGTACTAACAACAAAAATATTTTCTTATAATTCATTTTTTATTCGCCTTTTTATAATTCATTTCACCCACCTTAAAACGGCGATCTGTTAACACTTTTTTAACAGGCTAATAAAAGCCATGCTCGCCTGCCTCTACGCTATCCTCACACTTGAATTACGCAACCAAGGTTAAGCTAGCGCCTTCCCTTACAGCTTACCAATATAGATGTTAGAGGCATAAGCACCAAGTGCCCAACCTATTCGCTGCTGCAATACTCATCTGCTATCAAAAAGCTAATGCCCCTGGCCGACCTGTTCGCTACCGAGAAGATATTTAATCGCTTCTTCATACAATACCTCAACCGATTAGGAATATAGGGTAAAAGAATGGCGCAATAAAACGTTACTGGATTTACTTTTAAACTAAACAAATCCATTATCGCTGCTCACAATGTAAACGGCTTGCAGGAAAGTTACCTATGCTCACACTTCATATCGCCAACAAAAACTACTCATCCTGGTCATTACGGCCCTGGCTTTTAATGCAAGCGCTCGACATTCCGTTTATCGAAAAATTACATCCATTTCCTGCCGACGGTGTATGGGATATCTACCGTACATTTTCTCCCAGCGGTAAAGTTCCCTGTTTGGTCGACGGAGATTTAATTGTTTGGGACTCTTTAGCGATCATAGAATATTTAGCTGAACAGTATAAGGGGGTATGGCCCTCCGATAAAATTGCACGAACCTGGGCGCGTTGTGCTGCGGCAGAAATGCATTCAGGCTTTCAAACTCTAAGGAATAATTGTGGTATGAGCTGCGGTATGCGCATTCAGCTCAACAATATTTCTGCGGCTTTGCAAAAGGATATTTCACGGGTTGATGAGCTGTGGTGCGAAGGCCTCAAAAAATTCGGCGGACCATTCTTAGCGGGCGATAAAATTTCGGCAGTGGATGCTTTTTTTGCACCCGTAGTATTTCGTGCACAGACTTATCATTTGCCGTTGAGCGATGCCTCCAAGCAATATATGCAGCACCTACTCCAATTCCCGGCCATGAGGAAATGGTATGAGGCAGCGCTTATTGAAGTATGGCGTGAACCTGCTCACGAACAAGAAGTGTTAGATGCAGGAAAACTTGTAGCAGACCATCGTCGTTAGTTTAACGATAAAAAATTATAAGCCGGACTAAATTACTTATTAAATGTTTAGCTTATTAGCGAAAGGACGGCTTAAAAATTTTGAGTGCGCCATTCCGAATCGCCAGGGAACATCGATAGCTTTTGAAATACCAATACGTGGCCCGTGAATAACCTTAACGGGCCGGGCGGATGGCAATAAACTAAAAGGCAATTCATTCAGTGGCAGGCCATTATGATGAGGAGATATTGCTAACGCCTGGCCTACCCGACCTGGTCCTGAACATAATAATCGCTCGTTTTCTAAATTACGTCGCTTGCGCATAACTTCAATCTCAAGAGTTGGCTCAATTGCTCGAATCAAAACTCCTGCACCATGCCCCTCCTCCCCGCACACAAAATTGAGACACCAGTGAATACCATAAGAACGGTATACATAGGCACAGCCCGCTGGGCCAAACATTGCTGCATTACGCTTGGTCGGACCCATAAAAGTATGCGACGCAGGATCCAATTGATCGTAAGCCTCAGTTTCCACAATGATGCCACCCACACCATTAACCATAAAAGTTGCACCTATAAGTTTATGAGCAACTTCATGCGATGGAGCTAGAAAATCAATGGCGGCAAAAGTATCTTTTTTCATATTATAAATCTACACTGAATAAGTCAGGCAGATAGATGTATGGGTTAGAAAAGCTTAATCAAGCGCGAGCCACAACTGCATTTCCAGTTATAAACATGCCAAATAAATAAGGAATATTTCCGACAATGAAACCCAATCGCAACCACGACCAATGCTATCCGCCATTTCGCAACGCCAAAATGTCGTCTAAATCACAATATTTAAATCATGGACTTGCTGTTATATGACTATAAAGCTATATATATAGATATGAAAAGTGAATACATCGAAGATTTACCACCCCACTGGGGAGGAATCGCAAAAGTGTTTGAAGCACTTGGATCGCCGTTGCGGCAACGTATGTTGTTGTTATTTGAGGCGGGCGAAGAGCTAACAATTAAACAAATTGCAGATCTTTTCCCATTTAGCCGAACTACCACCTTGTTTCACTTAAAGGTGTTGGAAGGCGCCAATCTTCTGCTGCGCCGCCGCGAAGGCAGGGAAGTCTATTTGCGTCTTAACAAAGAACCGCTGCTGGATGCATTACAGCGAGTACAACAATACGCCACAGAAGAGGTTTAGTTGTGATCAGAAATATCAGGATATTAGGGACGGGCCATGTATTGCCTAAAAATCGCGTATTGAGTAGCGAACTGGATCAACGCCACGGTTTTCCGCCAGGCAAAACCGAACAAGCGGGTGGCGTATATCAGCGCTACTTTGCTGCCGCTGATGAAACCGCAGCTACCCTTGCCGCTGCTGCAGCGCGCCGAGCGTTGGATGCTGCCGGTCTAACACTAGATGATATTGATTGTCTGGTTGCCACCAGCGCCACCATGGATCAGGGCATGCCATCCAATGCTGCGCTGGTTCATGCGGAACTAGGCTTAACTGAACGAGGAATTCCTGCGTTCGATATCAATGCCAGTTGTCTCGGCTTTCTCGCCGCCCTCGACACACTGACCTGGATGATTGCAGCTGGGGGCTATCAACGTATCTTATTAGTTGCAGCCGATTTAGCTTCCTGTGGCTTAAACTGGAATGATATGGAATCCAGCTCGATTTTTGGCGATGGCGCCGCTGCAGCCATTCTTTGTAAATCAGGCAATGACTCCGCTGGCTCCCGGATTTACGCTTCGTCACTTAAGACCTTCTCCGAAGGCGTGCATTATTGTGAAATCCCGGCGGGGGGATCGCGCTATCACCCTACCCGCATCACCCAAGAGTTTATGCCCCTGACCAAATTTCATATGGATGGGAAAAAAGTCTTCCGCTTAGCTTCACAAATCATGCCTGACTTTATGTCTCAGCTATTGCAGGCAGCGGGCAAATCCTTACAAGAAATAGACTGGTTTGTGCCGCATCAGGCCAGCCAACTCGCCATTCACCATCTGACCCGACGTTTGAACGTGGCTCCCGAAAAGGTGATTGATATATTTGCCAATCACGGCAATCAAGTCGCCGCGTCCTTACCCACGGCGCTGGACATAGGCATTCGCGACGGACGAATCCAGCGCGGGCAACTAGTGATGTTAATCGGCACAGGTGCCGGATTATCCATGGGCGGCGTGGTAATGGAATACTAATGAAAATTCTGATCACGGGTGGAACCGGATTTTTAGGGCGGCATATTGTTTGGCGTTTGGCTGAGCTAGGACACGAGGTTATTTTTACCGGGCGTCAGATTGCCGCTGCCGATGAAGTTATCGCATTAGCTAAGACACCGGTGCGCTGGCTGCAAATCCACCATGGCAGCGCCGAGCGACAATTAATGCAGGCAGCGCAAGGTGCAGATGCCATAGTTCACTCGGCGGCCCTATCATCGCCCTGGGGTAAATACGCTGATTTCTTCAGCGCCAATGTCACCAGCACAGCCGAAGTTCTTTCAGCTTGCAACGCCGCTGAGGTTCAGCGCCTAGTACATATCTCTACGCCCAGCTTGTATTTCGATTTCAGCGATCGCCTCAATATCGGCGAGCTAGAGCCGCTGCCCACTCCAGTCAATAATTACGCGTTAACCAAAGCGATGGCAGAAAAGCTAGTACTGCAATCAGCCGTACCCGAACGCGTTATTCTGCGCCCCCGCGCTATTTTTGGTGCTTGGGATAATACCCTCATGCCACGCATTTTACGGGTAATGAGAGAGGGCTCCATACCCCTGATGCGCGGCGGCCAGGCATTACTGGATGTCACTTATGTTGAAAATTTGGTAGATGCAATAATGCTTTCGTTAACCGAGCCGCTGCCCGCTGCAGTGCAAACTTACAATGTCAGCAATGGCGACCCCCAACCTTTGCATAAGTTATTGCTACAAATGTCCGAAGCTTTTGCGCTACCGCTGCGTACTCGCCAACTACCCTGGTGGCTGGTTAGCGGATTAGCCAGGACGCTGGAGGTGGCCGCCAAAGCAACCCATGGACGTGAACCGAAAATTACTCGCTACGGCGCCGGGGTTTTGGCCTTCAGTCAAACGTTGGATATTTCCACCATTCGCCGCGACCTGGGCTACCAGCCCCAAGTCTCCATCGCCGAGGGCATGCGCCGCCATGCAGCCTGGTTTGCGACACATACTCCTGATTTAGCTACAAGAGTTGAGGCCCGCTCATGACCTGCGTCCATGTAAAATATCTACGTGTTGGCCAATGCCGCCATTTGGAGTGCATAGCCGCGAGGGGCGGACGCTTGGCGATGATTGACTTCCCGTCGTTTTGCGGACTTATTCGTCACCCAACGGCTGGCTGGCTATTGTTTGATACCGGCTACGCTGAGCATTTTTTTCATGCTACTGCGCGATTGCCACAACGACTCTACCGCACCGCTTTACCTATCACTCTGCCGAAAGAAGAACAGCTACTTAATCAATTAGCCGGACTAGGCTTAGCGGCTACGGATATCACCAGCGTAATTGTCTCCCATTACCATGGCGATCACATTGCTGGCTTGCGCGACTTCCCCAGCGCCACATTTTTTGCCAGCAAAGCGGCTACCGAAGAAATTCAGGAGTTATCCAAGTCACCCTGGCGCGCCACGCTGAGCGGCAAACTACCGGGGTTATTGCCAGACAACTATCTGCAGCGCCTAAGCTACATTGAGCAGTATCCACAAATAGCCTTACCTGACTGGATGCTACCGTTTAGCCAGGGATTTGATCTGCTCGGCGATGCTAGTTTGATCGCCGTTCCGTTACCCGGTCACAGTGCCGGACAAATGGGATTATTGATTCCCGACGCCGATGGTCGCCCGGTATTTATGGCCGCCGATGCCTGCTGGTCGCTGGACGCCTGTCGCGAAGGCCGTCTGCCAGCCGCACTGACCGGATTAATTGCACCACATGGCAAAGAGTATCAACAGACCTTCAAGCAACTGGGGCAATTGGCGAAACGCGAACCCGATATTCGCATTTTGCCTTCGCATTGCCTAAACAGTTGGAGCCAATTCAAGAATGAATAATTCGCCCGGTCACTCTGCTTTTACGGATAAGTGGATGATGTTGCGTCATTTTGTTAAAGCGCGCTGGGGTTTAGGTTTTACTCGCCGCGATGCACTTGAAGCCTGGCAAAACAAATGCCTCGCTCACTATTTCAAACAGGTCTTACCGCGCGCTGCTTACTACGCAAATTTAAACATAAGCACCATTGCACAACTGCCCTACATGGACAAAAATTCCATGATGATGGAATTTGCGGCAAGGAACACCGCCAATATCAGTAAGGAAGAGGCGCACGCAGTAGCCGTCCAGGCTGAACAATCACGGGATTTCAGCCCCACCTTGATTCATCCGAGCTTGGGTGAATTAACTGTCGGACTATCCAGCGGCACCTCTGGACATCGCGGCTTATTTTTAGTCAGCCGCGAGGAGCGGCTGCGTTGGGCAGGGATCCTGCTAGCGAAAACCTTACCCTCACCATTGCTGCGGCAAATTCTGTGTTTTTGGCGGCGGCAGTTGTCTATAGCCTTCTTTCTAAGGGCCAACAGCAATCTTTATAACACCTTGGGTAGCAGTCGGATTGATTTTGGATTTTATGATTTACTGCAAGGTGTCGACGCTTACGTAGCCCAGCTCAACCAACAACAACCACATGCGTTGGTAGCTCCACCTACGGTGCTACGACGCCTGGCCGAATTGCAGTTGCGCGGCGTGCTGCGTATAGGGCCACAACATATTCTAAGCGTGGCCGAAGTGTTGGAGCCCGATGATGCAAAATTAATAGAATCCGCATTTGCACGTGCACCGCACCAGATCTATCAGGCCACGGAAGGCTTTCTCGCCTACACCTGTGCGCGAGGCACTTTGCATTTAAACGAGGCGCAGATTTGCATCGAAAAAGATTGGCTGGATGAAACCCGTTTTCAGCCTGTGATTACCGACTTTTCGCGCACCACCCAAATTATTGCGCGCTACAAATTAAACGATATTTTGCGCATCGCAAAAACGCCTTGTGCCTGCGGTAGTGCGGAAACCAGTATCGCGGCAATAGAAGGCCGCGCAGATCAAATCCTGCGGTTGCCGTCATTACAAAATGATGAGGCCGCAATAATCTTTCCCGATATTTTACGGCGCGCGATGATGCTGGTGAATCCGCCACTACAGGAATACCAAATAGTACAAACCAACCTGTGTTGGCAAATTGATTTGCCAGCGGAGGATAAACAGCAGGAGCAACAAAAATCGGTGCGCGCTGCACTCACACAACTTTGTCAGCAATTCCAAGTGCAAATGCCGCAGCTGAGGTTCGGCGACTGGCAAGCGCCGCCCCTCGGCACTAAACGGCGGCGCATTATTTGTGCGGAGACATTGCAATGCACGCATTGATTCTCGGCGCCAGAGCACCGGCTTGCCTCGAATGGGCGCGAGCGCTCACAGCCGAAAATTGGCAAGTAAGCGTGGCCGATTCGTTACGCTGGCCGCTGACTAAATTCAGCGCGGCAGGAAAACATTATTGGCAATTACCAGCGCCCCGCGAAAACCCTGCGCGTTGGATTCAAGCACTCAAAACACTGGTGCAAGAACAGGAAATCGACTGGATAATTCCCACGTGCGAGGAAGTATTTTATCTCGCTTGGGGCGCGGCTGAACTCAGGCCTTACTGCCAATTATTTACCAGCGAGTTTGCACTGCTCGCGCAGCTACACAACAAAGGTTTATTTGCGCAGATGACCCAGCGCTGGCCTATCACCACACCAAAAACTCACATCATTTCCAATCGTGATGAATTAGAAAAATATTATCCTCATGCACAACAATACGTATTTAAACCAGCCTTCTCTCGCTTTGCTGCACACATATTATTGCGCCCATCGCCACAACAATTAGTAGCAATCAAACCCACAGCACAAACACCCTGGGTTGCCCAGGAGTTTGTCGTCGGCAAAGAGCATTGCAGTTTTAGCCTGATTAACCAAGGCAAATTAATAACTCATGCTTGCTATCATCCGCGCTACCGTGTGGGGCGCGGTTCAGGCATTTATTTTGAAGTCACCCAACCTAAAGCTATTGAAGAATTTGTGCAAACATTCGCCCGAGAAACAAACTATAACGGTCAGGTAGCTTTTGATTTTATTGAAGACAATAACGGGGATTTTTTCGTATTGGAATGTAATCCCCGCGCAACTAGCGGTATCCATCTTTTTAATAATAATTCCGCAGCACTGTTGAACGGCATTGTGCTACAAGACAACAATCGCGCTCAACAATACAGGGTGTTTTATCCCAGCACTAATCCGCGCATGTCTACTATGGGCATGCTGCTATTTGCCGCCGTCAAACAAGGCTGGCAAAAAATATTTTGGCAAGACTATGCTCGCGCCCAAGACGTGATAACCCACAGTGGTGAATACAGGCCGCATTACGCGCAATTGTTAGGTCTGGCCGAAATGATCACACGCGCATTGCAACAGCGCTGCAGTTTATTATCTGCAGTCACCACAGATATTGAATGGGATGGACAACCTATGAGTGATAAGGAAAATGCATCGTGAAATTGATCTCTCCACAACAATTAACAGCTAACGACAAGGCATCACAATATGTGCGTGATTATTATAATCACCCGCACAGTCATTACCTGCCCAACATAGTGACTGAATTATTGCTGCTAGATACTGGCGATGAATTCTTACCGGTGACGATCAATACCGGTGAAGAAAAAATTGCTCCGGGCGAAAAAAATTCTTATGTGATATCACCACTCACCGCATTTATAGACTACGCACAAGTTGAAATTAACGCTTTAAAAAAATCTTGGTTAACCTGGCCGATCTCGGGCCTGATCATGCTTATCGGTGTAGCGCTACGTGCCGCCAAACTTGATCGTTTGATTCAGATTAATAATTGGTTGTTGTCTACTAATCTTTATCCTGCGAATTTCTTGTGTACAGGTGAGCAAAAAATAAATCAACTAAAACAATTTTTTACAGCCAGCTACTCGAATTTTGCATTTGCTTTCCGCTCACTCAACGAAGTGAGTAACCAGAATACTATCGCAATCTTGCGCAACGCCGGCTTTATCTCAATTCCAACTCGACAAGTTTATTTATTCGATGCCAGCGCTGGAGAGGCCTGCTCCTTCTGGCAAAAACACAACACTCAAATGGACGCTAAAGCATTACAAAAAATGCCTTACCGGTTGAGCCTGGGAAATGAGTTTTCGCCGGTTGATTTCCAACGCTGCGAACAACTTTATCGCTTACTGTACATTGAAAAATATTCTGTGCTGAACCCACAATATTCTGCCCAATGGCTCGCAGCTGGCCAGTCAAACGGCTGGCTCACACTGATAGGTCTGCGAAATACTGCGGGAAAGCTCGAAGGCGTTGCAGGTTTTTTTGAAAATCATGACATTGTCACAGCGCCAATTGTTGGCTACAACACTTCGCTTCCCGCAAAAGAAGCACTTTATCGCAGACTGACGCAGCTCTGTTTGCAACGCGCTCTCACCAAAAAAACCTTACTCAATTTTAGTGCCGGAGCCGCTAAATTTAAACGCCTGCGCGGCGGTGTTCCCGCGATCGAATATTCAATGGTTTATGTAGCACACCTGCATTTTTACCGGCGCTGGTGCTGGCAGAGCCTTGGCTATCTTTTACATAAGATCGCCGTACCTCTAATGCAGCGGTGGCAATTATGACCACCGCATCATTCACCATGTCCAATAAAGATCGCATCACTCATATGATGTGGAGTTGGTTCACAGTGAGCCTTATCTACGGTACAACACGTTTTATGCCTGGCCAGCGTTGGGTGATACCTGAAACCTGGCTGGAAACACAAATTCCGTTTAATGCGGGCGGAATTTGGTTTTATCTTGCGTTTTTTTTATTCGTGCCATGGGCCTTCTTAAATGCAGATGCCAGGCGTGTTGCAAGGCTGCGCTATGCTATACAAATTAGCGCAATTCTTAGCGGTATCGTTTTTGTTGTCTTCCCCACGACTTTGCACTATCCGCCGCTACCCATGGATAGTATCCATGCAAAATTATTTGGTTTTTTGCTCATGATTGACACGGCACAAAATTGCTTGCCGTCGTTACATGCGGCAATGACATTATTGGCGTTGATCAGTTTGTGGGATTGGCAAAAAAAAATACAAAGCATTTTATATTTGGTTATTGCATTATTAATCGGGTTTTCAATTATTCAGCTGCGGCGCCATCTTTTAATTGATGTAACAGCAGGCTTACTGGCAGGTGTCATCGCACAATTATTAGCGCAAAAATTATTGATCAGGATTTCCGACGGAGCACAAAACCATGAATGAATTTGCCTGGGCCTACACATTTATGCTGACGATGATTTTACTGGAATTCACTATTCTCAAATACGTGCAAGGCAAAAATATTTTATGGCGCGAGGCCATTTCCAATTTAAATTCTGGTCATATAGTGATGCTTTTGTTTCGCGGACTGGAAATTTCTGCTTTTGCATTACTAACTACCCATGCCAATTTACATTGGGTAGAGCAAATGCCTGCCGCCTGGCAGTGGGCGTTTGGGTTTATCGCTTGGGATTTTTGTTTTTATTGGATGCATAGATTGCATCATAAAATCCCTTTGCTCTGGTCCGTCCACTATGTACATCATCAGGGCGAAGAATTTAATTTAACACTGGGTGTGCGCAACTCATGGTATTCCTCGCTGACTAACTTTCCCTTTGTTGCCTGGCTAGCAATTATTGGATTGCCATTGGAAATTTTTGTAGTGGTGTCTTCAATACACTACACGGTGCAATTTTATAATCACAATGCGCTTGTCAAAAAATCCGGCTTTCTTGATCGCTGGCTTATTACCCCTGCCAACCATCGCGTACACCACGGTTTACATCCGCGCTACGTCAACAAAAATTTCGGCGGAACATTTATATTTTGGGACAAATTATTTGGCAGTTTTCAAGCGCAAGAGGACGACATAGATGGCAGCGTAGGTTTAAAAAGTGGCATGCCCAGCTACAACCCTCTGTGGTTTAATCATAAACCCCTGTCGGGTTTTGTAACTCGCCTACTTCCACAATTACAAACAAATCGCACGCTCAATTTGCCCGAAAGTTATATCGGATTTTGTGGAATAACCTTGTTTGTGATTGCTATCTATTATGTCAATTTACAAGGTCGCGCAACGGCATTAATTGAATGGAGCTTTTTTGGATGGGTGTTGCTGGCAACTGTTTTTATTGGCGGCATGTCTGATAGGAAAAGCTGGGGACTAATGGGATGGATTATTTTTTGTATGCTATTTCCCAGCTACAGCCTGATATTTTTACAGCAAAACCAATGGCAACTATTAATTTGCTTTGGTTTACTCATGTTATCGGCAATATCAGGCAGCACTTATTTTTGGCAAAGAAGAGTGGCGGCATGAATACTTGCAAGCCTGCACTCACCTTTGCTAACGAGCAAGACAAAGCTTTTGCTAACGAGTTAAAGCACGCTAGCAAACAATATCTGGAACAACAGCAAACACACAAATATGCGGATGGTCGCTTTTTAGCAAAATTAATATTGTTATTAACGCTTGCGATAATATTTTATGTGTGTTGTTTGCAAGCGAAAACGATTATTGGCTATGCGTTGTATTTCGCGGCGTTTATGTGGACAGCAATGATGCTTTCTATGAATTCTTTCCACGACGCATCACACGGCAGTGTATTTCGCAAACCAGCATACAATCGCTGGCTAATGGCAATGGTATGCATACCTATGGGTACGGATCCGCATTATTGGACACTGCGACACGTACATTTTCATCACACTTACCCAAATATTGATGGCTACGATCTGGATACGGAACCTAATCCTGCCCTGCGTCAAACACCTTTTCAAAATTGGTCACCGCAGTATCAATATCAATATCTTTATTGGCCTCTGGTAGCAGCCATATCGCTGGGGTATTTATGTTGGATTTCCGATTGGCTTGATCGCTTTGGCAAAACTCCGCTCGCCACATTTAGTTACTTGAAACAGCGCCGCTATTGGTTGCAATTTTTCCTATTGAAATTTGTGCATTTGGGTGTGGTTTTTTTAATTCCCTTGCTTGCCTTAAATGACACACAAATTCCTTGGTGGCAAATTCTGGTGGTGTATCTATTAGTGCAAGCATTCGTATCCTGCTTTTTGGTAATCACTATTTTAGGTACGCACTGGGCGGACGTAGAATTTTTTTATCCAGCGACTAATAACAAAATCCCGCACTCCTGGCAGCGCCACGCTTTTTTAACAGCTTGCGATTGGCAACCACGCCCGCGTTGGTTAAACCATTGGCTGGGAGGCTTGGATTTGCATCTTACCCATCATTTATTGCCCGGCTATTCCAACCGACACTACGCAGCGCTTGCAGACATTGTGGCCGTCCTCGCCGAAAAACATTCACTGCCTTATCGGCGTATTAGTTACACGCAACTATTTAAACTGCAGCAAAAATTTTTGAAGAAAATGGGACAAAAACCTGCATTAAAAAATGCTCACAGCGCAGAATAAAATATATATTTATTTGAGGATGTTAGCGGATATACATTAGCGACGTTGTTGCGAATTATTTTCCACAGCAACTGGCAACGCGGTTTTACACAACTTATCCATAAACGGCAGCATAAATCCATAGTTGCCATTAAAGCAGGCGTGATGCAATTGATGGCGGCGCATGCCTTGATACAGAAAAAATCTGGATGCTGGATTAACATCGTAATTAGCATGCCCCAAACTGTTGATCAGCAAACTGAACAAGGGCAAAAATACTAATGCATGAACACTGAAATCGTGTAGCAACATAGGCAGCATAAGCACAGACCCCAACATCAATGCTTCAACAGGATGAAAACTATAAACAGTCCAGGGTGTAGGCACGATTGAATTATGGTGCGGCACATGGAAGCGGCGCAAAAAAGGCATATGCAGTAAGCGATGGCTAATATAAAAGTGGACTTCATTCCATAAAATTAGCACTAAGATTTCCAGCGAAACTTGAGTTATTGATGGCGCCGACGCCAGCCTTGCCCATCCCAGCTGCAACAATCCCCACGGAAAAATGACACCCGCTCCAAATATAATAAGCGTCACTATAGATAATTGAATTTCTCGTTTAACCTGGCCATTTGCGAGCGGGCGTAAATCTAATGTTTTACCGATGTGCAATGCAGGCAATATTTTGCAAGCCAGCAATAAATTAATCGCGCCCACCAAAAAATAACTTAGTGTGAAAAAAAACAGACCGGCTAGCATTATCTCGAAGGCCGAGCAATTCATTATAAATTCGCGCACGTATATCTTCCGTTGAAATATTTACTGCCAGCAATCTCCATTTGTAAAATGAAGATTGCGTTCACTAATTTAGTTGGAGCCGCACTCGTATGAAGTATAGATGAGTTGAAATCGTTTCTGCGAATCAAAGAAATATCTTATTTTTTACCAACCGCTATCTGATGCTGTTGAACCGCCTTAGCTAATTCAATAACCGACAACGGTGCTGAACCTTCTGCTTTATTGCTAATAGCCACATAAATATTTTTGTTTGCCTTAGCCATTGCGTTAACTACTTGAGAAAGCCTGTTGCGCGCCTTTTCGTCCGGGTCAACTATTTTATTGTAGGGGGAATACCGGTTACCTGCCTCTTCATACCCGAATGCGCCATTGTTTGGATGCAGGTTCCACCGACACACCAGCGGACGTGCCCGCAGTGCGCGAACAACGTGAAGTTGTTGTTCAATCAACGGCATCTTTGCATGAACACCCAGGCAATAAGTCGCGCGCGTTTTAAGCAGCATATCGATAAACTCTTGAGTTAGCCATTCACCATTCCGCACTTCAACTGCAATTACGCTGTCCGGCGCTTTATGACTTAAATCATCGATTTTATTGAGAAAGTTACCCAATCGATCAATCAGCCCCGGTATACCTTTAATCAAAGTGTCAGATAAGGGACTGATTTGGAAAACCAAGGCACCAAGCTTGTGGCCTAAGCCTTCAACCGCTGGCTCAACAAACATTTTCATTGCATCGGCCGCATTGAGGAATTTTGCATTGGGTCCAAGGGCACTTCCAAATTTATCTCGATCCATAGGATCGGTTATGAAGCCGGGTGCTTTCACCATAAAGCGAAAATCGTCTTCTACTTGCGAAGCATATTCAGAAAACTTGCTAGCAGTTATAACGTCGTAAAAGCCGTGATCGATACAGACAGTGCGAAACAGCGGATGCTTGTTATAAGCAGTAAGGCCGTAACGGGATAAGTTAGTTTCTGAGTATTCGCGATTCCAGACCAAGCCTTTCCAGCCAGAGCAACTCCATGAGCAGGTACCCAACCGTACATGCGGCGGCAGGGTTTGCGCTAAGGCTATTAGCTCACTGCTTGGTAACGCGGGTTCTATCAATTTAGCGAGATCTTCCAGTTCGCTAAATAGCGAGTTCTGCATGAAGTTTATCGCTCCTCATATAAGCATTGCTGGCAATAAAAACTGTTAAAACGTTAACTGCATTGAATTTAAAAGCTCTTGAGCATCTTCAATTATTATTGAATAAGAATATTTGTTGCGCTCGCCAACTGTACTCAGGTCACGGGAAGCGAAGCAAAAAAAAGCGATACTGTCTATAAAAACAGTATCGCTACGTTATCACTCAGATCTACAAAAATCAAACATCGTAAATTGAAATTTATTGCCTATTTTCAATTACAAACTCAATACCTTCTCACCGCGCGATATACCACTAACTCCACTGCGCACAACTTCAATAATTGATGCATCGCCAACCGCTAATAAAAATGCGTCGAGCTTGTCGCTAGCACCGGTAATTTGGATGGTGTAAAGCGTACTGGTAACGTCGATGATCTGGCCGCGAAAAATATCTACGCAGCGTTTCACTTCCGCACGTTGCGCACCTGATGCTTTTACTTTTATCAGCATCAGCTCACGCTCTATGTGTGCACCTTCAGTTAAATCGACTAGCTTCACCACATCAACAAGCTTGTTGAGATGTTTAGTGATTTGTTCGATTTTATGATCATCACCCAAAGTCGTTAATGTCAAACGTGAAAGCGTTGGGTCTTCTGTTGGGGCAACGGTTAAACTTTCGATGTTGTAACCACGCTGAGAAAATAAACCCACAACGCGAGATAAAGCACCTGGAGCATTTTCCAGAAGAACTGAAATAATACGTCTCATTATTTTAAGTCCTCTCTGTTTTGCTAAGTAACATATCGCGCATAGAACCGTTAGGTGCTACATGCATAGGATAAACGTGCTCGGACTGATCGACCATGATGTCCATAAACACCATGCGATCTTTCATTGCAAAACATTCTTCCAACTTCGCTTTCAAATCTTCTTTTTTAGTCACTAGCATACCTACGTGACCATAGGCTTCAGCGAGCTTAACGAAGTCCGGCAACGAATCTTCATACAGGCTTTCGGCGTAGCGTCCAGAATATTGCATATCTTGCCATTGCCGAACCATACCAAGCGCCTGGTTATTCAAGCAGATAACTTTTACTGGCAATTTATATTGCGTGCAGGTCGACAACTCCTGAATGCACATTTGAATACTACCCTCTCCCGTTACGCAGACTACCGTGGCATCGCGGTAAGCCATTTGCACACCCATGGCTGCTGGCAAACCGAAACCCATAGTGCCAAGACCACCTGAGTTGATCCAACGACGCGGCTTGTCGAACAAATAATATTGCGCGGCAAACATTTGATGTTGGCCTACATCCGAGGTGACATAAGCATCGCCTTTGGTAACTTCCCAAATAGCTTTGATAACGTCTTGCGGCTTAATTTTGTCGCTGGTTGTGTCGTATCGCGACTTGAGGTGAATGCCATGTCGTTCGCGCCATTCGTTAATTTGTTTCCACCAATCGGCGATGGCCACCGCATCTGGCTTCTCTGCCGATTCTTGAATCAAGGCAATCATGTCGGTCAATACGCTATCCACTGCACCCACAATAGGTACATCTGCAACTATGGTTTTGGAGATAGATGCAGGATCAATATCGATATGGATAATTTTGGCATTAGGGCAAAACTTGCTTACAGTATTAGTTACACGATCATCAAACCGTGCGCCAATAGCGAGAATAACATCGCTGTGATGCATTGCAGTGTTTGCCTCAAAGGTACCATGCATACCGAGCATACCGAGAAAACGTTTGTCAGTTCCCGGATACGCGCCTAATCCCATCAAGGTATTTGTCACGGGGTAATCCAGCATACGAACTAATTGACGCAGCAATTCGCTGGCATTACCCAATATCACACCACCACCGGTATAAATTATTGGACGCTTGGCCGCCAGCAATAACTGCACAGCCTTTTTAATTTGGCCCGCATGTCCACGAGTGGCCGGAGTGTACGAACGCAACTTGACCTTGTCTGGGTAAGCATAGGGAAAAGTATTTGCCGGATGCGTTAAATCTTTAGGCACATCAATAACCACCGGACCAGGGCGGCCAGTGGACGCGATGTAATAAGCTTTTTTTACCACCTCAGCAATTTCGCTCGGGTGCTTAATCATGAAGCTATGCTTCACCACCGGACGCGAAATACCGACCATATCGGTTTCTTGAAAGGCGTCTTCACCAATCAAATGACTTTGCACTTGACCAGATATAACTACCATTGGAATCGAATCCATATACGCCGTAGCAATACCGGTTATGGCATTCGTTGCACCAGGACCAGAGGTAACTAACACCGTGCCGACCTTCCCCGTCGCACGGGAATAGCCATCGGCAGCATGAGTAGCAGCCTGTTCGTGACGAACAAGAATGTGTTTAACATCAGATTGACGAAAGATGGCATCGTAAATGTGTAACGCCGCACCACCTGGGTAACCAAAAACGAACTCCACGCCTTCGTCCTTCAACGCGCGGATTAACATATCTCCGCCTGAAAGCATTTCCACTTTAATTCCCCTTTAGACTTTTATGTCTATACAAAATTGCTGCTGACAGATTTCATAGAAAATTGCACAGCACCGAAAAACAAACGGTCAGCTTGCTTGAACAAATGATTTGAACAATGCGTTTAAACAAACATACCGCGAGAATATGAAAAATCTACGA
>JAZKFX010000080.1:0-10325 GCA_040386215.1 Pseudomonadota bacterium
ACTTGTGACCCATGCCTTGTAAGGGCATTGCTCTACCAACTGAGCTAACCGCCCCATCAGGTGAGGCGCATTCTAAAGATATGCATAGGTAGGTCAATAGCCAGGGCAACTTATTTTTTAGAGATTTTTATATTTTGGCTAAAAAATACAGGTTTTGATTAAATAACAATCGCTGAGGCTGTTTTATTTTTAGGTCACGTAAATTTTTACCAGACTTCGCTACAGTTGGTATACTCCGCGTCTACATTTTATGAGGTGAGCTATGCGCGCTCAGATTAAGTTAATAGCTAAATTACAGTTCAAATTTATTGCTGCGGTGTTTGTGTGTTTTGCACTCAGTTCGCCTACTTACTCCGCGATTGAATCACATACCTTTGATACTGAGCTCGAGCGCCAACGCTATCAAAGTTTTATTGAAGAAATGCGTTGCCCAAAATGTCAAAATCAAAATTTAGCAGGCAGTGATTCATCTATTTCAAATGATCTTCGTCAAGAGATTTATAATTTGATTAAGGCAGGGAAGGCAGATCAGGAAATCGTCGATTTTATGGTAAAGCGTTATGGTGATTTTATTTTGTATCGCCCTCGTGTATCGCCCGTCACTTATATACTTTGGGGGGCTCCCGTCGTGCTGTTAATCGGGGGAATCATTGTATTGCTGATTATGTTACGCCATCGGCGGCGATTAGCACTGGTTGATTCGCAAACTAATCTCACTACTGAAGAGCAAGCACGCTTAGCCGCTTTATTAACACCTGCTGTAAATAAAGAGCAAATGAAACCCGGCAAAAATAAACCAAATAACAATAAAATTAAAAAATAATTAGGAGCCACACGAATGCTATCGCTTTGGTTAGGTATCACAGTTTTATTGTCATTAGCCGTTATCTTTATGGCTTGGCCGTTGTGGCGCTATCGTAACACTGTCACAAAAGGTTCTAATGTGAGTGATGCAGAATTAAATGCACGGCTTGCTGAAAATGTGCGTTTGTTTCGCGAGCATCTTGCTGAATTGGAAAATAGTTTAGCCGCGCAAACCATAGGCGCTGAACAATTCGCACAACTTAAATTGGAATTAGAACGTAATTTGCTGGAGGATGAAGCCAACCTGCGCGGCGGTGATACCAAAGTTTCCTCGCTGATAGGAATAAAAACAATGGCGCTTTTTTGCGTGTTTGTTTTAATTTTTGGCATATGGACTTATCACAAAATCGGCAGTGCTGATGATGTCGCAGTGCAAATTTTACAACAAGAAAAAACGCAGCAAGATTATCAAGATATGGTGCAAAATCGCAACCCGGATCCCATGCGTGCACACGCCCTGATTGTCGAATATAAAGCGCGCGTGAAAGCCAAGCCTGATGATGCGCAATATTGGTTTTTATTGGCACGAACACAAATGGAAGTGTCGAGTTTTACGGATGCTGTGCAGTCTTATCAAAAAGTCTTAGCGAGTGACCCAAAATCATCCATGATTATGGCCGAGTTGGCGCAGGCTATGTTTTTGCGTGACGGAAGTAAAATGAGCCCTCCTATTGCAGAGCTGGCAAAAAATACCTTAACGCTGGATCCAAAAAATACCATGGCCCTGGGTTTAGCAGGCATTGATGCATTTAGTAAAAACAACTACCGCGAAGCAATAAATTATTGGCAAAGAACGGTTAATTTAATCGGTGCCGAATCGTCTGGCGGGCAAGCTTATGCTGTTGGTATCGAGCGCGCCAAGCAAGAATATATTGCTGCAGGAGGTAACCTGGAAGACTTAACTATGAAGTCTCCTTACGCAGTACAACTGTCGGTGAGTTTGGGTGATAAAGCGAAAACAAGATCTGATCAAATCGTATTTATTTATGCGCGCGCTTGGAAGGGCTCGCCTATGCCCTTAGCTATTGCGCGAGTCAGAGTCTCTGATTTACCCACAATCGTTACACTTGATGAAACCATGGCAATGTCGCCTATGGCAACGCTTGCGAATACGCCTGAGATTGAGGTGGTCGCGCGGGTTTCGACCGATGGCACTGCGCAAACAAAACCCGGGGATTGGCAAGCTACCCAAGGGCCAATTTCGATGAAGGCCATTCCGGAAAAAATTGATTTGCAAATTAATGCACAGCTGCGGACTGACAAATAAATTTTGGATTAGGGACTGGGCTCTTCTTTCCGCTAGCCATGTTGGTGCTGGAGAAGCTGTAGGCGCATCACCTGATCTTCTGTGGATGATGCGTTACTTCTAAAAGTATGCGTCATTAAGAATTACCTGATGTATTTTACTATGTCAAATTATTGAGCTTTTATGCAAAAAAAACCTGTGTGGTTGCTATCGCTTTTATTCAGCATAATAACAATTTCTCCCTCAATCAATGCGCTGACATTCTTCGTCGGTGGTGGTTTAGGGAGTGGAAAATTTAGCGATTATTGCGCTACTGAAAGTATTGGTTGCGATAAAAATGGTAAAGTTCTCCAAGTAGTTGGAGGGTTTAGGTTCTATGATGATTATGAGTTACAAGGTAATGTGACTTATATGAAAGGCCTAAAAACACCCTACAAAGATTACGATACCTGGGATGGAACTACAGAGGCATTTATCGCAAACGCTAGCATTTTGCGTTTTATTTCTCTTAATAAAACCTTATCAATGTATGGTGGTTTTTCGGTAGGTGTTTCTTCTATTGACGAAAAATTAAGAGTGAAAGCAATTTCAATGGAAGACCTTGCTCACAAAGATGATGGCCATGAAGACGATCCTTACTGGCGTAAGACTGATGATGAAAGATTTAAATCGAGGTCAGCTGGTGGCATGGCTGGATGGTTAGGTTTAGGCTCTAGCGTGACATCGGGTGGGTTGTTAGGTTTGGAAATTGCAATTACCAAAGATATTTCTGCCCGTCTTCAATGGCAACGTTGTAATAGCGTTGATGGAAATGACGCTTATGCCGGTAGAAGTAATCTTGATCTCTTTTCAACTAACCTGGTTTGGGTATTTTAATGGAAAGGCATCAGAAAATTGGGTAGGTAGTTTTATTGCAAAGCTATGCCACGCCCGCACATTGGCTTCCGTAACATCTGGCTAATATTCATTCACCGTTATTATTCTTGTAAGAATGTAAAAGCAATTTATCTTTCTTTCCATCACATATCGTTCCTTCTGCCTAAAATCTGCTCAAGCCGGGATTCTCGCGAGGGCTTTAGCGCATAGATAACATGCAAATGCCGTTATCAAGCCCGCGCAAAACGTGTAGAATCCTGCCTTTTACGGATTTGCTGAGTCCAAATGTGTTGGCCTTGCTCAGGTCAAAACAATAATGAAATCAAATAGCTAGCTAAATTCGGTTTAGCGGCTTGTTTCGCCCTTATGCTCAGCGCCTTTATTATTTCAGAGTGACATCTAACATGCGGCTAAAGTGCATCAAGCTGGCAGGCTTTAAATCTTTTGTTGACCCCACAACGGTCAATTTCCCAAGCAATCTGTGTGCGGTTGTCGGGCCGAATGGCTGCGGTAAGTCAAATATTATTGATGCCGTGCGTTGGGTGATGGGTGAGTCATCCGCGAAAAACCTCCGCGGCGAAAACATGACTGATGTTATTTTTAACGGTTCTAGTGGTCGTAAACCTGTTGGTCAGGCGTCTATTGAACTGATATTTGATAATAGCGACGGCACACTGCTGGGCGAATACGCGGGTTTCGGCGAAATCTCTATCAAACGTAAAGTAACCCGCGATGCACAAAACCATTACTACCTTAACGGCACCAAATGTCGTCGCCGTGATATTACCGATATCTTTTTGGGCACAGGTTTAGGCCCGCGCAGTTACGCTATTATCGAACAGGGCATGATTTCGAAATTGATCGAAGCCAAACCTGAAGATTTGCGTGTTTACATCGAAGAAGCTGCAGGTATTTCCAAATACAAAGAGCGCCGCCGCGATACCGAAGCGCGCATGCGCCGCACCAAAGAAAACCTTGAACGTTTAACCGATATTCGCGATGAGTTAGAGCGGCAATTATCGCGTTTGCAACGGCAAGCACAATCGGCTGAAAAATACACTGAATTTAAAAAAGAAGAGCGCTTATTCAGGGCGCAACTGCAAGCCCTGAAATATCAACAGTTGGATGAACAAGCCAAAGCCAAGCAATTGGGTATTCGCGATTTGGAATTGAGGATGGAATCTTTTATTACTGATCAAGTCAATAAAGACACGCAAATCGAGAAGTATCGCAGCCAATATACTGAAATGGGCGATAAGTTTAATGAAGTGCAGGGCCGTTATTATGCGATAGGTGCTGATATTGCGCGCATCGAACAAACCATTCATCACGTGCAAGAGCGTGCGCGTCAATTGCAAACTGATTTGGATCAAACCAATCGCGATTGTAAAGAAGCCGAACAAAATTTATTAGTTGATGCGCAAAAATCTGAAGGTTGGCAAGAAGAAGTATTGGAAATTGAACCAGAGCTGGAATTAGTGAAAGCTGCCGAAGAAGGTTCTAACGATATTTTAATCAATGCCGAAGAAGCCATGCAACGCTGGCAAAATGAATGGGATAGTTTTAATCAGCGCGCCGCGGAGCCGCGTCAGAAAGCTGAAGTTCAGCAATCCCGGATTCAACATTTAGAGCAAGTGCAACAACGTTTATCGCAGCGTATAGAAAAATTAAAAGACGAAAAAACAAATTTGCAAGACGACGGTATTGATGAGGAAATCGCTCAGCTTACCGAACAATTGGCCGAGCTTGATCTAGTAGCCGATGAAAAGCGGAGCCATGTAGAAGGCATAAGCCTGCAATTGGATCAAGGTCGCAACGACAATACACGTATTAGTAACGAACTCGATCAAGCGCGTAATCAGTTACAAACTATGCGTGGCCGCCACGCTTCCCTGGAAGCATTGCAGCAAGCTGCGCTTGGCGAAAAAAATAAAGCAGTCACTACATGGTTAGCAGCGCAATCCTTAACAAATAATTTACGTCTAGCGGAATCGATTAAGGTTAATGACGGTTGGGATAAAGCGCTCGAAACCGTTCTCGGCAATACGCTGCAAGCGGTTTGTGTAAAAGGTTTGGATGCTGTCACGGGTGTCATAGGTAATTTAACCCAGGGTGAATTAGTCCTTTTTGATACTGCAGCAAAATCATCCCACGGTGACTCACATAAAGCGGTATTGCTAAGTAGCAAAGTCAGTGCTGAGTGGGACGCTGCGGGTTTACTGAACGGTATTTATGTTGCGGAAGATTTGGCGAGTGCCCTGCGTCTTCGCAGTGAATTAGCGGTGCATGAATCGGTAATTACGAAAGATGGTATTTGGCTCGGTGTACATTGGCTGCGGGTTGCGCGCGATTCAGACGCGAGCTCTGGAATCATAGCGCGCAAACAAGAGGTCGAAGAACTCAGCGCAAAAATTCTTGCGGTGGAAGAAAAAGTTGAAAGCTTAAATACTGCACTGGAAACCGGTCGCCAACTGATTAAAGATTTGGAGCAAGCACGTGAAACTTTGCGTCGTGAAGCCGATGAACAAAATCGCCGCTACGGAGAATTACGTTCTCAGCTAAGTGCGAAACAAGTGCGCGTTGAACAAGTGTCGATGCGTCGCGAACGCGCTGAAGCGGAAATTCGTGAAGCGCGCGAGCAGTTTGAACAAGAAGCAGAACATCTTTCTGAAGCGCGCATGATTTTAAGTGAAGCCATCGAGATGATGGGGCAGGATACAGATTTGCGTGAAAACTTATTACAACAGCGCGATGATATTCGCACGGGTTTAGATCAGGCACGTCAGCGCGCGCGACACGATAAAGATAAGGCTCATGAAATTGCTATGCGTTATCAGTCATTGAAAACGCAGTTGGATAGCATTCGCTTGGGAATGAGTCGCTTGCGCGAACAGACTTCTCGCTTACAAGAACGTCGTGAGCAATTAATGTTGACGCTCAGTGAAAATCGCGATCCCATTGAAGAATATAAATTGGAACTTGAAGCTAATTTATCCAAACGTTTAGCGGTTGAAGGATCATTAACCGAAGCGCGTCGTTCATTGGAAGCAGTAGAGCATGAATTGCGTAATTCAGAGCAAGCCCGTAATCGCGCGGAACAAGATGTACAAGCGGTGCGCTCGCATCTCGAACAAGAGCGTATGGCAGGAAAAGTATTTGAAGTACAGCGTGCAGCCATTGCCCAACAATTAGAAGAAGATGATTTGAATTTACAAACCATTTTGGCAGAAATGCCAGAGGGCACCGAAATCAAACCACTCGAAAACGAATTGGAAATTGTCGCCGGTAAAATTACCCGTCTGGGCCCGATTAACCTTGCGGCTATTGATGAATACAAAATTGAATCGGAGCGAAAAAATTATTTAGATGCGCAAAATGCTGATCTGAATGAAGCGCTGGAAACACTTGAAAATGCCATTCGTCGTATTGATCGTGAAACTCGCACGCGTTTTAAAGAAACCTTTGATCAAGTAAATAAAAGTTTACAAGAATTGTTTCCCAAAGTATTTGGTGGTGGCCACGCCTATTTGGAATTAACTGGAGAAGATTTGTTGGATACCGGTATTACGATTATGGCGCGTCCGCCAGGCAAACGTAATAGCACTATTCATTTGCTATCCGGTGGCGAAAAAGCATTAACAGCCATCGCCTTGGTGTTCTCGATTTTCCGATTGAATCCAGCACCTTTTTGTATGTTAGATGAAGTAGATGCACCGCTTGATGATGCCAACGTCGGGCGTTATGCACGCATGGTGGAAGAGATGTCAGCACAGGTTCAATTTATTTATATTACGCACAATAAAAACGCAATGGAGATGGCTCACCAGTTGTTGGGTGTAACCATGCATGAACCCGGTGTTTCGCGTTTGGTTACAGTGGACGTCGATGAGGCGGCCGAGTTGGCGGCATCATAATTCGGTATGAAAAAGCGTGTTGACGCAATCTACATTGGCGCAACGCAAGAAAAATTATTAGAGTCCTAAACCATAATTTTCTAGTGGATAACATTATGAGCAATTGGCTAACTGGCATTATTGTGCTTCTTATTATCGCAATTTTAGCGGATGGATTTCGCCGCACTTATAATTTGCGTCGCAATAGTATTCATTTGTCACCCAAGATGAAAAAACGCTCAAGAGAAGTTATAGAAGATGCGGAAGAGGATGCTCCTGTTGAAAGTTTTAAAAGCGAACTTCCTAACGGTGGTGCGCGTGTTATTGGTTACCGTGATCCGCGTGAGGTCCGTCAGCCACGGAAAAAAGTGAGTGCCCAAGAGTTGCGTGAAGCGCGTCGTAAAGAAGCTGCGGCAAAGCGACCGCCTGAACAAACACGCTTAAATTTGGATGAATCTGTACCTATTCTAATGGAATCAGTAGAGCATGATTTAACACCGCAGCAGACAACATTACAGCAAACACCACCGCAGCAAACCCCGTTGCAGCAGCAAGCATTTTCGGATGTTAAGAGTGAGCGGGTTGATCCTGTTTTTGCTTCTGATGCACTTCGCAAAGACGAAGTATCCAGCATTGAAGAAGATGAGGACAACATTGTCTACGATGAAGACGACGATTACGAAGAGGGTGATTACGATGAAGAACTCGATGAAGATGAGTTAGAAGATGACGAAGACGATGAAGAGCTCGATGAAAACTGGGAAGAAGCGGAGGATGAGCAAGAAGTAGTAGCGTCAGCACCTCAACCGGAAGAAGTTATTATTATCAATGTAATGGCTTTTAAAGGTGAGTCCTTCAGCGGTAATGATTTACTCGATGTTATTTTAAAATGTGGCCTTCGTTACGGCAGTATGGATATTTTTCATCGCTACAGCGACACCAAAGGTGAGGGCGCCCTGTTATTTAGTATGGCCAACATGGTGAAGCCAGGAACTTTTGATTTGGATTTGATGGACGAGTTTGAAACACCTGGCGTTAGTTTGTTTATGACTTTGCCCATTGATGCAGATTCAATGCAATCATTCGAGCTAATGGTCAAGACCGCTAATACGATTGCGGATGCCCTTGACGGTGAATTAAAAGATGAACAGCGTTCAGCCATGACTCGTCAAACCATTGAGCATTGTCGTCAGCGGATAAGCGATTTTGAACGTAAAAAACTATTTCGCCGCCCACGTTAATGTATTGCATAAGGATGTGTAGCTATGCTTAAAAAAATGATTTCTAAAAATATTTTCAGGATGATGGGTTGGCCACGAAGGTCATTATTTGTAGGGAGGCAATTATTTTTATTTAAGCTCTATTCGGAATTTTGCTATGTCTAGTCCCGCTTCTCTTTCTGGTGTCGCTGCTGAGCTGGAGCAGTTACGTTCCGACATTAATCAACACAACTACCGCTACCATACGCTCGATAATCCGGAGATAAGTGATGCCGAGTACGACCGTTTATTACAACGATTAAAAACACTCGAAACACAATATCCAACTTTAATTACTGCTGATTCACCCACGCAAAGAGTCGGTGCAACACCCCTCAGTGAATTTGCCACTGTTGTCCATGAGACACCCATGCTGTCCCTGGATAATGCCTTTAGTGATGAAGACGTCATTGCTTTTAATAAGCGCATCCAAGACCGTTTAAAATCAGCCGATGACATTGAGTATGCGTGCGAAGTAAAACTCGATGGCATTGCCGTATGCTTGATGTATCGCGATGGTGTATTGGTGCGCGGAGCTACCCGTGGTGATGGCACTCGTGGCGAAGATATTACACAAAATGTACGCACTATTGCCTCAATTCCCTTGAAGTTAGTGGGTAAAAGCTTTCCCGACATTTTAGAAGTGCGCGGTGAAATTTATATGCCCAGAGCAGGGTTTAATGCTTTTAATGAAAAAGCACTCGCGCTCGGTGAAAAATTATTTGTGAATCCGCGCAATGCGGCTGCTGGTAGTTTGCGTCAACTGGATTCACGCATTACGGCTAATCGTACCCTGGAAATGTGTGCGTACAATACCGGTTTGGTGGAGGGCGGCGAATTACCGGATAGACACACTGATATTTTAGCTACATTGCGCAATTGGGGATTTTTAATAAATCGTGAATTGCAGGTTGCTAAAAATATTACGGAGTGCCTTGCTTATTATCGGCGAATTCAGGCAATACGTAATGAGCTTGCTTACGATATTGATGGCATAGTCTTCAAAGTCAATTCGCGCATCTTGCAAGAAAAATTAGGTTTTATTTCCCGTGCCCCCCGCTGGGCTATCGCTTATAAATTTCCAGCGCAAGAAGAAACCACAGTGTTGCTCGATGTGGAGTTCCAGGTTGGCCGTACCGGTGCGGTAACGCCTGTGGCACGTCTTAAGCCGGTATTTGTCGGCGGCGTTACTGTATCCAATGCTACCTTGCATAATCGCGATGAAATAAATCGTTTGGGTGTGAAAATTGGCGATACGGTGATTGTGTTGCGTGCGGGCGATGTTATTCCGAAAATTGTCGCGGTGGTTGAAGCAAAACGTCCGGCGAATACGCGCGATATTATTTTTCCTGAGACTTGCCCGGTGTGCGGTTCGAAAGTTGAAACAGCTCCAGGTGAAGCAGTGGCGCGTTGTGACGGCGGACTAATCTGCGCCGCACAACGCAAAGAAGCCATCAAACATTTTGTATCGCGCAAGGCGATGAATGTCGAAGGTCTGGGCGATAAGTTAGTTGAACAATTGGTAGAGTTAAAGCTCATTACCAATGTGGCTGATATATATTCACTGACCCGTGAGCAACTCGCTAATCTGGATCGCATGGGTGAAAAATCTGCTGATAATATTTTAGCGGCCTTGGAAATAAGTAAAAAAACTACCTTGGCAAAATTTATTTATGCACTGGGTATTCGCGAAGTTGGCGAGGCCACTGCGCGTAATTTTGCGAAGGCCTATGGTACCTTTGAAGCCTTTGCCGCAGCCGATGAATTAGGCTTGCAACAAGTGCCTGATGTTGGTCCGGTGGTTGCGCATTTTGTTTATCAATTTTTTCAACAGGAAAATAATCGCGCAGCCATCGAACAATTAAAAGCTGTAGGAATTGATTGGCCCAATGAAATTGCAGCCATGGTGGATTTGCCTTTGACTGGATTAACCTATGTGTTAACAGGAACTCTTGAAACACTTAACCGCGATGATGCAAAAGCACATTTGTTAGCCTTGGGTGCAAAAGTTTCAGGTAGCGTTTCGGCAAAAACCGATTATGTGGTGGCGGGTACCAGTGCGGGTTCCAAACTGCAAAAAGCGGAAGAGTTAGGCATTAAAGTGTTAAGTGAAGCTGACTTGATTGATTTATTAACCCGGCATGGGCAAATGTCATAATGCACAGGAAAATGCCATAATGAAAAATG
>JAZKFX010000081.1:0-49969 GCA_040386215.1 Pseudomonadota bacterium
AAAGTTGGTTCATCCGCGCATCTCACTTGCTGCATCAATATCCAGAGACTGGTAGCGACGGTAAAGCTGAATCACAATTGCCAAACCAATCGCCGCTTCGGCTGCCGCCAAGGTCAAAATCAAAATAAACATAATTTGGCCATCGGGTTGTACCCAGCGGCTGCCAGCCACAACAAACGCCAACGCAGTTGCGTTCATCATGATTTCAATGCTCATCAACACGAAGAGCAAATTGCGGCGCACTAGAACTCCGGCTAAGCCCACTACAAAAAGCAGTCCCGCAAGCACCAAACCGTGCTCCATGGGTACGCCATTCAACGCAAAATTATTCAACATCTTTGTCCTCCTTATCAGCATCGCGGCCTAAATGCCAAGCGGCAACCATAGCGGCAAGCAACAGCATTGAAGCCAACTCTACCGCTAATACGTAGGGACCAAAGAGTGCGATACCGACTGCTTTTGGGCCCACGTTTGTCGTTGGGCTAATTAAGGTTTCGAAATTTGGTTGAATGGTTAATACCAACTCTACTAATAAAGCCAGTGATAAAAATGATGGGCCAATCCAGGCGCGCGGCGACATCCACTTTCTCTCCTGCTCGTCAATGACCGATCCCAAATTGAGGATCATCACCACAAACACGAACAACACCATAATTGCACCGGCGTACACGATAATTTCCAGTGCGGCTGCAAATGGAGCGCCTATGGCAAAGAAAATCATCGCTACGGCGAGCAGCGAAACCACCAAATACAAAAGTGCATGTACCGGGTTGGTGCTGGTAATAACCCGTACCGAAGCAATCAGAGCAATCGCAGCGGCGAAGTAAAAAGCTAGTGCAGTTCCCACGTCGTATTCCTGTGCTTAATAAAATGAGTAATAAGAGACATCAAGGCAAAAGGCCTTTCACATTCACCGGTGCTACTTCGTTTTGCGCAGCGCCTTTTGGTTTGCCAGCAATCGCTAAACCAGCAACGCGATAAAAATTGTATTCATGGTATTTGCCGGTACCAGAAATCAGTAAATGCTCTTTTTCGTAAACCAAATCCTGACGCTTGAACTCGGCCATTTCGAAGTCGGGTGTCAATTGAATAGCAGTGGTTGGGCAAGCTTCTTCACACATACCGCAGAAAATGCAGCGCGAAAAATTGATTCGGAAGAACTCTGGATACCAGCGTCCATCCTCAGTCTCAGCTTTTTGCAAGGAGATACAACCGACCGGACAAGCTACTGCGCAGAGGTTACAGGCCACGCAACGCTCTTCACCATCGGGATCGCGCGTTAGCACAATACGACCACGATAACGCGGCGGAATGTAGGGCATTTGTTCCGGATATTGAATCGTATCGGGCTTATGCCAGGTGTGGGTAAACACTATCCACAAGCTGCGCAACTGGCTAAATACATCACTTAAAAATCTAATCATTTTTTAGTCCTCAACCTTACACAGCAGGCTGGCGAAGCAATATGACTGCCGCCGTTACTATGAGGTTTACAAGCGTCAGCGGTAAACAAATTCTCCAACCAAAATCCATAATCTGGTCGTAGCGCGGACGTGGCAAAGCGGCACGAATTAAAATAAACAACATGATAAAGAAAGCAGTTTTGCTGGCAAACCAGAAAAATGGCGGGATGTAATCAAACAGCGACCACTCAAACGGAGGCAACCAGCCGCCGAAGAAAAGCACACTAATCAATGCCGAAATCAGCACAACCCCAACATACTCACCGACAAAGAACATCCCCCATTTGAGGCCTGAATATTCGGTGTGGAAACCTGCCGCCAGTTCTTGCTCAGCTTCTGGCAAATCGAAGGGAGACCTATGCGCTACTGCAACACCTGCTATGGCAAAAGTGAAGAAACCTAAAAATTGCGGGAAGATGAACCAACAATTATCTTTCTGCCAAGTGATGATATCGGTCAGGTTAAAGGAACCGGCACAGGCCACAATGCCCATTAACGCCAAACCCATAAACACTTCATAACTTACCGTTTGCGCAGTGGAGCGGACTCCGCCTAGCAAAGCGTATTTACTATTGGACGACCATCCCGCAAACATCACCGCGTAGACGGACAAGCCAGCCATGCCGATAAAGAACAATAAGCCTATATCTAAATCCGCCACTACCCAACCTGGGATAATCGGGATAATCGCAAAGGCGAGTAACAAGCCGCTCATAGCAATTGCCGGTGCCAGCCAGAAAGTCAGCTTATCAACGAAGGGTGGTGTCCAGTCTTCTTTGAAAAACATCTTAATCATGTCAGCGACTAACTGCCCGATCCCGAAGGGACCTGCACGGTTAGGACCGTAACGATCTTGCCACAAGGCTAACAGGCGACGCTCAATAAAAGTCAGGAAGGCCGAAAAACCAACCAAGATAAACAGTATTGCCAGGGATTTACCGACCGAGGCAAGCACATCCATCACTTCAGGAGTGAAAATAGCCATCAAACACCCCCTCTGACGCTAACTGTTAATCCGGAAACTATTTTGGGTAAGCTAGCCAGAACAGGTATACCTATAACACCTGCTGCAAGATCGGCAGATATTTTTACCGGGGCTACGAATTTCTCATTACCCACACTGACTTCTGCAGTTTGGCCATCAATTAAACCAAGACTTTGCGCATCTTTCGTTGACACTGCCACATAAGCGGAAGGTACCCGCGTAGCCACAACCTCTGAGCGTGCAGATTGTTCATCGCTACCATAGAGATGGTAAATCGGTGCAGACTGAAGCACGGAAACCGATGCGGGAATTTGCGTAAAGTATTGCGCAGTTGCGGCGGCTTCAATCAAACGCACACCCATATCGCCAGCGCGCACTTGTCCACCCACTTCAACTTGAAATTTATTCCAGGCTTGTGGTGAGTTCCAACCCGGCGACCAGGCAAAAGGAATTAATTGTGAATCGTTAGTTGGGCCAGAAGCACCTTCCATAGAGAAAGACATAGCCGAATCATGATCCTGGGATACCCTTGGTTCATGCACCGACAAATTAGCCCGCATTGCAGTACGGCCGGAATAACGATTAGGCTCACGGGCTATTTTCAACCCATGGATGCGCATTTTTGCGCCCGGTGCTGCGCCAGTGATAGCAGTTAACGCAGAATTAGAACTTGCTAATTGTGAGGTAACGTCATCTAACCGCGACCAATCAATACCTTTGTTATTTAAGGTCGCCTTAATAGCGTGCAACCAGCGCCAGCCTTCGCGAATCAAACTGGCAGGTTTGTAATAACCCGCATCAAATACCTGGAAGAAGCGCTGTGCCCGACCTTCCATATTGATCAAGGTGCCATCGCCTTCCGCAAAACTGGATGCAGGCAGCAACAAAGTGGCGCGTTCACTGGTGGATGTTGCTTGATGATCTAAAACCAGCACAGCTTTTGCAGCTTTTAGAGCCGCATTAACTAATTCGGTTGAAGCACGTTGGTAAAGATCGTTCTCAACAATAACCAAAACATCAGCTTGGCCATCGCGCACTGCCGTTAAAATTGCTTCGACAGATTCACCACCTTGAGCATCCAGTAACGCAGTACCCAGGCTATTCGACTCTAAAAGCGTTAACGCGATACCAACATTTTTTCCGCGCATTTTCAGTGCGTAAGCGATGTTAGCTGCGGCTTGAATAACCGCCTGTGATTTCAAACCAGTGCCGGAAATAACCAAGGGATTTTCTGCTGCTAGTAGACCATTAGCGATTACTTGTGCGCGTTCAGCATCAGCACTTGTCAGGCCGTCAACTGCAGGAGAACTCGCATCAATAATATTCGCTACAGCAAAACCCAAGCGCGCCATATCTGCTGCTGAAGAACGTGAAGTCGCAGCGGCAATATCATCTAGCCGGGTTGCATCCACACTCGCAATAAACACGGGGCTTTTTAGCGATTGCACAATATTTTTTATCGGCTCGGCATTCCATTCAGGAATTTTTTTCTGTGCTGCCATTGCCAAGGCAATGCTTTTCGCAGCCTGACGCACAGCTAAAGCAATGCGCGGCGCAGTTTGGGTAATATCTTCGCCCAATACTAAAACAGCATCAGATTTTTCAATATCGCGCAGGCTTGGCGTAGTGACATTGCCTTGCGAAAGAACCTGATAAACCAATGAATTTAAGGCTTGTTCGTCGGCCGCAACACCGTAAGAAAAATTACCTTTACCGACCAATTCAGCCAAAGAAAAGTTAGTTTCCAAAGAAGCACGCGGTGAGCCAATACCCACAACACGTTTTGCACCGCGCAACAATTCCGCAGCTTTATCGAGCGCAGTGTCGATGGTGAAAGTTTGCGAGCTTGAAGCTAAACGAGGAGCAACCGGACGATCTTCACGATTTACAAAACCGTAACCAAAACGACCACGATCACACAAGAAATAATGGTTCACTGCGCCGTTGTAGCGATTCTCAACGCGGCGAATTTCACCGTAACGTTCTCCCGGGCTGGTATTACAACCTACAGAACAATTTTGGCAAACGCTGGGAGCAAACTGCATGTCCCATTTCCGAGTGTAATGATCCGCGTGAGTTTTATCGGTGAACACACCTGTGGGGCAGACTTCAGTTAAGTTGCCAGAAAATTCACTTTCTAAATCGCCTTCTTCAGGGCGACCGAAATACACATTATCCCGTGAACCGTAGACACCAAAGTCTTTGCCGCCAGCATAGTCATCGTAATAACGTACGCAGCGATAGCAAGCAATACAACGGTTCATTTCGTGATTCACGAATGGACCGAGATCCTGATTAATATGAGTGCGCTTGGTAAACCTATAACGACGGGTGTTATGACCAGTCATTACGGTCATATCTTGCAAATGGCAGTGTCCGCCTTCGGCACAGACCGGGCAATCGTGCGGATGATTAGTCATCAACCATTCAACAACACTTTTACGGAATGATTTCGCTTCCTCATCTTTAATAGCAATGAAGGTTTTATCATTTGCAGGTGTCATGCACGACATAACTAAACGACCACGGGTGTCGTTTTCATCAGCAAATTGCTTAACCGCGCATTGGCGACAAGCACCCACAGAACCTAAGGCTGGATGCCAGCAAAAATAAGGTATATCGAGCCCAAGTGTTAAACATGCCTCAAGGAGGTTGTTTGAACCATCGACTTCGTATGTTTTACCGTCTACGTGAATAGTCGCCATTCTGCGTCTTCATCTATGCCGTCTAGCGGTCATTTTAAAATTTAAGGTGATTATAAAAATCAGCCCGTGGAAAATTAAGCCTTAATGCTTTTCTTGGAAATGCCTTTTTTAAACTCTTCTGGAAAGAACTTGAGCGCACTTTGCAATGGCTCCATTGCGCCAGGAGCATGAGCACAGAAAGTTTTGCCTGGGCCAAGGAAACGCGTCAGTTGCTGAAGAGTTTCAATATCACCTTCCTGCCCTTCGCCCGCTTCGATGGACTCCATCAATTTCACTGTCCAGGGCAAACCGTCGCGACAAGGCGTACACCAACCACAGGATTCACGGGCAAAAAATTGTTCAAGATTACGCACGACTGAAAGAATATTTTGCTTGTCATCAATCACTGTAATCAGCGCAGTACCCATACGGCTACCCGCTTTTGAAATAGTGTCGAAATCCATGGGCAAGTCGAGATGCTCGTCCATCAGGAAATCGGTAGAAGCTCCGCCAGGCAGCCAACACATTAATCCAAACCCGTCGGCCATACCGCCGCCGTGGGTATAAAGCAATTCGCGGCAACTGGTGCCTATGGGTAATTCCCACAATCCGGTAATTTTTGCTCTGCCCGAAATGCCGTACATTTTGGTACCTGAGTCAGTGCTTTTGCCTTGGGATAAACCCTTAAACCAATCAGCGCCACGCAATAGAATCGCAGGAACATTCATCAGGGTTTCGACGTTGTTAACAATCGTCGGTCTGCCCCATGCTCCAGCTTGCTGTGGAAAAGGTGGCTTGGTACGCGGGTTAGCGCGGCGACCTTCCAAACAATTGATCAATGCGGTTTCTTCACCGCAAATATAACGGCCAGCACCCAAGTGAACGTGAAGTTCAAAATTGAAACCAGAACCTAAAATATTTTCGCCCAAATAACCCGCCGCTTTGGCTTGGTCTATTGCAGCATTTAAACGCTCACCGGCTAAAACATATTCGCCGCGTAAGAAGACATAACCTTTGGAAGCACCAATGGCATAAGCAGCCAGTACCATAGCTTCAATCATCTGATGGGGGAGCTCTTCCATCAGCATGCGGTCTTTAAAGGTACCTGGTTCCATTTCGTCGGCGTTGCAAACGAGGTACTTTTGACCTGCATCGGCACCCATAGGAATCAATGACCATTTAACTCCAGTAGGGAACCCTGCACCGCCGCGGCCACGTAAATTAGCGGCTTTAACTTCCGCTTGAATATCCGTGGGCTGCATGGTGATTGCTTTCTTAAACGCAGCGTAACCTTCTAGCGCTTCATATTCTTTGATATCGACAACAGCTTTACCGGCTTTCGTATAGCGCCAGGTCAGCGGATGTGTTTCCGGGCCGACATTGGTTAAGCCGACATTTACATTGGAGGTCATAGATATTGCTCCAATACAGAATCAATGTTTTCTGCGGTCACGTTGAAGTGAGTAGCATCGTTAACCATGAGCACGGGCGCTTTATCGCAAGCACCGAGACAGACAATCGGGAGTAACGTGAAGCGGTCATCGGCAGTAGTTTGACCAGGACTGATACCCAGTTTTTTCTGCAAGGCTCCGTATAACTGATCAAAGCCCATCAAAAAACAACTGGTGCTATCACAAACAGCAATCACATGACGGCCAACTGGTCTGCGATAGATTCTGTTATAGAAAGTCGCAACACCTTCAACATCGGCAGCGCTAACGCCAAGTACATCCGCGATGGCTGTGACAGCTCCATCCGGCACCCAACGGTGATTGGCTTGCACAATTTTCAATGCATCAATCGTGGCCGCACGCGGGTCAGCATAATGATGCATTGCATGCTCAATTTGCTCGCGCTCACCGGCACTGAGTACAAACGGCACACCACGGTCAGTGGCAATAGTCTGGGGAGAATTAGCGGTCAACATCGGCCATCACAAAGTCAATTGAGCCTAGGTAGGCGATAAGATCCGGAACCATAGAGCCACGGATCACCGATGGGATTTGCTGCAAATGAGGGAAACTCGGAGTGCGAATCCGGGTTCTATAACTCATGGTGCTGCCATCCGAAGTAAGGTAATAACTATTGATGCCTTTAGTGGCTTCAATCAACTGGCAACTTTCGTTGGCCGGCATAATCGGTCCCCAGGAGACCGACAAAAAGTGTGTAATCAGCGTTTCAATATCTTGCAAAGTGCGTTCTTTCGGCGGCGGACACGTCAGCGGATGATCTGCTTTGTAAGGGCCGGCAGGCATATTGTTTAAACACTGGGTAATAATCTTCACGCTTTGACGCATTTCTTCCAGGCGAAGCATGGAGCGATCATAAGCATCGCCATTATTTCCAAGAGGAACCTCAAACTCAAAATTCTCATAACCTGAGTAAGGACGCTTTTTACGCAAATCAAAATCAATACCGGTTGCGCGCAGGCCAGGCCCGGTAACGCCCCAGGCTAAAGCTTCAGTGCTGTTGTATTGGGCAACTCCGATAGAACGCGCTTTCAAAATTGAGTTTTGCAGTGCAGCTTTTTCATATTCTTTTAAACGCGCAGGCATCCATTCAACAAACTCACGCACCAAACGCTCCCAACCTTTAGGCAAATCAGAGGCAAGGCCACCGATACGGAACCAGGCCGGATGCATACGGAAGCCGGTGATAGCTTCGATCACATCGTAAGCTTTCATGCGGTCGGTAAACATATAGAACACGGGTGACATACCGCCCACGTCCTGAATATAGGTACCGAGATATAGTAAGTGCGAGGTAATACGGAAAAACTCGCTCAACATAATACGTATAGTGTTGACGCGATCTGGCACAGTGATGCCAGCTAATTTCTCAACAGCCAGGACATAAGGCATGTTGTTCATTACACCACCGAGGTAATCGATACGGTCAGTGTAAGGGATGTAACTGTGCCAGGATTGGCGTTCGGCCATTTTTTCAGCGCCGCGATGGTGATAACCAATGTCGGGCACGCAATCAAGAATTTCTTCGCCGTCCAATTGCAAGACGATACGGAAAGCACCGTGCGCCGATGGATGGTTAGGACCGAGATTGAGAAACATAAAATCTTCGGTTTCAGTACCGCGTTTCATGCCCCACTCTTCAGGTTGAAACAATAATGCTTCTTGCTCCAAATCCTGCTTGGCAGCACTCAATTTAAACGGGTCAAATTCAGTCGCACGCGCAGGATAATCTTTACGCAGTGGATGACCTTCCCAAGTGCGCGGCAACAATATACGACTTAAATTCGGGTGACCTTGAAACACCACACCAAACAAATCCCAGACTTCGCGCTCGTACCAATTAGCATTGGGCCAAATTCCGATGGAAGTAGGAAGATTGAGATCACCTTCCTTCAAGGCAACTTTGATACGAATATCACTGTTACGCTCAATGGAAATAAGATGATAAAAAACTGTGAAATCAAGACTGGGGGCACCCAGGCGATTCTGCCGCAGACGCTCATCAGTCGCCGAAAGGTCATAGAGCATGACGTAAGGTCGAGGCAATTTACGCAAAAAAGTCAGGATATCGCTGAGCTTTTCACGTTGCACCCAAAGCGTAGGTACATTATCGAGAGTAGTCTGAAAAACCAAAGCATCTGCGCCGAACTGCGACTGCAGCTCCCGCACAACTTCATGTTCAGCGCCCGCCACATTGGATAGTGGGCTTGGATTGACGTTTTCGGTCATTATTTAGTCGCTTTGGCTAATAGTGAATCTGAAAGAGTTAATTATATTTTTTAGGTAAATCAAACATCGTCAGGTGAGCGCAGCTCGGTAACGGCGATACGCTCAGCAAGCTTACGGTCGCGCTCGGGTTGCATTTGCGCACGGTACACGCCCTGCTCACCAACCGTCCAGGATAGCGGACGACGCTCCTTACCAATTGATTCTTGTAATAAGGTTAATGCCTGTAAAAAAGCTTCCGGGCGCGGCGGACAACCGGGAATGTAGACGTCAACGGGTAAGAACTTATCGACACCTTGTACTACGGAATAAATATCATACATGCCGCCCGAATTAGCGCAGGCACCCATTGAAATAACCCATTTAGGTTCGAGCATTTGTTCATACAGACGCTGAATAACCGGTGCCATTTTAATAAAACAGGTTCCTGCTATCACTATAACGTCAGCCTGCCGTGGCGATGCGCGAATAACTTCAGCACCAAAGCGAGCCAAATCGTGTGGCGATGTAAAGGCCGTTGCCATTTCTACATAGCAACAAGATAAACCAAAGTTGTAAGGCCACAATGAATTTGAACGGCCCCAATTCACTACGCTGTGTAGCAAATCCTCAAGGCGACCCATAAATACTGTTTTATGAACTTCATCTTCCATAGGATCAGCAACCGTTTCTGATTGCTGCATAGGATAAACGCCACCGGGACTATCTGGTTTAGCGCGAGTAAGAGTGTATTTCATTCACAAAACCTCAATTATTATTTTGTCGTGCTGCCGTTGCGGATGGCTTTTTGTTGCGCGGCGCGACGGCGACGTTGTTCTGGCGCCCAATCTAAAGCACCAATTCGAACAAGGTAAACCAGACCTGCCAACAAAATAAGAATAAACAACACTGCTTCGGCAAAACCTACCCAGCCACTTTCTCGCACCGAGATAGCCCAGGCATAAAGATACAAAGCTTCAACATCGAAAATAACAAAAAACATGGCTACCAAATAGAATTTGGCTGAAAGCCTTAAGCGGGCTCCGCCTTGGGATACAACACCGGACTCAAACGGATCATTCTTGGCTCGACCCCAGGCTCTGCCACCGAGTAACCAAGGTATACCTAGCATAAACGCTAATAGGAAAATCACACCGCCAAGATAGGCAGCGATTGACCAAAAGTTCGTTATATTTTCCGGGGGTAATGACAAGAGGACCACCCTAATGAAGAGAAAAGAACACAAAGTGCGCAATCGGTGTGAAACTTAGCCTAACCGCGTCACTTCCTTTAAATTGGTGGTGAATATAGCAAAGATGCTTAATAACGACAAATTGTATTGTCCTCAAATTGTAATTATTTCACGTTAATTATCCGCACCATATCCTAATAACTGATCGGTTTATAAGGCATGATGTAGTTAAATAAAGGTTCTGCTATCCTGCGCTTATTATTTAATTCGATAGAAGTATTATTCTCATGAGCAATTCCTTAATTAGTGTAGTCGACCTGGAACAACAACTTCAGCAACAATCCCCACAAAAAATTATTAAGTACGCACTCGCCGAGTTTGAAAATATTTGTATTTCGTTTAGCGGAGCGGAAGATGTCGTATTGATTGAAATGGCGCGAAGCTATAACCCCAACATCAATGTATTTTGTTTAGACACCGGCAGGCTTCACCCTGAAACTTATAGATACATTGAAAAAATTCGCAAACATTATGGCATTCCTATTGAGATTATTTCACCCGATGGCGAAGCCGTGCGAAAACTGGTCACGCAGAAAGGTTTATTTAGTTTTTATGAAGACGATCACAAAGAATGCTGCGGCATCCGTAAAATTGAACCGTTGCGCAAAAAATTAGCAACCGTAGATGCCTGGATTACTGGTCAACGAAAAGATCAAAGCCCTACCCGCGCCGAAATTCCGGTTATTCAAAATGACGCGTTATTTGCGCGCGCAAACAGCACATTGACCAAATTTAATCCACTCGCCAATTGGACATCAAAAGAAGTATGGGATTATATTCGCATGTGCGAAATTCCCTACAACGAGTTGCATGACAAAGGTTATGTCTCCATCGGGTGTGAACCCTGCACACGGCCTATCGGTCCCAACCAGCATGAGCGCGAAGGTCGCTGGTGGTGGGAAGAGGCCACCAAAAAAGAATGCGGGTTACATATTGATAATTAAGTCCAGATCCAAACCCATTTCATTTTAATCGCCGCTCAGCGCCATCTGTTTTCTGAACCACTACCCATAAAGTTTTCTGAAATTAGCTAGTTGGAATTTCCATTATTTGGAAATTCCAGCTAGTGGGCAGAGCTTTAAAATCAGTAATGTTCGACATAGCAGATATTTTATTTCTCGTTCGTTATGACAATCAAACGTAAAAAGATATGACACGCAGGCAATAAAATATTTTGCATAAACAAACATTGAATCAAGTGTACTTTCCCCTAAAAATCTTCCCAAATATTTCAACGATCATACACCACGATAACCTCCAATTTGATTCGAATGTTCTTTTTAAACTCGCCATTCTTGCGCAACTGGCACCGCCTAACTGAGATTACAACTACTACTAAAGTGCGCAATTATCAAGAGAATCACACAACGGCCTAAATACGCGCCATTCAAATCTGAACGAATTTTCGATCTATTAAAATCGAAATAAAAATTGATCGCAGCAGAAGCAAAATCATATTTATATATCGGCGCCGCTATCAACATCTGAAACCCAAACCAAAAAATACCTGATAAGGTTTCCGTAATAATGATTTTTAAAAACAATACAGCACAAAAATTAATTTCAGAAAAGCCAGCCGGTAAAAAATATCCTGGGACGCAACATCAATAAAAGTCTTGCCGATTCTGCGAAGGCATATTTTTTGCTCTTATTATCCAGAGCCGTGATCTACAGTAGTTCGAATTGCCGCAACATAACTTACATTTTTTATCGATTAACTATTTGAGGATATTTATCTGCAGTGCCGCACAAATTTCAATGCGCAACTAAATCTAACTTCACTAAAGGAAAGATATCATGCTTACAAATATCTCTTTGCAGCAAGTGGTTGAATGCGTTTTAAAAGAGCATAAAAAAACATTAGCGGTGTTAAGCTGCTCACTTATATTGCTAACTTCATCAGCGTTGGCCCAGTTGGCGCCAGAACCAAGTAGCCAGGAAACATCTACTGAAGAAAAACCGACAGATATTGAAGAATTTATTGTTGTTGGTTCGCGCATCCGCCACACCACCTTCGACTCACCCTCACCCATCCAGGTTATTACTCGCGAAGGGGCAACAGCAGCAGGCTTTAACTCAACAACCGATATGCTGCAAAGTACATCGGTAACTACAGGCGCGTCGCAAATCAATAATGCTTACGGAAACTATGTGACCGACGGTGGCCCCGGCGCAAACACTATTTCATTGCGTGGCTTGGGCGCTGGACGAACCTTAGTGTTAATTAATGGGCGACGCCTCGCGCCCGCCGGCACGCGTGGCGCTGTAGGTTCAGCCGATTTAAATGTTTTACCGACCGCCATGATTGAGCGTGTCGAAGTGCTTCGCGATGGAGCCTCTTCGGTATACGGGTCAGATGCAATCGGTGGCGTAGTCAACGTCATCACAGCAGATAAAGTTGAGGGTTTGATATTTGAGGCCGAGTTAAACAAACCTATTGAAGACGGAGGAGAACAAACGCGGTTTTCGATCTCTGGCGGCTTATCCGATGAACGTTGGTCATTTTCAGGTTCGCTTGACTATTACGAGCGCGAGAATCTGACGCTGGCGGATCGGGATTGGGCCAAATGCGGTAGCGATGGATTGAGAGACCCGGAAACCGGCGAATCATCGGACTATATAGATCCAAAAACAGGCAAACCCAAGTGCTCTACTATTTCAGGCACAGGTAGTAATGGTGTAACAATCAATACCATTGGTATCCAAAGCGTATCAGCTGACAATTATGAAGAGCTGGGCTTAAATGGCGCTCCTATAGGTGCACCTGGTACCACCACTACAACTTTTACGCGTTTCCGTCCCAACTCCGCTATCACTACCGGAGTTTTAGGTTTCGAAGGTGTAGGCGGCGGAGGTAACGATATTAACGTCCGCGATACCTTTGAGCCGCGCATGCTCAATACCAGCCTCATTTCGCCCGAAAAAATCTACACCACCTTTTTACAAGGTAAATACGATCTCGAGGCATTGGGTGATGCCGAGCTTTATGTTGAGCTTTTGGGACACCGTCGCAGCTCCAGCCAAACCGGTTATCGCCAACTCACTCTGGATTATCAGCTCGACAGCCCACTGATACCCGACGAATTAGCTTTTGCTCATTTCGGCCCCGATCAAGGCACCAGCAAAGGAAATGACGTAGGTGTGCGTGCCTTTATTGGCTTTGGTAATGATGAAAGCGAACAAACGGTGACCTATTACAAACCCACTTTAGGGATTACTGGTGACTTGCTCTTTTTGCCCGATTGGAAATATGACGCCTACGTGAGTTACGCGAATTCCAATGGCGAATATCGGATGCAATCTTATCTCACTGACAAATTAACCTACGCCGGCGATGTCGTTGCAGCCACTGGCGGAACTGATCCTGGGTTAGTACGCGATGGGCTTACGTGCAGCATCAATTTAACCAAGCCTGAGGAAAAATGCATTCCTTATCCTTCCCTTAACGCGGCGGTAATCGGCGGGAATTTGCCAACAGATTTCAGAAATTATATTTTCCGTAATGTCATCGGTGAAACCCACTATGAAGAATCCGTGTTCAGTGCGGTTTTCGATGGGCCTTTAGTCTCCGTTCCCGCTGGGAAAATTCAAGGCGTATTGGGTGTCGAACATCGTCGCGCGAAAATTGACGATAAACCTGATGCAAATAGTATTAACGACAATCTTTATAATCTTACTGTCGCCGCACCTACTAAAGGCAAAGATAATGTTTCAGAGATATATACGGAAATAGAAATTCCGTTGCTCGCTGATGTGTCATTCGCAAAAGAACTTACGGTTAACGGCTCTTATCGCTACACCGATTATGAGTCCTACGGCTCAGGTACGACCTATAAAGTCGGATTGGTGTATAGTCCGACGAGCTGGCTATCCTTGCGCGGCACCAAAGGAACTTCATTTCGCGCACCAGCTCTCTTCGAACAATATCAAGGTGTTACCAGTGGCTTCTTTGATCCCGCCGGAGACCCCTGCAATGAATATGGCGCTTCCGAGAATTCTGTTCGTGCCGCTAATTGTGCCGCCGAGTTGCCGAGCCAACCCGAGTTCCAAAACACTCAAGGGATAGAAGCTTTCAATCAGGGTGGCGCAGCAGCAGGGCTCTTCGCTGAAACTTCCGAGAACATAACCTATGGGTTTATCTTGCAACCAGAGCTGGGCAATTTTGGTGAACTATCGGTCGCATTAGATTACTTTGATATAGATATAAATGATGGAGTCGCGCAAGCTGGCGTAAGCGATATTCTTCAACGCTGCTACGACGATCCGCAATTTCGCGCTGGTGGTGGCTTTTGCCGCTTGGTAACCCGCGACCCCGCAACAACTCAATTAACCGTAACAGATACTTTCACCAATCTTGCGATTCAGACTGCGCGCGGTGTGGATTTCACCACCCGTTACGAAAACGATTTAGGTCCCGGTAATTTTCTGACTGAAGTTTCTATTACACGCTACTTATCACAAGCTAATAAATTGTTTAAGGAAGATGAAATGGATGAACTCAATGGCACAATTTTATATCCCGAATGGAGTGGTACAACTGATATTGCTTACGCGCAGGACAAATGGCGATTGACCTATGGTGTTGAATGGATTGGCAGTATGGATAGTTATAAATTTCACTATAAAGACCTAGAGGAAGATCCCGCAACCAGCGAGTTGGATTTAAAAGTCGGCAATTATTTTAAGCAACGAATATCACTGCGATATCAATCAGGTGATTGGGAAACCACGGTAGGCATACGCAACTTAACCGATAAAAAGCCGCCAACTATATCCGCGCTTGTCTATGATCGGGTTGGTAATGCCCCTTTGTACAGCGGATATGATTACGTAGGGCGCGAGCTTTTTGTAAACTTCCAGGTGCGTTACTAAGGATGAATTAATTATTCATTTACAAAATTCGTAATCGAATAAACATTATTTATTTGCTGAAAACTCCCGGGCGCCATCGGCACCCGGGAGTCGCTCAGTAGAGCGATGCGAAAATTTTTTAACCTATCCAATTATCCAAGGATGCGCACATCCTCGCTTTTTCCACTCAAATGTAGACTCGCGTCATTTGATGTCAAAACGGTCGAGATTCATAACCTTAGTCCAGGCGGCCACAAAATCCCCAACGAACTTTTTCCCGGCATCAGCCGTTGCATAAACCTCAGCGAATGCGCGCAACTGCGCATTCGAACCGTAGATTAGATCAACGCGCGTGGCGGTCCACTGAACCTCACCCGTCTTACGATCGCGCCCCTCAAACCTTTCAGCTGAGACAGGCTTCCACTCGGTGCGCATGTCGAGAAGGTTGACGAAAAAGTCGTTGCTCAAAGTGCCCGATTTTTTGGTAAACACGCCATCCTGCGCCTGACCCACATTCGCACCCAATACACGCAAGCCACCAATCAGAACCGTCATCTCTGGGCCGGTCAACGTAAGTAGTTGCGCTCGGTCAATCAGCAGCGCCTCGGACGGCACACTGTAGCGTGTCTTTAGATAATTCCGAAAACCGTCCGCGATTGGCTCAAGCGGCGCGAACGACTGCACATCAGTCTGCTCCTGGGAAGCGTCCATACGCCCTGGGGTGAAATGAACCTTGACTTCGTGACCGGCGTTTTTCGCTGCTTGCTCTACGCCAGCGTTACCAGCTAGCACGATCAAATCGGCCAAAGAAACCTTTTTACCACCGGATTGCGTGGAATTAAATTCACTGCGAATTTGCTCCAGCACTAGAAGCACCCTGCCCAATTGCTCTGGTTGATTGACATTCCAATCCTTCTGCGGCGCCAGACGAATACGCGCACCGTTCGCGCCGCCGCGCTTATCGGAGCCGCGAAAAGTAGACGCTGACGCCCACGCGGTCGAAACAAGCTGGGGAATAGTTAAACCCGATTCCAGCACCTTGTTCGTGAGAACCACAACATCTTGCAAATCGATCAGCGTGTGGTCGAGGTCGGGAATCGGGTCTTGCCAAATAAGTTCTTCAGCTGGAACTTCAGGGCCGAGGTAACGAACACGCGGACCCATATCGCGATGGGTTAATTTAAACCAGGCGCGCGCGAATGCATCGGCAAACTGATCAGGATTCTCAAGAAAACGCCTTGAGATCTTTTCGTAAGCAGGGTCTACTCGCAACGAAAGATCTGTCGTCAACATTGTCGGGCGATGACGTTTGGTGGGGTCGTGTGCATCAGGGATTAATCCATCGCCGCCTTTAGCAACCCATTGCTGAGCACCCGCGGGACTCTTGGTCAGCTCCCATTCAAAGCCAAACAGGTTCTCGAAAAAGTTGTTGCTCCACTGTGTGGGCGTTGTTGTCCAAGTGACCTCCAACCCACTGGTGATAGTATCGCCACTTTTGCCGCTGCCGAAACTATTCTTCCAGCCGAAGCCTTGTGCCTCAATACCAGCAGCTTCCGACTCTTCTGCAACATGTTCAGCCGACGCCGCACCATGGGTTTTGCCGAAGCTGTGCCCTCCGGCAATCAGCGCGACAGTCTCTTCATCATTCATTGCCATGCGAGCAAAGGTTTCGCGGATATCGATAGCTGCAGCAAGCGGATCAGGCTTGCCGTCCGGGCCTTCCGGGTTAACGTAAATCAACCCCATCTGCACCGCTGCCAGCGGGTTTTCAAGGTCACGCGTATGGGTTTTTCCGCTATCGTCGTCCTTCACCAGCACGCCGTGTTTGTCGGCGACTCCCGGCGAACCCTGAGAATAGCGAACATCTCCACCAAGCCACTTGGTCTCGCGACCCCAGTACACATCATGGTCGGGTTCCCATACGTCGGTACGACCACCTGCGAAGCCGAAGGTCTTAAAGCCCATGCTTTCCAAGGCTACATTGCCGGTGAGGACGATCAAGTCTGCCCAGGAAATTTTGTCACCGTATTTCTGTTTGATCGGCCACAGCAAGCGGCGGGCCTTGTCCAGATTTACGTTATCCGGCCAGCTGTTAAGCGGCGCGAAACGCTGCTGGCCACGACCGGCTCCGCCACGCCCATCGCCAATTCGGTAAGTGCCCGCACTGTGCCATGCCATACGCACAAACAGACCACCGTAATGCCCAAAATCTGCAGGCCACCAATCCTGAGAATCTGTCATTAAGGCTGTGAGATCATTTTTCACAGCAGCAAGATCGAGGCTTTTAAACGCCTGAGCGTAATCAAATTCCTGACCCATGGGATTAGACTTTGAAGAATGTTGATGTAGCAAGTCCAGGCGCAATTGCTGCGGCCACCAATCACGATTGGTTGTGCCAACGCCTGCAGCGGCACTGAATGGACACTTGGCTCCGGTCTTTTCGTTATTCATAGGGCACTCTTTTTGTAGTGAAATGGTAAGTGAAGAAGGGCGAAAAAATTGATAGTACAGAATTTTTTCTGGAGGCGGTGAGTTATCAATTCCTATCGGCCCAATAGCGCCGACTCCGCAAGAGCAAAGTCAGCATTAATGCAATGCTGGTTTGCCGTATTCATAGGTAATGTGCGCGATGGGGGTGGATCTATTGATGGGTTAATTTTATTAATCCGCTAGGCGTCATTATCCAAGTTACCTAGCTTCAATGTGCTGGCACAAATCACTTGCCAGCTTTCAGCCCCCTCCGCCATACTTGTTCCCGCAGGTGTAAATCCATCTGCCGAGATTGGTCTCTCGATTAACAAGCGGACAAACCGCTATTCAGCGGTATTTTTTTGTCCTTCGAACACTCGTGCGTGTCTGTTATGGCAGGTATGTAGTGGGGGCACCTTTGGGTGCGCCGTTTTCCTTGTTAACGGTAGACCAACCTCGTTACATACCTGTCACCCTGATTGGTCTCAGGATGGTAGGTTATCTATCTTTAACAAGGAGCTCACATTATGTCTCAACACTCTATTCCAACCCCATCCGATACTTTAAAACTTGTATTAACTGCTTTTGATACCGCCAATCTAGCCACAGAAAATTTAAACCATATCGCCACTTTGTTTAAAGCGATTCAAGATGTGGCGCAACAGCATTCCTTAGCTCATATTGCTACGCTTGCTCGCATTGGTCGATTTTTAGCAGATGAGTATTACGCAATGTGCGTCGATAAGAGTTTGCAACTTGATCAGCAGATTGCGCATTTTCAAGCATTGAGCCAAAGCGATTAATAAAATAAAAAAACCGCGTTGATATCTTTAAAACTCAACGCGGTTTTGCAAAAAGTAGTTTTTTTTGAGAAGCAATACGGAAGTCAATTCTGTTTTTAAATAAAAACTCAACGACCGGCTAAAGCAGGTAGTGATCTTTCCCTGCCTTAAAATTATTACCAACATTTGACTCAAAATGGTGTTCTAAATAGTTTCCCAAACATGCCCTCACGCATTAAACGCCACCCTAGTTCTGTTGAACTTTGAATATCTTTAATTAGATATCAAACAGGGGCACAAATTAAATTACTCCTCAATAACGAACAATAAATCAGCCTTAAAGGCTATGCCAGTCAAACAATACGATTCAACAATATTTTTGAAAGTGTTATTACAATAAACATCCTTACATCTATTAAACGTCGTTTTAAAAAGCACCTTATCTTTTACATCACTATTATCGAATTTTAAACTTTTAACACCCACTACAAAACCATCCTCAACAATATGGTGACTTTGCTCCTTATCAATCTCGCCCAAGGTTAAGCAATTAAAAATATAATAAATCTCACCCAAGCAATTGACGGGCAAAAACTCACCGAAACCATTCAATACCTCATGCAACACTTCATAGGCTTTACCAGATAACACAAGTGCCGCACCGCTCAACCAAAGTGATACGTCCGGAATCGCGAGAGGAGAGGAATCTTTACTTTGCGTAAAGTGTGATTCAATATTTTTCCACCAGGGCGCTAAATTTATGTTGTGGTAGCTAAAATGAAATATCTCAGTATCACTGTAATTTTCTGGCATAAGATTAATAAAATCATCTACCTGAAGTGCTAACCATTGAAAGCCATAGCCGTCATTCGTTACTAAATAAGTATTGGTCATGCACCACCCCAACTATCATCCGGCGGCATAGTCACTTTATCAGGTTGTTTTCCGCTTTCTAAAAGTAGGCGAACTCTTCTAAGGCTTGCTCGCATAGAATTTTCATCCACTGCTATATTTGTTGAGGAAAATACCCACTTTTCATAATTATGAGTATGTATTTCTAAATGACATTTAGAGTTAGGCATACTCCAATGCCCTTTATCGACAATTAACCTTATGAGCCAAACTCCATTACTCGGATCATTTATCCTAATGTCGTACATATGTAAATTTATTCTTGCCTGAACAGCAAAAGAAGTTTTACCTTTACCGGGAATAATATGGTGCGCAGTATGCTTAGGGCTTGGCTGTGGTCGCCCTTCTGCTCGCATGAATTTTGCGAGCGCCTCGGTAGGGTGATGTTTTTCACCCAACATGCCGAATCGATTATTTTGGCGCTCTAATCGAGTGTTACTATTTTTGCTGTGCAGTTGATTTCTGTAACTCTCAAGTTTGACTTGTACATCCGCCGTAACTAGCGCAATGCGCCGCTCTTGTTCAAGATGCTTTAGGGCTGATTGGAGTTCGGCTTCCCTATGCTTCCGTTGTTCGGGTGTTTCTGGCGTACCCGAACAACTCTTCTTTTTGCGATGATACTTTTTAGCTTGCATTTCAAAATTATAAATTGCCGCATCAAGAGGTGATAATTCATGATAATTAGCCGTCAATCTAACCCCGTGTAAATAGTCCACTTGCTACTCCTTCACTAAAGATAATATTGAAACAGGTTTGCATTTATAACACATTTAAATTAATGGATCTTCAGCTAACACTATTTTAACTAGCCTTAAATTTACTTCTTTATTTGGTAGCGCTTTGCCACTCATCATCCAACTCCTGGCGTGAATGCTTGCAGTTATACAAATTTCGCTATATTTATTAGAAAAAACATAATTTTCTATGTTTGAAGATATAGATATTTCTGAAAACCATTAAAAATTTTACCAATCTCTTCTGGCGCTCCAAGGTCTGCGACTGCATCAGAAATCGCATTGTTGTATCTGAGACGCAACAGGGGTGAAAGCTTTTCGCTGTCCAACTCATCTACACCCTGATTTACATATTGCGTTAACACGAAATCGAGAAAAGCTTCTTGTTTTTCACTGAAGCTATTGTGGATATTGGTTTTAGCATTAGCTGCTCGCAGGTTGCGTGCAATAGGTTCTTTCTCGTAAGCAATGTAAGACAATACATCAAAAAGATCGCTTTTATCAGCGTCGATAATTCCTTGAATCTCCTGCAAAATTTCACGACTAAAACCTTTCTCTTCCAATCCCAATAAAAATGCTTTGCGAGTATTGGGCAGGCTCCAAATTTCACGCAGTTGATCTTCGTCTTTAAAAAACTCTGGTAAGGTTCCAAACAAGTTTTCAAGAAATTGCGCTGTCGATAGGGGTGTACCATCAGCGCCCCAAAACATAGTAGAAGTCATATTTTTTATTTTACGAACACTTCCATCAGAAAGTTTAACAATCAATATTTCTGGCCGTGGTGGTTGTGGTTCATTTGTGCCACCACCAGGCCCACTTTCACCACCTCGCTCTCCTTTAGTGCCACCACCAGCTGTTGTTTCATCTAATGGCTCACCATCCCATTCTGATTCACTAAATCGATGATGAGCTTTTACAAAATCATAAATGGTGAAATATTCCTTTCCATCAAAGAGACGTGTTCCCCTTCCTATAATTTGTTTAAATTCAATCATATTTTCAACTGGTCGCATCAACACAATATTGCGTACGTTGCGCGCATCTACACCTGTCGAGAGTTTTTGCGATGTAGTCAAAATGGTAGGAATAGATTGTTCGTTATCTTGAAATGCTTTTAAGTGCTGGTCACCAATAAGACCTTCATCCGATGTTACCCGCACACAATAATCGGGCTCGCTACTGGTTTTGATTTGATTGATAAAATTACGCACTTCTAATGCATGTTGTTGCGTTGCACAAAAAACAATGGTCTTTTCATTCTGATTAATCTTATCCATGAATAACTTTACGCGATAGGCTTCCCTCTGTGGAATTTTTATCACTCGGTTAAAATCAGCTTCAAGATAGCGACGCTTAGGTTCTGCTATACCCTGCACAACCACACCGTCACCGGGTACATGTACATATTCATCTAAGGTAGTTGCAATTTGCACAACTTTAAAGGGCGTTAAGAAACCGTCGTTAATCCCTTCTTTTAATGAATATACATACACTGGCTCGCCAAAGTATTCGTAAGTATCTACATTACCTTTACGCTTAGGGGTGGCAGTTAGGCCAAGTTGCACTGCTGGTGAAAAGTATTCCAGGATTGCCCGCCAATTGCCCTCATCATTTGCGCCACCCCGATGACATTCGTCGATAATAATAAAATCAAAAAAATCTTCGGGGTATTCGCCAAAGTAAGCGGATTTATCAGGCCCACTCATAAAAGTCTGAAAGATAGTAAAGAAAATACTTCCGTTCTTAGGTACTTTTCCTTTCTTACGAATATCCGCAGGGTCAATACGTACCAGTGCATCTTCAGAAAATGCTGAAAATGAGTTGTAAGCTTGGTCGGCTAAAATATTTCGATCAGCTAAAAACAGGATTCGTGGACGACGCGTTGGCTGTGTGTCATCTTTCCAGTTATTTAAATTCCAGCGACTGTGAAATAATTTCCAAGCTAATTGAAAAGCAATAAAAGTTTTACCGGTACCTGTAGCAAGGGTGAGCAAAACGCGATCTTTATTAAAGGCAATTGCCTCTAATACATTATTAATCGCGTTATCTTGATAGTACCTCGCCCCCCAAGTACCACCCTTATCTTCAAACGGAATGGCTGCAAAACGGTTACGCCATTTATTTTGTTCAGCAAAAGTGAGACTCCATAATTCATCAGGCGTAGGGTACCCGAGCAAGTCGCTTTCACTGCCCGTGTGCATATCAATGCAATAGATTTTTTGGCCGTTGGTAGAATAAGTAAACCGGATATTTAATTTTTGCGCATACCTTTTTGCCTGTGCAACACCCTCGGTGTAGTGCTTATTCCATGCTTTAGCTTCAATAACAGCTAACTTTAGGTTGCGATACTCAAGAACATAATCCGCAATTTCCGGTTTGTTGCGTTTTCCGGCACCTAGAATACGGCCCGGCGTAATCTCGTAAGCCGATTTCTCGCGACGAACTCGGCTTCCCTCGACTACTCCCCAACCAGCAGCTTTAAGCGCCGGATCTATATGTTCGGCACGCGTTTCAGCCTCGTTCATGAGCACTCCAGGTTTGCATTAAAGCACTTAACTTATTGATTTATTAGTATTTCTAATATTATTAGCGCTAATTTACGATTTGCGTTAAAGCACTTTATGCCCAAAACGGTAGATAACGAGCATAGCGTGTTGAGGTTGTATCTGATTCATCAGCTTTAATGAGTCCGGCCTCTTTTGCCGCTCCAATAACCAGCGAGACAGTTGCAGCTTTAGCTTCGCTTACACCGAACCTTTCCCTTAATGATTGGTTAGACATTCGTTGATTAGTGACATACATCAAACAACAATGTTGATAACAAGCGCGAACCCGGTCAGATTTACTCATAGTCGAAAAATTTTGATGTGCAAAAAGTATAGCTGTAGTTCGAGTTTCACCTACTCTAAAGTCTGGAGCGGGTAATTGCGAAACTTCTGCAGCGTGAATTACTTTATCAACACCACTACCCTTTTCTTCACAAATGCCAAGACGCCGCATAATATCGGCCAAGCGTTCATTACGTGAACGATATTCATCAATAAACCTCTCTACACTGATGGGTGGAATTCCCGGGTTTGAAATTTCAATTCTATCTGTGTACATATCAATCATCACAGATGCACCTGAAGCTGTGAAATCCTGATGCACCAAAGCATTTGCAATTAATTCACGCAAAGCCTGCTTCGGAAACATTTTCACTTCTTCGCGCACGACTTGTTCGATGCTGCGATTTTGCGGTGCAGCTGAATAAACAAAATCGACCAAACTTTCAAAACCTACCGCATAGCCACGATTTCCGGGTTTATCTTCGCGAGTATTAAGCTTATTTATTCCTTCATAAATAACTACACGCGGTGCCTTGCGCGCTAGCTCAGGAGAAAAAGCATCTAACCGTTTAGCTAGTAAGATGGCGGCTAGTTTGCTAATGCACCAACCTTGCTTATTTTCTGAAATTAATCCTTCACTAGAAAGCCTTGCTAGCACGCCCTCTCTATTTGTAGGATAAGGCAGATTAGATAAATCAAAATAAGTTTGAGTATCTAGTAAAGCAATAACTTCATCAGGGCTTGCGCCTTCCTTTGCTGCTTGTGAAAACCAATCAGATTCTCCTTCTGCAAATATTCGTTTTAATTTATCAGGTGTCATTGCCACCAAATCTTCACCCGCACGCATCAAATACGTACCCTCTAACTCTATCGGTTGCCCAGAAGGGCGCGAAGGAACTTCGAATACAAGCACGCGACCATCAGGATGATTCAATTCAACTGAATCTATACGCATACGTAATTTTTCAACAATATAGGCTTTGATTTTATTAAGATCTGTCATCGACGAAAAAGCTTGGGAGCCAACAACACGACGAGGCAATTTATCAGTTACGCCTAATACAAAATATCCACCGCCTTCATTAGCCAACGCAACGCAGTAGCGTAATAGCTTGGTAGTGTCATACTGATTTTTGCCTTCTTTGAACTCAAGGTGTTCATGTTCGGCAGGAGCAGTTAGCCAGCGAGAAAGCGTATCAAGTGTGATCATTAAATTTATCCTTACTGATTAATCAGTCGACTCGCCGAGTTGTTTTTCGAGTGATTGTCTTATTAGACCTATAACGTAAGGGATTTCTTCCGATGTAGCTAGGCCTACTTCTATATCACCATTGCCCCAACGCCCAAGACTAGTAACGTCTTTACATAGACCTTTAGGGTCACTGATTTCAGTAAAGCGCATATTTAATGAGATACGTAAACGCTTTGCTTGAGGTACAACATCAACAAAATTGGTTTCAGCTTTATAAGCAACATACAATTTTAAAAACTCTTCACTAACACAAGGATCAAGTGCACAAATTTCCTTACGTAAAGACTCAAACAAAATACGAATCGTGGGCGTCAGCAAGTGTTGGTGATCTTCGATTGAGTAATTTGAGGTTAAATCACTATCGGGACGGTAGGCTGTTAAAATACTGGCCTCTAATGTTGGTGATGCCCATACCAGTATGGCTCGCACAGCAAGTTTTTCAGCTCGCTGACGAATTGCAGTTTCATTCCAAATATTCACCTGCCCGAGCCCTTCATTCACCTTAAGTGGACTTTGTCGAAAGCCGCCTTCCATATCGCGTTTTTCTATAAATGACCGATCACTGTATTCCGAGTTATAGCCCGTCAGTGTCAAATTACCTAAAGTATGTAGAAAAACTTTCTGAATACGCTTCCAATCATTGCCAAGAGATGATTGCCATGCACCACTCAGTTTTTCATTTTGTGGCAGAATATGCTCAATCGTATACGCGTCCACTGGAACTATTTCTTTGCGGCCAAAATTTTCAAAACGGCGCAACCAATAACTGCGGCTGCGAAAGTTATACAGATCACGGGTTTGAATATCGCGCTCAAATTCATCATCTAACGGAAAGCGACGGTAAGAAGGTAACAATAAAAAGTGTGCGATAACACTTTCCAAATAACGATCTTTTTTCAAAGCCTTACTAAATGTTGCGAAAGTCTTATTCATTGAATTGGTAGGTATATTGCAAATCGCGCGTCTAAATACATAAGCTTCTACGAAGCGCACCGCACTGCAAAAATCCTCTTTGCTCAAAAACTGCGTGGCATAGTCATGATAAAGCTCCAGCAAAAACGGATAGGCAACATCAACTTTTAGTTCACGCAAATCATGAAAAGCATTTTTAAGAAATGCATCTTTTTCTGCACCTAAGGTCATCGCGCAAAAATAACGGGCAAAATCACGAATATCTTTCACTAAACTTTCAACGCCCGCGCCTGCAGCGTCGGGAGTACAAGCATGTGATTTAAATGCTTCATAAACTAAATCTAAGCGAGGAATCTCACCGGTTTTTACCGTAAGGTAATGACGCATAAAAGCATCAAATTGCGTATTGTAAGCTTCTTGTCCGAAAGCCAACTCCATAGGCCGCCAATAATCTTCATAAAGCTGTGTTTGCTGTTCTTGCTCTAAACCCATCAAAATATAATTACGGATTAAATCAGCTTGGCTCAATTTTTTACCGGTAGAGTTCATGCTCTCAAAAATTAGCTGTGGATTATCTTCACCGCGCTTCAGTTTAATATCAACCATCATTAATTTTGCAAGGCCCTTACAAACCGGCACTAAATCTTTTTTTGCTGTTTCGATTAAGCTGCAAAATAATTCAAAGTTTTGCGTTACCCTCAATGAGTGCTCGGTGGGTAGCTCTTGTTTATTTATAATAGAAATTAGTGAAGTTTTATCTGTTTGCGAGAGAATGAGTTTGAATTTTCGCTCACCTCTTTCTAACGGGTTTTGTAAGTAATACCCACGCAACATATCAGCTGAAAAACCTTCCATAGGTTCATCATCACCAATTGAATTAGCGAGCGCAGCAATTAAGAGTGTCACCGTAGTTAAGCGCTGTTGCCCATCAATTACCAACAAAGGTTCCCAAGTTGTTACCGTCGAATCCGCTTTTTCAATATAAACAATCGACCCAACAAAATGTACGGCAATACTGTCATCCTTACCCGTGCGTACAATGTCTTCCCATAGCTGCACGCACTCTTTTTCTGTCCAGGAATAAGTACGCTGATAAATTGGTATAACAAATTGTGGCGATTTTTTTAAAAAGTCTAATAGCTTGGCTTCTGTAGCTTTCATCCGTAACTTCCTTAAAGTTCGCCATTAAAGGCTTTATGTAATAGTGATTTTTTAAGTTCGTTGAGCGCGGCGATTTTTTGTTGGTAGATGGATTCTAGGTTTTGAGTTTGAGTTTGGAGGAAGTTAAATAGATTCACGATGCCAATTTGATCTTTAATAGGTGGTAAAGGTATTTTCAATTCTTTTAAGTGCTCAATGGACATAGATGGAATTAATGAGCGTTCAGATCTTTTTAGTAATTCACCCTTTACAAAAGAAGATGGCATAACATGGAAAAGATAGTCATCGTCTAGCAAATCTCTTCTTACATTGCTTATTTTACAAAGCGCCACGTTAAAGGCACCTTCTACACCTCTAAAAACTCGTCCAACATGACGATATGCAACCATCATAATGTCATCTTTTTTCATTTTATGAAGTTGAGGTGTGTCCGGTACATAAACCGTGTAGTCATCTGAACTGCCGTCGCGAATTTGATAAAAACGCACATATCCTAGTTTATATTCAGTTGAAAACTTACTCTTGGGCGGATTATGTCCTCGCGATAGATGTGTGAGTGCATCAAGACGTTCCATTTTCCAGTTTTTACCCCCTCGCATAAAAACAGATTGCAAATGGCTTTCAAACAGCTCTCGAGCGTTTTTGAGGTTTTGTTCGGCGTTTGCTTTGGCGATCGCGATGCTTTCAAAGGCTTGGTCGAGAATGGCGACTATGCGTTTTTGTTCGGCAATGGAATTCGGATAGCTAACAAAAAACTTCTCTGCTAAAACTGAGCGTGCAAGTTCTGTTTGTCCTCCACATCCTTCCCCAGATTCCTTTATGTGTTCTTCAATATCGATAAGCATATAGCCAAAAAAATTTGGGAAAAACTTTTCGTGTTTTGGTCGCACTATTGTTACATGAGAATCCACAGTAGTTGGTTCAGTAGTATCTTCACGAACCTGCGCTACTCTGCCTAAAGTGCCTGTCCCCGTAGAATTAACAAGCACATCACCAAGTTTTATGAGTCGGTTTTCATTTACTGTTTTGGTTGCATCATCATGTCTTCTGGACTGTTCGTAGTTGACTTGATGATTGCGAATACACTTTTGGTTTAAAACGCGAATACCGCATTTTTCAAGATATTTGGGCGAAATACCTCGATTTAATAAATCGCAAACATCTCCAAGTTTTTCTCTATTCCATCCTGCTTTCATAATAGAGCCCTAATGGCTTCCAACACCTTTTCACTTTTCGCATCTAGCGCTGCAATTTCTTTCATAATTTGTTTCGGTGTTCTATGCGCAACCTCTTCGCCGCCATTAGGATTTTTCACCGACAAATCATAGGTGTTAGCGTCAATAGTTTTTGCATCAAGCGACCAAGACTTATCTGAATTTTTAAAGGTTTTTTGTAATTCAATAAACTCAGCTAAATCATTGTCATTGAGCGGGTTGGTTTTACCCATATTGCGGCCAGGGTCTAGCTGGTAGTACCACACTTTGCGTGTGGGTGCGCCTTTTTCAAAAAATAGTACTACGGTTTTTACGCCAGCGCCTAAGAATGTGCCGCCGGGGCAATCGAGCACTGTATGTAGATTGCAATTTTCTAATAAGAGTTTGCGAAGGCTGACGGAGGCATTGTCAGTATTTGATAAAAAAGTATTCTTAATAACAACCGCGCCTTTTCCATCCGCTTTTAAAATTTTAATAAAATGCTGCAAAAACAAAAATGCGGTTTCACCGGTTTTAATGGGAAAGTTTTGCTGCACTTCTTTGCGTTCTTTGCCACCAAAGGGTGGGTTGGCAAGCACTATGTGGTAACGGTCTTTTTCTTGTATGTCTGCTAGGTTTTCTGCAAGGGTATTGGTATGAATAATATTGGGAGCTTCTATACCGTGCAGAATCATATTCATGATCGCAATCACATAGGCGAGGCTCTTTTTCTCTTTGCCGTAAAAAGTTTTTTCTTGTAAGATTTTCAACTTGCTAGTGGTCAGCTTGGGCTGACTACTTAAATAATCAAATGCCTCGCACAAAAAGCCTGCTGAACCTACGGCCCCATCGTAAATGGTGTCACCAATTTTTGGTTGTACCACCTGAATCATTGCACGAATTAAAGGGCGTGGCGTGTAATATTCACCACCATTGCGGCCAGCATTGCCCATATTTTTAATTTTTGCTTCGTACAAGTGTGAAAGCTCGTGTTTTTCAGTTTGCGAGCGAAAACGTAAGCCATCGATAATTTCTAAGACTTCACGCAAATTATAACCGCTTTGAATTTTATTTTTGATCTCGCTAAAAATTTCGCCAATTTTATATTCAATGGTATTGGCGTTAGGTGCTCGCTGCTTAAAACCTTTCAGGTACGGAAATAGTTTTTGATCGACAAATTCAGAAAGATCATCGCCAGTCATAGCTTTGTTGTGGTCAAGCTTGCCATCTTTAGTTTTTGGTGCAGCCCAAACTTCCCAACGGTAAGCTTTAGCTAAGATAAAACTATAGGCTTTACCCGATAGCTCCGCTTCTATCGCTTTGTCTTGTTCAAGTGCATCAAGGTATTTAAGAAACAACAGCCACGAAGTTTGTTCGGTGTAATCCAGTTCACTGGAAGAGCCTGCATCTTTGTGAAGAATATCGTCAATATTTTTAAAAGCTTGTTCGAACATAAAACCCTATCTTATTAGTTTGTAAGCGCCCTGTAGGACCAAATCGTTGATCAAGAATTTGCAATCAGGATGGCATTAATAAATTATCCTGTGCTGAAATATGTCTATTTTTGGTTATTAATTCATTAAAACAATCCGCCCAAAACCTGCATCATCTGGCTTTCTCTCTGGCAAATGTGTTGTGCGGTTGCAAGCACGACCATTAGCATCTTTAACAGCATGCGCTAATTTCTGCTCTATATAATCCACACGGAAGCCTAGTACTTCAACCAATATCGTGCGCGCAGTGCACGAAAGCCGTGGGGTGTTACTTGTTCATTGGTGTAACCCAAGGTTCGAAATGTCGCAGCCATCGGGTAGTTTATAGGCTTTTCCCTAGGCTTCGCCTGCTTAATTTTGGCTTCTGTAAGATTATTGCTACTTGCCGTTTACCGTCCAGCCCATATATATAACCCCACTATTCTGCCCGTGCAGTATAGGCTGCGATAGAATCTTATAGGACTAAACAAAAACGCCAGACATAAAAAAACCCGCAATTAAGCGGGTTTTAAATCTAAACAGAAAGTAACTTTGCATTTGGTACCAGTGGTCGGACTCGAACCGACACGCTTTTAAGGGCGCGGGATTTTGAATCCCGTGTGTCTACCAATTTCACCACACTGGCAAAGTGGGGCGCATTATATCAACGAGTTTTGCTGCGTCAATGTTAATTTAGCTTTTCTTTAGCACAGGGATCACGCCGGGTATCTCATGCTTCCTGATTCTGCTCAAATTACTCTAACGTCGCCTGATTCTATTCACACCATCCAGTGCGGCAACTCGATAGGCTTCTGCCATGGTGGGGTAATTAAATGTGGTATTCAAAAAATATTGGATGCTGTTGCCCTCGCCTTTCTGACCCATGATGGCTTGGCCAATATGGACAATTTCGGCAGCTTCTGCGCCGAAACAATGTACACCAAGGACTTCCAGGGTCTCGACATGAAACAGTAATTTCAACATGCCCACATTTTCGCCTGATATTTGTCCGCGTGCGGTATTTTTAAACAAAGCACGGCCCACCTCATAAGGCACACGGGCCTGGGTTAATTCCGTTTCAGTTTTACCGACAGAGCTAATTTCTGGCAGCGTATAAATTCCCGTAGGAACATTCTCAACTCTCACGCAGGCATTGCCTAAAATTCCATCCGATACCGCACGACCCTGGCCATAGGATGCGCTAGCTAAACTTGGCCAACCGATCACATCACCGACTGCATAAATATTTTCCACGGAGGTTCGATAACATTCATCGATTTTTAAATTGCCGCGATGATCAGCCTCTATACCCACCGCACCAAGATTCAAACTATCCGTATTACCACTACGACCGTTACACCATAAAATTGCATCAGCCTTTAAGCGCTTACCAGACTGCAATAGCAAGGTTACGCTCCCCTCGCTAGCCTCGATGCTGGAAAATTCCTCGCTGTGCCGCACTGTTACACCGTTATCGCGCAAGTGATAACTTAAGGCATCAGAAATTTCATCATCCAAAAAAGATAACAAATGGTCGCGGTTATTAATTAAATCAACGCGCATCCCCAAACCGGAAAAAATAGAAGCGTATTCACAGCCAATCACACCAGCGCCATAAATAATGATGTGGCGAGGCGTGTGTTGCATATCGAGAATAGTGTCGCTGTCATAAATGCGAGGATGATTAAAATCCACATCGGCGGGGCGATAGGGACGCGAACCGGTGGCAATAATAATATCTTGCGCGGTAAAAATTTCGCTGGCGCCATCTGGCATGACTACACGGACAGTATGAGTGTCCACAAACGAGGCATCGCCGATATGCACATCAATACGATTACGCACATAAAAGTTAGTGTGCAGTTCGACTTGTTTGGGGATAACGCGAATCGCGGATTGTAAAACCCGCGGAAACGTTAAGCGGCGGCTATCGCCTATCTCACGAAATAAACTATCTGCTTTAAATTGAAGTATCTGCTTAACAACATGACGCAGCGATTTGGAAGGAATGGTGCCTTTGTGTGCACAGTTGCCGCCTACCAGCGCACTATTTTCAATAATCCCCACTCTTTTGCCCGATTTGGCCGCCGCTATAGCTGCGCTTTCACCCGAAGGACCAGAACCTATGACCAAAACATCATACAAATAATTAGTAGTCACTTTTTTTACCTTTAGTCAGTCGTAACCCATTCCACTCATGCATTAATGATTCCATTGTAGCAATGAATGCAACGCCAGGTGGCAACAAATGTGGATTGACAAAATAACCTTAAAACTTGCGTGAAATCTAAACCACTTCGATAAAGGTGGCTGCAGGCAATTCGATGTTTAATTCAAATGGCACCTTCACGCCGCAACCATAGCTGTTGCCTTCAGCCTGCGGACCGAGAAGTTTGAGTGTGATAGTGGCATTGTGAGCCAGTAAAAAATGTTTGACCGCCTCCATACCAACGCCACGACCGGAAATATCACTCACTTGTTCTTTGGTAGACACGCCGGACGCAAAAATTAAATTGGCAATAGCTTGATAATCAGGCGTATCCGTTGCGGTCCATTGGCCCAACTCAACCCCTTCATTAAATAGTTTGTCGATGTCGATTCCCTGGCCGTCATCTTTAACTCGCAAATAAAGTCGTTCGTCTATCACCACTGCACGCACTTCAATCTTACCGCTGGCTGGTTTTCCACGCTCTAGTCGCACAGCTGGGGCCTCGATACCGTGATCGACACAATTACGCAGAATGTGGGCAAAAATATTGGTCAATAGCTCGGTAGCGGTTGATCTGATACGCACGTGATTATCATCAACAACAACCTGGGGAGCTGGTTTGTTGAGTTGTGTTGCAATGGAAGCTAATGAACTAATGATGTCCGCCAATACTTCATTGAGGGGTATTGTTAAGGCAATATTTAATAGTTTTTGAATAGGGAATAGCTCCTTCCCCTCCTCCAGCGCCGGGAATTTTTTGTTCGCAGAATCTATACTATTTTGCATAACATTAATGACATTAGTATCAGCCCAAAATCCCTCCTGATCTTTGCCTTTCACGCCGCGTCCTAATACCGAATAATTAATGTATTCGAATTCATATAACAAATTCTCGACCCGCGCTAAACCGGCAAGCAATTGTTCGCGATTCCAATCCGCTGCAGTGTCAGCAATAAGTGCACTGTATGCCGATTCCACTTCATGTACGACATCACTGAAAAAACGAAAACCAAAGGTTCTGCAGTTGCCCTTAATGGTATGCATGTTGCGAAATAATAATGCAATTGCGCTATCGTTACGATGCTCACTGCTTTTGATAGCATCGCGATTTTCCGCAATAAAACGTTTGGTGGATGTAGCAAATGCTAAATATTTTTTTGCCGATACATTGAGCAATTGGCTAATAATTTCCAACTCACGTTTTTTAGTCAGCGCTTCACTTTCTAACTGTTTGAGTAGCGTGACATCGCGCACCGACACCATAAGTTTAACAATATCGTTATCACTGACAATGGGGCTCCAATCCAGTGACAAATATTTGCGTTTAACGCCCAAATTCACCTCGTAGGCAGTTATTAATAAATGTGAATTAAATTCATAATTTATTTTATCTTCACCAATCATGGATTTAATAGCGGCGCTTACACTTGCCAAGGTATCGCCGCCAAGATTGGCGCCCGCAAATAACAAACTCATGACATTGCGGCCAGCGATTTCCGTTGTTTCAAAAATATTTTCCAAAAACCGCGAATATTCCGGATGAATATTTCCACCCACTTCAATCGTAAATAAACCCTGCGGAATATTACTGAGCATGGCTTGAATATCGTTATTCTTCTCGCGCAATTCCGCCGTGCGCTCAGCCACTTTAATTTCCAGCAAGCGGTTTTGCTGTTCGACAAGGCGACGCTTTTTGCGTTGCGAATGCACAAACTGGATAATTATAGCCAGAACCGCTAACAGATAAATCAAATAAGCCCACCAGGTTTTCCACGGCGGAGGCAATTGCGTCACCTTGATTGATTTGCCAGTTTCATTCCAAATGCCATCGTTATTACTGGCCTTGACCTTAAAGATATAATTACCAGCATCAAGATTGGTATAAAGAGCAGTGCGCTGGTTACCCACTTCCCGCCATTTATCATCGAAGCCTTCAAGCTTATAGGCATATTGGTTTTTGTCAGAGTCGCGATAATTAAGTGCGGAAAAGCTAAATGAAATCATGGATTTTGTGTAATCCAGCGTAACCTGATCAGTTTGATTAATCGCTTTTGTAAGAATTTTATCAACATCATTGGTAAGGATTTTTTTGGTAAAAATGCGAAAATCCGTTAGCACTATGGGCGGGACTTTTTCATTGGTCATTAATTTATTTACGTCAAAAACATACAATCCACTTTTGGTACCAAAAACTATTTCCCCTTTTCTGGTCGCACGTGCAGCACCGGTGGCGATACCGCCAATTTTTTCGCCATTGTAACGCACGTAGTTGCGCACGATTTTAGTGTCGGGATTAAATTTGATTACACCGTTATTGGAGCCCAGCCACAAGTTGCCGAACTGATCTTCAGTGACGGCGCGAATGCCGTTATCAATAAAACCGTTCGTGGTATTGTAAACGGTAAAATTATCGGTTTCCGGGTGAAACAAATGTAAACCTCTATTGGTGCCAAACCAGAGTCGATTTTTCTTATCTTCATAAATTGACAATATAGAATCATTCACCAGACTCTGGGGATCATCCGGCCTGGCGAAGTAGCGTTTGAATATTCCGTTTTCGCGATCCAGCAAATTTAAACCATTGGCAGTGCCCACCCAAAAACGTCCTGCGGAATCTTCAAACATTGTCCAAACAACGGTAGTACTAATACTGGTCGGATCATTTTGTGTGGGCTCATAATTGGTGTACTGACCGGTTTTTTTATCATACTGAGTAACACCACTATTATGGGTACCCAGCCACAGATTTTTTTGTTTGTCCTGATAAATTCCCCAGACCACACTATCGATAAGCTTGGTGCTGGTTTTTATTTTGGTGCGACTTAAGCTTGCATCAAACGGCAGTTGTTCAAAGCTATCGGTTTTTTTGTTATAACGGTGATAGCTAAGTCCCCAGGTGCCAAACCAGATATCCCCATCGCGGTCATACAACGCGCTAATTGCCGAAGTGCTATTGAAAATACGCGGAGAGGCAATGTCATTATCGGGTTTTTGATAGTGAATAAAACTGTCCGCTACGGGGTTATAACGTGTGACGCCACCAGCGCCGATCCAAAGATTACCATCGCCATCCTCGATGACCGCTTCAACGTTGTTATCCAATAGACCGCGGTTAATTTCTAACTCCTTTCGATAAACCGAAATGGCCTCTGTTGAGTGATCGTGAAAATTGAGCCCCGATGGATAGGTACCGACCCACATATCGCCGGCATCATCCTGATAAATGCGCCGTATAGTATTGCTACTTAAAGATCCGGCACTGCCATCCTCTTTACGGAAGCGAATAAATCGATCGTTGGCCGCATCATATAAGCTCAGCCCACCGGCATCGCTGCCACTCCATACCCAGCCATTTTTGTCGACAAAAATATCGCGGATTAAGTTATGTGCGAGGCTGTGCTGGTTATTTGGATCATGCTGGTAGCGCTTAATAGCACCGCTTTCCGGATTAAATTTATATAAACCATTTACAACACCCAACCATAAATTCCCTTCCTTGTCTTGCGCCATGGTACGTACGGCATTGTCCGGTAATGATGCGGGATTTGCTGGATAGGGGGAAATTAAGGTCATTTTTCTGGAGGGCCATTCCATGCGAACTAATCCCGCATCAGTAGCAAGCCAAATGATGCCGTTTTTATCGACAACAATATTTCGCACGGTATTATTCGGCAGGCTATCAACATCCCCTGCCACATGCGCGATGACGTTGGCGATGTCAGTGACAGGATCAAACACTATGAGACCATCATAGGTTCCCACCAGCATTTCTCCGCCAGGCGCCTCCGCGAGGGTAAGTGTCCGAACAATTTTTATGGTTTTCCCATCCTGCCAGCTTAAGCGTCGTGCAACTTCATGGGCACGATCATATTTTAATAAGCCATCGCGCGTGCTTATCCACAGTTGCTTGTGGCTGTCTTCAAACAAATCAACAACGAGCTTTACGAATTGCGGCTCACTGCCTTTTTTCGCATCATTCGCGGCAATCGGTATGCCTAAAAACTCATAACCGTCATAACGCAACAATGCATTGCTGCCGCCCAGCCACATAAAGCCTTCGTGATCCTGGATAATGGCTTCCACTTCGCCCATTGCGATATCCTGATTCTGCATAATATTGCGGAAACTCATTTTTTTCGGGTAATCCTGCGCAGCAACACCCAAGCTAAATTGCAGGATCGATGCACATAAGAAAAAAAAGATAAATAGTCGCTTCATAGGCATTACTTGGCTTTATTAATATTTTATTGGGGTCATCTTTTAGGCAGGCTTTGCAACAAAGCCACGCGATCTATCTAAACCTGCTGGCTCATCAAGTAATAGATCACAATATAAAAAAAGAGCCATGCATCCGGTTTATCTAATGGGTTATTCAAACGGATTCTAACTCGCATTCGATGGCAACTCATATCATAAAATAGCAGTGGTTTCGCCATACCAAAAGACAAATGATGCAATGTATAAAATCAATACACTTTGATTTATTTTTAGGTCGCAAAAAAATCCACTTTAATGTGCCTCACAGGTACAATGGCCACCTCTTTACATTAGGGTCAGACGAGCAACAATGGCACGCATTACTTCATTTTCTCCCCCCATTTCCCTTCGCCCAGGCAACAAGCAAAGTTGGGGACAATTGCAAGGCAGCGCCCAGGCACTGACTATTTTACAGGGAGCTTATCTAACGCAAGGGCTTAGCCTGGTTGTTACCACTGATGCCAGCAGTGCTAATCGGTTGGAAAGCGAACTGCAATTTTTTAATCAACGCGACGATTTTGAAATTCTGCATCTCGCGGATTGGGAAACCCTGCCCTATGACACCATCTCGCCGCATCAAGATATTATTTCCGACAGGTTAAAAACGCTTTACCAGCTACCGCATACCAAGCAAGGTATTTTAGTTGTTCCAATTACTTCATTGCTGCAACGTTTAATGCCTGCTGATTACCTTATTGGTAACAGCTTGATGGTCGAGTGTGGCCAGAAAATTAACATTGCGACCATGCGCAGCAATTTTGAAAAAGCCGGTTATCATTTTGTTGATACGGTTTATGAGCATGGCGAATATGCCGTACGTGGATCGCTCATTGATATTTATCCCATGGGTAGCGATCACCCATTTCGTTTGGATTTATTTGATGACGAAATTGAAACCCTGCGTACGTTTGATCCCGAAACACAATTAACCGTTGAACAAGTTACCAGCATTCAACTGCTACCTGCCAAAGAATTCCCACTTGATAAAAATGGCATTAGCCAATTTAAAAAACAATGGCTGGAAAAATTTGATGTAAACCATAAGGCTTGCCCTATTTTTCAAGATGTGAGTGCTGGCATATCGCCTTCAGGCATTGAATATTATTTACCGTTATTTTTTGAAAAATGCAGCAGCTTGTTTGACTACCTGCCTGATAGCACGCAAATTTACACCCTAGGTGATATTGAAAAATCGGCTGAAAATTTTTGGTTGGAATTGCTGCGTCGTTATGAAAATCGCCGTGTTGATCCACAGCGCCCGATCCTACCGCCCAAAGATATTTATTTACAAATCGATGAATTTTTTGCTTCATTAAAAAATTATTGTCGAACTTTTGTTACTAGCAATACACTGGAAGAAAAAGCAGGGCAAACTAATTTTGCCACTCAAACACCACCCAGCCTACCCATTCGCGCGCAAGCTGAAAACCCACTCAATGCCATACAAGCTTTTTTACTGGATTACGCTTCAGCTTCTTCCACCATTGGTGGTCGTGTTTTATTTTGTGCTGATTCAGCAGGCCGACGCGAAACATTACTTGAATTACTCAGCCGTATTCGCATTACACCAACCTTAGTCGATGATTGGGTCAGTTTTATTAATGGCAAAGACCGCATTGCTATTACGGTTGCGCCCCTGGAACAAGGTTTATTACTTGATAATCCAGCCATAGCGCTCATAACCGAAACGCAATTATTTGGCGAACGGGTACAGCAACAGCGTCGCCGAAAACAAGCGCAAGATAATTCTGATTTAATTGTTAAAAATTTAACGGAATTAAAAATTGGTTCGCCAGTAGTGCATATCGATCACGGCGTTGGCCGTTATCGCGGTTTGGAAACTATTACGATCGACGACCAAACCAACGAGTTCCTAACCCTGGAATACGCTGACGAAACCAAGCTTTATGTTCCTGTCACCAATTTACATTTGATTAGTCGCTACAGCGGCACCGATGAAGACTCAGCGCCACTGCATAAGTTAGGCACAGAGTTATGGCAAAAAGCCAAACGTAAAGCGGCCGAACAAATTCGCGATACCGCTGCTGAATTATTAGAAGTCTATGCGCGCCGTGCCGCACGTAAAGGCTTCGCCTTTGCCGATCCTAAAGAAGCCTATTTGAATTTTGCCAGCAGTTTTCCCTTTGAAGAAACGCCGGACCAGCAACGCGCTATTGAAGCGGTCATTGCTGATATGCTTTCTCCCAAACCTATGGATCGTTTAATTTGTGGCGACGTAGGTTTTGGTAAAACTGAAGTGGCCATGCGCGCCGCTTTCATTGCCAGCCACGGTGGTAAACAAGTGGTTATTTTGGCTCCCACCACTTTATTAGCGCAACAACATTTTGAATCCTTAAAAGATCGTTTTGCCAATTGGCCTATTACCATTGATGTGCTATCACGCTTCCGAACTGCTAAAGAAACTGAAGAAGTACAACAACGGCTTGCCGAAGGTAAAGTCGATATTGTGGTGGGCACCCACAAATTATTATCGCCAGATATTAAATACAAAAATCTTGGCTTGCTGATCATTGATGAAGAACATCGCTTCGGCGTGCGGCAAAAAGAACAATTAAAATCATTGCGCGCAGAAATCGATATTTTAACGCTCACCGCTACGCCTATCCCGCGCACCCTGAATATGTCCATGGCGGGCATTCGCGATTTGTCTATTATTGCTACGCCGCCAGCAAAACGTTTATCGGTAAAAACTTTTGTGCGGCAGCACGATGAGACCATTATCAAAGAGGCCGTGTTACGTGAAATTTTACGCGGTGGTCAAGTATATTTTTTACATAACGAAGTGAGTACCATCGAAAAAACCGCTCGGGAATTACAAGAGTTGGTACCTGAAGCGCGCATTGTTATTGGCCACGGCCAAATGCCTGAGCGTGATCTTGAACGCGTCATGTCAGATTTTTATCACAAGCGTTTTAATGTCATGGTCTGCACCACGATTATTGAAACCGGTATCGATATTCCCAGCGCTAATACCATTGTTATTCACCGCGCTGATAAGTTTGGTCTGGCGCAATTGCACCAACTGCGCGGCCGTGTGGGTCGCTCACATCATCAAGCCTATGCCTACTTAATGACACCTGATAAGCGCTCCATGACCGCCGATGCGGTAAAGCGTCTTGAGGCTATTGTGAGTGCAGAAGAACTAGGTTCTGGTTTTACTCTTGCCACTTACGATATGGAAATTCGTGGCACAGGGGAATTACTCGGCGATGAACAAAGTGGCCAGATTCAAACCATTGGCTTCTCGCTTTACATGGAAATGCTCGACCGTGCCATAAAAGCCATCAGGCAAGGGAAAATACCTAACCCGAATAAAGACTTTGAAGGTATGGTGGATGTAAACTTACGGGTTCCAGCATTAATTCCCGCCGATTATTTGCCCGATGTGCACTTGCGTTTAGTTATGTACAAACGTATCGCTAATGCCGAAACAGAAGATGCGTTGCGTGAATTGCAGGTGGAAATGATTGACCGTTTTGGTCTACTACCAGAGCAAATTAAAAATTTAGTTCGCGTTACACAAATTAAACTTAAGGCCCAGGCTATTGGCATTATAAAACTCGAAGCAAACGCGCGCAGTGGGCGCATAGAATTTGCCAGTGAAACCCGGGTAGAACCTTTAACGATTGTTAAACTTGTACAAGGTGCGCCGCATGTTTACAAATTGGAGGGAGCTAACCAATTAAAATTTACGCTGGCAATGGAAACGACTGAACAACGTTTACAACAAGTTGCAGATTTGCTCACCAAATTAATGCACTAGGAAATTGTTATGAATAAAATCGAACTTTCTATGAATAAAATCGCATTAGCAATGTTCAGACTATCAATCTCGACTCTACCAATTTCGAAGCTATCGGTGTTGAACCTGGCGCAGTTAAACCCATCGTTGTCAAAAAAGATTGTGGCTATAATTCTTTTAATCATGGGCAGTACCCTGCAACAAAACGCTTTTGCACAGGATAATCACGAACGCTGGTATCAGGTTGAAATGATTATTTTTGCACGGGGTGAATCATCCAACCAACAAGAAACCTGGCCAAAAAACATAAAGCTTAATTATCCCGATAATCTTAATTTTTTAAAACCAACCGGCAGCAATAACGCAGAAGGTTTTAATTTGCTGCCGGTTAGTGAGCGAAAATTAAATTCCCAAGCCGCTACCATCGCAAAAAGCGGCAGCTATACCTTGTTATTTCATCAAGCATGGGCGCAAATGATTCAGGCGAAAAATACCCACATTTTTATTAACGGCGGGAAAAAATTCAATGACCATCATGAATTAGAAGGTAACATCAGCCTCAGTGTGGGACAATATTTAAAGTTTCAAACTAATTTATGGTTAACGCAATTTGCGCCTGCTGCACTGGATAGTGCGTCGTCCGTGGCACCCACAGAAACCGATTTATCATCAAGTTCAGCCGCAGAAGAACGCTGGCCTGAATTACCTGGCCTACCAGATTTCGAAAACAGTCTTAGCGAACCTGCGGATTTTGTTACAAAAAGAATTGTAAAAATTGCTCAACAACGCAGTATGCGCAGCACTGAAGTCCATTACATCGACCATCCGTTGCTGGGTATTATTGTTAAAGTTTCACCTTTGCTGCAAACCGCCCAACCAGCGGTGAATTAAATAATAGCAATCAACGTTCAGGTTAAAAGTTATTCATTCACAAAAAATTTTCCTCTTTGAATTTTCCATTTGAATTTTCCATTTGAATAAAGGTGCCGCCAATGAAAATTAGCCCATACGCTGGAAAGTTACTGCCACATGAAATGTTAGTGGATGCTACGAAACTGACTGACGCTTACTACAATTTAAAACCCGACACTTCAATACCGGAACAACGGGTTAGCTTTGGCACTTCTGGTCATCGCGGTACCGCCTTTAACATCAGCTTTAATGAAAACCATGTGCTCGCCATTAGTCAGGCGATTTGCGATTACCGCACCAAAGTCGGCATCAGCGGCCCACTGTTTGTTGGTATAGATACTCACGCACTTTCTGAGCCTGCGCAAATTAATGCAGTAGAAGTATTTGCAGGAAATGGTGTTGAAATCATGCTTGCGGTTGGCGGAGAATTTACACCGACTCCCGCAATTTCTCACGCTATTCTCACTTACAATCGCGACAGAACCACAGGCCTTGCTGACGGAGTCGTTATAACTCCATCGCACAATCCGCCCGACAACGGTGGTTATAAATATAACCCCACCAACGGCGGCCCGGCAGACTCAGACATTACTAATTGGATTCAAGCACGCGCTAATGAATTGTTGGAAAATAAACTGCGCGATGTTAAACGTATGGATTATCGCGCAGCTTTGCATGCAGCTACTACGCATCAACATGACTACGTCAATAATTATGTAAAAGATTTAATTAACGTTATCAATATTAATGCTATCCGCAATGCCAATGTGCATATGGGCGTTGACCCACTCGGTGGCGCAGGCATGCGTTATTGGAGCGCGATAGCTGAACATTACAAACTTAATTTACATCTAATTAATCATAAAATTGACCCAACATTTGCCTTTATGACAGCCGACTGGGACGGTAAAATCCGGATGGATCCGTCATCATCTTATGCGATGCAATCCATCATAGCCGGGCGTAATAATTATCAGATCTCCTTCGCCTGCGATGCCGATCATGATCGTCACGGCATAGTCACACCTAGCGTTGGGTTAATGCCACCCAATCATTATCTTGCAGTAGCGATTGATTATTTGTATCAAAATCGCCCCTTATGGAACGCACAAACCGCTATTGGTAAAACGGTGGTTAGCAGTGCAATGATTGATCGCGTCAGCGAAAAACTGAATCGCCGCCTATACGAAGTTCCTGTTGGTTTTAAATGGTTTGCACCAGGGTTATACGACGGGTCACTCGGTTTTTGCGGCGAAGAAAGTGCCGGTGCTTCATTCTTACGTTTAGACGGCAGCGTTTGGTCTACCGACAAAGATGGAATAATACCCGCCCTGCTTTCCGGTGAAATTATTGCACGCACTGGGCGTGACCCCGGCGAACATTACAAAGAACTCGTCAATGAATTTGGCCACGCAAGTGAAAGCCGCGTGGAGGCTCCTGCCACTAGTGCGCAGAAAAAAGCTCTATCAACATTGTCGTCTGAGCAAATTACTTCTACTGAATTGGCAGGGGAACCTATTGAAAAAACTCTTACCCACGCACCTGGCAATGGTGCTGCAATTGGTGGCATCAAAGTGATGACAAAGAGTGGATGGTTTGCGGCCAGGCCTTCCGGCACTGAAGATATTTATAAAATTTATGCTGAAAGTTTTCGCGGTAAAGAGCATTTGCAACTGCTTATTGCCGAAGCACAATCTATTGTGGATAAAGCGATTTCATAAATAGAGAGTTTTTTTATGTTAAGGGCGGGCCGCCAGTGAGCAAACATGGATGCCCGCCTCGTAACTATAAAAAGCTACAGCCATTAATACTTCACTGCTCACAAATCGATTGTTTGTTTAATCTTTAAGAGGATGACAATAAGGTTTTAAAGCCTGCCACACTAAATCCATTCATTCTTTTTTTACCCACCACAATCACTGGCACGCCTTTAGCGCCCAATGTATCGTAAGTTCTTTTTGCATTTTTATCTTTTTCGATATCGTAATCGACAAAACTAATGCTGTTCTCAACAAAATAAGTGCGCGCTTTTTTGCAGTAACCACACCAACTGGTTGAATACATAATGACTTTTTTGCTGTCATTATTTTTATCGTCATCTGTAGAATCAAGATTTTCGTAGGAAACATTAGTATAGGTATTTACTTCTACCTTTAACGCTTTTGCTTTAACATTTTTAGCAGGCTTATCACCAAAATGTACTCTGCCATTGGCATCAGTCCATTGATAAATTTCGGCCGAAGCGGCACCGGCAAATAAAAACAAACAGATAATAATATTTTTCATTATGGGCAATTGCACTCGAAAGGATAGTTAACGCTGCAATTCATATTTTCGCATTTTTTCCACTAAGGTGGTACGTCTAATACATAATTTGTCGGCGGCGCGGGCCACCACACCACCGCAATCATTTAGCGCTTGCTGAATTAAACTCATCTCTAAAGTTGTAATGTATTCCCGCAAATCTATGCCTTGATCTGGCAATAACGGATTGTCATTGATATTGACATAACCCGTATTGGCAGCAGCGGTTACTTGCTTTGATGCAGGTGCAAAATCTTCCTCGCTAACATCGACGTGACGATATTTAGGCGGTAAATCTTGTACGCCTATAACACCGTAAGGATGCAAAATCGCCATGCGCTCGATCAAATTGGCAAGCTCGCGCACATTGCCACTCCACTCATGCTGACAGAGCGACATAATCGCAGCAGAATTGAACCGAATAGAACCGCGCTGTTCACTTTCCATGCGCTCAACGAGTTGATTAATCAAGAGAGGAATATCTTCTGCGCGCTCCTTCAGCGATGGCAATTCGATAGGAAAAACATTCAATCTATAATATAAATCTTCACGAAAGGTGGCATTACTAATCATGGATTCAAGATTGCGGTGAGTAGCGGCAATGATACGGACATCGACATTTTGCGTCTTATTACTACCTACCCGCTCGAAGCAGCGTTCTTGTAAGACCCGCAAAATTTTAACTTGCATCGTGAGCGGCATATCGCCAATTTCATCTAGAAATAAAGTGCCGCCCTCGGCCAATTCAAAACGCCCGGCGCGCGAATTAATAGCGCCGGTAAACGCGCCTTTTTCATGGCCGAACAATTCACTTTCCAATAATTCTGCAGGAATTGCACCGCAATTGACGGGGACAAATGGTTTATCGCGACGCGGGGAATTGTAATGTAAATTGCGCGCTACTACTTCTTTACCAGTACCAGATTCACCGGTGATGAGTACAGAAACATCTTTCTCCGCAACCTGCGACATACTTTCACGGACATTTTGAATCTCGCGGCTAGTGCCCACCAAGCTACGAAATAAATGCACAGGCCGGCGCTGGGGTTGCCGCTTACTGCTGGCTTGCGCCTCATGATATAGCTGTGCGCGATGAAGCGTGTCGGCTAACTTGTTGTAACTGGGTGGCACCACCAATGTCGCAATAATCATATGACGTAAAAAATCATCCAACTCCAGGTTGTGAAATAAATCTATATCTAATATTTTATTGTCCGCTGAATTATCACCAATCAAAATAATTGCTAGCTCATCATTCCATTCACGAATATTTTTTAATAATTGTTCAAGTCCATATTGGCAAGACGAAAAATCGCCAATAAACACGGCAACGTAATCTTCGCCTTTGTGCTCACCTTCAATGAGCTGTTGCCATTCACTGGCAGCAGCCACGATTGTCGATTCATTTAAAAAATCCAGTAATACCTTTAAATCGTGTCGGCGAGAGGCGTTGTCGTCAATCACTAAGACTTTATTATTGCGCCACATGCTTTATCAACCTTTTATAGTTCTGCAGATTTACTACTATCAGCGAAATTTTTTCGGGACAAAATTGCCTGAGCCATGACTATTTACGCTTAGGTTTAGACGAGGAAGGAATGCGTGTCAAATTTATGACATGAAATAAATGCAGAGCGAAGAAATACTAAGCAGTTGCAACCCGACATATCAAACTAATATAAAAAAACAGCATAAAAACTACATGAGGAATGTTAATTAAAAACGTGAAGGGAAAGTGGAAAACATAAAAGTGCCTGCAATAGAGGCACCTTCGCTGGCAGAATCAAACTTGCGGCTCTATGCCATCCCAACCTGATTTTAATGTTTTCATAAGGCCAATAACCTCAATCACTATTTCAAGTTTATTATGCATCGAAGCTTCCAATAATCGCCGCCCCATGTAATCGTAAAGATTATCGAGGTTCTCAGGTAAATTGGTATCCACTACGTTCATATCCAATGAACTGCGCAAGCCAGAAATAATACCCATGGTTTTGCCAATTAAAACTCCTTTTGTGGCTGCATCGCCACGTTCCATTGCGGCCTGCGCGGCAACCAAACGATCTAATGCTCCCTCCATTAATAACTGAATTAATCGATGTGGTGACGCATTGTTGACTTGTGTTTCCAAACCCAGCTGGCGATATTGTTTGAGGGCTTCTTGCGAGTTGTAATTAGATTTAGACAAAGTAGGCACTCCTATGCAGGCCCGTTATAAAATTAACTAACTATTAGGTAAGGGTTAATTTTAATAACCGTTAATCTAATATTTGTTCAATTTAATAACTGTTAAATTTAATCACTAAGCCTAGCATTAAATCAACGCGCCATAGCAATAACTTTATGATGGCATAGGCTGATCAGGCCAGCATAAACATCTTTAAGCTCCTGCAACACTAAAATCAAATCGTAGCTATCGTCTTTATTAGCGGCAATGACTTTATCAATCAGCACAACACAAGCCTGATCCAGGCGGCGGACTGATAGCCAATCCTCCTGCTCCAGCGCCAGGTTTAAATCATGCTGTAAATTGCGAACCTGTAACACACCGGCCATGCCGCTATAATTTGCTACAACCAAATGCATTCCCATGTTAATTCACCTGCTCTGCTATGCCATCCCAAGCCATTTTAAGCTCACCCAATAAACGGCCACATTCATCGAGAATAGCCGGATCATTCTCGTAATTGGCTTGTGACAATCGTCGAATAATATAATCGTACAAGCTGTCCAGGTTTAGCGCCAAATCGCCGCCTGCCTTATCATCCAGACTACCTTGTAATCCAGCAACAATATTGACAGCCTTGCCAATCAATTCACCCTTACGTGCAATTTGATGCTGCGACATAGCGCCTTTAGCCTGCGCAATACGCTCCAACGCACCCTCAAACAACATTTGAATTAAACGATGGGGTGATGCATCAATAATGCTGGATTGAACTTTAACGGAGGAATAATGCTGTGCCGCTTGATAGGGATTCATATATGATTCTCGCATCGTTAGCTGTCTTAAGCGGTGCCTATATAACCGCATTTAAAGGGTTAACGGCATGGCATCAAAATGCTTTAACATTAAATGTGAGTTTATTACTGTCTTATTTATTGACTCAGGAGTCACCATGAAAAGACTTACCCATTACTACCTGGCTACCCTCTCCTTGACGACTTTTTTCATTGCTGGAATGGCCAATGCAGAATCTTTACGCTGCAAAGGTGACATCGTAGATATTGGCGATACCAAAGCAGAAGTCATTGTAAAATGCGGCCAACCAGAACTTATTGATTCTTACTGTGAAAAATCAGCAAAAAAAATCAGGCAGTCTGATGGCACCTTAACCTTGGTAGAAAGTTGTGAAAATGTTGATGTATGGACTTACAACCCAGGCAAAGGCCAGTTTTGGACTAATTTATATTTTGCAGAAGGTGAGTTACGAGAAATGCGCTACGGCGATAGGGTTAAATAAACAAGGCAAATAAAAAGAGTTGAATAGATCACAGTCTGCAACCTTTCTGCAAATTTTTTTAAGCGCCTTGCATCGCCTGACCATCTTTTAGAACAAAATTAAAACAGTTATCCAACATTTCCTGCCAACGCGGCTGAGAGAAAAGCTGTACACAATCATCCAGCGCAAAAGCTTGGTAACCTTGCTGCACTAATAAATGGGCAGCAGCACGACTGCGCCTTCCGGTATTACAATAAAAAATATAAGTTCGAGTTTTATCAAGCATTCGCGATTTAATGCCCAACAAATTTAAGGGTATGTTAGCAGCGCCTTTAATATGCAGTTCGCTATATTCTTCTTCACTTCGCACATCGATTGCAACCGCGCCTTCACCCACTTTTGTTGCAAAGTTTTCCAGAGTTATTGCGGGAACTTGCGGTTCTTTTAATAAACGATAAAAATCCTGCTTGTCTAAACGCATCAACACGCCATCGGTGTTCATAATGACCGAAGCATTGCGAACCGCTTCATTAACCAGAGCATCCTCACCAAAACAGCGACCGACACCAATATTCGCAAGATGTTGACGACCCGTGTCGCTATGACGCCAGACTTCAGCCTCCCCCTCTTTAATAAAATAACATTGATCGCCCAATTCACCTTGGCGAATAATGACATCACCAACGTAAACCACTTGGGGCATTAAACGAGTGAAAATTTGCTCAACATTAATCGGCGGTACCTTGAAAAATAAATTAGATCGAAGAATAGCCATCATCCAATCAATGTCTTCATCCAAGTCACGCTGACGAGAAATATTAAGCTGTAAATAATCAGCAACCTGGCTCCATGCCAGCAGTTTGTCCAAACGTTCACTATCCAGACGTAAAACACTGCAATCGGATTCAGCAATAGCAGTCACCGAGCGCGGCTGACTGTGAGCAATAGGCAACAATGTAGAGCGGCCCTTGATTAACCTTTTCACCTCGCTTTCATCAGTTAGAATAACGTCGCCATGCAATAAATACACATGTTTCCCGTCATAATTACCACGCGCAAACAGGGTTTGCCCGGCACATATCACCTCGGCCTCTACACCCTCAACCAAGGCAAGCAAATGGCTTTCACTCATATCTTTGAGCGGCACCAAGGTATGCGTGAGTGATAAATCAAACTCTAGGTTAGAAGGTACGATATTTTTTTGCGCACGCATCGAATATTCCTTCGTTTTAATACGATCAAGATTCATTGATAATAACTCTAGCCTATTTTGGACCAGATGAGCCTGGATTGGATTTTAAAAAACTAACTGAACTCACCTTCATTAAATCTGCGACGAAATCTGCGATACTTCTTTAATATCACGATTAAAGCCGCGTCGCCCTTGCAGCCCACCGGTATGAATTAAAATCAAGCGGCTGCCACGCGGCCAATAATTTAACCTTAATAACTGCGCCACGCCCCAACACATTTTCAGTGTATAAACCGGGTCAAGAAGCAAATTAGTTTCGCGTTCAAATTCCTGTTGAAATTCCTGCACTGCACCAGGTAATTTTTTTGCGTACCCACCCGCATGATAGCCACTTATTAAGCGCCAATTGTTACTTTTCAATCCGGCATTTTGCTGCTGGGTAATAATTTGTTGGCCTAAATCACCCTCACCTTTCAAAACTGAAAAACCTATTACTTTTGCTGCCTCAACTGAGTTTTCACCAAGAGTCACAGCCGTAGCAACACCTGCAGCAACACCGGCAACTGTATTTCCAGTACCACACGCCAAACAAATTGCAGCATAGTCTCCCTTGCGTTGTTGCTCTATTGCCCACCCAATAACTGCAGCACCACGCAGGCCTTCACTATTGGCGCCGCCCTCGGGAATGCTGTAAAAATCGCCATGAGTTCTTACCAAATTTCCATACTCTGAAGTTCCATGCTCCAAATATTCACGCTCCAGGTTTCCCTGCGCCGAGTTTTCAAGACCTGAATTTTTAAGGCCTGGTTGCATTCCAGTTACAGCTTGCCGAGTTAATTGGCAATAGTCAGTGCGGCTTACAAAATGCAATTGCATTCCCCATTTCTCCACGTCCTGCAACATGGGACTCAAATACTTAGGACGCTCACCGCGAATAACACCAACCGTCTTAAAACCAAAATCCCGGCCCGCAGCCGCCAACGCATAAAGGTGGTTTGAATAAGCACCACCGAAACTCAATACTTTTTGATGGCCATTCTTTTTTGCCCGCTGCAAACTATAAAACAATTTATAAAATTTATTGCCACTTAAACTGCGATCCACCAAATCATCGCGACGCACAATAACTTCAACATCTTTGCGTTTCGCTATATCCCATTGCAGAACTTGCATAGGTACATCTTTTGCTCGCTGTAAAAACTCGTCTTCAGAAATCAAATTCATCACTTTATATCTATCTTCAGTAACCTTAACGCTTTTCCGCAACCATTTTATAAGAAACAGCTTGATGGTGTTCGCAACGATCACTTTCGCCCTCATGAAATTCTAGTGGAGTACCAATACGCACTAAAGATTTTCCACAGCTATTGCCATGGCCGTCAGAACCATTGCATATGGGATTTTGATAATGCGTAAACCACTGTGAATATAACATTTCACCTACGCCAGATTTTTTCGCGACAAATGCTACCGAGTTTTCGAGATACGAACTTAAATCATCTAATGCAATTGTAAATTGACCAACGCCAGGATGATAAACAACAAAATTAACACCTGCCTTATTGAGGCGAGTTAATAATTGCTCACCACTATTGTTAAGTAACGCGTGAGACTCAAGCTTTAACTTCGTTATTTCTTCCTTGAGATTAGATTCATTTTGATGGCGATAAAATAGCTCCACCTCGCGCATATCGAGCATTTCTCGCAGCTCAGCTGTTGCCGCCTGTATTTTTAACTCGACCTCAAGATTGAAATTTTCTTGCATCGCCTGAATCTGGCTATTTTCATCCAGCTGCGCTGTTTTTAATTTATGCGTAAAATATTCGCGAACACCTTCGGCCTTACTCGCTTGAATATCTAAATTTTCTTTGAGTGATTGATTACGCGAATTTAGTTCTGAATTTTGCGTCTCAAGTTTTTGTAAACGCTCTTGATAAACTTGTAAGCGCTGTTGATGTTCATGTTGCAGTTTGTTGATATTTTCTTGCTGCTTGGATTGCAATGTGGCTATACGGAGTCGCTGCTCTTTGAGCGAACCAGCCAAGCGGTCGCGCAACTCCTGCGAATAGTGCTCATGCAATTTTTTCTTAATGGCTTGTTGATGATTGGCATTGATAGGGGGTGCAACAATCGGTTGCGGCTTTTCCAGCACGGGGACTTTAAACTCCAAACCCAGTCGATTATTCTGTACCGATTTTTTTAACAAAATAAAACTATTTTTACTGGGCTCCATTTGCGGATCCCACAATTTATTCTGTTGCATTTCAATGGCACACTGACTAAAACACGCTAAACGAATGGGGCCAGCACCTAAATCCGGCCCGCGGCCAGAGACCTCAGCCAAATACTGCAGCGGAATATTCCAGCGACGATCAACCATGCCCTTTGCATCGAAATCGAGCAGAAAAAATACAGCTGAAGTAATGCATAAATTTGCATTAATGCCAATGTAGACTGCTTTAACAGCAGAGGCTTTAAAATCAGGAACCGGAACGAAACCATCTAAAATGGCTTCAAATTCAGGGTACAACATTTCACGGACAACTTTTTCTCCGGAAATTAACACTACAGCTTCAACAATTTCTGTGGGTTCTAAAGGCATTCAAATAATCCGCAGCGTTGGCTAAATAACGCACCAGCATTTAGTGATATTAGCCAAGTATAGGCTAGATGCTTTTATGGCTGTCCAAACACAGGCAAAAATACCAATATTTAGCTAAATTTGCGGCTTACTCGACTAAATAACTGTAAATAATCAAGATGTTGGCGGTGATTTAGATAGATTTCAGGACTACAAAAACGTCTATCGCGGGGAAACCAATAGCAGAGTATGCCAGGAGCTGGCATTAAGCAAAAACGATCAACCACAATAATTACTGCTCAAAGCTCAGAATAGTCTTCAGCAAAATCATCATCAACTTCAGTAACTTCATCAAGTAAATCTTCAAGATAATCTTGCATGTTTGCTATCCAGGTCAGGTTCTAATAGAAGCGAGAAATCCCTTTCCGAATCAAATCCTTGATGAGGAGATTACCGGCACATAATGACAATCACGTGAACAAAATATAAATATTTCATGTGCGGAAAAGTATTTCAGAAGCGTATTAAACCGGGATTTTGATATGTCCTTGAGCTAGCGAGGCCAGTCAGAACAAAACAGACATAAAAAAACCCCTAATAAACTATATTAGGGGTTTTTTAGGAATTAATGGCGGACCGGACGGGGCTCGAACCCGCGACCTCCGGCGTGACAGGCCGGCATTC
>JAZKFX010000082.1:0-36160 GCA_040386215.1 Pseudomonadota bacterium
CAACAGAAACTGTGCAAAACCTGGATTTAGTTTTTGAAAGTTTTACTGCAAGCGCGAAAGGAAAAGTGTGGAGTTTGGTTGGAAAAAATTTAGAAGCAACTAACACAGTCGGCAAAAAGCCGGATGTTGTTATTCATGAATCGAGTTTTGATACTAGCGCTAGAACAATTAAGATAGCACCGCTAAGCATTAAAATTTATTGCTTCCCCAAGTCGATGGTATAACCTCGACCAGCTATTTAACCAACGCAAACATTTTTGATACCTTTAACGATTCGAGCAGAGGCAACAGCTATGAGCAATAAGCGCACATCCGAATATCCTATCGATAAGCAATTTCTCGACCGCTGGTCACCACGCGCCTTTTCGGATCGCGCAGTAACGCAAGAACAGCTCATGACTATTTTTGAAGCCGCGCGCTGGGCTCCGTCTGGTTCCAACTTGCAACCCTGGCGATTCTTTTACGGCGTGCGCGGCGAGCTGGAGTTCAACACCCTGTTGAGCTTGCTAGTTCCTTTTAACGAAGGCTGGGCGAAGAATGCAGCAGCTTTGGTCGTTATCACATCGGTAATTTCTTTTGATGGAACGCGCCCTGTCGGCACCCATAGTTTCGATGCCGGTTCCGCATTTATGTCGCTAGCGCTGCAAGCGCATAGCATGGGATTAATTTCGCATGGCATGGCAGGCATTGATTATGAAAAGATTCCCGCTGCCTTGCATTTACCTAAAAATTTAAAAGTTGAAGCCGCCGTTGCCATTGGCTATCAAGGCGATGTTTCGATATTGCCTGAGGCGCTACAACAGCGTGAAACCCCTTCGCAACGCCAACCATTGTCAGAAATGGTTTTCAAGGGACACTTTACGGGAAACATTAAGTCACCCACGTAAGTTTAGCGCGATACATTCGCCCTCTATCGTTAAAAAAATCGATAGAGGCGAACTCTACTGACTTCCTTCATTGTCATGGCTCAACCTGAGCCAACGATACTCACGACCAGCCTGTGTGGCCACGTCAATAACGAAGCTGTTTTCGAGTGATAAGCTCGGCATAACTATGTTTGTGTGTTTTAGCGGAGCTTTGATGTTCGCCTGACGGTAAAACGGATTAGTGTTGGTTTTATTGCGACTAACTTGTGCAACTTTAAAATCATTTACTCTCGGCAATTTTGCATTGGTGCGCAAACGAAGATTGCCACCCAAACGGGAATAAATTTTCAGCTCCTGAATTTGACCTTTAGCCCAACGCATATCCACAACAAAACCGCCGCGCATCACCAGTCCTTTAACTTCACCCTCTGGCCATTCGTGTGGCAATGCGGGTAACAAGTGCACTGCTCCATCATGACTTTGTGCGAGCATTTCCGCTAAACCTGAGGTAAAACCAAAATTGCCATCGATTTGAAAGGGGGGATGAGCATCGAACATATTGGGATAGGTGCCACCCGACTCTGCCACGCCGCCTTGCGTGTCCCCTGCCGGCTTTATCTGATCGCGCATTAATTTAAATGCCCTGTCACCGTCCAGCAATCTTGCCCACAAATTAATTTTCCAATTCATTGACCAGCCAGTCGATGGATCGCCGCGCTGCTCCATAGACACGCGCGCGGCGTTGAACAATTCAGGTTGGCGAAGCGGCGAAATTTGGTTGCTCGGATACAAGCCATACAAGTGCGAAACATGACGATGCTTATCTTGTGGATCGTCCCAATCCTGTAGCCACTCTTGCAGCTGGTGATATTGACCAATTTGCATGGGTGGCAATTGCTGCAAAATATTTTCCCAGGCCTTAATTACACTTTTATCTTCGTTGAGAATTTTTGCAGCGGCGATACTATTTGAAAACAAATCAAACAGCAGCTGGTTATCCATAGTCACACCGGCTGCAATTTTCACACCCGTTGCCTTAGCAGCATTTTCCGGAGACATAGACGGAGACACGATTAACCAATTCGTGTTTGAATCTTTCATTAAAAAATCTGTAAAAAACGCGCAAGCCGATTTCATAATCGGGTAAACCTCGGCGAGATATTTTTTATCGCCGCCGTATAAATATTTTTCCCATAAATGTTGGCTCAGCCACGCGTTACTCGTTGGCCAGGAACCCCAGCTCCAATCTACTGCACCCGTGATACGCCAGATATCCGTATTGTGATGAGCCATCCAGCCGCGGGCGCCGTACATTGTTTTCGCGCTTTGCTGCCCCGTAGTGGATAAATCGCGAATCATTTGAATTAAGGGCTCGTGCATCTCGCTCAAGTTGGTTATTTCCGCCGGCCAGTAGTTCATTTCCGCATTGATATTCAGCGTGTATTTGCTATCCCAGGCGGCTTCTGCTTTGTGGTTCCATAAGCCCTGCAAATTTGCTGGCTGACCGCCGGGCTGTGAGGAGGAAATTAATAAATAGCGCCCGAATTGAAAATAAATACTGGCAAGTTCAGGATCATGGCGATTGGCAAATAATCTGATGCGCTTGTCGGTAGGCTCTTTCGAAAAAGCGCTTTTCCCCAGGTCCAGTGACACACGGGAAAAATAATTTTTATAAAATTTAATGTGCGCTTGCTTGCGCGATTCGTAATCGCCCTGCCTAAAAAATGGTTCGGCTTGCGAAAGGTATTTTTGTACTCCTGCGTCAGCATCAGCGCTAATATCGGCGTAATTAACAAAGTTGGTCGCCATGGATACCAATAATATAACTGAATCCGCATTGCTTACCTGAATGCGATTATTAACCAACTTGACACTGCCGCCTTGATTGACAACTTTAGTGCGTGACGCAAGTCTTACCTGGCCTTTTACACCCTCGTGATCCTGCGATATACCGGTCATTATCAGGCTTCGATTTTTTTCATCCTGACTGAATTGCATAACAGACGGATGTGAATAAGCCGCAGTGAAACTTAACTGGCCCGGTTTGTTAGCGCTGAGTTTAATAACAACAAGTTGATCAACAAAAGAAGTAAATATTTCACGGCTATAAATGACATCCCCCAGCGCATAGCGCGTAGTGGTAATGGCATTACTTAAATCCAAATCGCGATAAAAGTTTTTGTGATTAGTGTGTGTGGGAAACTCCAGATGTAAACTGCCCGCCGTTTGGTAGGGCATGCCATTAGCGCCCTGACTGGTAATCGTTTTTTCTGCAAGCTTCTCAGCGGCAAGATGTTCGCCAGCACTTAACAAGCGACGAATTTCCGGCAAAGCGGCAAAAGCAGCAGGATTGAGATTATTGTGTGGCCCACCGGCCCAAAATGTATTCTCATTGAGCTGTATTTCATCTTTTACAACTCCGCCATAGACCATCGCGCCCAACCTTCCATTGCCTAGCGGTAAGGCTTCCTCCCAACGCGCCGCGGGTTGCTCATACCAAAGTTTTTGGGCGATGGCTGACAACGAAAATAAGTTGAGACTGCACAGCGATAAAATAAAAAAGAATGATTTCATAGATAGCGCTTCTTAAAGTAATCGGTAAGTGTAACTCTCAACCTGGACAATCTAAATATTAATACTCACATGCAATCTATTTTATTTTTTGAAAGTCTGTTTACAAGAAGTCACTTAATATTTCACAAGAAGTCATTTAATATTCATGGAAAAATATTTTGCTTCAAAAATCATTCCCTTGCGCAAGTAAAAGCGGTGCGCCGACTCGCGTGCCACACCAGAAACCAATCTTAGCTGGTCACAATGATGGGTTATAGCATAATCATGCAACCAATCAAATAGAATGCCACCATAACCCTTCGAGCGCTCAGACTGCGTAGTAATTAAATCCTCTATTTCTAAATATCGCCCGGAATATAGCCACTCGGAAATACGAATTCCAGCCACTGCTTTTACACCAGAGTCTGTCAAATACACCAATTTGAAATTTGTTGTGGCTGCTAACTTTCCTATTGTGGCAACGAATTTTTCTTTACACAAATGTGGACGCAGCTCTTGCAACACATCGAAACAACTCAATATTTCAGCTTCATTTTCTGCAATTTTAATTTCCATGGTAATGCTCTATTGCACTTAAGGTTAAGCTCAGCCACAGCTTGTAAGTTAGTTTTCGTGAATACTTCTGTACTAGTAAAACCACAATTATTGATGGCTTAAACTATTCCAAAACCAGTCAAATGCCAAATTATACTCACTTGTAAGATCATCTAAATTTGACAAACTCGAATGTTGCAACATGTGATTTGCATTAGGAACTCTTCGGACGATGATATCTTTTCCGGATGATTTTAGTTTTGCAGCTATAATTTCTTGTGAGAGTGCTGGGGTAGCAGCATCGGATGTACCAAACATTAAATATACTTTCGCTTTCGCCTTAAGAAGATTTTCAGCAGGGTCTAAACGAAAGAACGAACTCCATCGTTTATAAGGATGACCCCAGGCAAATTTTGTATGGCTTTGCGGATCCTGATTTATATTATCAAGCTCTCGATATGCTTGATCAATACACGTAGAACGATCAAAGCAATTTTGATAAGCAAAAGCAATGAAGTCAAACATCTGCGATGTGCCTGAACCACCGCTGGTGATGACATGTGTAACATGTGAATTTTCTACGGCAACTTTAGATGCAATACCTGCCCCCTCAGAGTGGCCGAAAATTAATATGTGCGCGGGTGTGTAATTCATTTTAGCCGTTGCAGCTTGAATCGCTGTATTCAGTGCGGCCACCCAGCTAGCAGCCGTGAAATCCCGGTGAAAATCTTGTGTGCAAGTAGCTTCAACAGCATTTCCATCAGCATTTTGTCTTCTACCGGAAAATGGTTTTTCAACCGCTAAAACCGAAAATTTATTTTCATTAGCAATATTGACTAGATTGAAAATTGTTGAATACACACTATCAGGACTTTTATTAAAAACCCTATCGCAACCTGATCCTTGAATCATTAACAATAGCGGGGCACCTTTGGTGTTGGACTTACTCAAATAATAGGTAATATTACGTCCGGTCTTATCCTGAATGGTGTATTCACTAAAAGACGTTCCCTTAATAGCTTCGCAGGATGCATTAAAAACATAAAAAAAACTTATTATAAAAACTACAACTCGCAACATATTTACTCCTTTGTATTTTCATAGCATTTAGAGCCAGAAATAATATTTTCGATTAAAATGGCTTCTTAATCAGCGGCAGCTATTTATCTAGCAAATTGAATTCCTTGCGAAGATTATATTGCAAAAAAAATTTCATCACGGTTATGACTCATGGTGATTACCTATTTTCCATCGCAAAGGGTATTTCAAGAAAACTGCGCACCTTTTCCATATCAATTGGATTACCCGCAAATAACTCATCGTACCAAGCTAACCAAATATTGAAATCAGTATCCAAAGCCAAGACTTCTTGCTTGAATGCTTGCCACATACTTTTCCACATGGTTTTTGGATTTACATCAGGTTCGGAACTAGCGTCAAACTCAAACTTATTTTCAACATCTGAATCAAGTGCTAACCATATCGGCTGTTCAAATAATTGACTATCATTATGTGTCTTAAGAAAACGAACATCTTCAACAACCGATTGCTCAAACATTTCGCGAGCTGCACGAATGTTATAGCTGGAGTAAGCACCAACGTCCGCATTAAATGCACGACTCGCCGTTAATATTGTAGTCACGGCGCAGCTGTAGGCATTGTAGTTAAAATTATTTGTATTTTGGCTTGCGATCCTGTGAAGATACCCTTGATTAAATTCTACAGTTGCAAAAGCATCAAAAGCAATAATGGTAGCTTTCCAGGCCGCATCGTAAATTCGCTCCGCAGTCATAGGACGCAGATCATAAAGACGCTCATACCTTACACGAAAGTTATCAAACGCAGATCTCACATTGTCATAATTAGTAGAGTTCTCTGCCGCCAATCTCAGAGCGCCTATCATGGCTTCAGCTGAATCAGCGACTTCAATAAACGCTAAACAAAAATTTTCATTCAGAGTGTTGCGTACAGATTCAAATACCTGGGTCTCGGTGCCGACATACATATCCACAGAAAAATCAACATCAAAATTCAGCGTGGCCAATCGTGCGCACTCATAAGCTTCCATGGCAGAAATAACAGTAGTGAGCGCCTCATTAAAAAACGTAAGGTTACGCACGTGAGCCTGCAGCGCTAATGCAGCAAAAGCTTCACTTGCAACTGTTCCAGCAACAACAACGTTAGCAAAGGCCGATGCTACATCAGCGGTGAGAGACGAATCAGTGGATACATCCAACGCAAATGAAACCAGTTTATTCAACCGTGCGGATGTATGAGCAGCAACAGAAACTGCAGCATCAATAAGTTCGGCGCGCTCCTTCTTAAAGCCTTCCCCCTCAACTAAGGATGTAGACGCGGCAACTGCTGCGGAATAGAGGGCCGACACCTGCCTGGCAGCCATTGCAGCACATTCAATAGAATCAACAATCCTGGCTTGTGCATCTAGCAAGTCGGTATCAATGCAAGGAAAGACTGAGAAATTGCACTCAATGGAATGAAATGCTGCAAAATTTGCCGCAATAAATGCGTTGGAGCGCGCAATAGAACTGAAAGAAATGTCTCGCTTTTTTGCAGACTCACAAGCTGCATCCGCCTCATATCTCGCCTCCCCTATAGCATTAGCAATGTCGAGCAACAATTGAGTGGACGGCAGCTTTTCATGGACCAGGAAAATACCGAGACAATGAAATTTCATTAACGCGAGCAGATGCAACTTAACCCTATCCTTTTCCCAAAAACCAAATGGTTTTATAGGAAAATATTGTTTGTTGATACCCTCGCTATATAGAATCAACAAAGGAAATGCGCGCAGTGCTGCCCGCATTGCAACCACAAAACAACTACCCGAAGTCATGCCATCCAGCTCATCTCTTACTGTATTAATAATAATTTCTCCTTAATGCCAAGACTCAATTACAAATTTAAAATGCCAAGCTACAGAAAAATCTGGCAACCGATAAAATTAATGATTGGGATAATCGGAAGTTAACAAAGACACAGCATAAAGCAGAAAAGAAGTGCGACACCAAACCTATGCGATCTAACGTCTATTCGGTACTGTTGCGTCGGGAAAAATACTTTTCATGCTCTGCATAAAGATTGTATATCGATAAAAATATTATAAAGAATATAAGATTCCAGGCAGTTATTATTCCTGCTCCAGAATTTGTAGATGCTTGCTTGGAAGAGGGTGTTAAAGATGCTTCTGAAGTAGCAGTATATGAACTGCTATCTGAAATAGGTACGGTTACGCTTTCTGTCTTTGTGATTCCGTTTGATGACTGCGATAAAGTACCCTCCGTAGTTATTGTACTGCTTGGCGTGGGTACAAATTCGTTATTTGGTAATTGCCCTATGGTACCTTCCGTCGTTATTGTAGTAGATGGTGTAATTGCAAAACCATTTGTTGCAAGTGCAATGCTTCCTTCCGTGATCATTGTGCCATGACTAGACAGCACGGTTACGCCTTCCGTAATTGTTGCGCCACCGCCCGCAATTGTTAGATTTCCCCTGCCAACAATAATATAAGTTACTGAGCCAGTTGCGGACAGCAAGGCCTGCTCACCCATTGTAATACCATCAGGCGAATGCAACTCTATTTCATTGGCAAAAATTAAAATATTATCTAATGTAATTGATCCACTACTAATAATAATTAATTTCTTATCCGTAGTTATAGTGCCTCCCGACAAAGTGAAATCACCATCGCACTTCAGCGTTAATGCTTCTAATATTTCTGTTGTTCTCACGCCTGAACAAATATCATTTTGTATTAAAATGGAATCATCAGCTTTTGCTGCACAAGCAATATTAAATATAGTAATAACAATTACAGTCAATAAATTTTTCATTGGTCATCCTATAGCCAATTCAAAACACAAATTTCATGCTCTTCTCAAAGTTTAATGCATAGCCCCTGACATTATATCCCGCCTAATCTACTTCCGTGCGGAAAACTACGCTTCTTTTCATGATACTGCATCAATGAGTTTAGCCCGATGGATTTAAGCTTCAGCCCCGGTATTATTATGATGTGTTCTTTAATATTGAGAATACTAAAACGATAAATTAATTTGGGAGAAGAAATAGAGAAAAGTCACATCGTAAACTAAACCAATAAACAGACTCACCCAGTGATTGAATGGCAAACTTGAAATGCCGTGCTGAAGTACGGGGATATGGTTAGTAACAGTCGTGACCACGGAGTAAATCAGATAAGCGGCATAAACAAAAGATGCGATTTTTGGCAATAAGCCAATTGCTTCCGCGTTGGGCAGGTTCAATAGATATTTATGGCAAGCCAGCAAATATATTAATGCGAGCGGGAAAGAAATAATAAGTGCAACCCGGTGTAAATGGAAACGAAAGTCTTTTATATCTTTAAATCGCGCGCGATACCGAATAGCGCTATAGATAAACCTAAGAATAAAGTAGCTTATTAATGCCAGCAATATTTTATTGATGAGGAGTAATAGAGGGATATTCGCAGCGGTCACTGCTGCCGCCTCTGCCGCGGCAAGGGGAAACCCAAAAAACAAGCAATAGAATCCAAAGAAAACAGCGGCCAATGCCAACAGCTGCATTAAAATAAACAAATAAAATAAGCTCGTATACACAAAAGACTTGCGATTGAATTCAAGCCCCCGCTCACCGGTAATGGCTTCAGCGGCAATTGCAGGAAAGATGATGACCAGCATAAGAGCATTGCCGCCAGCAATGGCGACTAACAGCACCAAAAGTGCAACGACTGTTGCGATGCATATTCCGAAAAGAGCGAGCGCAGTCATAAATAATGTGGCCCTACAGCCGAAAAAATAACAGTATTTTTTTTCTATTTATTGGTAAGCGCACTGGTCTGACGCCGCAGGAATACCAAAAACATTAAACCAAGAACTACAAGAATAAATACTTCCATACTCCCCTCCCAGGGTGTTGTTTTTTTGGAATCAGGCTAGGTTCGACGGGGCTTCCACTCATTTTTTTGAGGGGTATTCATCGAGTAGCGCACTTTACATGGCCCATTAAAAATGCTCTAGACGACAAAATCACTCCGAATTGTGCGATATGTCGTACAAGGAGCTCACTATCACCCATAGCGAGAACTCAAAAACCAACAGAGTATGGGGGCAGTTGCCCGCCATCGACACCGTTTAATTTGGGTTCAATACGAGCATCAGAGTCCAACGAGGATGCATGCAAATTTAATAAGAAGTGTTTATGTAGGGGAGGCTATTACTTATGTTGCAGCGTCGGTGGTATAAAAATTTCATCACAAAAAAGTTTCGAATTGCCGTTGCTCATTTTTTCTAACTATCATCTTAAAAAAGCTGAATAGCAGAAAAAGAGCAACGACCACATAACAACTACTCGACTATATCTTTAGGTAGATTCGATTTTAACACCGCCCATATGTCCGGACCATATTTTCAACTGCCAGCCTAACCTCTGACGAATACCTTAGATTGATCAACATCGTAACTGCGAATCCATTCCAAATCGCGCTGTTATATGCATTTATGCGGCAATCCGTTGTAAGCTCTCGATCAATTTGAATCGCAAATTCAACTTTTTCCTTAGCAATAAACCAATCGGTGCTGCCGTAAGATGATGCCATAATTGCCACTGCGGCGCGGCCACGAGTTACGCTTCCGTTATCGATCAGTGCTCTCCAGTAAGCATTGCCATTAAAATCCGGGTCGCGATTGAATTGCGTGCGATATACAAAATAAAGAAAGCCGTCGGTACTGCCTCCACCATGTTTCTGAAATTCCGCACTGCTTCCGTAGCTGTCAATCAAAGCGCGTATTTGGTAATTAGTATCGTAGGCGCGATTTAGATTCACGATATCTGTCGGTGCACCTATACTATTGAGCGAATTGGCGAGCCAGTTTAGGCCAGCGCGATCGCCTGCACGCCCGAGCATAGCAACATAGACTTGCTGAGAGACAATTCCGTATTTATCTAGTGCCGTCTGCGCATGAACATTAGATATTGCAAAAGAAAGAGTGAGAATAAAAAGTTGAAATGTAGTTTTCGTAAATTTAGTTAATTTCATCGAGACATTCCTTAGTTAATTATAATAAATAGCTTTCGCTAAAACTTTTCACCACGCTGATGTGAATTGCGCGGCAACCATGTAACCCTGAATCACAGAGCCGCGGCACTATAACTACATTCTTTTGCATTGTCCCTATCAATTTTGTTTTGTTTAGCTATTTATTTTACATTCATAAATTAATTAAATATTTACGCGCCATAATTTTATAAAATCATTGCAGGCGTATACTGATATTATCTGAAATTTTATTTGTTATAATTTTTGACGACAAGCATTTATAAAATTTATTTCCTATCCCATTTATTAAAACATACAAAATTTATCTCCATTAATGAATTATTAGATAAAACAAATCCGAAAAAATTACTTATTTATACTTCGAAATGGCTCGTATTAGGGTAGGTGATAAAGAAATAAACTTAATCGTGCGATCCAATATTTTTAAATAGTTTTTATTCAACACCAAAGCTACCTATCAAAACCAGCTAACAAAATGCTTGGGATTTTGCGATTTAGCTTTTAGATTTTAGGTTTTAGATTTTAGATTTTAAACCACGCCTTGCGTTTAACTCCATGCAGATAAAAAAGGCAAAACCAGATCCCAATCATTATAAAAATTAGGTCATAGAATAAATATTGCTATAGATTGGAAAAGCTATTCATAAATAATTTGTTCAGGCGCTCACTTATTCATCTATTGTTATCAATAGATATTTTAAGCGAATACAACAAATTGAAGTTAAAATCGGAATTTACTATGCAAGACACTCATAAGTCTTTACGTCTCGGTGATCTGCTTGTTGAAAAAGGATTGATTTCGGCGCCACAGTTGCGCGCAGCAATTAATTTACAAAACGCGAGGTATGAGAAGCCCAACATTTCCGCTATAGATACCAAGCTTGAAATTGGTGAAATATTCATTGAACTTGGGTTTATTAGCCGTCATCAACTCAATGTAAATTTGAGTTGGCAACGTAGATTGAAAGCAACTACTACCATGATGGTCTTTGTTGCACCTTTATTAACAGCAGCTTGTGGTGGCGGATCTGGAGTGAGCAGCGGCGGCAATGCAAATCAGCAAACGCAAACTGTGACTTCACAAGTTGCAGCTGATTCTGCAGGACAATCGATGTCTTCAGCGAGGGCTTCGTTTGCACCGGCACCATCATCCTTAGCATCGGCGCGTGCCGTGTCATCCTTAGCGCCTTCTTCTAAACGCTCATCCAGCGAGCCGTCTAATTCTCAATCGCCAGCTTCTTCAGTCGTTCCATCTGCATCTTCAAACTACATAGACGGTGCCGTGCAATTATTATGGTCTGCTCCGGATGCGCGTGAAAATGGTGAGTATTTGGATATTACTGAAATTGGTGGATATGAAGTACGTTACAAATTAAAAGCAGACACAAATTACACAAATATCGTCATTAACGACGGCTTTACTGATGCTTATTATTTTAATTATTTAAAAGGTGACTACGATTTTGAAATTGCTAGTTTTGATAAAACCGGTCTCTACAGTGAGTTTATTTCGATAAGCCCTGAAAATTAAAGTGTAATAGCTGATGCTGTAAGGCCAACGCCACTCCATGGCTGCTCCTTAATTTTTTCTATTGAGTTCCGCTGTGTCTATCGCTCACTGTAAATTTGTTAAATTCTTTTCCAGGACCACCAAGTGTAGTGTCCGTCTCTTTCTTCCACTTTGAACTCTGAGTTGCATGCCGCGCAACGGCAAAGATAGTAATCTATCCACTTGTTATCAATTTTCACAACTTCATCAATAGCAATTAAAGCCATTTGTTGTTCAGTTACAGGGTTATAAAACATGTTTTCTGGATATAGCGCACACAAACAACCGAGGTCTTTTTTAACATGCTCTAATTTTTTTATTGCAAAATCTAAATGGTAGGAATTAGGACAGAGTGCCCCGCCCAAGGATATGCTTTTTGTAGCTTTCTTGATTTCATTGACATGCGGCGAGAGCATTTTAAGCTCATCAAGGTCACGACATTTTGCAACTTCGCTGCAAGCCGACAAAATCTGTGTTACGTCCTTTGATTTTAATTTTTCAAGAATATTCATTTATTCATTCCATTCTCTATAGATAAAAGCGTAACTTGAAGACAAGCGACACCTAACCAGATGCGTCCAACTAATACGCAACGCGCCGAACATGTTTGCTAAGCCCTATTAATTATTTTGACTTATTAAGCAGATGAATTATCAATAGAACCCGTAAACCAAAGGATATCGCATTTTTTGCAATGATAAAGTATTGGTTCACCGTTAATATTCTGAGTTTTTATAGGTGAGGCTATATGCACCGAACAATTCTGACAACAAAATGAAAACAGTGATTGCGAGAAATTATTTTCTGCTTTATCCCTAGCCCTTCTAATTTTAGCCTGCTTATTAATTAACAGTATAAAAAGTGGGATTCCGATGGCCACTATACAAGTGCTTAGGATCTTGTTTTCTAATGCCACGAAAAGAACAACTGAAATAATACCCCATGAAAGAGCAAATAAAAAAGCACTGAAGTCTTTTGGCCAAGCTGGTCTCTTTGCAGTTTTTACTTCCAAAATATAATTTCCGTTCTAGTTAAGAGTTAATGCGCAGCGCCATGCATATAGTCGAACGCAGGTTGGGTCGGGTCACCTTGGCTAAAGCTAACAGCCCAACACTACCATCCAGGAGCGCACGCCGCAAATCAGGAGTATACGATGAGTTTTTGAATTATTTCGTCGTTATATTATGTAGCAGTATCGAATTGAAATGTTGGGCTGAGTGAGTTTAGCCAACCTGGCCGGATCCAACCTAGGAGCAACCCCCTCCCTAGCCGGGCGCCCCAGCCTCCCCCTTGGCAGGGGGAGGAGCTAGACTGTGCAAATTTCTAACTCCTTTTTACAAAGGGAGAGCTTGGCCGTGCGATATTCTAACTCCCTCCCCTGCCAAGGGGAGGGTTGGGGTGGGGTAAACATCGAGTTGAGATTATCCACTAACCCTAAATGCAAAAACGCCTCAACATTTCTGTTAAAGCGTTTTTATATTCAATCTATTTTCGCCCAAAACGACGAGCGAAAATTACCTCTTACTGGCAAGACACCTTACCTAAACCCAGCACATAATATTTATCGCCTGAGAGTGGTGAGTTGAAAGGAATCTGGCCGTACTTACCGGTAGTCGCACTCAAATAATTTATCAAATCCTGGCCTGCAGCAAAGCGCCAGTTATTAAGTGTTGCTTGAGATGCAGATGAATAATTGTTGTTAAGGTTAGCAACGGAACCTGAGCTGATGCTGAAACCGGTTTTAGTGGTTTCGTCCAGATTACACGCCGAGTCACCAAACCACAGATAGTTACGGTCACCGCGATAGCTACCACCACTTACATCTGCAATAAGATTGCCTTGAAGCTCGGTGAGCGATCCTGATAGCGACGATTTTTCCGCGTGTATCTTGTTAACGACAAACATGTCATCTTCCTGCAGCACACTTGCACCAACGCGAATACTCAACAAGTCTTTGCGATAATTCACATAGCCGTTGTTCAGCATATGCGACATACCGTGGCGAATTAATGGTACGCGACGCAAGGCATTACCTAACAGTGAATAGCTTGGATCGCGAGTCACAAATAAATTGTGGTGCATGGTGGTTCTGATTTGTTTATCAATCGTGTGACTGTCGCTTGAGCCGTGCAAGGTTGCACGTTTTACATCAAGAATTTCGTTGAACGAAATAGTAATGCCGTAAGCGCCCACTTTCACATCAAACGCAGAATCGCCAGTGGTGTCGAAGGTGTTTTTGTGAATCCAGATATCGTGCGACGCACCCGTGGAGCGAATCATATCCGGGTCAACATAATGGTCTTCCGTATGGCCTGCGCCTTTGAAATTCAGGTGCGTCAAAATCACACTGGTAGCCGTTTGCGTTGGCATGCCGGTGGAATCTTTACCAATCGCAAATCCGCTGAACAGGAAGTGCGCTTCGCTGCCGCGACCATCAATAGTTTTGTTCGAACCAATAATCGGATTGCGAATGGGGTTATTGGATTTGTTCATCGCGCTATTGAAAAATGTAGTCACACACGCAGATGAACTCACACCATTTTTGCTACACCATTGTTTGTAATTGACACATTCAGATTCAGTAGCGCCGAGCAGCGATTGCACCGTTGGATTGCTGCAACCTAAACGGTACATACCAATCTCAGACGGTTGGGCAAAATCAACTTTATCGAATACGATCCAGTTATGATCTTCACCACTGATGGCATTCGCAATTTGTTGCTCAACAGAAACGCTGGAATTTTTGCTGATAATAGTGAGCTTGCTGTTGCCGTTCGGATCAAATCCGCCTAGCGCTTTTTCACCATAACCAACAGGTTTACCCAAAGTTTTTGATAAACAGGAAACAATCTCCTGATCTGTTTTCAAAGACGTATCGCGCCAATTTACGGAAGCATAAGTTGCTACTTTAATACAGTCTTCACTGATCCTGTCGTCAGGAATTGACGAGGAACGGCTACTGGATCTGATAGATGACGAACTTGAATTGATGACAGAGCTAAAGTTAGTAGATGATTTACTGCTGGAAACCACTCCTGAGCTTGATGAAGATTTGCTGCTCGGCATCACAGAAGACCTCACTGACGATGCAGGTTTGGAAGAAGCACTTGAAGTACTGCGACCAATTTTACCTACACCCGCGTTCGCCATCACTATGCCTGGAACATCAACAGATCTGTCCATAGCGACCGAGTAAGGTACGCTTACAGAACAGTTCGATTGCAACTGACCATTCACCACCGCAGGAATTGCCAGCGCGCCATTACCTACCGTACGGCTGTAATGAATAGCCGGCAATATCGTATTGTCGTTATTGGTTTGCCAGCAACCAGGTGCTGATGAATCGTCTGATGCAAGCAATGGATTGTTCACATTGAAAAAGTAATTACTCTCAACCAATGCTTTTGCATTCATGCGCGAGTTGATCGCATGGAACATGTAATCAATGCTCTCGTTCGACCAATAGTTATTGTAAACATGCACCAGCGCGTGACGAATGAGCGGCGTGCGCTGTTCAATATTTTTATACCAGTTGTGGTGAAAAGTGATGTTGTTATTAGCGTTATCACTGTCACTTGAACCGATCAAACCTGCACGACTGGAATCGTTAAACAAGTTATAGGATGCGGTCACATTAGTAACGCCTGCCTTCATATCCAATAGCGAATCGTAACCATCTTTTTCACCACCAGACGCTTCCAAATGGTTATGGTCGATCCACACACGATTGACGTTTGACTCCATACCAATGGCATCGCCACCGTTAGAGGTGGGCGAACCACTTTTCTTCACGTTACGAATATGTACGTTTTGAATGATGATGTTTGATGAATCGCGCACGTGAATACCCATCTCCTCAAACAGTGCATTAGTGCCCACACCGATAATAGAAATATTGCTCATTTCCTTGATTTCAATAACGCTAGCCTGGGTGCTGCAACCCTGGCCAGTGGTATTAGCGTGGCTAATAGTGCCGTTCACCATGATGACAATAGGCGTCGTCATAGAGGCGCGGCTACATAAAGCAGCATTCAATTGGGCACCAGTAGATACAGTGACCACCGCTCCACCTTGCCCACCGGTTACACCAGCGTGAGCAGCAAAGCCTTCTATCTTCGCAGGGCGAAGTAAACCATCAGAGGAAGAACTGCCGGTTGATGAAAAGCCTGTCGAAGAAATGCCTGTGGATGAAATGGCTGTTGATGAAATGGCTGTTGATGAAATGCTTGAAGCAATACTTGATAAAGCAATGGAGGACGCGCTTGATGCTGGCTTACTGGATATAGGAACGCTGCTAAAAATGGCCGATGACTTGCTGCTGGCCGGGCGGCTTGAGGCTACCGATGAAGACACAGTGCCGCTTGCTTTATAGACTTCAAACTCAGCGATGCTCGGCGCGCCGGTAGCATTCACAATCAAATTAAGTTTTCTTGAACTGCGATTGCCAAGGTTCACTATTCTCTGAGAACCAATGCCGCTACCTGTAGCAAATACAGTTCCGGTGTCGTTATCAACCAACGACCAGGTGGTAATTTTGCTACCCGACTCACGCAGGATCACGGTATTGAAGCTAATCGCACTACCCCACTTTACCGATACACGTTGGTTGGAGGTACCACTCGCAGTAGACGCCGTAGCGATACTGCCGTCGCGAACCAGCTTGGTGTTATCAAAACCGGAGCCGTCGGCGCCAGCACTGGGGCCAGTAATTGCAAGGTTGGAACCGAGAGTTTGCGCCTGTGCGGCACAGCTTAAAAGAATACCGGCAGCAGCGGTAACCGCGTACTGGCCAATACGTTGGGAGAGTTTTTTCATGATTGCACCTTAGTAATATCGTTATTGTTGAGGCCTGGCCATACCACTCTACTACATCGCCAGCAAATATCTTTTTATATATGAAAAGATTGCACAATCTTGCGCCTATTTTTTAAATACGTCAATGTGTCAGGCGTGAGAGCAGCCATGGAAGCGCCAATGCTTGTTTTCTTGATCATGTACCTTTCGTAGGCGCACTAATGGCAGAATTCCACCGCGCTCTAAGACGAGTGTCTCGCCAATGCTGAGGCTATAAAGAATTTGGATGCGCGAGTTGAAGTGGAAAAGCAATGCAGTTGACGCTGGTAACGAACCATCTACAAAGTTTAAATAAATGTGTTGCAGGAGTGATCCCATACTTGATTGCAAACGTATGCACACAAAATCCAACTATAAAGGGAACACCAATGCCGTTAGTTCATCCCATTTATTCTATAAACATCGGTCACGGCATTGGCAAGGTTCTGCTTACACCTTGCCCCGGCATACAAGAAGTCAACCTTAAGGATTCACTCGAACAATTAGCGGCCGCCGGCGCAACGGCAGTAATAACATTAATGCCGATAGAAGAGATGCAGCGTAATGCCGTAACCGACCTGCCTGAGTTAAGTGCCCAGCTCGGAATGCGGTGGTTTTACTTTCCAATCGAAGAAAATCACGCTCCGGAGAAAGCATTTCATGAAGCCTGGCAAGCTGACAAATCCACAGTTCATCACTTGCTGAAATCAGGAAAAAGTATTGCAATACATTGCAAAAGTGGTACGGGTCGAACGGGGCTAGTTGCCGCGCTTATTTTATTGGAACAAGGTTTGCCGTGGAAAGAGGCCATTAAACGAGTACGTGCAGCTCGTCCTAATGCATTGCAAATACCAGCACAGCAGAGCTACATCAGCTTATTCGAAAAAAATTAGAATTTTTTGTTATCTTTAAATCAGTTTTCGCAAAAGCTCCAATCAAAACAAAGCATCGGTTAGATCTAATCGAATGACTCTACAATTTTGGTTAGCAGATGATGCCGTTAATGACGAAAGCCTCATCCTTTTTAAATTCAGGACAGACAATATAATCCGTACAGTCGATAACGGTCGCGATGGTGTTGAGGGATGAAAGAAAAGCAGCAAAAACCTCTTCAGACTGGATATCGCCTTTTTGAATATCTATTGTTAACTGATCATCATCAATAATACCCAAGGATAAATTTAAATGAGGCGTCTCTATATCAGCGATATAACATAAGTCTCCCTCTAAAAATAAATCCAGATTTAATTTGTTTGAGCGATCGACATTATGTTGATCACGCAAATAGACTACTTTTCCATCCAGCCAATTAAAAAGCTTTCTCCAGGATTCTTTATCCATACCGTGAAAATAAACTTCTATAAGATCATCAGGACGTCCTGAAAATTGGTGACTGACTTTACTCCATTGCATGTTTGTTCCTCGTGTTTGCCTAAATGACGACTATTATGTTCCGCAATTAATCTTCCAAGGCACACCAAAACGGTCAATGACAATTGCATAGCATGCGGACCAGAATGTTTTTTGTGGCGAAAAAATAATTTCTCCATTGGCAGAAAGTTTATCAAATATAGATTTTACCTGGCTTTCCGTATTGCATCCCAGTAATAGGTAAAAACCCTGTGGCTTTTGATATTGTTCTGGCTTTACGTCAGCACCCGCTAACTCAATCCCCGCAAATGAGATATTGGCATGTACGATTTTACTCTGCCAATCAGTGGCTACGGTTGTTGATACAGGTGAATTTTTATATTGCAACATTGTGCCAATAGCTCCGTGCAGATGCTCTGCATAGAACTCAAATGCCTCTTGGCACTGCCCATTAAAATTTATATGAAATGACAGACTCATTTTTTATACCCTTACAATGTTTTTTATTTTTCACCGCATTGATAATATTTTCGAAAACTTGACGGATAAGTCCCGGTGCTCTTTTTAAACACCCGATTAAAAAAGCTTGGCCAGTTAAATCCGCAGGCATAGGCAATTTCAGTAATTGATAAGGCCGTATGACAAAGTAGCTCCTTGGATTTTTCTACGCGGGCATGCTGAATGTATTGATTTGCAGTCATGCCAAAGCATTCCTTAAATTGCTCGTAGAATCTTGATCGTGACATTCCCGCGATGCATGTTAACTCGGCCAGATCAATGTTGTGGGCTATATTGGAGTGAATGTAATTAATTGTTTTGGAAAATTTCTTCATCAGAGCATTAGTGTTTTGAGACAAATAAAGATCCTGTTTTTTAAGTTCCCTTCTAAAATAGGACAGCAAATGCAAAAAAGTACCTTGGCAAATGATATCGATCCCCTCTTCGTCCCGTTGCAGTAATTCTCTCATCTCCATTAATAATTTCGTGGCCTGAATATTTAGGTTCATCTGAAGACCGGGCCAGTGGGGAGAATGTAGCAAGGTTTTCAAATCACTCCAATTGTTGGGGAGTTGATCGACAATATGAGGGGAAAAATACACAACGACCAACCCCTGATTGTGCTGACTATCAAATACTGGCTGGTGGTAGGTATTACCAGGGATCAAAAACATATCGCCTGGACAAAACGGATAAGCCATCCCCTCAATAAGCATCACGCCGGAATCGCTCGGCATAAAACAAATCTCGCTCTCGGGATGTTGGTGCATACTTTTTTGAATATGCATCCCTCTTTCGTATTGGCGAGCGATAAAGGGGATTGGCTCGCTACCTTTAAAAATACTGACTTTTTGATAATCTAAATTGGCGCGCGCAGGGAATGGCTGATTTTTTATATTCATCTTCAGGCTCAACGACAAGGACTCGCGTTTATCATACGAAGTTGGGACATTTGTGCAAGTTACTAGGTAAAAAGTGAAAGTTAGTTTTTGAAATAAAGAATAACCTGATGCTTCAAAACTGGCTAGAGGAATAAAAAATGAAACTCAATAATATGTATCTGCTGCTTTTGTGGCTGGTATTTCCGGCGCAAGCCGAGGTCAGCATGGAAGACAAAGATATCCCCTTTACTGCGGAATTTTGGGACCTTGCAAAAGCTAAAGTTGAGCAGATCGATGGGCGGCAGGCCATCACCGGCTCCGCTGTATTGACTCAGCCACTTTTCGATAAGGGTATTATGGAGGTGTCGATCAAAACCAACGGCACGCGTTCGTTTCCCGGCATAGCGTTTCGCTCCGATAGTGCTGGCAATAGCGAAGATATTTATTTACGCCCGCATCTTTCCGGTCAAGCCGATGCAATTCAATATGCACCCACCTACAACCAGCAAACCGCCTGGCAGCTTTATTATGGCGACGGCTACACAGCAAAACTGGATATACCCACCAACCGCTGGATAAAATTCATTATTGAGGTCAGCGGATCACAGGCCCGCGTGTTCGTGGACAACTTAAATTCACCGGCACTCTCGGTTACCCTTTTAAAAGGTAAATCCAGCCCCGGTAAAATAGTTGTTAGCAGCGGAGGTGATGGAGTTTACATGGCCAATTTCCGTCTCAAAAAAATGTCAAACGTAAACTTTACCGATGCCCCGCCCGAAAAAATTGTTGAAGGCACACTGCAAAAGTGGTCGCTTTCCAAGGCAATTTCTGTCGATGATCCTGCGAGTAAAAATTTATCACTGCTGCATTCAAGCGAGTGGCAAGCAGTGGAACCAGAAGCTTCTGGACTCGTCAATGTGTCGCGTTACCGTGCACTCGTTAATGGAAATCCAAGCGTAGTTTATGCGCGAACAATTATTAAATCCGAAAAAAAGCAGCGAATTAAACTTGAGTTTGGTTACAGCGATGATGTAACCATTTTTCAAAATCGTCGCCCCCTATATTCCGGACGTGCAGGCTTCAAATCTCGAGAGCCCCAATTCAAAGGCTTGGTAGATTATAACGATGCGATTTATATCAACCTCAATAGCGGTGACAATGAAATTATCCTGCAATTAACCGAAGTGTTTGGCGGTTGGGGTTTCAAGATGCGTAGCTTGCCTGAATAATAAAAATTGCGAGCAGCGTGCCCAGCCGCAGGCGACTGATTGCTTGTTAGGCCGCACCTGGTCGCGAACTAAAGACCACGAACGCGGCATGCGACTAGCAATAGACCGAAGCCGATAATCCAGGACCAGGATGCAAGTGGGTATGGAATTCTAACGAGGCCAAAGTGAGCCACAAGCGCGATGATAAATAGGACGAGGGATATAACCCACACTGCCATGGTTGGAGCCTTACCGGAATTGCGCATTGTATTTCCTTTCCAGGTTGAGGAAGAGACATTGAGTCGTTAGAAGATGCAGCAGTCTAACGGTGTTTTAAACAGCGCCAACTATATATGCCGCGCAACTTAATTCCTAGCAAAGAAGCACGCTTCTTTTCAGGATGCACGTGATTCCAATGTTGAAGCGCAAACCTTTCATTCGCATCTTTTAACTTTAATATAAGACTGATTTTTTTAATTATAAGAAAGACTGAAAAAACAAGTCCGAATAGACTAAGTTAAAATCGTGTGCTAGCGAACCGATCCGGGCTTTATAAAATCGTATTTTTAATAGGTACCCATCCTATTGGAAATATTATTATGAAACTATTTATAGACAATAAGAGAGCCGAAATTCAACACGCAATTCGCCAATCACAATCAAATATTCAATGGCTTAAGCGCAGAGTAATATTCGCAAGTAAAAATGTGATGGATGATAAAGCCGTTCGCTTTTACACTCAAAAAATTGAAGCGCAAGAAATGTTGCTTAAGTCTCTGTCAAAATATGATTCGACGCATAATCATTTGCATTAGATTGGAGTATGAGAATAGCTAAAAATCACCAAAGTATATCATCAAATTATGATTATATACTTTGGTGATTTTTCTATTCGTGCATCGCACCAAATCATAGAGCTATTTATTTTCCATACTTGTAATTAGCTATCAGATATACAATCCAAATTATAACTAAAGTCACTGCGAACCCAAGAAAATATTTTAGAACCACAATGCGGTCATGATTATCTTCCACAAGGTACAAAAATAACAAAATTGCCGGAACGGTAGAAACAGTTTTAAGTAAGATTTTTAAAATTTCCTTTCTCCACACACATTGAATGTTATTGAACCCGGATCCACTTTAGACGTTACTGACCTCGCGGCGATATTGCAAAATGGCTATTTACAATTCGGCAGGTACAATGCCCCGTTAGAACATTTTATGTATTTCATTGTAAAAGAAAACTTTTTCTTTTTGATAAGAGTCTTTATCTAAAGGATATTTATTTTCAAGCGCTAGTTTTAGACTGTTTAGTTCGGCTAAAAGATCCGGTCTGGATCTCATGATTTGAATAAAACCAAGATGCTTTTTGATATTGATGTTACCTTCTTCAAATATATGAAAGTGAACTTTTCTTGCTTGCTTGGAGAAATACTCTCTGCCCTCAATTCCGTAACTGCTTTTGTACTTGAAACCTATATTTTGAAGAAAATCTGAATTTATTTTAACTTGCTTTAAATCAGGAACAACTCCAAGTATATCAATGCAATCTTTAGAAAAAAGCCCTTCTACCGCAGTTGAACCTATGTGATGTAATTGAATGGAGCCACTATAAGCAGCAAGTATCGCTCGCTCTTCCTTTAGATATTCCTCTGGCCATTTTTTGCTATATGGATGCAGGTACATGGCTACGAGACTCTAACAGATTAACAGACAGCGCCAACTATATATCCACCGTAAATTAATTCCTAGCGAAAAAGCTCGCTAACAGTCAAATTCGCTAGCAATGCAGAAAATTATGTTTAAAAAAATGGCTGGCCTTTATTTTAGGTTGTTTCAGGTTGACTTAACGAATCTGAACTATCGATTTTTTATAAAAAAGTAAAAAGACACACCCACTAATATAGCTATTACCGCAAATGAACCTATGGTTACAGTGAATATAAAAAATGCATTTTCAACCCGCTGCTCTTCATTTATATAGGGAGTCGCCAATTTATTATATGTTATTAAAAAGGTAGTAAAGTTAAGAACAAATGTCACTAATGCAATACCCAGCGAAATAAATAATGCTTTATATTTTATAAACATTTTATCTTAACCTTCTCGGACCATATTTCTTTACTCTTATCCAGATCGGATAGTGAGTACATTAAATAAACATCCTACTTTTGAGCGACTAAAAAGCAATAGTCACCTTTACCTTCATCATATTTTTTAATGACGCTACTAATTTTTCCTGATTCTATATCAGCTGCAAGCAATGACAAGCCAGACGCTAATTCTGCACCAGAACAAAAATTTCTAAATGAAGATATACCTGCTCGGACAGATTCAGATAAATACATTTCTGGTCGCTGCTTGCCACTATAAAGAAAAAGATCTTTAAGTTCGGTTGAAACAGCAAAAGGTCTATTTTCTACTAACTTCAGACTTGCATGACATAAAGCTGATTCAATTTTACTAATCGATGGCATTTGCTTGATGGAGCACTCAAGCATTTTTGGAAAATAATGATTTAGCCAATATGTTCGCATTTGCTCGGGAGTGGACGTGAAAATAATAAACTTACCCGTTGGAGCCAAAATTCTGGATATTTCTTTAAATGCTGCGCTTAAATCTGGAAAGTGATGAATTGCCAATGTACAAAGTATAGAGTTAAACGAAGCCGATTTGTAAGAAGTGTTTATAACATCAAAGACACCCCATTCTATACTCGAATTTTTTTCCTTTGCCTTTTCAATCATAAGCTCAGATTGATCAAAAGCCTTCCATGTTCCGCTTATTTGCGAAAGTTGATGAGTGTAATTTCCAGTCCCACAACCGACATCAAGATATAGACCATTCCTATTTAAAAGCATCAGGCTTGCCAATGTATTTAGTATTTCAGGATCTGCCTGACGTGTTGTGTCGTATCCCTTTCCAATGTTATTGTAAATTGCGCTCATAGTTTCCTTCAGCTATTAGTTTACGGCTCAACGCTATGCTAATTCTCTTAGCATTTTAACATGCTCTAAATTTCTAATATCTTTTGATCGTGTTTCACCACAGGGGCTCGGTTGCGGTTCCCTATTAAATTCCAGCAACCAATTCGGTCGCTGTTCAAAAAGATATTTATTTAAAATCTCAAAAAACTTTAAATATGCTGGCTCTCCATCACCAGTCTTATCAACGATAATTTGCTGCCATCCACCACACGGAAAATACCCATTACTTTTCAACCAATTAAAAAATGCTTCGTCATCATCGGTTGATAGATTTGCAAAACTCATTCCGCTACGGAACCCAGATATATAGCAGCGAAGGTCGCCCAACTTTTCACCACCAAACCAAAGCGCACAGCCTGGCCCGGGATATTCGAGAGACATTATATAGAGATGCTTTAACAACATTACTTCACCTTGCTAGATAACAGATTGTTAATTTTTCACTCTATAGTGCTGGAAATCTATAAATGACTCGTTACATTTCAGCCCCAACTCACTCCACTGGGTAATTGCCAATTACTAAATTCAAAATGCAGCACACGCCTATTGCTTGGCTCTGAGCTTTTACTAGAAGCATGTAGGAGATGTGGGCGCATTATAAGAGCAGCACATTTTTCTGCTTCGCAGAAGTAGGCTTTCTCAGCAGCAACAACTTCGTTTATTTGTTCCGGACTTAATATACCTAATTTGTGACTATTAGGAATAACCTTCAAACAACCATTTTCTTTTGGCGTTGAGTCTAAATGAACACGAATAGTAACCATGCCTCTAAGAACAGCCAAGGGCGGTTGAACATGTAGAGTATTTTCTTTTAGGCTCCAAGCTCCCCAGCCATACTCTTCAAACCTGGATGACACTGAAACCGTTTTGTCCTGGTGCCAAGTTACAAACCAATTTGATTCCGGTGATTTATTGAAAAGCATAGCTCTTACTAGTTGCGCGTTACCTGGAACGAAGGCGCTTGCCTTATGCTTAAATTCTCTGGAGTTGAGATATTCCGCTACCGATTTCAATTTTTTGTTGATGCCCCTAACTCCGCTAACCTCCGTTGAGACTTCAGATGTCTCAATTTCAGCAAGTATCACATCACGCTGATTTTCTGAAATGAAATCTTTTATGATTTCGCAGCCATTCTCAAAGAATTGCACAAACTTCATTCCTGATTAAAGTTAACGTTGGGTAAACGGTATCGCTTGCGGCGAACAACCGAGAAAACGAAATGTCTTTCACGGTCTTGTTTATAACTTTTCACTCAAATTAGCGGACGAAAAATAAAACCGCTCGCTTTACCCAAACTTTCTGGAGGATAAAAATCTTCAGGATTAAAGAATTTGGAAAATTTCTTTATTGCCCAAGCTTCTTCTCCTTCGCTTACCTTGATACCCGTATATTTTAGCCTTAGGTCAATTCTGATAGGTAGATTTACACTATATTTTTCACTAGCATAAACATTAGATATCCCAGAAAACGAAAAATCGATTTCATTATTTTCCCACTCACCAAAAGTTAGCTCAATATTCGTTATGGCTTCGTGCTCAAATACATAAAGCAAAAACATAGGCTCATTATCTTCAATGTCTCGATCAGGTAGTGTGACTCTCAGGTTGTTGAGATCTTCCAGCTTTTCGACAAGACTAGAGAAATAATGAGGAGTTACCCTGGGCGCCCATAAACGCTCATCTATTTTTTTGCTTTTTGCTTGAAATTCCAAATTCCATGAAACACGCCAGCCGCTCTGCCCAATACAAACACAAGGGCAGAAGCTATAGGATTCCAGTTCAAAGATTTGATCTGCAATTGTTAACATTCGTCCCTCACAACGCCTGCAGCAGTTGCGCGTTCTTTTTAGCGTCGACTGCCTGTGATTGTTAGGTGGGTGCCACCACCGTAAATTTTAATTTAGGCAACATTCTTTTCTGGGGTTCGCTATAAACCTCCCCTACTTTCAATGCGCCTTTCTTTAAATAAAATCCTTCAGCATCCGGGTCAGATATGATGTAGAAGTTGGATATTTCCAATGCATTACATTCCGAAAGAATCTGCTCGAATACTAGACTGCCATAACCTTTGCCAATAACTTTTGGCAATAGCCAAAGGTGATCAAGCTCATCACTATCGCCTTTTACTATGGCGAAGAATCCGATCACTTCATTATCTTTCAAAATTAGTTTGACTGTATTGCGAGTAATGTACTCTTCTTCAAACTTTAAATTAGATCTCCATTTCTCAAGTTGTTCTTGAGAATAACCCCAATAGCCCTTCGATGTGATTAACGTATCTCGAAGAAGCTCGGTATGTTTTGCTTCGGCATCTATAAAATTGAGCACGTATTTACACCTAACGTTTTTAGCAGGGCGCAGCTCACTGTGTCCCTTGCCTACACTTGTTAAATTTTAGTTTTACCGTTCTGAAGCTGAATAATTTTTTGTTCCCAGCCGCCAGGCGGATCCCACTCTCCGCTAATATAAACAAGCGGAGGCTCCACTTTTCGGACATTTACTCCATCAATTCCCAACATTTCAGATTTCCATATTTCTTCACCAGAAAAAGTATAGTGATGAAGATAGTTTGCCGACGCGACTAAAATTGAAAAAGCGCAATTGGTAAGGTCGAAATCGTCGGGCGTGTATAAATCACCAAAATATCCGTCGAGTTTTTTTGAGATAATGCTTTCATTCTCAATGTTAACGAAATGTGCCATTTCACCGAAACCGATCACAATGTGATTGCCATTTATCTTTAGTGATTTAAAGCAGGTACATTGATCTGTTGCGTGGATATGTAATAGGAGGTGTTTTGTACCTAACTTTAATAGGCCAACTTTTATATATTGAATTTCAAAGTCAGACTTCTGGCCTATAGAGAGAGAAGGAATGCCTTCCCACTCGTCATTTCCATCCTCTAGGAATTCTGCGGTAATCATTTGTTGACCAACTTAACATTGCAATAAACAGCACCAACTATATATCCCGCGCAGTTTAATTCCTAGCGAAGACTCACGCTTCATTACATGATGCATCAACAGTCAAAACCTCTTGCAATACTCTGCTGGCTCAGCGGCAAGATCCGCTGTCGGGATTACTACCCCGTTATTAAGCAACGCCAACTATCCCGAACAACTTTCTTTTTTACATGCGCTCATATTTTGAGTTCTTCCAGTTTTTTTAAAGCAAATTTACCTCTCTCTGCTACCGCTGGGGATTTGTCCGAAGCGAATAAATTTGCGAGTTGAATCCGTTCATCACCTAAGGTTTGAATCTCACGAATTAAAAATTCGGCTGCTACTCGCCGCACAACAGAAGAGTTATCAATAGCGGCTCTCTCCAGTAATTCTTTCAATTCAAATTTATTGCTTATTTTCCGTTCACCAATTATTGGTTTAAACCTTCCTTTGCAATATCGAATATCAACCCATTCGAATTTTCGACCTTCAAGCCAAACCATGCGCTCCTCAAATTGGCTCCGATAAGCTCTTGCCCGGACCGATGGCTGGATAGCATTTTTTGCAATTTCATCAAGAAAATCATCCAGAATTGGAGTTCGGCCCACTTGAGCCATTAAGAATGCCATGGCCCCCGATGTGGATGAAATGATTGTAGCTTTTAAAGCACGCGCTATATCTTGACGAGAAATTATTTTCAACAATACGTCTCTACCGGATTGCTCAATCCTCCCCCATGAATTCCAATGTGATAGCGTTAAGCAAATTACTTCAACAACTAGCGTTGGATCCGATTCTGCTGCAATCAGTGGAAGTTTTTCTCTAGCAGCTTCTCTAACTTGAGGAACCCAGTCATTGAGCCTACGGACTGCTAGCGCAAAGAAAAAGCTATTAGGTGCGGCGCCTTTAATCGTTCGTAAAGTTCTCTCTCTTTTATACCCATCCCAACTAATTAAGTCTAACCAAGTTAACATCTGAGACGGCTTCTCCCAAAATTTCAAATTCGCCTTCCCTGACAGATCCAGAGCGTAATAAAATTCCGAACGAATTAATCTTTCCCAGTATTCCAAGTTGGATAGCGGCAACTGAGACGTGGCTTCTACGAGTGTAGTCATATCAGCGACTACTTTGCTTTCCGAGTTAATAGACCTTGCAAAGTCACTTGTAGCTGACATCACTCGTTTTTTGTAATCATGCGAATCTTGCGAATCTTGCATAATTTATTTTCCTAAGCCTACAGTAAAGATTGGCACACACGCATAGTATGACAATCCCCGCCACTGCATTTATTATTTTTAACCAACAGGCACAAACTCCGTTGGGGTATTCGAACTGATGGAAAAATTTTGGTGAGATTCCTCTTCATCTTGATTTCGGCCATTCCAGATACGATTCAGATGAGTCATTACATGAAAAAGTTGTATTTTAAAATCTTCTTCATCGATGAGGTTATCCACAGCCATCTGGTTGGTAAGCTTTTCAAGGTGCTCCTTAGCCTCATCTAGCTCCATCAGCATGAGGGCCCACGCCACAGGATTCTCATCATTGTTAATCATTTCAGTGATCCCTACCTGGTGAATACATAAGTTGAAGCCCTAAACAATGAGGCATCGAATTGTTACCTTATTGCATTTATTTTATTAATATTACGAATATAGCCTAACTGATAGAGCTCCAATGCGATGTTTTTTAAATCATTGGTTTCTTGGACTGTCCTTTCGTTACTAGCTATTAAAGTTTGATACCTTTTTTGCATGAATCTTATCTCCTGATCATTTTTTCTGCACTCTATGCAGCGCGTGCAATGAGCGTCAATATAAAATTCAAGTTCTTCAAACCAATATTTTTGCTCCAAGGCGAAAAAAATAAACATCCTTTTACATACGTCACATTGAATTGCAATATCAACATAAAGTTTTCTCGGATAAAGAGCATAATTTTGCTTTTCAATATTTGCTTCTATTGCTGTTTCAGGGAAATATTTTACTGAAGAATAGCGCCAATGACTTCTATCGATAATTTCTTTCGAAAAGCTAGTGCCAGATTTAATTGGCTTGTTCCCATATCCGGGACGGTTAACAAAGAATTCCATATTTGTTTTGCTCGATTTAAGCTAATCCCGTTTGGCAACTTTGTTAAGCACGAATTGCCAACCCTATTGCAATTGCCTGGTTGATTACAGGTATTACAATGTAGATATACTGCCCATGAAATCCTGATTCGGCATTGATCAAAAATGCCTGCTTAGTAGATATAGGGTCAATTTCTGGGTCCAAATGTCGAAATGACATTTGTATAAACTCGACGATGTCCCAGGAAAATAGTTTCAGCAAGGATACATCCTCGACGCCTAGCTTTGACAGTAAATGTTTTTCCAGAACGACATCTATTTCCTTATAGCCTACAGGAGATCTATCAAGCAACGTAATTTCTCGATCGACTAGATGTTCTCGAAATCCAACTTCAACATCTCCGTTAATATCAAATATTTCAGCCCAAAAATCACAAAGGTTACCACTAAGCCTTCTAAGTGAGAGCAAATATCCATCCAGATTTAATATTGGCTGATTATTCATATAAGTGCTTAACAATTTATTTAACAACAGCAACTATATATCCCGCGCTATTTATTTCCTAGCGAAGAACAGCAGTTCTTTTGATGATACACGTTGAAAACCCCTTCCAATACTCAGCGGGCTCAGCGGCAAAATCCGCTGTCGGGATTACTACCCCCCTGACTTAACTGCCACAAAGCTTTATTGCTTTGCGTCTCGCACAGCGACGCCTCGTTATGGTGACAGGGCGGGGCCACCTTCGGGTGGGCCGGTGTGGTTGGTCCAGTGGTAGTAACCCTGCCCAGTCTGCCTCCATGAATTACTACTTCATGCTGGCATTTTAAAAAATCTACCTGTGAGGTTTTACTATGGATAACATTTCCTCTCCTACATTCGCTACCCTAAATAAAATCAACACCCCTCCTAATGTTATTGTTCTCAATGCATTCCAGTACGCGCAGTATCAATCAGAATCTATTGAAATTCATTCACCGGACGGCGAGCACTTGGAAACGATTGGCGAAAACATTCGAAGAGAAAAAGCTGAAGATCTTGCGTATCAATTGCAAAATCAAATTTGTTTGCTGGAATGTTTGTTGATAAACATCCACGACAATGTTGAACTACCGGTAAAAGCAGTTGCCGGATTGGTCGATGTGTTTTATCGAATGCAGGATTTTTGTAGTACGCATATTAGATAGAAAATGAAGCGGCCTATTGGCCGCCTTTGAATCAATCATCACGAAAAGCTTTGTAATTTCTGCAGGAAAATTATAATGAAAAAAGACTCCAATCGTTGGCTCTTAACTCTCAAGAAGATATTGTCCGCCAAAGCATTCATTTTTATAAATCCGAGCACTGTAGGAATTTGGTAATGTATGCGTTTTAATAAGCACTCAAAATATTAGAATAAAAAAACTAACTATATATAGCTATTTTGATGTTGCCCTAAGAACATAAAACAAATACAGTTCTAATGCCATCTGGCAAAAAATCAGTAACATTAAGGAACCTTGGGAGCGCTAATATGAAATGTATATCCATGATATGCACTGCTGCAATCCTTTTACTGTTTGGATGTAAAACCGTTCCAAGTTGCCAATCATTGGTAAGTAAAAATGATACCAAAACTTGCGAAACTAAAGCGGTAAATAATGCGTTAACGCTGCTTTCCACTGCTGCAAAGAATATGACCGCCAAACCGGCAAAAAAAATACTCTATGAAGACTCATCAGATTTTAGCAGCACTCTTTCAAAATCATTAAAAACATACCCAAAGGTTATCATCGAATTTAACGATGAAAAGCTTAATACTGAAAGCTTAAGATTAATTAAACCGCCTTACAACTACACTACTTTGCAACTGTGGATTAAGGCTCTGGATGATGGCAAAGGACTCACGTGCGAAAAAAGTACCAACACATTTTCTCCAATCGAATTGTATCTAATAAATTTACTCATACAGGCACTAACCGAATATACAGCTCAACTAATGCAAAACAATTTACTTGAACCTATCGAAGATTTTAATGCGATGGTTTTGTACAAAAAAGATGAAAACTCAGGTATAAAAACCGTAAAAACTATTGAGCTAATTAGAAAAAATGTTATGCCAACTTGTGCAGCTTATAAAGCTGACTTATGAAGCTGACTTATGAAGCTGAAAAATAGCAAGGCATTTCAATCAGGGATCTACATCCTCATTTTTTATTCGGCATTGTCCTATGCAAAACTTGAGGACGTAGAGGTATCTTCTATAGGTACAGGCAAATCTTGCCGATCAATATTGTTACCTGAAAAAATTCTTTTACCGATACATTGCTTTAATGAGTTTTCGAAAGATGCGAAAATCGGGATAGCCGTCACGCTTCATCACTCCGATGGCAAGGAAGAACCCATCAATGCCAAAAATTTGCTTGTTAATCCTAACGATAACTACGTGACTCCGACTAAAAGTTCACGTGGTGAATATGCTGATTTTGCTTTTATTAAATTAGATCACAAGGCATTCCCATCTGCTTTAAATATACTAAGATCTCTTCCAAAGCTATCTGAGTCTGAGCCCATTACAGTTACCATCAAGGGAGGCAGTGCGCACGAATGTCATATTGAAGGTATTTGTGGATCCAAGATTCATTACAAATGCAACAGCATTAGAAATTCTGGTGTGTCAAAATGCTTTATGAATGGCGATTCTGGGGGAGTTATAAAGAACTCGAAAAACCAGGTTATTGGCTACCATACGGAAGGAAATGACTACGGGGACTTTTGCTATGGCTCAGGAGTCACATTAAAAGCAATCCTTGGCAGAAGCTCCCATGTTTCAAGTGCGAACACGAATAATGATGCACCAGATAATTACAAAAAATTCAAAGGATATTTCGCAGACCTTGCGAACAATACTGAGTGGAGTTTAAATGCAACCGAACTCGCTGGGCACTGTAATAAATCCTATAGAATATTTGACATGCCAAATATTGCGAACCTCCCCCTCAGTGACTACCGATATAGCGGCACAATTGAAAATTTTGGTGAAGGAAAAATCACTAGCTTTGATGACAATAGATTTGTGGCTGCAAGTCGGGTGTCTGGTAAATTTTGTGTTATTACGGGAAAAAATGGGAAAATGGAAAAATGCATTGAAAATGAACTTATTAAACGCACGAATAAAATTGTATACGAAAACACAGGTTTGTTTCGTTTGATAGGCAACCATGAAAAAAAAGCAGAAAACGGCTATCTTTTAAACATAAATACAAATAATTATGACGACATTAAAGTTAGTGCAAATAGACTTGAAAAGTTTCCCTCACCTTACACCATAAGCTCAATTGATAATTATCAAGTAATTGGATCAAAATTAGGAATATGCAAATTTACTAAAAATAATTGCGATATTATTACGAATGTAAAAAAGAAAGATATTCGCAAATCTCTGAAATTAAATGACAACACCATTCTTCTTTTGGGAATGGATGATGATGCGAACCAAATAAGTCACTGCTCAACACTAACAGTCAGCAATAATGAATTGATAAATAAAAAATGCGAAATTGAAAATGGCGATCAATTGAATGGCGGAAGAGTATTAGCCGCATCTTTTGTAACTCCCAACTTAGTCATTGCAGGAACCGATAGAGGAGTTTTTTATGCAATCAATATCAATGCAGGCGCAGCTAAAATACAAAAGATAGACGTCATAGCGAGGTCGGAAATAACTACCAATCTAGACTCCTTACATGACTCAATACGTGATATTAAATCATTGGAGGAAAACAAATTTATTGCTATCACGAGTGATGGAAATTTAATGGCATTTGAATCAATACAAAATAATGCAAGAGTTTCATTGCAGTTATTGAATTGGATGTATGATTTAGGGCTATATGCAGAATCTATCGCCGCAGGAAAAGATTGGTTTGCTGTGCAGATCTCTGGTGGAAATATTTTGATTTTCAAGAAAGATTCATAGCGAACTTAAAAATCACTAAAACTTTTGATTTTATGAAGGTAGTGTAATCCCCAACTGTGAGATTCTACTATTGAATTTTCCTCTCCTACATACGCTACGCTAAATAAAGTTAACACCCCTCATATTGTTATAAATAGAGATTGAGCAGCCTCCTGGCAGCTTTATTTTTCTACCATCAATGGAGCCTGACCTTTTGATTCAAGTGATTCCAGATTCATACACAAATGCCCGTAACTTTCGTTGCAGGCATTTTTAGAATGACATAGAAGCGTTTTTCCTTGAGTTTAATCTCCTAGTTACATGCTGCTCCCGTAAAGGTGGGAACATTTACGGTTGAACCGCTTTTAGTTGCCTGAAAGCCAAATTCAACATATTGACCCGGTTGGATAGTGCCATTCCAGGAAAGATTGCTAGCGTTGTAAGGATTGCTTCCCGTGACTGTGGCGTTATAGGAGCCGGATATTCTAGTACCATCGCTATAAGTCCAACCGATATTCCAGCCATTAATTGCTGTGGTGCGATTATTGGTGATGCGAATCATTGCACTAAATCCACTACCCCAATCATTGCTAAGGATTTGCTTGCAGCTTGCGCTACCTGCGGTGCTCGATCTTGATGAGGACGATGAGGATCTTGGCGGTGTGGAGCTGGAATTTCCTGCGGCTTCAATTTTGAACCAATTAATATTGAAGCCACCGGTATTAACCAATAAACCAAACTTGTGCACACCGGCAGTGAGCGTAATTGTCCGGCTTATATCAATCCAGGTTTGCCAACCACCCGTACTTGGGACAGAAACATTATCGTAATTGCTGCCGCCAACTTCTCTCAAGGTGAAGCTACCACCGCCATTTAAACTCGCGACACGGTAAGTGATTTTGTAGCTTCCGGTTGCAGGAATATTAATTCCCGTTTCTGAATAACTAAGCGAATCATTCGCATCAGTCCAGCCAACATTTAAACCCCCACCGGTATCGGCAGTAGTTTCAGTTTGGATTCCGTTCATTGTTGAATAATTTTCCGCTTGGGTAGTAAAAGGCAATGAATAATTCGTGCTTGAACTTCTCGATGAGCTGGACGAGGTAACTAAAGAACTTGAGCTCACGCCGTATCGATCAATTTTATCCAACATAATTTGCGCGTAACGCCTGCCAAATTCTCGATAAGAAGCAGTGGTGAAATGATAGACATCCATTCCCGGTAATCCCATTGCTGAAACTACGTAGGCATTGTTGATCAAACCAGGCAACTTGTTGACTTCAGAATTATGCCAATGACAACAGGATCCATAGCTCGCGTAAAGTAATTCACCGGCGAGAAAAGGGACATCGCCAATGCCGAGATCTCTTCGCAAATCTGTGACGATTTCTTTGACCTGGTTTTTCCAGTTCGGGTCGCTGGTGTCGCTTTCACCTTGATGAAAAATAATGCCTTTAATGACGCCCGCTTGCTGAGCTTTTTTTGCCATGTCGAGCAGCCACGCATATCCACCGTTAAATTGTGTGGGTATGTTTTGATTATTACGGCCTATTGGCGCTGATTTTTGATAGAGCTCAATCGGGGTGCCGGATACAGCTGCCGGAACCAAGCCTATGGTCACGGCACTTGGCATTCCATCCGCCATGGTTTTGCCAAAATAATCACCAGGACCGAGGCCGCTGTTGCATCGGTTGAGGGGTGGTGCTGCAACATACCAATTGCCATAGGTACGGCCAAGATTACCGCAATTTAAATCAGCCATCACCTTTACCCGCGGATTGGTGATGCGATCCTGGTTTTCAATCGGCGCTGCTCCTTCCATGTTGGATTGGCCAAACATCAGATAGATGTGAAAATTTGGATCGGGTGCAGCGACGACTTTATTTGCCGCAATTAGAAACAAAATCGAAAAAAGCAACTTTTCCAACGTGTTATTTTTATTGAACATGGATTACTCCTGCTTTGTTAGATGGGTGACTAGAATTATTATTTTTCAAACCTTTAACTTCAGGGTTCATGTGGATCTTGACTGAGAAAATACTAAATGGCTTGATTGAATTGCAGGAATAATTGAAAACTGTTGAAAATTGAAGTTTTTTTGTTAAAAAGAGAGGCTCATTATTTGCATTGCAGAAGCTAGCCGTAGAAGACAGATGCTTTACGAATTAAAATCTGACTTTCGAAATAATTAAGTATTAAAAGAATCTGATCATGGAATTCTCATAGCGTTGCGGTATAGAGCAGATTTTAGTAGCTTTTTATGTTTGATTTTTTACTGCGTTTTGAACGGCCTTTTGGAAACCGCCAAACATTTCATAAATATCAACTTTTACACTATCTTCGACTCTCTTTGATATAGCTGTACGAGGAAAGACTAAAACAGATGTATTAAGCCAGCGCAATGCAGGGTCACGCCCGAATTCGTCTTCCACGGCAACCCAGTTCAATTCTTCGACATCCTGCTCAAGAGCGTCACCCAGGCAAATGCCTAAGGCTTGCAGCTTGAAGGTTTCTTCTTTTGAAACCCATTCATTATCAAGGATGGTTTGAATTAACCTTAGCTTAGAAGATAAATTTTGATACTCGTGCAAGTCATCAAAGTGACCGGCAAGCCACTCCCTATTTTTTGAGAGCAGCTCGAAGTCCTTTTTATTCAACGGTTCAATTTTTTGATTCACTTGGTTCTCGCTTAGCAACGTTAATTCAGTGGCAGAGCTATCGACGTATTTTGTAAAAACCTAGGTTCATTTCTTATCAGGCTCTTCTTTTTTCTCCGAGACAATCTGAACAGAAAAGAAAGCAAGCATAAAGGCATAAAAAATATTCATAAGAAACTGAAGCCAAAACATGTTATGACCGAAATAATATATCGCGCCCCTTCTACCATGAATTTCTCGATGAATCAGAGCTTCAATATCTAGGTTCAAGAAATATATGATAAGTGGTAAAGCAATAAATAGCACGAATAACCATTTTCTCAATATTGGGCCCATAATACTTTTCAAGGTGATTTCGCAAAAGGTAAAAAGCTATATCAATGGAGTCTGACCCTATTGATTTATGATTTCATTAAAAGCTATATGTTTTGTTTGCTTTGTTAGAGCTTCTTTTTTACAGCTGCTTCCAATGATTTTTCAATTTGTGCAACTCGCTCGTTTCCGAAGTGCTGGTCTTCTTCAAGAATTTTTCTAGTTTTTTCTTCTTTTATCATCATAAGTATTGCATTGCTAAATCCTATTTTTGTTGCCAGATGCATGCAAACTGCATCTTCAATAAACGCAGCCTGCCAAATTGCATAATTATCTCCATTAAGAACTTCCTCACTAAGCGAAAGTGAAGCTTGAATTTGCTGATTATAAAAGCCAGCTAAATACGACCATTGTGAAGAAAAACGTGTATATAGTGCCGCATATGTAGCACCAAAGATTGCTCCTAACCATGGGATGGTTGCATTAACTTCAGTAACAAATTGACTTAACGAAAATGAAAACGTGCTGTTTTCAGCAGTAAACGACTTTATAACAATAGCAAATAGGTAGAGATATGTCGTAATAAATAAAGACCTAAAAAGAACGGCCTTACCTCCGTTTGGTCTTTTCTTTAAAAAAAACTCAGCCGTCATAAATGATATTATTTTGTCCGTCATGGTCATACTTTTACTCTAACAATTTATTAAACAACGCCAACTATATATCCCACGCAACTTAATTCCTAGTAAAGAAGCATGCTTCTTTTCATGATGCACGTTGACAGTCAAAACCCCTTGCAATACTCTGCGGGCTCAGCGGCAAAACCCGCTGTCGGGATTCTGACCCCCGCACTTAACCGGTACA